>JALHRS010000009.1 GCA_022841325.1 Lysobacterales bacterium | reverse complement strand
CAAGCAGAAGACGGCAAAGGTGCCGACGATGGAAACGGGCACGGCCAGCAGGGGGATGATCGAGGCGCGCCAGGTCTGCAGGAAGACGACGACGACGAGAACCACCAGCGCCACCGCTTCGAGCAGCGTTGCGATCACCGACTTGATCGACTGGCGCACGAACACCGTCGGGTCATAGACCACGGTCCATTCAACACCGGCCGGGAATCCCTGTTCGAGCTCGGCCATCTTGGCGCGCACCGCATCGGAAAGGGCGATGGTATTGGCACCGGGTGCCTCGAAAATGACGATGGCGGCGGCATCGTCGTTGTTCAGCAGCGAGTTCAGGGCATAGTTGTTTGATCCCAGCTCCACTCGGGCCACATCGCGTAGTCGCGTCAACTGGCCTTCATTGCCGGCCTTGAGCACGATCTCGCCAAACTCCTCGGGGGTACTCAAGCGACCCTGGGCATTGATCGAGAACTGCACCGTGCTGCCGGTGGGCCGCGGCGGGCCGCCGATGGTCCCGGCGGAGATTTCCAGATTCTGCTCGCGGATGGCAGCAACGATATCGCCGGCGGTCAGCTCGCGCGCGGCAGCCTTGTCAGGGTCGATCCACACCCGCATCGAATAGTTGCCGGCGCCGAAAGCCAGGGCCTGACCGACACCCTCCAGACGCGCCAGTTCGTCACGCACCCGCAGGTTGGCAAAGTTGGACAGATAGAGCCCGTCGTAGCTCCGATCCGGCGAGCGCAGATGCACCACCATGGTCAGATTGGGCGAACTCTTGGCCGTGGTCACGCCCAGCTGGCGCACGCTTTCCGGCAGACGCGGCAAGGCCTGGGCCACGCGGTTCTGCACCTGCACGGCAGCCAGATCGATGTCGACCCCACCCTTGAAGGTCACGGTCAGCATCATGGTGCCGTCGGAACCCGCCGTCGACTTCATGTAGATCATGCCTTCGACGCCGTTGACCGCTTCCTCGATCGGCGCGGCCACGGTCTCGGCAATGGTCTTGGGATTGGCGCCTGGATAAATGGCGGTCACCTGCACCGAGGGCGGCACTACATCGGGGTATTCGCTGATCGGCAGATTCGGTATCGCGATGGCACCGGCAATCAGCACCAGCAAGGACAGCACCGCTGCCAGGATCGGCCGGTCGACAAAGATCTTGGAGATATCGGCGTGGGCCATGGGTCAGGATCCGAGAAGCGGGGGCAGGGGGCACGGGGCACGGGGCACGGGAAGAGCAAGATGCCGCAGAACCGGGGGGGCGGTGGCGCCGTGGCGTTCGACAATCAGCCCGGTGCGCGGCTTTGTCCCCGTGCCCCGTGCCCCGTACCGCGTGCCCCGCTTTTCCGCCGATGGCCTCATGGCGCACCCGCCTGGCCCACCGCTGGCGCCTCGGCAATCGTGTTCGGCGCCGTCATCGGCACCTCGATCGGCTGCAGCGGCGCTCCGGGGAAGAAGATTTTCCGGGTGCCGTTGATGACCACGCGATCCTCGGCATCGAGGCCGGATTCGACGATGCGCAGGCCGTCGACCAGTCCACCCAGCACCACATCCTTGCGCTGGGCGCTGTTGTTGTCGCCGACCACATAGACGTATTTGCGATCCTGGTCGGTCATGACCGCCTGATCGTGGATCAGCATGGCCGGGTGGACAGCGCTGCCCACCAGTTGCACGCGCGCATACAGGCCGGGGGTGAAGCGCCGGTCGCCGTTGTCGAGTCTGGCGCGCACGCGGATGGTGCCGGTGGCCGGATCGAGCTGGTTGTCGACGAAGTCGAGCACGCCTTCGTGCGGGAAGCCGTCTTCGTTGGTCAGACCCACGCGCACCGGGTTGCCGCCGTCGCGGGCACTGGGTCGATCGCCGCCACGGATCAGCTCCTGGTAACGCAGGAAGGTGCGCTCGTCGCCTTCGAACCAGACGTAGATCGGATCCAGCGACACCAGCGTGGTCAATATCGAACTCGGATCCACCAGGTTGCCTGCGGTGATCATCGCCGCACCGACGCGGCCGCTGATCGCCGCCGTGACCCGGGTGAAATCCAGGTTCAGGCGGGCCTGATCGACCGCTGCGCGCATGGCCACCACATCCGCCCGGGCCTGATCCAGCTCGGCGCTCTTCTGATCCCATTCCTCGCCGGACATGGCTTTGGCCGCGACCAGCTTGCGGCCGCGCTCCAGATCGCGTTCGGCGAGTTTGACCCGGGTCTGGGCACGGTTGAGATCGGCCTGGGTGCGCGCCAAAGCCGCCCGGTATTCGCGGTCATCGATCTCGACCAGCAGATCGCCCCTGGCCACCTCGGCGCCTTCGTCGAAAGCGATGCGGGTGATGTAGCCGGAAACCCGCGGCCGGATCTGTACCGAATCGGTGGCGCCAAGGCGGCCATTGAATTCATCCCACTCGGTCACCTCACGGCTCACCACCTGGGCCACATTGACCTCGGTCGGGGGCATCTGCCCGCCGTCCTGCGGCGGACCGCCATCGCCGCCACCGCAAGCGGTCAGCAGGGCTGCCAGTCCAGTCAGAATCATCGGTCGAAAGTTGATCATGGGCAGGGTCATCGGTCTGAATAGGGACGGGGATTGGGAAGCAGGCGGGACTGAAGCGGGTTGACCAGGTTTATTGGCCATCGTCATCGGCTTTGCGGGATCTGCGCGGTCTGCGAACCGCCGCAGGGGTGGCGGCTGGCGCCGACCGCACAGCCTCCCGCGGCAGGGACCATTCGCGTGCCAGCTGCTCCATGCGGGCGACGATCCGGTCACGGTGTTCGGCGGGCACCTCACTGCAACCAAAGTACTCGCTCCAGAACAGGCCTTCGGCGGCCAGCCGCAGCACCGAGCGCTGGATTTCGGCATCGTCCCAGGTGCGCGCGGCGCACTCCTGCTGATGATGGCTGCGGATCGGATCGAGCAGGCTGGGATCGTGAGCGACTGCGCTCAGCATGCCGGCAACAAATCGCCGGCGTTCGCTGTCTGGCCGGCTCCAGGTGCGGATCAGCGCAATCAGTTCCGCACCCGGCTCATTGCCTGACTGCGCCGCGTGTCGGCCTTGTTCGGCCTGGCCCTGCTCGAGATCGCGCTCGATCAGTGCCCGCAACAGGTCTTCCTTGGTGGCAAAGTGATAGGTGATGCCGCCGCGCGAAATACCGCTTTCCTGCACCAGCCCGTCAAAGGTGAGCTTGGCCGCGCCATGGCTTTTGACCACGCGCTCAGCGGCATCAAGGATTCGGGCTCGGGCTTTGGGGGGTCTGGGCATGCGCATTACTATACAGAACGTTCTGTTCAGTAATGATGACGGTCCGGTGTCGGTCGTCACATGGGCCGTAGGTCATGGTCACTTCAGGACCCGGCAGGACCCGGCCGGGGTTGCAATTCCGGCCATCCCGAGGCTTGTTCAATTTCCCCACCCGAGTATTCTCGGGACAACGCTCTCCGCGGCTGGACAAGGCCAGACCTATGTCAATGCGACGCGCGTCACCGGGCCTCTGTGGCCTGATTCTGTTGTCCGCCGCTGCTGTCGCGTCGGCTGATGACATCCGTATCCGCGCTGATCCCTGGCTGCCCTACAGCGGTGGCTCGGAGATGAATCCGCCCGGGTACATGGTGGAAATGGCGATTGCCATCGCCAAGGCCCATGGCCACACCGTCCAGTACCGCACCATGCCCTGGGCCAATGCGCTGGAAATGGTGCGCGCCGGCTCTGCTGACTGCGTGGTGGGTGCCTATCGCTCGGATGCCGAGGACTTCGAATTCCCGAAAGCCGGCTGGGGCCCGTCGGGCAATGTGTTCTGGGGCCTGGCCGAAAATCCCTGGCGCTTCACCGGCGTCGACAGCCTTGCGGATGTGCGCATCGGTGTCATCGAGGAATACAGTTACGGCGATGAACTGGATGAGTACATCAAGGCCCATGCCGATGACCAGGCCAGACTGGAGATTGTGCCGGCCGTGGGCCGCGGCATCGTGCGCTTGATGGCGCGCCTGATCGGCAAGCGCATCGATACCTTCATCGAAGACCGCAGCGTGCTCGCCTATGCCGTCGAACAGGCAAAAATGGACCCGGCCCGGATCATTTCACTGGGACAGGCCGGTGACGTGGAGAGCGTGTATATCGCCTGCACGCCGGCGGATCCGCGCGGACGAGCCTATGCCGACCTGTTCGACCAGGGCACCGCCCAGTTGCGTGCCAGCGGCAAACTGGCCGAGATTCTGTCGCGCTACAACCTGAAAGACTGGGAAGGCGCCGAACGCGCGCCCTAGATCGCTGTTTCATCAGGTCACAGGCAATGGACGGATTCCGTCGCTGCACCTGGTAAAGCCGCAAGCGTCCCGCGCATCAAGGCTTTGGGGTTGCGAAGCAAGATCGCTCCACAAAAAAGGCCCGCCGAAGCGGGCCTGTTCGACCATCACCCGAAAGGGCTCAGATGGCCAGATCAGTCAGCGACTTGCCACCTGCCAGTGCATCACGAACCCAGTGCGGCTGCTTGCCACGACCGGTCCAGGTCTGCGTCGAATCTGCCGGATTGCGATATTTCGGGGCCACCGGGCGCTTTTCGCCGCCACCGCGGGGAGCGCGGCCGCTGGCGCCGAACAGTTCATAAATGTCGAAACCAGCCGACTTGGCCTGTGCCTCGAGATTCTTGCGCAATTCAGCAAACTGCTGCTTCTTCAGGGTTTCGATCCGCGCACGCGCGTCCGTGATCAGCTGTTCCAGTTCCGCCACACCAAGTTTGCCCAGATCCATTGCCATCGTACACCTCTCTCAGTTCGCCCCCAACTGGGGGTATTGTGGCGGCGGATTGTGCACTGATTAATCCCAGGAATAAAGTACATTTGCAAACGGTCACACAGTTTCTTCTAGGGAATCTCATTTACAGGGCGCGCAGGACCGTGCGGACTTCCAGCAGTTCCGGAAAGAATGTGAGTTCCAGCGCACGTTTCAGAAATGCAACGCCGGAGGAACCACCGGTTCCGCGCTTGTAACCAATCACCCGCTCTACCGTCTTCATATGCCGAAACCGCCACAACTGAAAGCTCTCCTCGACATCCACCAGTTGTTCGCACAAGTGGTACTCACCCCAGAACTGCTCGGGCTGCTCGTAGATGCGCTGCAGCACCGGAATCAATGCCGGTTCACGCTGATGCGGCAAGGAAAAATCACGATCAATGCAGTGTGCCGGCAGATCATGGCCGGCGCGTGCCAGATGTCGCAGAAACTCGTCGTAGAGGCTGGGTGATTCGAGGACTGCGCGCAGCCGTTCACGCTGCTCCGGGGCGTAGTCGAATACCTGCAACATGTCGGCATTCTTGTTGCCGAGCAGGAACTCGATCAAACGATACTGCAGGGACTGAAAGCCGCTGGCGGGGCCGAGCACATGGCGAAACTGAACGTACTCCGAAGGCGTCAGCGTTTCCAGCACCGCCCATTGTTCAAACAGCTGCTTCTGGATGTGTTTGACCCGCGACAATATCTTCAGGCAAGGGCCGAGATCGTCCATGCGCAGACGCGCATTGGCCTCCTCCAGCTCGTGGATCAAGAGCTTCATCCACAGCTCCGAGGTTTGATGCTGAATGATGAACAGCATCTCGTCGTGATGTTGCGGCTCGGACAGCGGTTGCTGGGCACCGAGCAGGCGGTCCAGCATCAGGTAGCCGTCATAGGTGAGTCGGTTGCTCAGGTCGACCGTGATTTCACGCTCGAGCGGGCGCCGGTTTTCCGGGGTGGTCATGCGGGCAAGCACCAGAATGGGGACGGGCTAGCCTCCGCGCCTGAGCCCCGGGCGTCAATGGCGAAGGTCTGACCAGAAACCGCAGCGGGCCGCCTGGCCGCGCGCCTCTGCCGCCGCTGGCTGCGTCAGCCGGCCGCCTGCCCCAGAATCTGCCGCACCAGCGTGCCGATCTCTTCCTTGTTGCCGGTGACCATCAGATGTTCATCGCGCCCCAGGCTGATGCCGATGCTGACCGCGTAGTCGACCCCGATGTTGTGACCCTCGTCGTCCAATCGGGCGAAGGATTCCACCTTGCTGATGTAGATGATTCGCGTGGCGTCAAGAAACCCGCCCTGCGGCAACCGTACCCAACGCTGCATGGTCTAGCCCCTGACCGAAACCCATCCCCAGTCTACGCCAGCAGCGCCGCTTCCGCTGAAATCCCGCGGCGTGCCGAGTTCGCTAGCTGCAGGCTCAGCCCCGTCGCAACAGCGAGCTGGCCAGCGCTTCCAGACCCTTGAGATCGAGCAGTTCGACTTCGCGGCGATCAATGGCAATCAATCCATCGTCGCTCATTCGGCGAATGACGCGGCTGACCGTTTCCGGCGCCAGGCTGAGGTAATTGGCTATATCGGTGCGCTGCATCGGCAAACTGAAGCGCCGTGCCGAAAAACCGCGGGAAGCCAGACGCTCGGACCAATTGATCAGAAAGGCGGCCAGGCGCTCCTCGGCGCTGTAATTACCCTTGCCCAGTGTGGCGGTGCCTATGTCTCTGGAAATCAGCCGGAACAGCGTTTCCTGTATCGACGGAATGCGGGTGGCCAGCGTGGCCATGGCCGGAAAGGAAAAACGGCAGAGCATGACGGTATCGACGGCAACAGCGGTGCACGGGTAACGCGCCGGATAGATCGCATTGAGCCCGACCAGTTCACCCGGCGTGTAGAAACCCAGTACCTGTTCGCGGCCCTTGTCATCCAGCACGGAGGTCTTGACCAGACCTGCCCGCACCGAAAACACCGCGCTGAAGGCGTCGCCGGTGTGGAAGATCTCGTCGCCCGCATGAAACGGGCCGACGTGCTCGATCAGGCAGTGCAGCTCGCGCAGCGCACTCTTGTTGTAGCCATCCGGCAGACACAGGCGCCCGAATACGCAGGTGCTGCAGAAATGGGCCTCATCGCCATCGTCTATCGGCGACTGCGGCCATAGGGTCTGCGTGGGCTCGAGCAAGTCGATGCTCCCTGATCCTTGGTACTGCGTAGTCTGCCCGCAGCAGCTTCAGGCGGCTAGCAGCCTCTACAGCTTCAGAGATGTTAATGCCAAGTTTAGGAACTGTGATCGATTGTGCCACCGCGACCCGCGTAGGCTCTCATCGACTGCTGACAGCCACTCGCCGGGAGACCTCTGATGCGAACCATCCTCGCTATCTTGCGCCAGCGCCTTGGCCTCTGCTGCCTGGCGCTGATGTCGACCTCGGCCTTTGCGCAGACGACCAGTGTGTATCTGGTCGATTACGCCAAGACTTCGCGTGTGCATCAGGTGCGACTGCAAGGCGTCACCCTGCTGGGGCCCACGGCATCGGGTTCTCTGCCCCGCAACACGGTCAGTGCCGGCAATGCCCTGCGTGCCGAGCTGGTCAACAGCGACGATGGATCGGTGCTGGCCAGCGCGGTTCTTGATCTTGCCGCCAATACTCGCCATGCGCTGCTCGTCAGTGGCGACGGCAACACGCAGCCGTTCCGGCTGCAAGCAGTCACCAGCGCCGCCGCCGAAGTTCGCGTTTTCAATGCGGCGCTGCTGCCTGGCGCGGCATCGGAGTCGGCCCTGAGTGTGGACTGGCCCGGTGCCATCGAGTCGCTGCCGCTTGCCCACGGCGCGATCTCGCCGATTCTCGATGCCGGCATCTACGGTGGCATGCGGGTGCGCCGCAACAGCAACAACCAGACCCTGTTGCAGCTGGCCCGGTTCACGCCTGATCTGCGCGGCAGAATCCTGGTTGTCCACGGCCAAACGGATACGCTGTGGGTAGACGCGATTACTCTGTCCACGGGTAGCGGAGAGGTCAGCGTCGGTCTGCGGCAATTGGTGTCAGGCCCGGTGAAAGTGCAGCTGCTCAATGGCGGCGCCTATTTCTTCCCCGAAGACGCGATGTCGGTGCGCTTGAGCTCGGCTTTGCCAGGTGGTGTCGAGCCTGTTGGCAGCATCTATGCCTATGGCGAGCTGTCGCCCGCCTACATGCTGGCTGAATCCGGGATCTTCAGGGTCTGCGCGCAGCCCCGGGTCGACGGCGGGTTTCTGCCGGACACCCAGGTCTGCGACAACGTCGAGATGGACGGGGGCAAACGCTATGTCCTGGTCTCCAAAGCCTTCGCACCCGACAGCTGCTGTTCGACCCTGTTCGATGATCCGCTGCCATTCCTTGTGTACGAGCTCACCGAGGCGAGCTCGGACCGGGCGCGACTCACCCTCAGCTACGCCGCCGTGGCACCGCAACTGGGCGAGGCGATGGTGGTCAGCCGCGATGACGGCAGCCTGCCGCAACAGTTCCGCTCACCCTTCGCCTACGAGGCGGAAACCGGCTTCCGGGACAGTCGGGTGCGCGTGCTCGATGGTGCCCCCGGAACGCTGGATCTGAAAGTGCGAAGCATCGGAGGCAACCGCAATCTGGCTGATCTGGCACCCTTGAGTGTGGGCTTGGGTGTAGCCATCGACGCCTTTCTGATCGGCGACGGCAAGCGCTTCCCGTACCGCATCGTCACCACCAGCGGCACACCCGCAGAGAGAACCGTCAACATGGACGTCAATGGCTTCTGGAGCATCGACGAGATTCCGCTGGAGGGCTTCAATCTGACCCCCGTCCCGAGCCAGGACCGGCTGCTCGGCACCTGGTTCAGCCACAACAGCAAGGGTGAGACCAGCTGGTACACCTTCGACAGCTGCCGCTCCGAACCCGGTGCCTCGGTCTGCGCCGCGCCAACCGCATTCGCTGGCGACAGCGTCGAGCTGCGTGTCTATCGCACCCAGTCGGCCGGTTCCGGGCGGATCCTGGAGGACGCCGGCCTGATGAGCATCCACTTCGAGAGCTGCACCCGGGCAGTCGCCTCGATCAGCCTGCTCGGGCTGCCGAACAAGGCGCTGCGCCTGAGCAATCAGACGCCGTCGGCCGATTGCCTGCCGGAGGTGACGCTCGGCGATCAGCGTTGACGCCAATGCGCCTGAACGAGTGTGACGGATTGGTATACGCTACCAGGCGTCGGCACGATCCTGCCAAGCTTTGGAGAACCCAATGATCATCGGCATGATGCTTCGAAAACTGCCCCTGCAACTGGCGATCATGGCCCTGGCCCTTCTCGCGATGGATCAGGCGCAGGCTCAACGAGGTCGGTTGGTCATTGCCGACTATTCGGTAACCACCACTACCACTCAGCTGACCATCGACGGGGTGGTCGTCAATACGCAGCCTGCGGCCGGCGTACCGCCGCGCATTCAATTGGCGGGCACCCAGCTCAAGCGCATCCAGCTGCTGCGTGCATCGGACGGCAGCGTGCTCGCCAGCACCACGCTGATGCCGGATTTCGCTCTGGACTATCTGCTGCTGGCCTCGGGGGATGGCCAGACGCTGCCCTACAAACTCCAGGTGGAAGCCAGCGTGGGTGTGCGCACACGCCTGTTCAACGCCTCGCGTCTGCTCGGCGAAGCGCCGGAGATCGAAGTGTTGATGGAGAGCGACGATGGTTCGACCGCAGTGCGGGCGGCGGCCGGATCGCTGTCGGAGTCGCTGACGGCAGACCGCGTCAATCTGGGACTGCGATTTCGTCGCGCCAGCGACGGCACCACCCTGCTGCACCTGAAGCGCGCGGATTTCGGTCGCAACGGCCTGGCCCGCGATGTGCTCGTGGTGCTGCACGGAACCCAGAATGAGTTGAAGGCCGATGAGATTGGTATCAGCGACTTCAACCCTTACGTGATCCGGTCCCTGCCGAGCCTGGCGCTGGGAACGGTTCAGGTGAAACTGCTGAACGGCGGTGCCCTGGGCAGCGGGCCCGCGCCCATGGACTTCGATATTGGCGGACAGTCAGCGCGGCTCGAATATGGTCAGTTCTCCTCGACCATCACGCTGCCCGAACAGGGCACCTACGAGCTTTGCGCCGAAGCCTTCCGCGGCATCACCCAGTTTCCGCTGATTTCCTGCGGCACGCTCGAATTCGAGGGTGGCAAGCGCTATCTCGCGATTTCCCGTTCCTTCTTCCCGAACCAGTCGAACCCGCCGCCGGCCTTGCTCGACCCGCTTCCGTTCCTGGCCTACGAGACCCCGGACGTCGCCGGCAACAACACTCGGGTGCGGGTGCTCTATGGCGCCGTGGCGCCGCGATTCATCGAACTGCTCTCCGTAGGCGCGGATGCTGGTGGCGAACCGCAATTGCTCGATTCGCCGGGTATCGCCCAGCCTGCGCAGGGCTCAGGCGCGGTGACCTTGCTGGATGGCGCGCCCGAACGGCTCGATATCAAGATCAGCGGCGACTATGGCACGCGCAATCTGGCCGATCTGGCGCCGTTCACGCCGGCCCCGGGCAGCGCCGTCGATGCCGTTCTGATCGGTGACGGCCAGCTCTTTCCCTATCGCATCGTCAGCGACGCTGCGCTGGACGAGGAACTGGTGGTGGACTCGCGCTATGGCGGCTTCTGGACCATCGACGAGTTTGCGCTGGAGGGCTTCAACCTGACGCCCATGCCGGAGCAGGATCGTTTGCTCGGCACCTGGTTCAAGCACGGTGCCGATGACCGTCCGCAGTGGTTTGTCATGGACAGCTGCGCTTCGGATCCGGGCTCTGCCCAGTGTGCCGCGCCCGCGGCCTTCCATTCGGGCACGGTGCTGCTGCGGGTCTATCAGACCGACAAGCCGGGATCGGTGCGCACCCTGCGCGACGCCGGCACCCTGCGCATCGAGTTCAGCGATTGCACCACAGCGGTGGCGACAGTGAATCTGCTCGGACAGGCCTCGCAGACCCTGCACCTGAGCAATCAGACGCCGACCGCCGAGTGCAAGCTGGCCCAGCTCTTTCCATCCGGCTGGCGCTGACCTCGGCGTCTGCCGGGGTGACCCGGGTCAGGTGGCGCGCTAGGATTCGGCGCCACCTGTGCCGAGCATGCCGATGTCCTTCCGATCAGATTTCCTGGAGCTGGCGCTGCGCCTGAACGTGCTGCGTTTCGGCGAATTCAAGCTCAAGAGCGGGCGTTTGAGTCCGTACTTCTTCAATGCCGGACTGGTCAATACTGGCGCGGCATTGGCCCAGCTGGGCGACGCTTATGCCGATACCCTGGTCGAGTCCGGCCTGGATTTCGACATGCTCTACGGCCCCGCCTACAAGGGCATCGCCCTGGCCAGTGCCAGCGCCATTTCCCTGGCGCGCAAGCATGATCGCGACTTGCCCTTTGCCTTCAACCGCAAGGAAGCCAAGGATCATGGCGAGGGTGGCGTGCTCATTGGCGCGCCGCTCAAGGGACGGGTGGTGATCGTCGACGACGTCATCAGCGCTGGGACCAGCGTGCGCGAATCGGTAGCCCTGATCCGCGCCCACGGCGCCGAGCCCGCCGCTGTGCTGATCGCCATCGACCGCCAGGAGCGCGGTCAGGGCGCTCTTTCGGCCGCCGACGAAGTCCGCGCCGAGTTCGATATTCCGGTGCTGGCCATCGCCAGCCTCGGCGAACTGCTGGACTTCGCCGCCGCCAGACCGGAACTGGCCGAGGTGCTGCCGCGCCTGCAGGCCTATCGGGCCGAATACGGCACCTGAACCCCACGCAAGTCTGTGGGAGCGGATTCATCCGCGACCGGGCCTTCCGCAGACCGTCACCATAAGCTGGACGCGAAGGACGCGAAGGGAAAGCAGAAAGGTCGCGGATGAATCCGCTCCCACAGGGTCGGTCAGCCCGGTGGTATCACGGCGACAAAGCCGTCCTGCAGGGCGTCCAGCGCCTGTGAGCCGAGTGCGCCGAGGTCGGGGCGGCCGTCGTGCTCGAACCAGTAGCGCATGGTGGCGCGGATCAGGCCGATGGCGGCGCCGGCCAGCATGCGCGCGCGCAGTTCGGCGTAGGCCGAGCCGGCAAAGCGCTGGGCGAAGACCCGGGACATCGCCTGTTCCCAGTCGTGGTCGATCTCGTGCTCGCGGGCGATCAGCGAGGGCGCTGACTGCACCAGGCGCTGCTGGGCGATCAGCTGCTCGCGATTGGCGGCGTAATCGCGGGCGAACTCGCGGGCGATGGCACGCAGGCTGGCAAAGGGGCTCTCGCTGACCGGCGCGCCCTCCAGCAGTTCCAGAAAACGCTCCAGGCGCTCGGCCCGGTGCGGGAAGGCCAGTGCTTCCTTGTTGGCGAAATATCGGAAAAAGGTACGACGACTGACGCCGGCATCGGCGCAGATGTCGTCGATGGTGGTGGCCTCGAAGCCATCGCGGTGAAAACGCCGGTTGGCGGCGCGTACCAGCGCCCGTCGGGTGGTGTCTTTCTTGTGTTCGCGCAAGCGCGCAGGTGACTTCTTCATGGCCTAAGGATATAAGGGCGCGTCCAGCAAAGTGCCACTCAGTGCCAAATTCAGCCCAAACCCAGGATTTGCGCCCGGAATCGACCCTCAGCTGGGTCGCCGGCCCTCACCCGCCCGCGTATGCGCCGGCGGAGATCGCCGCCGCTCTGGCGCAGCCCCGGGTCGCCGCGCACGTCATCCGCGATCCCGGCAGCGGCGCCATCGGCATCGGACTGGGCGGCAGCCCGACGCCCGTGCCCCGTGCCCCGTGCCCCGAGTTGATCGGCAGTCTGCCGCCGCTCTATCCCGAGTGGCTAGGCGATCGCGGCTTTGCCGAGGTCCATCGCACCCGCTTTGCCTATGTGGGCGGGGCCATGGCCAATGGCATTGCCAGCACGCGCATGGTGATCGAACTGGCGCGCCAGGGTTTCCTCGGTTTCTTCGGCGCCGCCGGCCTGTCCTTGCCACGGATCGAAGCCGCCATCGACGAGCTGCAGCGGGAACTGCATCCGCAGCAGCTGCCCTGGGGCGTCAATCTGATCCACAGCCCGGCCGAACCGGCGCACGAAGAGGCCGTGGCCGAACTGCTGCTCAGGCGCGGCGTGCGCTGCGTCGAAGCCTCGGCCTATCTGCGCCTGACCCCGGCCGTGGTGCGTTACGCCTGCAGCGGCCTGAGCCGCGCTGCCGATGGTCAGGTGCTGCGCGCCCATCGGGTGATCGCCAAGGTCTCGCGCAGCGAAGTCGCGCGCCAGTTTCTGAATCCGCCACCGGCCGCACTGCTGCAGAAGCTGCTCGAACGCGGCCAGCTGACAGCGGACGAGGCAGAGCTCGCCGCCGGCATACCGCTGGTCGAGGATCTGACCGCCGAAGCCGATTCCGGCGGCCACACCGACAACCGGCCGATGGCGGTGCTGCTGCCGGAACTGGCGGCCCTGCGCAACCGCATCGCCGCCGAGCGCGGCTACACCCGGCCGATCCGCATCGGTGCTGCCGGAGGTCTGGGCACGCCCGCCGCGGTCGCCGCCGCCTTCGCGCTGGGGGCGGATTATGTGCAGACCGGTTCGGTCAACCAGAGCTGCGTGGAGGCCGGTCTCGGTGCTGCCGCGCGGGCGCAGCTGGCGCAGGCCGAGATGGCCGATGTGACCATGGCGCCGGCCGCGGACATGTTCGAGATGGGTGTGGATGTGCAGGTGCTGCGTCGCGGCACACTGTTCGCGCCGCGCGCCCGCAAGCTCTACGAGTTGTACAAGAACTTTGCCAGCCTCGAAGCGATCCCCGCCGCCGAGCGTGAGAAAGTCGAAAGCAACCTGCTGCGCGCCAGCTTCGACCAGGCCTGGGCCAGCACCCGCGCCTTCTGGATGGGCCGCGATCCGAAGCAAATCGAGCGCGCCGAACGCGACCCCAAGCATCAGATGGCGCTGGTGTTCCGCAGCTATCTGGGCCTCGCCAGCCGCTGGGCCATCGACGGTCTGGCGGGGCGCGAATCCGACTACCAGATCTGGTGCGGCCCGGCGATGGGTGCCTTCAACAGCTGGGTACGCGGCAGTTTTCTGGAAGACCCAGAGGCCAGAACCGTGGTCCAGGTGGCACGCAACCTGCTCGAAGGCGCCGCCGTCGTCACCCGCGCCCAGCAGCTGCGCAGCTTCGGCGCGCCGGTGCCGGCCAGCGCCTTCGATTTCCGGCCGCGGCCGCTGGCGTGAGCTCCGATCGCGCTCCGGTAGGTCAGGTTGCCCTGTCACGTAGGCCGCTGCGCGTCCAACGTGACCTACGTCCGGGCAGGCAAGCTGCAAACGGCGTCATTGCGACCCCGGACTTGATCCGGCCGAAGCAATCCAGTGCAGAGCCCCAGATCCATGTTTCACGCGGAGACGCGGAGGGCGCGGAGAAAGGCTGGCGGCTGTACTCCGCGTCCTCCGCGCCTCCGCGTGAGATCGCTCTTGGTGCCCTGGGCCTGAAGCAGCCAGCAGGAGGGACGCGCGCCTGCGCGGCCGCTGTTGACTTGAAGCCCGCGCAAAGCGGCGCCGCAGGCGCGGCGCCCTCCACTTGGCACGTCACCGTGTCACGTAGGCCGCTGCGCGTCCAACGTGACCTACGTGCGGGCAGTGACCTACCTTTTGCTCTTGCGAGATTGCCATGACCATCGCCCAGCGTTCCCCGATCGCCATCGTTGGCGTCAGCGCCCTGTTTCCGGGTTCGTCGGACGCCACCGGGTTCTGGCGCGACATCCTGGCCGGGCGCGATCTGCTCAGTGATGTGCCGGAGTCGCACTGGCGTATCGCCGATTACTACGATCCCGATCCGAAGGCGCCGGACAAGACCTATGCGCGTCGCGGCGGCTTTCTGGATCCGGTCGATTTCGATGCGCTGGCCTGGGGCTTGCCGCCATCGACACTGCCGGCCACCGACACCTCGCAGCTGCTGGCATTGATCGTGGCCCAGGCGGTGTTGCAGGACGCCGCAGGCGACGCTTTCGAGCAGATGGATCGCTCGCGCATCTCGGTGATCCTGGGCGTGACCTCGGCGCAGGAACTGCTGTTCTCGATGGTGTCGCGGCTGCAGCGTCCGGTCTGGGCGCAGGCGCTGCGGGACTCCGGTCTGGACGAAACCATGGTCGAAGCCGCCTGTGCCCGCATCGCCGACAGTTATGTGCCCTGGCAGGAGGCCAGTTTTCCCGGACTGCTCGGCAATGTCGTCGCCGGCCGTATCGCCAATCGATTGAACCTCGGCGGCACCAATTGCGTCACCGATGCCGCCTGCGCCTCCTCGCTGAGCGCGCTGTCGATGGCCGTCAGCGAACTGCAGCTGGGCGACAGTGACCTGGCCATTGCCGGCGGCGTCGACACGCTCAATGACATCTTCATGTACATGTGTTTCTCGAAGACGCCGGCGCTGTCACCCAGCGGCGATTGCCGGCCCTTCAGCGCGTCGGCCGACGGCACCATGCTCGGCGAAGGCCTGGGCATGGTCGCGCTGAAGCGTCTGGCCGATGCCGAGCGCGACGGCGACCGCATCTATGCCGTGCTGCGCGGCATCGGTACGGCCAGCGACGGCCGTTCCAAGAGCGTCTACGCGCCGGTCTCGGCCGGCCAGGCGCAGGCCTTGCGGCGCGCCTACGAGCAGGCCGGATACGGACCGGACAGCGTGGAACTGGTCGAGGCCCACGGCACCGGCACCAGGGCTGGTGATGTCGCCGAATTCGAGGGCCTGCGCCTGTGTTTCGCGCCCGAGGGCGGCGAGCCGCAAGCCTGGTGCGCACTGGGTTCGGTGAAGAGCCAGATCGGCCACACCAAGGCCGCAGCCGGCGCCGCCGGGCTGTTCAAGGCGGTCATGGCGCTGCATCACAAGGTCCTGCCGCCGACCATCAAGGTGGATGCGCCAAACCCCAAACTGGGCATCGAGCGCAGTCCCTTCTATCTCAACACCCGCAGCCGGCCATGGATCCGCGGCAGCGCCCATCCGCGCCGGGCGTCGGTCAGTGCCTTCGGCTTTGGCGGATCGAATTTCCATGCCACGCTGGAGGAATATCAGGGCGACTCGCCGGCCTTGCGCCTGCCGGTGCAGCCTTGCGAACTGGTGCTGATCGCGGCTGATTCGATCGCCGAATTGCAGCAGCGCGCAGTCGCGCTGCGAGACAGCATCGCACCGCTGGCGCAGCTCGCAGCGGATAGTCGCCGCCGCTGGCGCGCACAGGCGCAGCATCGGCTGGCGCTGGTCGCCAGCAGCAGCGCCCAGTTGCACACGAGGCTGGAGGCCGCACTCAAACAGATGGCGGCCAGGCCGGAACAGGCATTCGCACTGGCCGACGGCAGCAGCTACGGATTCGGACCCGCAGCCGGCAGCAGCGCCTTCCTGTTCCCCGGTCAGGGCAGTCAGTACCTGAACATGGGCGATGCCGTGGCCATGCAGTTCAGCGCGGCTCGCGCGGTCTGGGATCGCACCGCCGATCTGCCGCTGGATGCGCAAACCGCGCTGCCCCAGATCGTGTTCCCGCAGCCGGCCTTCGACGGCGAAACCGAAGCGGTCCAGCTGTCCCGACTGACCGCGACCGAATGCACGCAACCGGCGCTGGCGGCGCACTCGGCCGCGCTGCTGGCCTGTCTGCGCATGCTCGGCATAGCCGCCGACGCGTGCGCCGGACACAGCTTCGGCGAGCTCATGGCCCTGCACGCCGCCGGCGTTCTTGGCCTCGACCAGGCCCTGAGCCTGGCGCGCGCCCGCGGACTGGCCATGCGCGATGCAGCGGGCGAGCCCGGCGCCATGATCGCGATCTCCGAAACGCTGGAACGGGTGCAGGCGCTGCTGACCGAGCACGCGCCCGAGCTGGTCATCGCCAATCACAACGGTCCGAAGCAGGTGGTGGTCTCCGGACCACTGGCGGCGGTGGAAAAGCTGCAGACCTTGCTCGCCCAACAGGGCATGGCCTGCCGGCGCCTGCCGGTCGCCAGCGCCTTCCATTCGACCCTGGTGGCCGGCGCCAGTCATGCCTTTGCGGATGCGCTCGCCGGCGTCGACCTGACCGCCGCGAGCGTGCCGGTCTACGGCAACACCCACGCCGCCGAATACCCGAGCGAGGCCGGGGAGATTCGTGCGCAGCTGGCGGCGCAGCTGGCGCAGCCGGTGCGCTTCGTCGACATGATCGAGGCCATGTACGCGAACGGCATCCGCCAGTTCGTCGAGGTTGGCCCCGGCGCCGTGCTCAGTGGCCTGGTCGCAGCCATCCTCGGCGAGCGCCCGCATCGCGCCATCGTCCTCGATCGCAAGGGCAGGAACGGCGTCGAGTCGCTGCTGATCGGCCTGGCGCAACTGGCCGCGGCCGGCGTGAGCATGCAGCCACAGGCGCTCTATGCCGACACCCGTTTGCCTCCCGCCACCGCAACGCCAGCGAAGCACGCAATAGCGATCAATGGCAGCAACATCGGCAAGCCGGTGAGAGCCGGTGGAGCAGGTGTCGGAGTAGAAGCGAGTGTCGGTCAGGGCGGAGAGGCCAAAGGCTCTGTTCTTCGCTCTGATCCGGCACCGACACCCGCTCCTGCGTTTGTTGCCACATCCGCCACCCCTCCAGCACCTGCTCCATCGCCCACACTCCACAGGACTGCCGCCATGTCTGCCGAATCCAGCATCTCACCCGACTGGCTGAGCGCTTTTCAGCAGATGCAGCAGCACACCGCCGAAGCCCACGCCAGCTTTCAGCGCGCCATGGCCGAGAGCCACGGCGCCTATCTGCGGCTGGCCGAGACGGCGTTGGCGGGATTGGCGGCAGTTGCGCGGCACGGGGAAGGGGGCACGGGGCACGGGGTCGGCGATGCGGAAATCCCGGCTGTTCCTGCTGCGCTGGGTGAGACGGGGCACGGGGCAGGGGGCACGGGGCACGGGAGCAGCAGCACCGACTCGGGCGGCACGACTGCGGCTCGCAATCAACCCCAACCCCCAAATACCGCCTCAATACGGCACACCGCCGCCCCCCGTGCCCCGTGCCCCGTGCCCCGTGCCCCCGCTCCTCCGCTTTCCCAGCTGCTGCTCGCCATCGTCGCCGACAAGACCGGCTATCCGGTCGACATGCTCAATCTGGACATGGATCTGGAGGGCGATCTGGGCATCGATTCGATCAAGCGGGTCGAGATTCTGGCCGCCGTCGACGAGCGTGCGCCGCAGCTGCCCAAGGTCGATCGGGCGCAGCTCGGGGCGATGGCCACGTTGCGGCAGATTGTCACCGCGCTGGGTGAGACGGGGCACGGGGAAGGGGGCACGGGGCACGGGAGCAGCAGCACCGACTCGGGCGGCACGACTGCGGCTCGCAATCAACCCCAACCCCCAAATGCCGCCTCAATACGGCACACCGCCGCCCCCCGTGCCCCGTGCCCCGTGCCCCCTGCCCCCGCTCTTCTCGGTCGCTACGAGCTGCAGCGCGTCCCGGCCCCGGCATGCGGCTTGGCAATGCCCGGCCTGTTCGACGGCGCGCCGCTGTCGGTGATCGGTCACGCCGAGATCGCACCTCTGCTGGTGGCAGAACTTCAGGCCCGTGGGGTGGCCGCACAGGTCGACACGGCGCTGCCGCCGCAGGCACGCAAATGCATCTACCTCGGTGCCCTGCGCGCCGTGGATACACCGGATGCGGCCATCGCCCTGAATCACGAGGCCTTTGCGCTGGCGCGGCAGCTGGCGCCGACCTTGCAGTCGCAACCGGGTTTGTTCGTGGCCGTGCATGGCGATCTGGAAGCGGCCGGGGCCAGCGCCGATGCGGCCTGGGCGGCGGGGGTGCCGGCACTGATCAAGACCTGCGCGCTGGAATGGCCGCAGGCGGCGTGCAAATCGATTGCCGTAGACCTGAGCACGGCGCTGCCGCAATTGGCACAGTGGATCGCAGACGAGCTGCTCGGCGGCGGCGGCGAGATCGAAGTGGCGCTGGCGGCCAATGGCGGACGCTACAGCTGGATCAGTGTGCGGCGCCCGGTTCAGCCCGACTCGCCGGTGATTGTCGCCGGCGATGTGGTCGTCGTCAGCGGTGGTGCTCGCGGTGTTACCGCGCCTTGTCTGATCGATTGGGCCGGTCGCGCCTCGCCGCGGCTGGTCCTGCTCGGGCGCAGCGCGCTGAGTCCGGAGTCGGCTATCTGTGCGGGACTCCACAGCGAAAGCGAGCTCAGGCAGGTCTTGCTGAGCGCGGCACAGGCCGCCGGCGAGCGCCTGACGCCGGCCGAGCTGCAGGCGCGCGTGCGCCAGGTCCTGAGCACGCGCGAGATTCGCGCCACCCTGGCTGAGCTCGCCGCGATCGGCTGCGACGCGCATTATCTGCAGGCTTCGGTCGAGGATGCGGCTGAAGTCGACGCCGCACTGCGCCGCGTGCGCAGCGAGATCGGCCCGATCCGCGGCCTGATCCATGCCGCTGGCGTGATTGCCGACAAGCGCATCGCCGACAAGACCGATGCCCAGTTCGCACAGGTATTGGCCACCAAGGTGGGCGGCCTGCGGCATCTGCTGGCGGCGACCCGGGACGACGAACTCAAGTTGCTGGCGGTGTTCTCGTCGGTGTCGGCGCGTTGCGGCAATACCGGGCAGGCCGACTACGCCATGGCCAATGAGGTGCTGTCCAAGGTGCTCGCGGCAGAACAGCGGCGCAAACCGGCATTGCGGGTCAAGTCGCTGGGTTGGGGACCGTGGCAGGGCGGCATGGTCAATCCGGCGCTGGCGACACGTTTTGCCGAACTCGGGGTGCCGATGATTCCGCTGGATGTCGGTGCGCAGTTCTTTGCCGATGAGATGGCCGATGCCGGTGCGCTGGAACTGGTATTGGGCGGCGAACCGCGACCACAGGCGCTGCTGGTCGACGGCGCCCAGTCGCGTATTGAAGCCCTGGAACTGCGCATCGATCAGGACAGCCATGGCTGGCTGGAGGGGCACCAGGTGGCCGGATTACCGGTGGTGCCGCTGGCGCTGGTGGCCGAGTGGATGGCCCGCGCCGTGCGCGGCTGGCGTCCCGGCCTGCCGCTGCGCGCCCTGCATGAGTTGAAGGTGCTCAAGGGCATACGCCTGAGTGGCTTCCGCAACGGCGGCGACCGTTTGCGCATCGAGGCCCGCGGCCGCGCCGGTGATCCGCAACTGGAGCTGCGCATCCTCGGCAAGAATGGCGTGCTCCATTACAGCGCCCGCGCCGAATTTGGTCGGCCCAAGATCAGCGCGGAAGCGCGCCCGACGATGCAGCTGGAAGCCTGGAACGGCGCGCCGATGTACCAGGATCTGCTGTTCCATCGCGGCCGCTTCGAATTGATCGAAAGCCTGACCGGGATCTCCGACGAAGGCGTCGCCGCACGTTTGCGCGGCGTGGCCGCAGCGGCCTGGCCCGAGCAGGACTGGCACTTCGATGTCGCCGCGCTGGACGGCGGTCTGCAGCTGGCGGTGCTCTACGGCCAGCGCATGCTCGGCGGCCCCAATCTGCCGACCAGCGTCGCCGAGTTGCGACACCTGGCGACGCCGGTGCCCGGCACGATCACCGCAGCCGCCTATGCCCGCCGTGTCGGTCAGGGCATGACCACCACCGATATTGTCTACACCGACGCCAGCGGCCGCGCCGTAGCGGAAATGCTGGGCGTGCAGAACCACGCGATCGCGCCGTGAGTGCGGCTGCGGCGACAGAAGGCCGAGGGTGCCGCGCAGCGGCTCCCCGGCGAAGCGGCGACCCTGCGGATGCGAGCTCCTGGAGGGCGCCGCGCTGCGGCGCCGCTTTGCCTGGCCTGAAGATCAAGAGCGGCCGCGCAGGCGCGCGGCCCTCCTCAAGGCTCGCATCCCGGCGTCATTGCGAGGAGCGTAGCGACGCAGCAATCCAGTACTGCTGCGGCTGTGCATCTGGACTGCTGCCGACGCCGGAGCCCTGCGCATGACCCCGATCGCGATCGTCGGCCGCGCCTGCGTGCTGCCGGGCGCCTTGAGTCCGGAGGAACTGTGGCAGGCGGTCATTGCCGGCCGTGACTTGAGCTCGTCGGTTCCGACGGGTCGCTGGGGTCTGGACCCAGCCTCCGTGCTTTGCAGCGCCGATGCGCCGCAGCCGGACCATTGCTGGAGCGATCGCGGCGGCTTTGTCCGTGGCTTTGAGCAACTCTGGGACCCGCAGGGTTTCGATCTGCCTGCCGCCGAGCTGGATGGGCTGGATCCGCTGATTCACTGGACCCTGCACTGCGCCCGCGAGTCTCTGGGGCAGATCGCAGCACGGCCGGCACGGATCGGGCTGGTGCTCGGCAATCTCGGTTTTCCCTCCGAATCGATGGCGCGCTTTGCCGATCAGGTCCGGAAGGGTGAAACGCCGCGTGATCCGCGCCATCGCGCCATGAGCGGCGGCAGTGCGGCGCTGATTGCCCGGGCGCTGGGCTTGACTGCCGGCAGCTTGTGTCTGGATGCGGCCTGCGCCAGTTCGCTGTACGCGCTCAAGCTGGCCTGCGATCAGCTCAACGATGGCGAGGCCGATCTGATGCTCGCCGGCGCCGTGCAGCGGGCCGATCCGCTGTTCCTGCAACAGGGTTTTGCGGCGCTGGGCGCGCTCAGCAAGAGCGGCCAGTCGCGACCCTTTCACCGTGACGCCGATGGCCTGATCGCGGCCGAGGGCTGCGCGCTGTTCGCGCTGAAGCGCCTGGCCGACGCCCGTCGCGACGGCGAGCGCATACACGCGGTCATCCGTGGCATCGGGCTGTGCAACGACGGTCGCGGCCGCGGCCTGCTGGTACCGGACGAGAACGGCCAGCGCCGCGCCATGCAGCAGGCCTACCATGACGCCGGGCTGCGACCGGAGCAGGTCAGCCTGCTGGAGTGCCACGCCACCGGCACGCCGGTGGGCGATGCCGCCGAACTGCGCAGCAGCGCGGCGGTCTTTGCGCAGGCCGCGGAACTGCCGATCGCGTCGTTGAAATCCAATCTCGGGCATCTGATCACGGCCGCCGGCGGCGCCGGCATCATCAAGCTGATCGAAGCCCTGCGCCATCGCCAGCGTCCACCGAATCGGGGGGTAGACCGATGCACCGACGCTCTGGCGCAGACGCCGTTCCGGCTGCTGCAACAACTGGAAGACTGGCCCGCCACCGATCCCCGCATTGCCGCCATTTCGGCCTTCGGATTCGGCGGCAACAATGCCCATCTGATCCTGTCCGAAGACGATCCGGGGCTCGCGCTCGTGCCTGCAGACGAGTCCGCGATGGACCAGGAGCCGGTCGCCATCGTCGGTCTGGAATGCAGCCTGGGCAGACTGGTCGATGCCGACTCCGTGGCTGAAGCGCTGTGCTCCGGCGCATCGCTGCTGGACGACGCTGGTCAGGCCCGCGCCGACCAGATCGAGCTGGATCTGGCCGGTCTGCGCTTTCCGCCCAGAGACCTGGAGCAGACGCTGCCGCAGCAATTGCTGCTGTTGCGCACGGCCACCGCCGCGCTGGCGGCGGCAAGGGTGTCGCCGGGGCCGCGGGTTGGGGCCTTGATCGGCATGGAGCCGGATGCAGAGGTCGCCCGCTACGGCATTCGCTGGCGGCTGCCGGAGGGCGCCGATCGCGACGCCGTGGTGGCGCCGCTGCAGGCGGCTGGGGTGCTCGGCTGCATGCCCAATATTCCGGCCAATCGGCTGAGTTCGCAGTTCGATCTGGGTGGACCTAGCTACACGCTGCAGGCCGGCGCGCAGTCCGGGCTGCAGGCGCTGGCCATTGCCCGACGCGCGCTGCTCACCGGTGAGCAGGACGCCGTGCTGGTCGGCGCGGTCGACCTCTGTTGCGAGCCGGTGACCATGGCCGCCGGCAACACCCAGCCGGCCGATGCCGCCGTCGCCCTGGTGTTGAAGCGCCTCGCCGATGCCAAGCGCGATGGCGACCGCATCCATGCGCTGCTGGATCGCGCCGAATCGGAAGCGGTGGGCGAGGATCTGCCCGATCTGCGCTCGCGCTGTGGCGATGCCGGCGCCGCCGACGGCCTGCTGCGGCTGGCGGTAGCGACGCTCTGTCTGCATCACCGGCGACGGATCGACGGTCTGCCCTGGCTCAGCGCGCAGGCCCGGGGTTTCGAGATCGCGGTGCCCGGGCATGCGCCGATGCGACTGCGCGAGGCGCAGGTCTGCCGCCTGCCCACGCCGGCGCCGCAGCTGCATCTGCTGACAGCGGCCGGCAAAGCCGAACTGATCGCTGCGCTGACGCACGGCGGCACACCGGCGCCGGGCCCGGCGCGATTGGCGCTGGTGGCGACCGAGACCGAGCTGGCGCAAGTGCGCGCCCGGGCGCTGGCGCATCTGCGCGACGGCGCCCCGGCCGGCAGCACCGTGCACTTCCGCGAGCGCCCGCTCGCCGGCGAACTGGCTTTCGTCTTTGCCGGAGCCGGCGCCTCCTACGCCGGCATGGGGCGCGAGCTGCTGCAGGCCTTTCCGACCCTGCTGGATACGCTGGGGCGGCGCAGCCGCCGGCTCTCGACGGCGCTGGACTGGTCGCTGGCAGGCGAGTCCGCCCCCAGCGCGGTGCAGCAACTGTGGGCTGCCTCGGCACTGTCGCAGCTGCATCTGGCGCTGTCGACCGAGCTGTTGGGACTGCATCCAGACGCCTGGATCGGCTATTCCTCCGGCGAGACCAATGCGCTGGTCGCGGCCGAAGTCTGGACCGATCCCGACGCGCTGATGGACGATATGGATGCCAGCGCGCTGGTCACCCGTCGGCTCGGTGGCGACTTCGAGACGGTCGCGGCGCAATGGGGCGGGCCGGTGCATTGGGCCAGCTGGACGGTGCTGGCGCCGGTCGCTGAGGTGCGCGCAGCGATCGAGCCCGAGCCGCGGGTGCACCTGGCCATCATCAACGCCGATGCCGACTGCCTGATCGCCGGTGACGCCGACGGCTGTGCCCGCGTGGTCGAGCGCATCGGCAGTAGTCGCTGTCTGCGCCTGGACTATCCGCTGGCGGTGCACGTGCCCGAATTGCAGGCCGTGGCCGAGGACTGGCTGCAGCTGCATCGGCGCGACACCCGGGCACCGCGCTGCGGTCGGATCTATTCGACGGCCAGCGCAGCGGCCTACACACCCGATCGCGAATCCTGCGCCCAGGCCATTCTGGCCCAGGCCAACCAGACCCTGGACCTGCGCCCGGTGATCCTGCAGGCCTGGAACGACGGCGTGCGCGTGTTCGTCGAGCACGGCCCCGGCAACAGTTTCGCCCGGGCGATCCGCAACATCCTCGGTCCGCGCGAAGCGCTGATGGTCAGTCTGGATCGCAGGAATCAGGGTCTGGAAGGCGTGCTCAGTGCCGCGGCGGCGCTATGGGCTGCGGGCATCGATCTCGACATGGCGGCGTTGCAGCTTGCTCTTGCAGAGCCGGCAGAAAACCCGACACCGAAACGACCGATGCGCTTCGCCGCGCATTGGCCCGAGGTCAAAGTGCAGACGCAAAGAACCGCCATGCAGCGAATGCTGCCGGCACCGTCGCTGCCCAGCGTGTTCGGCTGGTCGCCGACCGCAGGCCCGCTCGCCAATGTAGGTCACGTTGGCCCGCAGGGCCTACGTGACATTCGGGCGCCCCGTCACGTAGCCCGCTACGCGGACAACGTGACCTACGATCAGCCGCAGGCCCAGGCTCCATTGATCGGTGCGTGCATCTACCCGGCGCACAGCGCTGTGCAACACCAGTTCTCGCAACTCAGCAAGGCCCAGGCGCAATACCTGGACACGATCAGCAGCGCCCAACAGCAGTTCCTTCGCCTGCAAGCCAACGCCCAGGCCCTGTTGTTCGCCCATCGCGAATTCACCCCGCGGGCCAATGGCATCCCAGCGGAGGTGACCGCTTTTGCGCTGACACCGACAACCGACAACCGACAACCGACAACCGGCCAGGCGCCAACAACCGACAACCAACAACCGACAACCCGCTTCACCCGCGCCCAGCTGGAAATCCACGCCGACGGTCGCATCTCCGAGATCTTCGGCGCCGCGTTTGCCGGCCAGGACGGTTACGCCCGTCAGGTGCGCATGCCCAAACCGCCACTGCTGCTGGCCGATCGCGTGCTGGCCATCGAAGGCGCGCCCGGCGTGCTGGCCAAAGGTCGGATCGTCACCGAAACCGAGGTCGCCGGGCACGAATGGGCCGTGCATTGCGGACGTCTGGCGGCCGGTGTGCTGATCGAGTGCGGACAGGCCGATCTGATGCTGGTGTCCTGGCAGGGCATCGACGCCCACAATCGCGGCGAGCGTGTCTATCGATTGCTCGGCTGCGAGCTGATGTACCACGGCGATCTGCCGCGGCGCGACGATACGCTGCGCTTCGACATCGAACTCGACGGCCACGCCGCGCAGGGCGATGTGCGCCTGATGTTCTTTCACTACGACTGCCACAACGGCGATAGCCGCCAGCTGTCGGTGCGCCACGGTCAGGCCGGATTCTTCACCGCCGAGGAACTGGCGGCCTCGGCCGGTTGTCTGTGGAGCCCCGAGCAGCAAGCGATCGTCGATCCACCACAGCTCGATGCCGTGGCCGTGGCGTGCACGCGGACCGGGCTGGATCGCGCGCAGCTGGAGGCCTTTGCCGCTGGCGATACCGCCGTCTGCTTCGGACCGGGCTTCGAACTGGCACGCACCCACACCCGCAGTCCGGCGATCCAGGGCTGGCGCATGCTGCTGCTGGATCGGGTGAGCGAACTGGCGATCGATGGCGGGCCCTGGGGCCGCGGCTATCTGCGCGCCGAACTCGACATCCATCCGCAGCAATGGTTCTTTGACGGCCATTTCAAGAATGACCCGTGCATGCCCGGCACGCTGATGTTCGAGGCCTGCCTGCAAGCCATGGCGCTGTATCTGGCCGCCTGCGGCTATACCCTCAAGCGTGATGGCTGGCGCTTTCAGCCGATGCCGGAACTGAGCTACGCACTGCAGTGCCGCGGCCAGGTCACCCCTGGCTCGCGCTTGCTGGTGACCGAGGTCTTTGTCGAGGAGCGGGTGGCCGGACCGCAGCCGACGCTGTACGCCGATCTGCTGTGCACAGTCGATGGCCTCAAGGCCTTCCACGCCCGGCGCGTGGCGCTGGAGATGGTGCCCGACTGGCCACTGGAAGATGCCGACCGTAGGTCACGTTGGCCGCAACGCGGCCTACGTGACATCAAGCTTCCGGAGACCGTGATGTCACGTAGCCCGCTGCGCGGACAACGTGACCTACAGATAGCGAGCAACGCCGTTACCCACCCGACTGCCCAGATCCCGCCAACGCCGGCCCTCAATCCCCCCACCATCAACGGCTTCCCCTTCGACCAGCACAGTCTGCTCGCCTGCGCGCTCGGCCGTCCGTCCGCCGCCTTCGGTCCGATGTACCAGCGCTTCGATGGCCCCACCCGGGTGGCGCGGCTGCCCAGCCCGCCCTATCACTTCATCAGCCGTATTGCCCACATCGAAGGGCCGATCGGCGTGATGCGCGGCGGTGCCCGGGTGGTGGCCGAATACGAGGTGCCGGATGCGGTCTGGTATCTGGACCACAACGGCGCCCGGGTGATGCCTTTCGCGGTGCTGCTGGAAGCGGCGCTGCAGCCCTGCGGCTGGCTGTCGAGCTATGTCGGTTCGGCGCTGACCGTGGACAGCGAACTCGGCTTCCGCAATCTCGACGGCGAGGGCAGGGTGCTGGCCGAACTGCCCGCCGCCGCCGGCACGCTGACGACCGAGGTTGAACTCACCGAGGTCTCGGCCAGCGCCGGCATGATCATCGAGAACTTCCGCGTGCGCTGCCACGTGAACGGGCGCGAGGTTTACCAACTGAAGACCGTGTTCGGCTTCTTCCCACCCGAGGCCCTGGCGGCGCAGGCCGGACTGCCGGTCAGCGCCGCTCAGCGCGAACTGCTGACCCGCCGCGCCAATATCGCTATCGATCTGGCCGCGCTGGCATCCGGATCTGCAGACGGGCTGCGCCTGCCCGGCAGCATGTTGCGCATGATCGACCGCATCGAGGGTCACTGGCCCGAGGCCGGCGCTGCCGGACTCGGTCAGCTGCGCGCGGTCAAGGACATCGACAGCGGCGAATGGTTCTTCAAGGCCCATTTCTTCCAGGACCCGGTGCAACCCGGCTCGCTCGGCCTCGAAGCCATGCTGCAGACCCTGCAATACGCGCTGCTGCAGCATCTCAGCCCCGCCGAACGAGCCAGCGTCCGCTTCCAGAGCATCGCCCTGCATCAGCACCATCGCTGGAAGTACCGCGGCCAGGTATTGCCCCATCATCGGCAGGTGCATACCACCCTGGAACTGACCGAATTGCGGCGTGAGGCGAGCGACTGGCTGGCGCTGGCCGATGCCAGTCTGTGGGTCGACGGCCAGCGCATCTACGAAGCCACGGGCCTCGGCGTCAGAGCGGTGCTGGCCGAGCAGCGTCTATCCGCAGATGTCACAGATGGACGCAGATGAGCGCAAATTAAGTCAGGATTTCAATGTTCGGGATACCGCGAAGATTGCGCGCAACCCTGATCAGACGTCGTACGGATTCGCTCCTGAACATCTGCGCACATCGGCGTCATCTGCGGATAAATGCTCTGCCCTACCGAGCAGCATCTGTCCGCAGATGTCGCAGATGAGAGCCAATGAAGCCAGGATTTCAGTGTTCGGGGTTCCGCGTAGATTACGCACGACCCTGATCAGATGCCGTCCGGATTCGCTCCTGAGCATCTGCGCACATCGGCGTCATCTGCGGACAAATTCGCTGCCTTTGCCAGCCAGTGCGAACATGCCTCGCCCATCTGGAGTTCTTGCGTGCATTCGGAAATGACCTGTGTTGTGGTCGCTGCAGTGGAAGACGTTCTGCGCGAACTGCCGGCACCGCCCGAATCCTGGTTGTCCCCCGGTGAATGGGCTCGCGCCCAGCGCCTGCGCGTGCCCAGCCGCCATCGCCACTATCTGGCTGGCCACTGGTTGGCGCGTATGCAGCTGGGGCGACTGCTTGATCGGGATCCGGCTCGCTGCCTGTTGGTCGAGCGCGAGCATCTGCCTCCGCAGGTGCTCGATGCACCGTTGCAGCTCTCGCTCAGCCACAGCGGCGACTGGATCGCCTGCGCGCTGTCGACCGCAGCCATCGGCATAGACCTGGAACAGCGCGGTCGCGGGCCTCAGTTGCGGACCTTCGCCCACCTGCTCGTCGCCGACGGGGAAACACCGGGCGAGTTGGACGACGACACCCTGCTGCAACGCTGGGTGGTGAAGGAAGCCCTGATCAAGCGCGACTGCGGCAGCGCGCTACCGCAGCACCTCGCCAGCATTCACCTGCAGCCCTGCGGGCAGGACGACGCCGAGATCGAATTGCTGAGCACGGCCAGCTTCCACCTGGCCGTGGCTGGCGAGCCGCCATTCGATCTCGAACTGTCAGGCGCACGACGCCAGCATTGGCGCGTGCGGGCCTGACCGCAACGCGTCGATGAGTCCTAGTTCAGACCGACATTCCGGGCGGCATCGAGCAGGCGCTCCTTGCCTCGCTGTTGGCAACGGGCCACCAGTGCCTCGGCGAAGGTACTCATGCCATTCCAGCGCAGCACGGTGTCGCCGGAGACGCCACTGAGATAACCGTCGAGCCACAGGAAGATGGCGCCGGCGTCTTCCTCGCTGGCGGTGGACAGATCATTGAGGAAGGCCTTGCAGCTGATGGCACCAAAATCGATGTCCTGAATCTGACCCTTTTTGGCCTCTGCCGCCGGTGCCAGGGTGAGGGCCAGCGCGGCCAGGAGCGAAGCAGAAATCAGCTTGATCATCGTGATGCTCTCCGATTGCGGGGTTGTCTCGCACCATGCGTCAACGCCCGTCCAGCGTGCGGATCACGGCGGCCCCTTCGGGCGCTCGCCACCATCCAGGTTCAAGCCTGCGACAGCCGCCGTCTACATTCAAGCCAGTGCTCGAAAGCTGAGACGATTGCGAACATCTGCGATCCGCCAGTGCTCAGCGGCGACGCAGCCATAGACCGGCGCAAAACAGCATGCCGAGCATCAGGGTCAGCTTGCCCAGCGCGTCGATGGCCGGTACCGGCAGAGCCTCGGGCGGCGGCGTACCGAACAGTGGCAGCGCGCTCGCCAGCGCTGCCAGGCCGGTGTTGTGACCGATCACGCGCCCGGGAAAATCGTCGTAGGCCGGATGGATGCCGCCATAGATGCGCGACAAGCCGGCCTCATCCGCAGCATCGTAGTAGGTCGCCCACTGCAATCGGGTGGTCTGGGTGGGTCCGTATTCGAAGGCCAGATGAAAGCTGCCATTGCCGCCGGCATCGGCCACGAACTCACCCAGCCCGCCCGGGAAGTAGCGGCTGCCGGTGAAAGCGGTCAGCACTTCTGCCGCGGCGCGGCTGAAGCCGCTGTGGCCGGAGGTATAGCCGGCGAAGGGCGGCGTCACGAAGGTCTTCTTCTGATACGGAATCCAGTCCACGGCGCGAATCCAGCCGACGCCACCGTACTGGGTGGCTGGATTGGGCGGATGACCAAGCCAGGCGCGGATGGCGATCTCGCCGACATGCCCGGCCAGATGGGCATGGCGTTGCCCCGGCGCGCTGGAGGCCGCCGTGATCAGCTCCACCAGTCCGTCTTCCAGCGGCAGTCCGTTGACGTGGTAGGCGGGCAAGGCCGGATTGCTGGACTGGCCAAGGCTGCCCATCTCGCGAATCAGCGTGATCGGACGCGAAGAATCGTATTTGCGCTTGACCTCCCAGGTGGCGATGGCAGTGTCGTGCAGCGCGCCATTGAGCGTGAAATAGAGCTTGATGTCCCAATCCAGATCACTCAGCAGCGGACCGCTGCCGCCGATGCGCTTGACCGTGCCGGGGTGGTCCGAAACTCCATTGGCGATCTCGTTCCAGTGTCCCGGCGGGGTACTCGACAGCGGGCCATCGGCCCAGAATTCCGACAGCACCCGACCCCAGTCGCCGCGCAGCACGAGGTTGTCGGCATAGGGCTGTCCGGTGACCGGATTCAGCGCATGGCCCTGGCCATTGTTGCTGCCGAGCGCGCTGTTGCCCACCAGCCTGGGCGAGATGTTGACCAGCACGCCGTCATCGGGATCCAGGCGACTGCTGTAGCGGATCACATTCAGCAGATCCAGGCGCAGCTGGGCATCACCGACACCCCCCAGTTTCGGCTGCGGGCCGGGATCCAGGTAGGTGGCATTCGGCGCCGGGCGCACGATCGCAAAAGGCGTGACCAGGCTCCAGTGTGGCGTCAGAAAACTCTGTACCCCCGGGGCTCCGGGCGGAATCAGGGGTTGCCAGGCGTTGATGTCGACCAGCCCGCCGGTACCCGGCAGCTGCACCAGCATGGGGCTGTTCACCGGGACATAGAAAGTGGTGTCGAGATAGCTGTTCTGCTGGTTGGAGTGGTCCTGCAGCCCAAAGGCAATGATCGCGGCGCCGATCCGGTTGCCGATGGCCTGCGGGCTGGTGCCGCTGGTGCCGGTGTTCGCCGGGTCCTGCCCCAGCGCCTGCATGCAGGCACTGAAGGACGCCAGTGAGCTTGCCGCGCCTGGTGAAGTGCTGAAGCGGTTGACCAGCAGCCGGTAGGCCGCGTAACTGATCGCAATCTCGCGATTGGATGGCGGCTGTCCGAAAGCCGCCGCTGACTCGTCGAACCTCCAGGCGCTGGCCTCGGGCGCATAGGCGGCCCAGGCCTCGTACATGGCCAGCGAGACATGAAACAGGTTGCGGGCGTGGACGGTGGGTCGCGGCGCGTCCAGGCGAATGGCGGCCAGCATCTGCTCGTTCCAGTTGCGTGCCACCGTGTGTGTCGGGCTGCACACGGCGGCCATCTTGTCGGCGCTGTGGCGCGCCGGTGGCAGTTGCAGTGGCGCCGGGGCACCCGCACAAACGCTGCTGGTCAACAGCAGGGCCAGCGCCACTGCGGCGGCCCGGCGCGGCCGGGCGCAAGAAGATTCGAGGCGCTGTGCGCCAATCAGAGTGCTCATGTGGATTCCATCGTTTTCGAGTTGGGGGCGCGCGGCAGCGTCATTCGAAGCCGTCGCGGAACAGCAGCGCCACTGACGGGTGCTGGTGGGCGTAATACTGGTTGGCCGCCCTCGTGCCCAGATTTTCCTGGGTACCATCGGGCCAGCGCACCCGCACCTGCGCCTGGGCGTGGCTGCCGAGGCCAAAGTGCAGGACTTTCTCATGGCTGGAGCCGCGCGATTCGCCGGCGCGCATCTCGCGCATCTGCACCGCACCATCGGCGGTTTCCACGGTGACGATGGTGCCGATGCCATCGCGATTGACCGTGCCGCCGCCCGTGAGGGTGAAGGCGATCCAGTGACCGCTGGAGGCAGTCACGTTGCGATAGAACTCATAGCCGGAGTTCCAGTGACCCACCGCCAGATCGGTTCTACCATCGCGATCGAAGTCGATGCGCGCCGCCGGCTGGGTCGGTTTGTTCTCGTCGATGCCGCTGCCCGCCGTGACCACCTGGAACACGCCGCCACCCATATTGCGGAAGACCTGATCGCGATCGCTGGTGGTCGAGAAACTGCCGCTGCCGCAGGCCAGATAGGCATCCTCCCAGCCGTCATTGTCGAAATCGCTGAAGATGGTGCTCCAGCCCACGCCGTAGTGATTCAGCGGCGACTGCGGCTCCTCGGTGAAGTGCAGGGGCGAGCGGCTGTCGCCACGCAGGAAGTGCTGCTCGTCCACGCTGGAGAAATACAGGTCCCAAAGCCCGTTGCGGTCGACATCGCCCACCGCGACACCCATGCCGAAGGGGGTCTGAGCGAGATTGCTCTGGGTAGTCCGGTCACTGAAGCACCAGCTGCCACAACCCGGACCATCGTTGTGCCAGAACACGTTGCCGTGATTCTTGTCGTTGACCACGTAGATGTCCGGAAGCAGATCGCCGTCCAGGTCTGAAATCACCGCGGCGAGCGTCGCCTTGGCCAGTTTCGGTTTCTCCGACTGAGGAAAATTGTCGGTCACCCGGGTCCAGGTGCCATCGCCATTGTTGATGACGATCCGATCGAGATTGTCCGGATTGTTCAGGTCGGGCAGGGTCGACGTCGGATAGATCGCAATGAAGATGTCGAGCAGGCCGTCGTTGTTGAAATCTGCCCAGGCCACGGAATCGGTTCGGGGTGAATTGGCCCCGACTGCATTGTGATCGAGCTGCGCTGGCGTCACATCGACAAACACCTGCCCCTGTTGGGTGTTGCGAAACAGATAGTTCTTCTGGTCGCGGCAACCGACGTACAGATCAGGCCAGCCATCATTGTCGTAGTCGGCGGCCGCGGTGACGCTGCAGCGGGTGCCGGGCAGGGTGGCGTTGACCGCGGCGCTCTCGGTGAACTGACCATTGCCCTGGTTGAAGAACATCCGGTTGGGCAGGAAATAGCCGGTGACGAAGATGTCGGGATAGCCATTGCGGTCGAAATCATCCACGGCCAGCCCGCCGGCCGGAATATTGGCCAGAAAGCCCGGCTGAAAGCCGACGGTGGCCGACAGGTTCTGAAAATTCTGCGCCGAGGCGGCTGTGCCGAGCAGCAGGGTCAGCAATCCGACGCAGCTACGGTGACGGGATAGCGACTGGAACAGATGCATGGATCAACTCCGGGCCGGTCGTTCGTGTTGCGGTGGCGAGCGGCTGACCTCAGCCAAACCCCCTGCTCCGCTGGTCCGATACGACCGGAATCAGGCGATGACCACGGATCATCGCCTTGACCACGACCCGGGGTCAAACGCGTTCACCCTGCGCGGGCTCGTGGCCCTCGCAGGCGCCTGCTTCAGGACGGCCGCGGCAGCAGCCGGGAAATGGTGGTGCCCTGCACCAGCAAGGAAAACAGCACCACGGCGTAGGTGGCCATCAGCAGCTGCTCGCGTATCGGCCCCGGCGGCAGCGACAGCGCCAGCGCCACCGAAATGCCGCCGCGCAGTCCACCCCAGGTCAGGATGCGCACGGTACGCGCCGGAAAGGCGCGGCGCAGCCGAAACAGCGCGATCGGCCCGCCGACGCTGATGAAGCGGGCCAGCAACACCACAGGAATCAGCACCAGGCCGGCGACCAGGTACTGGCCGTTGAAGGTCAGCACCAGCACTTCGATGCCGATCAGCATGAACAGCACCGCATTCAGGATCTCGTCGATCAGTTCCCAGAATTCGTCAAGCCGCTCGCGGGTATGTTGGGACATGGCCAGACTGCGGCCGTGATTGCCGATGAACAAGCCGGCGACCACGATGGCAATCGGCGCCGACACGTGCAAGCGGAAGGCCAGCGCATAACCACCCATGACCAGAGCCAGCGACAACAGTACCTCGACATCGTACTTGTCGACCGACTTGAGCAGATGGAAGCCCACCCAACCCAATACCAGGCCGAAGATCACGCCGCCGACGGCCTCCATCAGAAACAGCTTGCCGATGCCCTCGATGCTGGCTGGCGCCGCGCCGCTGGCGATCCCCAGCAGCACGATGAACACCACCACGCCCACACCATCATTGAACAGCGACTCGCCAGCGATCTTGATTTCCAGGGGCTTGGGTGCGCCCAGCTGCTTCAGCGTGGCCAGCACCGCAATCGGATCGGTGGGCGAGATCAGCGCGCCGAAGACCAGACACCAGATCAAGGGCATCGGAATGCCGATCAGATCGAATACCAGCCAGGCGCCGAAACCGACAATGGCGGTGGACAGCAACACGCCGACACTGGCCAGCGCGCCGACCACCCACTGGTGCTCGCGCAGCCGCTCCAGGTCCACATGCAGCGCCCCGGCGAACAGCAGGAAACTGAGCATCCCGTGCAGCAGCGCCTCGTCGAAATCGATGGCCGCAAGCACCTCCTCGACGCCATTGGCCCAGTCGATCCCCACCCAGCGCAAGCCGGCAAGTCCCAGCGACAGCACCAGGCTGATCAACATCACGCCGAGCGTGGTCGGCATGCCCAGCCAGCGATGATTGGCCCAGGAGAACAGCGCGGCGGCGGTGATCAACACGGCGGCGAGGTCGAATAGATGCACGCAGGAGCTCCGAGCCAGAGGTCCGTGAATCATAGCCCGCGCTGCAGGCACAGGCAGCGGCGCTCGCCATGGCGGTATGGCCTGTACCGAGTGGGCGAATTGTCGCGGTCAGGTTGCAATTGCCGACAAAACGATTGTCAAGAGATCCGACTTGCGACTGGGGCTTCTGGAATGGTTGCGCACCATCAGCAGGGACCAGGGACAGGCATGAACTATCGAGTCGCACTCTGCGGGCTGACCGCGCGAGACGAACGCCTGATCGAGATCGTCGTTTCGCGCGCGCCGAACCCCAAGTTCAGCTTCACCCTGGGCAAGGCGTCAGTGATGTCGGATGCCCACATTGCCATCGTTGACGAAGTTTCGGCCACGTCCGCCGATTCCAATCTGGATCAGCTGCGCAGCAATAACTCTGGACTGGTGGTGGTCACGATCTCCGATACCGGCCTGGTGGGCGAGAGCGGTTACTGCGTCGAGCGCAAGTCCTTGCTGCTCCGAATCTGTCGACTGCTGGATTCGGTCGTGGAGCTGGAACTGCTGAAACGGACGCAGCAGCAGACGGCGCAAACCCGACGCACGGTGGCCAACAGCGACGCGCTGGCCATATCCGGGCCCCCACCCGGCGTCTCGCCGACGCCGCTGCAGCCCGTGCGCGCCCTGGTCGTGGACGACAGCCTGCCGGTGCGCGAGCAGCTGGCCTCGGCCCTGGGTCGATTGAACATCGGTTCGGAGATGGCCGCGAACGCTGAAGCCGCCATGGAGAAGCTCCATGTCGCCAATTTCGACCTGATCTTCCTGGATGTGGTCATGCCCGGGGCCGATGGCTACGAGGTCTGCCGCAACATCAAGAAGAACATCTACACCCGAAGCATGCCGGTGATCATGCTGACCAGCCGCTCCTCTCCCTTCGACCGGGCTCGCGGTGCCCTCGCTGGGTGCGACTCCTATCTGGTCAAGCCCATCACCTGGGAGACCTTTTTTTCCGCCGTCGACAAGACCTTGATGAAGCACGCCAGAAATGACCGCGCGCTGCTGACGGCGCGCGGATACCGACCAGCCAAGATCGGCTGACACCAAAACTGCACAAAGGATGAAACCATGAGCAAGGTTCTGATCGTTGACGACTCACCAGCCGAGCTGGCCAATCTGCGCACCATCCTCACGGATGCGGGTTGGCACTCGGTAACCGCCAACAATGGCGCTGAGGCGGTGGCCAAGGCCAGCGCGGAAAAACCCAGCATGATCTTCATGGACATCATCATGCCCGACATGGATGGCTACGAGGCCTGCCGCACGCTGCAGCAGAACCCGGCCACCAAGAGCATTCCGGTGGTGTTCGTGTCCAGCAAGAACCAGAAGGCTGACCAGATCTGGGCCAAGATGCAGGGCGCCAAGGCGCTGATCGGCAAGCCCTACAAGGCCAGCGAGATTCTGGACACGCTCAAGGCCTACGGCTGATCAAGCATGGCCAATCCTGCCTTCCACGGCGGTCGTGACGGCCCTGCCGAAGAAACGCGCATCGGCTATCGCCTCGCGACCAGCCTTCCATGGTTCGTCTTGCCACGCAGCATCGCTTCGCAGGTGGTGATCGATCCGGGGCTGGCGCGTGTGCCCAACGCCAAATCCTGGCTACGCGGCGTGCTTAGTCTGGGCGGCCTCATGGTACCGGTGTTTGATTTTGGCGACTGGATGGAGCAGCAGCGCACGATCGATCCTGATTGCGTGCTGGTGATTCAGCCCGGTCCCGAGGCAGTGGCCTTTCTGTGCGTGGAACGACCGCGTTTGCTGCAGGTACGCGAGGGCAAGCAGGTCGCCGCTGGCGACCGCTGGCACGGCCACTGCGGCATGCAGTTCCAGTCGGAACTGGGTCCGGCCTACGAACTGGCCACCTTGCAATGGCTGAAGGGCGTGGCGGCACAGGTCCCCGGGCGCAGTCGCCAGGTGGCTGGCAGCGCCATGCATCCGCTTCCGGGTACGTAGAGCTTCGCTGGGTCGCGGCTGCGCGACGAGAAATTCAACATGGCTTGGAGCCCGGCTCGAAGTCGTAGGCAAGATTGACTGCAAGGAATAGACATGGCTGCGAACACAAGCTCCCTTTTCGGCTCCATCCGTAACCGCCTGCTGTTTGGTACCACCGGCCTGGCGCTCGTTCCGCTGATCGTGCTGGCTGCAGTGCTGGCCTACTTTGCCACCCGGCAATCCTCGGAATCGTTGAACGCCCGCGCCAACGATCAGCTGGAATCGATTCGGGTTGGCAAGGAGGCCGAAATCAAGGCCTACTTCGAGAACGTTGCCGACTCCATGGTGGTCATCGCCCAGACCGAGCTGGTGCGCTCGGCCCTGCGCACCCTGCCGCCAGCCTTGCAGGCCATGCCCGACACCCTGGCGGTTCCGCTGGAACAGGCGCGCGCCAGCGTCGGTGACTACTACCAGAATCAGTTCGGCGCCGAGTACGGCAAGCGCAATTCCGGCGCTGATCCGGGCGCCGCCGACATTCTCGCCAAACAATCGCCGGCCGCCATCGCCGCGCAGTACTGGTACATCGCCACCAACCCGAATCCGCTCGGCGAAAAAGGTCGGCTCGATCGCGCCAGCGACGGCTCGGACTATTCCGCCGGCCATGAACTGATTCATGGCCTGGGGCGATCGGCGGTAGACCGTTATGGCCTTTACGACTTCTTCCTGATCGATATGGACGGCAACGTCGTCTACACCTACTTCAAGGAAATCGATTTCGCCAGCAATCTGCGCACCGGCCCCTGGGCTGACAGCGGTCTCGGCCAGGCCTACAGCAATGGGCTCGGTCTGAAGCCGGGTGAGGTGCTGCTGACTGACTATGCGCCCTATGTGCCTTCCTACCAGGACCAGGCCACCTTCGTGAGCACCGCCGTGTATGCCGGCGACCAGCAGATCGGCGTGTTCGCCGTGCAGCTGCCCATCGATCGCATCAACGACATCATGACCTTCAACCGTCAGTGGACGACCGTCGGTCTGGGTGAATCGGGCGAAGTCTATCTGGTGGGGTCCGACAAGACGCCCCGCTCGATTTCACGCTTCATCACCGAAGATGCGGCCGGCTTTGTGAACATGCTGCGTGCTTTGCCGAACATGGATGCCAGCACCGTCAGCGCCATCGCCGAGCGCAAGTCCAATATCGGCCTGATGACCATCGACACCGAGGGCGCCAATGCGGCACTGCAGGGCCAGACGGGCGTCGGCGTCTACCCTGACTATCGCGGTATTCCGGTGCTGGGTGCGTACGCGCCATTGAATGTGTTCAATCAGAAGTGGGCCTTGCTGTCGGAAATCGACGATGCCGAAGCGCTCGCCCCCACGGTGGCCTTGCGCAACCAGATTCTTCTGGTGGCCGGACTGACGCTGCTGATCATGGCCATCATCGCCGTTCTGATCGCACTGCGGCTGGCGCGTTCGATCAACAATCCCCTGACCCACTTCTCCGGCGTGGTCTCGCGCGTGGCCCAGGGCGACAATCAGGCCCGCGTGCGCCTGGCGCCCAGCGACGAAATCGGCCAGTTGGCGGTGACCTTCGACCAGATGCTGGACGAGCGTATCGCCACCCAGGAACGTATCGAACGCGAGAATGAAGTACTCAACAACTCGGTGGTGGAGATCATGTCATCCGTGGCTGAGCTCGCCGGCCGCGATCTGCGCGTCAAGGTGCCGGTGGCCGAGGACGTGACCGGCGCGGTCTCGGACGCCATCAACATGATGACCCGCTCCACCGCCACCGCCCTGGGTTCGGTGCGGCGCATTTCCAACACGGTATCGGCGGCGTCGAACAACGTGCGTGCACGCTCGCAGCAGGTCTTCGACGTGGCCAACGCCGCATCCACCCAAGCGACCTCAGCCTCCGAGGAGCTGCAGCAGACCGCCATGGCCTTGCGCCAGATGGGAGACGAGGCTCAGCAGGCCATGACCCAGGCCGATCGCGCCATCAAGTCCACCGGTGACGCGCTGCAGATCGTGCGCGCCACGGTCAGCGGTATTTCCGAGTCACGCGACCAGATTCGCGAGACGGAAAAGCGGGTCAAGCGCCTGGGCGAGCGCTCGCAGGAGATCAGCTCGGTGGTGACCATCATCGGCCAGATCGCAGAGCGGACCTCAGTCCTGGCTCTGAACGCATCCATGCAGGCGGTAGCCGCAGGCGATGCCGGTCGCGGTTTTGCGGTGGTCGCGGACGAAGTCAAGCGCCTGGCAGAAAACGCCCGCCAGGCGACGCAACAGATCGCGTCACTGGTCAACGCCATTCAGGCCGACACCTCGGAAACGGTGCAGGCCATGAACGCCACCATCACCCAGGTCGTTGAGATCTCCAAGCTCGCCGACCAGGCCGGCGGCCAGATGACCGACACCCGCGCGGTGACCGAGCAGCTGGCTGCAGCCGTGCGCAGCATCGCCGGCAGCACTCAGGCCCAGGGTGAGGCCTCGAAGAAGCTGCTGACCCGCGCCTACGAGTTGCTGCAGAGCTCGCAGCGCACGCTGGAGGAGATTGAGGCGCAGAAGCAGGATACCGATACGCTGGCCGATTCGGCACGTGATCTGGTGTCGACCGTCAGCGAATTCCAGCTGCCTGCTTGATCCCGCCATCCGGAGAGGTAGAGCCCATGGCCGCCCTTGATCTCGACAGCGTGTCTGTACTCGGCAGCGTGCTCGACGCCATCTGCGATGGCCTTGACGGTGAGGACGTCGAAGCCCTGAACCCGGCCAGCTGGCACCCGCTGCTGGCCGAGGCGGTCACCATCGCGGTCGAGCTGGATGTTGCTGGCGTCTCGCATCTGCTTCGGATCTGCGCCGCCGCGGTGGGCAAACAGCAGCGGCAGGGTAAGGTCTACAGCGACGACCAGCGCGTGGCCTTGCATGCATGGTTCAGTCAGGCCACCAGATTCTGCTCGACGAGCAGCCGGCTGGTCCGGCCGTCAGAGTTGATCCAGGCATTGAAGCAGCTGCCGCAGATGCCGCCACTGCCGGATTCGGTGGCAGCCTTCCTGCACAAGCAATTGAGCGCCTTCCAGAGTCAGATGGTGCTGGCGACGACGGCAGCCGCGGCTACCCCACCAGCGCCGCCCGAGGTCGCCGCCGCAGAGGCCGTGCTGGTAGATACGGCGGTCCTGATCGAAGCTAGCTCTGAAGACCTCCAGTACGCCTCGGCCGAGCAGCTTGCACGCGATGAAGCGCTGGAGTCCGCGCTGGTACCGATGCCAGCCGTGCCGCAAGAGGAGTTCCAGGAACTGCCCGCAGCAGCCAACGATGCCTTCGAACCAGCCTTGCTGCCGGCGCCACCTACAGACCTGGCGGATGCGGCTGGCGCGCCCGGTGACATCTGGATCAGTGCCGAGGAACTCGGGCTGGCGGTCGAGGCCGTGCAGACCCAGCTGCTGCCCGATCTGGACGCACTGGCGCAAGCCGATACGCCGCAAGATCGAGCGAATGCGGTAGCCGAACTGGAATTCCATCTGGGTCTGGTGGCCAGCGCCCTGCAACTGCTGGGGCTTGCGGCGCTCAGTCGTGGGCTGGAGGGCATGCAGGCGGCAGCCGCCGCAAACGAGTTGCCGGAGGCGGCAGACCTGGCCAGCCTGTGCGATGCGGTGGCGCATTTCCTCGCCGATCCCGGGCCAGACAATGCCGAAGTGCTCGCCGCGCTGTTCGGGCTGTTGCCGGTGGGCGATGAGCTCTGGTCGGCGCAGATGCTCGACGAAGCCAGCCGTATTCGCATAGGCACCGACCCGGCGCTGATTGCGAGTCGCAAGACCGTCGCCATGCCCGAGGATGTGTCGCTGGAAATTGCTGCAGACGTGCTGCCCAACGTCCGTGAAGGGATGTTGCGTGAATTGCCGACCAACAGCGAGCAGCTGGGACGGGCGATCCGCCAGTTGCTGCGCAGCGGCGACAGCGCACCGATGGACGAAGCCCGGCGCGTTGCCCACACCTTGAAAGGCGACGCCAATACCGTGGGTGTGCGCGGGCTGGCCAATCTCACCCATGTGCTGGAAGACGTGCTGCTGGAACTGCACAAGCACCCGCAGCAACTTAATCCGGCGCTGGCGCAGGATCTGGATCGCGCCGCCGATTGTGTCGAGGAAATGGCCGATTTCCTGCTCGGGCGTGGGCCGGAGCCCAACGCACCGATGGCCATCTACCAGGCGATTCTGGACTGGAGCAACCGCTTCTTCGCCGGTGTCGACAGTGCGCTGGAGAAGGCCGACAGCGCGCCGGCGTCGGCCGCAGCAACGCCCCGCGAGGACATCAGCCCTGCGCCCGTCCTGGCCTCGGCAGCAGCGGCTACGCTCGTGGCCAGCGACGACGGCGTGCGCACCCAGACCTTGTCGGTGCCGGCAGCGCTGCTGGACGAATTGCAGCGCCTGGCAGGCGAGGCCCTGGTCACGGCCAGCCAGCTGGAACAGCGCCTGCGCGTGCTTGAACGCATGCACGCGGACCAGCGCCAGGAACGTCGTCACGCCAGGGAGCTGCTGTCCAAGCTGGACGATCTGGTGTCCCTGCGCGGTATCGCCCTGCAATCGGCCAGCCTGCGGGGCAACACGGAGGTGGACCCGCTGGAACTCGATCAGTATTCCGAGTTGCATGTGGTCTCGCGGCAGCTGATCGAAGCGGGCGCCGACCAGGACGCCCACCAGCAACAGCTGGACGCCATCTACGCTGAGCTGGAGTCGCTGCGCAGTGAGCAGGACAATGTCCATGCCGATCTGCAAGCTCAGGTGCAGCGAGCACGGATGCTGCCCTTCGACCAGATCTCCGGGCGCCTGCAACGTATCGTGCGTCAAACTGCACGCCAGCTCGGGCGCGAGGTCGACCTGACACTCAAGGGCACGAGCACGCTGCTGGATGCCGAGTTGCTGGATCGCATCGTCGAGCCGCTCGGGCACATCCTGCGCAACGCCGTCGACCACGGCATCGAGGACCCGGACGACCGCGTCAGGGCTGGCAAGCCCAGCGTCGGCCACATCGCCATCGACGTCGGCATTCAGGGTGACCTGGTCGATGTGCGCATCGTCGATGACGGACGCGGACTGGACTATGTTGGTATCCGCACCAAGGCCACCACACTCGGACTGCTGGATGGCGAGCGCGAGAGCACGCTTGCCGAGCTGGCGCAGTTGATCCTGACCCAGGGCTTCAGTACCCGTGAGCAGGCCACGCAGGTGTCCGGGCGCGGCATCGGCATGGATGTGGTCAACCAGCGCGTCAATGAACTGCGCGGCAGTCTCAGTCTGGACAGTCAGCCGGGGCGCGGCCTGAGCGTACGCATGCGCCTGCCGGTCAGCCAGACCGTGGCCAATGTGCTGGTCGTGACGGGCCATCAACTGGTCATTGGCGTGGTCGTGAGCTCGATCGAGCGTGTCCACGGCTTCAGTGCCAGCGAGCTGACCCTGGATGATCTCGGTCAGCCGCAGCTGCAGGTAGGCGACAGCGTGTTGCCGCTGCTGCCGATCGAGTCGCTGTACGGCCTGGCCAGCCAGCGCAGTCGCGGCAGCACCCAGCAGCTGGGTCTGGTCGTCCGCGATCTCAATGGCCGTATCCATCTGATCGGGGTCAACACGGTTGGCGATGTGTCTCAGGTTGTGGTCAAGCCGATCAGCCGCCATCTTCCGGCCATTCCGGCGGTGCGCGGCATGACCCTGCTCGGTGACGGCCAACTGGCGACGGTCGTGGACATGGCGCAACTGGTGAATGCCTACCAGAGGGATGGCTCGGAGCAACCGGAGCTGTTGCGTCCGGCAGAGCTGCAGCAGCTGCCGCGGGTGGTGGTGGCCGACGATTCTCTCAGCGTGCGCCGCGCCTTGACGGAGCTGATGCAGGACGCCGGCTACGAAGTGCTGGCGGCCAGAGACGGCCTGGAGGCGCTGGAGTTGATCGATCGCTCCACCCCCAGTCTGGTGCTGATGGATCTGGAGATGCCCAAGCTCAATGGCCTGGAAGTCACCCGCTTCATGCGCAGCAAGGCCATTCAGCGTGACATTCCGGTGGTCATGATCACTTCGCGTGCAGGCGACAAGTATCGCGCCCAGGCGATGGAAGCCGGTGTTACGCTGATGTTGGCCAAACCCTACTCGGAAGACGAACTGGTACGGGTGGTCAGAGAGCTGTCGACCACTCAGGTATCCCCATCGCAACTGGAACTGGCATGAATCCGGCAATGAAGAACGAACAGGCCACGCTCAAGAACATCCTCATCATCGATGATGACCCGGACTCCCTGTTGCTGGTCAGCACCATGATCGACTACGTCGGCCATCATTCGGTCACTGCCAATGATTTCGATACGGCACTGGCTTCATTGCAGGCCGGTCCAGCGGCCGTGGTGCTCGACCTGATCATGCCCGATCGGACCTCTGAAAGGCTCATAGAGGAGATCATCAGACACGCTCCCGGCATGCCGGTGGTGCTGATCAGTGCCAGCAGCGAAGAGCGCCTGGCGCAGCGCGCCGCCGAGTGCACCCGGCACGGGGTCAATGTGGTGTCCACGCTGCGAAAGCCGTTCTGGGTGGACGCCATGGTTTCGGCGCTGGAACAGGCGATTCCGCCCAGTTCCGATCAGGTGCTCGCGCCGGGCTAGCCCTTGGCTTCCTCGGAGTCCAGACGAACCAGCCGGTATCCGTGCTGGTAAACCCCGTCCAGGCGCCAGCCGCTGCGGCCATTCAAGCCGAAACTGGTGCGTAGCCGGCTGACGAAGGTGTCAACGCTGCGGGTGATGGAGGTCTCCGGCAGGTTCCAGATGTCGGTCAGCAGCATCTTGCGGCTGACGATGCGGTTGGGTCGCTTGAAGAAGTAGGCCAGCAAATCGAATTCGCGCTCGGTTGTGGTCACCAGCCGGCCATCCATCCTTAGTTCGCGGCCGCGAAGATCGAAACTGAAAGGTGCGGTATTGCCTTCCATGCTGGCAGTGCCGCCGGAGCTGCGTCTATACACGGCGCGCACCCGGGCGATGAGCTCCGGTGCGCTCGGCGGCTTGACGATGTAGTCGTCGGCGCCGCAGGAGAAGCCGTAGACCAGATCGCGCTCGTCGCCCATGCCGGTCACCAGGATTACCGGCAGGCTATCGCGACGGTTGCTGCGCAGTTTGCGCAACAGATCGATGCCGCTCAGATGCGGCATTTTCCAGTCCAGCAGCAACACGTCGATATGCGAATCCCCGGATCGGCGCAGAAAAGCCTGGGCTGAGTCGAAGCACTCCGCGCGCATGCCAGCCGCGTGCAAGGTCAGGCTCAGCAGTTCAGCCTGAATCGGATCATCCTCGACGATGCCTACAACGATGTCAGGCTGCACCAGTGGACTCTCCGCTTGCTGCAAGGTGGAGGCAGCGCTCGGACAAGGATGCCCTTCACCCGCCGCCATGGAATTCGCGCTGACTGTATAGCAAAGGCGATTAGAATCAGGGGCCTGTTTGCCGACCCAGTTCCTGTAGTTGCGGGAACACTTGCCAGAATTCGTGCTGGAGCCCATCGGCCAGCGCGCTCAGGCGAGCGCTGTCCTCGCTCGTTTCCGAGGCCTGGACTTCGGCTTCGAAGACCGCGACCAGCGCACTGAGTCGGCGCGCTCCGAGGCTGCCGGCCGTACCCTTGAGCGAATGTAGCGTCAGTCGCAACTGCTCGGCGTCGCCTTCTCGCACGCTCTGGCGTATGCGCGCCAGCGCGGTGGCAGCCGAACGCTCGAACACGCTCACCAGCTGTCCGAGTACGCCAGGGCGTATCGATTCCAGTTGCCGGATTTGGGCGATCGTGGCGAGGTCGACCTGGACTTCCTTTAGTGCCTTATCCCAGTTCATGGTGTTCCCCCAGCGGTAGCTGCTGTCCGGAGTTGGAATCCTTGGACCCTGATTGCATGCCCAGTGCCGCGAGGAAATCCGCCGGTCTCCAATGCTCCAGCCAATCGTGCAATTCGCCCTCTCCCATCGCCCTGGCCATGTAGTAACCCTGGGCGCTGTCGGCTCTGAACTGGCGCAGCCAGCGGGCCGCCGCCAGCGTCTCGGCGCCCTCGGCGACCACATTCAAGCCCAGGGAATGCGCGAGTCCAATGATGGACTTGACGATTTTCCGCGCTTCGGCAGAATGCTCGATGCTCTGGACAAAGGAGCGATCGACCTTCAGGGCTGAGAACGGAAGCCGCGCCAGCTGCACGATCGAGGAATAGCCGGTCCCGAAGTCGTCCATTGCCAGCCCGAATCCCTTGATTCGCAGCCGGGTCAGAGTCGCCAGGGCCAATCTGGAGTCGCTGGTGGCGCTGGTCTCGGTCAATTCGAGTATCACCTTTTCGGGTCGGACCGCTCGGCGCGCACAAGCCTCGGCGATGTGATCGGCCAGATCCTCCACCTCCAGATCCCGGCCTGAGAGGTTGATAGCCAGGGTCAGATTCCGGCCTCGGGCCGAGTTCGAGAACCAGTCCAGCGATTTGCCGATGATGACTGGCGTGAGCGTGTGAATGGCATTGTTTCGCTCGAACTGCGGAATGATGAAATCCGGGTAAAGCAGACCCAGTTGCGGATGCTGCCAGCGCACCAGCGCTTCAACTCCAATCACCGTGCCGGTGTGCAGCTCGATCTTCGGCTGGTAGTGCATGACGATCTGCCCGCTCGAGGCTGCCGCCGCCAGCAGGTCTTCGCGCAGTGGCGTCGCGTCTGCGCTGGCATAGGCGCTGCTCTGCTTCGAACAGGCCTCAGCATCGCGCCGCAGTAGCTCGGAGAAGGCCGCGAAGTCCACTGGCTTGGCAAAGCACCCGGCCACTCGGAAGCCGCGCTCCTGGGCAACCAGACGAGCGGCATCCAGCACTTTGCTGCTGATGCTGCTGACGATGATGATCGAGGTCGCCCGCGCGGCTTCCGGCAAGGCGCGAATGATCTCGATGCCGTCGCCGTCCGGCAGCATCAGGTCCAGAGATACATGGGTAGGGTGCCACCGGGCGAATTGATCGAGAAATTCCGCCCGGTTGGTCACGATCCGGGTGTCGAATCCGGTCTTTTCGGCCAGCAGCGCGACGATGGTGGCGACTACGCCATCGTCGTCCAGCACCAGCATGCGGCGCGATGGAAACGGGTGTTGTTCATTGGCCATCAGCAGAGGAGCTTCCCGCATCAGAGAACGGCGTAGCCGGGAAATCGTTGTGGATGGCCGCAGCTGAATTCCGAGTTTACGCGGGCAAGCCTGTGGGGAAAGGGCAAGAATTGTGCTGAATGTGGCCGCGTGAGTGGGCACCCGAGCGCGGCGTTCTGATTTCAGTGCAAGATCGGGGCTTCGAATCCGTACTTGGAACGCAATCGATCACTGATGGCGAAACGCATGTCTGGGGACAGGCCAGCGCAGGCTGAAAATGAGCTCGCCGCGACAGGCCACGAAAAGATGGTCTCGGCTAATCGTGCCTTTCTGGGCGTCGTTGATGCTGGGTTGCGAGCGGAGATCGCTCCGGTGCTGGCGTCAGCGAACTGGGTGTGGACCACACCCGAGGACACCGATGGTCTGCTGGACGTGCGGGTACTGATTCATCGCCAGGCGGGAGATCTGCCCTTGTCGGTGGCGGCCGACGACCGCATGCCCACCTTGCTGCTGTTGTCGACGGAGCTGTCGCATTTGCCGCACGACATGCCAGTGCACTGGGCGCGGATTCCCTGGCCAGCGACGGCGGCTTTCCTGGAAGCAGGATTGCAGCATGCCCGGCAATTGGCCGCGGCGGTCCATGTCGGCCGCAAGCGCGTGGACGAGGCCGGGCTGCGACACGCGGACGAACAGCTGCTGCATGCCAGACGCACGCTGGAAATTGCGCTGGACATCGCCGATCTCAATCCCTGGAGCGTCAACCTGGTCACCGGCGAAAACCAGCCTGGACCGCGCGACCTGCAGCTCTTCGGTCGCGCGATCACCACTCGGGCGCAATTCGAGGAATCGGTATGGCCCGAGGACCGCGAGATCGCTGCGCAACTCAGTAGTGCGGCCTTCCTGCAGAGTTCGAAGACGCTCAGTCTGGAGTTCAGGGTACGGCGCCTGGATGGCCGTGTGCTGTGGCTGCGCTGTCATGCCCGATGCGAGCAGGACGCGCAAGGTCGCCCGGCGCACCTGATTGGCGTCAGCCGCGACGTGACCAGTGAGCGCGTCGCCCGGGCGGCTCTCGAACGCTCACTGTCGCAGCTGGAGCGGGTACAGCAAGCCACACATGTCGTGCTCTGGGAGTGGAACCGGGAACGAGGCGCACGCTGGCTGATGGCTGGAGGTATAGAAGCCGAGGGCAAGGACCTGCCGCGAATCCACCCGGATGATCGATTCCGGGTCTTGCGGCAGTTGAGACGGGTTCAACGGGAAGATCGACCCTTCGAGAGCGAATTCAGGCTGGTCGCCCATGGCGGCCATGAACAATGGATCTCTGCGCAAGGGCGCCAGCTGCCCGGCAAGGCCGGTGACATTCCGGCGATGTCGGGGGTCATGCTGGACATCTCCGCCAGGCGCCAGGCTGAGGAGCGGGTACGTTTCGCTCGCGAACGTTTGCGGCGAGCGCTGGTGGCGGCCAACATGAGCACCTGGGAATGGTCGCCGACCGGCGCCGAGGCGGCGGCGAGCGGTGAGGTGGTGACGACACCCGAAGGCCTCTCCGTCAGGGTTCATCCTGACGATCAGCATCTGCATCAGCTGGCGGCTGCCGAGGCCATGGCCAGCGAGAGTGGCGATTTCCGCTGCCAGTTCCGTGCGCTGCTCGACGATGGCCGAATGCGCTGGCTGCGATCGGTAGGCGGGCGGATTCACGATCGACACGGGCGACGGCGGCTGTTGGCCGGTATCACCATGGACATCACCCAGGAAAAGGTCATGCAGGATGCGCTGGCGCAGTCGCGTGAGTGGCAGCGCCGTGCCGCGGCCGCCGGCGGCCTGAATCTGTGGCGGGTGGATCTGGCCACGGGCGAGCGTCATGGTGGCGATCGCGATCAGCAGATTTTCGGCTGCGAGCCTTCGTCCCTGAGTTCAGTCGAAGCCATGATTCATCCGGACGACCAAGCCCGCGTCGAGCACGCCTGGCAGGGCAGCATCCGTTCGGGCACGCCCTACAACATCGAGTACCGCATACGCGCAGCGGATGGCGGCTTTCGCTGGTTGCGGGTCAGCGGCAAGGTCTTGGCAGACGAGGCACTGGGCACACGGCATATGGTCGGTGCCACGCTGGACATCACCCAGCAGGTCGACAGTGAGCAAAAACTCCGCGATGCCCTGAGGCAGGCGGAACGGGCCTCGGCGGCCAAGTCCGCCTTTCTGGCCAGCGTCAGCCACGAGCTGCGCACGCCGCTGAACGCCGTCGTTGGCTACGCCAGCCTGCTCAGTGGCATGGAGACCGACGACACCCGGGGAGCGCATGTGCGCGCCATCCACCAGGGCGCCAACCAGTTGCTGGTGCTGATCAATGACGTACTCGATTTTTCCCGGATCGAGGCCGGTGAGCTGCGACTGGAAAAAGTACCGTTCCGGCTCGACGAATGCCTGGAATCAGCACTGGAAATGGTCGCAGGACAGGCCGAGGCCAAGGGCATCTGCCTGTTGATGACCGCCTCGGACTGCAGCGCCCGCGTCGTGCTGGGCGACCCGACGCGCTGGCGGCAGATCGCACTGAACCTGCTCAACAATGCCTGCAAGTTCACGGACCACGGTGTGGCGCGCATTGATCTGACCATGACCTTGTCCGGGCAGGGCGTCGAGGTCCGGGTTCGCGTCGAGGACACCGGAATCGGCATGGCGCCGGCGGTGATCCGGCAGTTGTTCCAACCCTTCCGGCAGGGCGACGATTCCACCACCCGCAGGTTCGGCGGCACGGGACTGGGCCTGTCCATCTGCAAGCGCCTGATGGATCTGATGGGTGGTCGCATCCTGGTGAAAAGCACGCCGGGCGTGGGCAGCGTGTTCGAGGTCAGCGCCTGCTTGCCGCTGGCGCCCGTGGCCAGTGTGACTCGGGAAACCTCTGGCCTGACGGGCCAGCGGGTGGCAGTTTCGGTGCGCTCGACGCATCTGCAGGACGCCCTGGTCTGGCAAGTGCAGCAAGGCGGGGCGTCGGCGGAGATCGTCGCGCCGGCAGGATTGGCGGAATGCCTGAAGTCCACGAAAGTACCCTACGCCGCCCTGATTACGGGAAGCGATCTGCTGGCCCAACTGCAGCAGGATCGATGGCCGCAGGGTGTTCAGGGCACGCCCTTGCCGGTGATCGCCCTGGTGGCCGTGAACGACGCCAGGGAGCCCTTTCTGAACGGTGCGGGCGCCAGGGTCATTCCCATTTCACGGGCCTTGACGCCCAATCGCCTGCAGAAGGCGCTGCGGGAGCTGCTGATCGCGCCGCAACATCGGCTTGAACCCCAGCTGCCCAGCGCAGTGGCATCCACACTCGGCACATCGCGCGGCACCACTCAGGTCCTGGTGGTGGAGGACAATGAATTGAATCAATGGCTCACTGTGCTCCAGCTGGAGGCGCTGGGCGTGCGCTCGGCCATGGTCGAGAACGGCAGGCTGGCCGTGGAAAGGCTGCAATCCGAGTTTTTCCCGGTGGTTCTCATGGATATCGAAATGCCGCAAATGGACGGCATGGAGGCAGCGCGCCGAATTCGAGCGCAAACTCGTCCCGGGCAGACCCGTCCTTACATCATTGCGTTGACGGCACACGTGATGGGCGAGAGTCGCGAGCGCTTCCTGGCCGCCGGCATGGATGATTTTGTCAGCAAACCGGTGATCCTGACGGAGTTGCGACAAGCGCTGGAACGTGCGCAGGTAGCGCTTGGCATGGCCTTCGTAAAACCATGACCGAACTCGCCAGCCAGGTGACCGACGGGCAAGTCAGGACTCATGACCCGAGCAAAGCGTCGAAGGCCCCCGGCGGCAGCCTGGAAGAGCTGATCTTCGCTGAGCAGATTGCCATCCTGCACCGACTGGCGCCGTTTACCTTCGCCATGTCGGTGGTGGCGTCTACGGTGGTGCTGCTGTCGCTGTTCGACTTGGCCGACACGCATGTGCTGGTCGGCTGGTATCTGCTCCACCACAGCGTGTACGCCTTGCGCTATCGGTGGGTACGTCTTTACTGGCGCCAGGCCCGGGCTTCGCGCCAGCCCGGCTACTGGGCCCGGCGCTTTACGCTGGGCACCTTCGCGGCGGGATTGATCTGGGCGGTGCCAGCGTCATATCTGCTGCCTGAAGTGGATGATCCGCGGCGATTTCTGGTGGCCATGCTGGCCTCGGCCGTGGCGGCCAGTGGCATGTTTTCCCTGGGTCAGTATTTCAAGGCCTACCTGCCTTTGGCGGCACCTCCCTTGCTGGCGATGGCCTACACCATGGTCAGCAGCGGAATTCCCAGCGAGTATGTGTCTGGCGCTGGCACGCTGTTCTTTTTCTACATCGTGGTTTTCAACGCCCGTCGCTTCGAGGCGATGACCCGCGATTCCATCCGCATGCGCCTGGGCTACGCCCAGCTGGCCGAGGATCGCGCCCGCGCCTCGGAAGCCGCCGAACGGGCCAATCAGGCCAAGTCCCAGTTCCTGGCCAATATGAGCCATGAAATCCGAACCCCGATGACCGGCGTTCTGGGCCTGACCCAGCTGTTGCTGGCGGGCGAACTGTCACCGCTGCAGCGCGAGCGCGCGGAATCCCTGTTCAAGGCCGGGGAGAGTCTGCTGCGCCTGCTCAACGACGTACTGGATCTCTCCCGCAACGAGGCAGGACAGCTACGTCTGGAACAGATCGGCTTCGACCTGCACCAACTGGTCAATGACGTGGCCAGACTGTATGCGCAGGCGGCGCAACAGCAGGGATTGCGCCTCGACTGCCATATTGATGCGGACGTCCCCAGACGAGTCATGGGCGATCCCTTCCGACTGCGCCAGATCCTCTCCAACCTGGTCAGCAACGCCGTCAAGTTCACCGAGCGCGGCGTCATTGACATACACCTCGAGCGACGCCTGCCCGATCAGGGCAAGCGCTTGAGACTGCGCTTTCATGTTCAGGATACCGGGATCGGCATTCCGCCCGAGGCCTCGTCGAATCTGTTCGCACCCTTCTCCCAGGCGGATGATTCGATGTCGAGGCGCTTCGGCGGCACCGGACTGGGCCTGGCGATCTGCCGGCAACTGGTGACCAGCATGGGCGGCAGCATCAGCTTTGACAGCAATGACAAGGGCAGCCACTTCATCGTTGACCTGGACCTGGACCTTGACCCGGCGCCCGATCTTGCCGGGCAGCCCGGTGAGGGCTCGCGCCTGCTGGCCTACCGACTGGCGGCCGACAGCGGCCCGCTCAGCATACTGCTGGTCGAAGACAACGACACCAATGCGATCTTGGTGAAGGCCATGCTGGAGTTGATCGGAGACTTCGAGGTCATGCTCGCTGATGACGGTCGCGGGGCGCTTGATCGCTTTCGCGAAGCCGATCTGATCCTGATGGACTGCCAGATGCCGATCATGGACGGCTATTCGGCGGCAACAGGTATCCGCGAGCAGGAACGGCGGGAAGGTCGCCAGGCAGTGCCGATCATCGCCCTGACTGCGCATTCACTGGACAGTGAACGCCAACGCTGCATCGACGCCGGCATGTCCGACTTCCTCAGCAAGCCGGTGCTGATGCAGCAACTGGCGAGCAAACTGGAGGCCGTGCTGCCGGGGCTTCGACGAGTGCCGAAAAGCCGTCTGACCGATCAATCACGATTGGCGGCAGATTGAGGCAGCAGAGCTGCCAGCAGCTCGCCCAATTCGCGCATTTTGAAGGGCTTGGCCAGGTATTCGTCAAAGCCGCGCTGCAGGAATCGATCGCGGTCGGCTGCATCGGCGTGGGCGGTGATGGCAATGATGGGCACCCGCTTGCTGCCGTGCTGGCGCTCCAGGTCACGGAGCCGGTCGAGCAGCATATAGCCGTCCACGCGAGGCATCTCGATGTCGGTGATGACCAGATCGAAGTGCTCCTCGGCAGTTCGATCCAGCGCCGACGCGCCATCGCTGATGGCCACACAAAAATATCCGAGCGCGATCACGGTGGCCTCGATCAGGTCACGGCCTACGGGATCGTCTTCGCAGACCAAGATGCGTCGACGCTCTTCACCGGCAGGGATCGCAGCATTGGCATCGTCGGAGTTTGCAGCCTCCAATCCTGCCGCAGCGGCGTCCGATGTCTCGCCATCCACGCACGGCAGAGGCAGGCATACCTCCACCACCGTTCCCTGCGGGAGTTGTCGTGAAAAGCGGATCTCGCCGCCCAACTCCCGCAGCCATCGAGTCACCAGGGCCAGACCCAATCCAGCGCCCTGATGGTCGCGATTGGCAGCCGTGTTTTCGACCACAAAGGCGCGTCCAATCTGCTGCAACACCGCATCTGTGATCCCAGGCCCGGTGTCCTTCACGCGCAAGAGGACATCGTCAGGAAAATCGACGACGGGCTCCAGGGTCACCGTCACCGTCCCCGCCGAAGTGAACTTGACGGCATTGGACACCAGGTGGAGCAGCATTTGGCGCAAGCCTTGTTCCGGGCCCTTGCGCCAGGGATTCAATTGCGGGGATGCCTTGAATTGGAGTTCCAGGCCCTTCGTTTCGGCCATTCCTGCCAGGGTTTCAAGGGTGTCCTCGGTCGCTTCGCAAATATTGAATCGATGCGCAGGCTCTGCAGCAGCCTTTGCGCTGCCGCTGCTGACGTCGATCAGATCATTCACCAACAGTAACAGGCGGTGCCCGGACTTGCGCACCGCCGACAGGCGCTCGCGCTGCCGCGCATCAGCGGCGTCATCCAGCAGTTGCTCGGTGGCGCCGAGCAGACCATGCAAGGGCGTCCGCAACTCGTGGCTCATATGGGCGATGAAACGGTCCTTGGCCGAGTTCGCGGCTTTCAGGTCGCTCGTCAGCCGCAGCAACAGGGCCGTTCTCTGCTCGATCTCGCGACGAAAGGCAAAGGCGATTCCAAACAGGATCAGGGCGAACACCACGCGCGCCATCAGCATTTCTGGCAGACGCTCTCCCGCCGCATCGTCAACCCGCAGCCAATCTTCGATCAGTGGAACGGCCAGGATCAGCAGCATGATCGCGGACGTCCAGATGTAGGCCTCGAGCCTTCGGCTCATCAGCGCCATCGCAAATCCGACCAGACTCAGCCACCAGACTGTGGACGGCATTCCATAGGCGACCGGCACCACCAGCACCAGCGTCGCCACTGCGGCGGTCGCGTGGACGGCAATACGACTGCGCCGTGATGGCGCGCGCCGGTACCAAACGTACAGCACCAGCATCGAGACCATGCCCAGCGCATTGAACAGCCAGGGGGTTGCGGAACCGGTGCTTATGGTGGTGCCATAGCGCGCTATCGCGAACACCAGGCAAGCCAGCCCCACGGCCACCATGCCGATGCCCAGAAAGCGGCCGCGCAACTGCTCCGACCATTCGCGGTGAGCGCCTGGAGACGCGCGACCCAGCGGATCGGAATCGCTCACGGCCCGCCTCGGGTGCAAAGGATGCCAGCGCCGTTCTTCACGACGTCAAGCAACTCAACCACGAATGTTCGTGGAGGACAGCTCGGCACGGTCCGGTTTGGATGCTTGGTCTTCTTTCCAGCTGGTGACCTTAGATAGTAACGGAGTAGCGATTGTTCCCCTGCGTGGCGCCCTGCGACTTCACACAAATGTGCGCTTTGCGGGTGGCTGCGTCGCATCGAGCGCAGTTGCGTCTCTGTCAGTTCTGGCGCTTCCGTGACTTCTCAGCGAATGGCCAGATACTTCGCCACTGGCCCGACCTGCTGCCCGGCTTGGTCTCGTCGCTGACCATCCGGATCACCGGATCGCGCACGTACTCTGCAAGGGCGTGAGCTGGTCAAGCTCAGGAACCTGCAGGCCAGTGCCTCGAATGCGGGCAAGCGCTGTGCAAGCTTGCCGAGGTTGCCCGGATTGCTCCGCAGCCTGCGCATACAGAATCAGGCTACCGAGATCGGCCCTGAGTCGCAGATTCTCCTGCGCCAGCGTCCAGGCGCTGTCGACATCACCGATATCGAGGAAATATTCCGCTGCGTGCTGGGCGTAAGCCGCCCAATGGCGCTGCAGCAAATCCCGGTAGCCGCGGCTGGCCAGCTCGCGTTCGGCCTGGGCCCGGTCAGGATGGCCGGCGGCTTCTTCGAGCCGCGCCAATGCCGCCCGATACTCGGGATTGTCGGTCTGCCCGATCACGGCGGCATAGAGCTCGCGGGCCCGATCGAGGCGGCCGAGCAGGAACTCGCATTCGGCCAGATGCTCGGTGGCCAGCGCGTACTGCGGCAGCCGCGCATGGGCAGCGGCAAAGAACTCCCGCGCCGGGGCGATCTGGTCGTGCCGAAGCAGGGCGATCCCCTGCTGTACGTAGAGCCAGGCCAGCGGCAGCGGATCGACATCCTGATACAGGTCCTGGGCCGCGCGATACCACTGGCTGGCGCCCGCCGGATCGCCCTGCAGCAGGCGCAGATCGGCGCGGTGAGCCAGTTCGTAGAAGTCAGCCACCGGCTCGGCGGAACGGGCAAAGTCCTCGGCGAGCTCCTGATATCGGCCCTGGGCCATCAGCAAATCGCGCCGGGTGGTGGCCAGGCGCGCTGCATCGGCGCCGGCCAGGCCGGCTCGCTCCAGCGCTGCCATGGCGTCGTCGAAGCGGTGAAAGGTGGACAGCGCCGAGGCCAGGATCAGCTGGGCATCGGCCAGTTCGGGATCCAGCTGGCTGGCGCTCGTGGCCAGGGCCAGACCGCGCTCACCATCGGCCAGCTGGCCCAGTATGCGAAAGCGCAGCAGCAGCGCTGCCGCCAGCTGCGCCTGCACGGTGGCGGAGGCTGTGCTGGCCAGTTGCTGGTCGAGCACTTCGATGCGCGCTTGCAGATTGCCGAGGTAGATGTCTGCGCTGGTGGTCGCGCGCTGTTGCACGGACAGCGGGTAGCCACCGGAGTTCGCGATCGGGTCGGTTTCGATGGCCTGGTCCGGCGTGGGTGCGTGTGCACAGGCACCGAGCGCCGCTACCAGCGCCAGGGCGAGATAGATGCGGTTCATGGGTTCTTTCGATCCGGGTCGGAATGGGTCGATGCCGTCAGCGGTGCCACCACGGTGGCACCGCTGAGTGGCGGGTGTTACAGCGGCCGCCCGAGGAAGGGGAAGTCGCTGAGGAAGATGCTGTCGTTGGCGACATTGTCACTGACGCCCGGGCCGACGATGGCGCCCAGCGAGTCGTCGATGATGTCGCGCGCCAGCGTCCGACCACCGCAGTCGGACAGCCCCAGTTCGACCGCCAGATAGGCATTGCAGTTGGCTTTCGAGGTGTCGATCAGCAGGCGGTCGTCGACCAGCACGCTGGCCAGCGTGGCCGCCGGCAGCAGCGCATTGCCGGTGACGCCATCCAGCGTGTCCAGCGCCGCCAGATTGCTCTGCATCTCGCTCTGGAACTGCGCCGCCCAGGTAGCCGGATCCGGCGCGCGATTGTAGGCGTCCTTGAGCGCTGTTCCGGTTCCGGGCAGCACATTGATCAGCACCGTGTTGATGCCCGGCCGACCCATGCGATCGACCTGGCCGGCACTGAAGAAGGTGCACGGCTGGTCCTTGATCTGGGTCAGGCGGGTGAGCGCGATCTGGCCCTGACGATTGCCGAATTCAGCATCGCCGCTGACATAGGTCAGCACCGCCGAGTTGCAGTTGTTGGCGCGGAAGCTGACGGTCCCGAAGGGCTTGGTCTGGACCTGGGCCGAATTGAAATTGGGGGGAAACAGCCCGCCGCTGGTGAACACGGCATTGGCGATGGTCGCGGTGTCGCCGGCAATGCTGCCCTCACCGACGATCCAGCGCTGCTGGCCGAAATCGTTGTAGACATACCAGGCAAAAGCCACCCGATCCGGACCGCCGGGTGCAGCCGGTGCCAGCACCTCGATGTGGGCGCCGAAACCGGGCTTGCTGGCGTCGTACCAGAGCCCGGTGAAGCCCGGACTGATACCGGTCTCACCCAGCCGCTGCGTGGCGCCCCAGACCTTCAGCACCGGATTGGTCCCGCCGTTGTTGAGGCGCGAGCGATCCACCGCCAGTACCAGCGCCAGGGTGTTTCCGGTGAAGGAATTGACACCGGGATTGGTGAAGGCCGGTGCCAGTGTCGCCCGGGTGCGATTGAAGGCCGGGCCATCGAAGAAGAAGGGGTCGTCACGCAGTCCGGCCCATACCCGCATGCCGCTGCCGATGACCGTACGTTCGATGCCGCCGCTGGCGGCCAGGCCGTTGGGGCCGGTGCAGGACACGCGGTTGCTCTGATCGGTGAAGCGGCAGCTGATCCGCAGCTGCGCAGCCCCGTTGTCGATATTGAAGCGGTACTCGACGGCATCCGAGAAGCGTGAGTTGTAGTTGGCAAAGGGGACCACGGTATTGACCAGAATGACCTCGTTGGGGTCATTCGGGTTCATGAAGGCATAGATGTCATTGATGTCCGCGCTGGGGTCGGCCGTTGCCAACGGCGCATCGCGATGGTCGGCTGCCGTGACGGCGCCGGCGAACAGGAACAGGGTCAGCGGTAACAAGGCACGCATATCGGTTTACTCCAGGCACCAGAGTGAATGTTGAATGCGCCGGTGCGCATCCAGTTCCCCCTACGTCAAGAGTGTCACCAATGGATGCAGCTTGTTGAACAATTGCCGCATTTTCCGACGAACGGCGCCTCGTCACGAGCAACTTCAGCCGGTCTTGCCCGGCTCCGGCGTGCGCCGCAGCCCGGTGATGCGAGTGGCCTGCGTTCGCGCAGAAAATCGTTGAGCAGGAAGGTTCAGCGCTGGCCGCTGGACTGATCGACCGGGACCTGCTTGAAACTCGCCACCAGGATCAAACCGCCGCCCCGCGAAGCGGATAACCTTGTCACCACAGCCACTGCGGGAGCACGGTCATGTTCGAAGCCGCCGAAGTCGGTCATCGGGTCAGCAAGAGCGAGTACCGCAAACAGGAGCCGATCCTCCGCGAAGCCCTGCTGGAGGCCCAATACCGAGTACTGGCCGATGCCGGTTTTCCGGTGGTGATCCTGATCGGTGGCGTCGATGGTGCCGGCAAGGGCGAGACCGTCAATCTGCTCAATGAGTGGATGGATCCGCGCCATATCCTCACCCGCGCCTTTGGTGCGCCCACCGATGAGGAGGCGCAACGGCCGCCGATGTGGCGGTTCTGGCGGGCGCTGCCACCCAAGGGTCGCATCGGCGTGCTGTTCGGATCCTGGTACACCCAGCCGATTCTGGATCGGGTCATGGGCCATAGCCGCGCCAGCGAATTGCAGACCCAGGTCGACGAGATCCGCCACTTCGAACGGATGCTGGTGGCCGAGGGCGCGCTGGTGCTCAAGTACTGGTTCCATCTGTCGAAACCCGCCCAGCAGCAGCGTCTGACGGCGCTCAGCGAAGATCCGGCCACGCGCTGGCGGGTGACGCCCACCGACTGGGATCACTTCAAGCACTACGACCGTTTTCGCAAGGTCTCCGAGCAGGTCCTGCGTGAAACCAGCACCGGCGAGGCACCCTGGGTCATCGTCGAGGGCGCCGACCCCAACTACCGGGCGCTGACCGTGGGCAACCATCTGCTGCAGGCCCTGAGCGATCGTCTGCAGAATCCGCCGGTGCGCTGTGTGCCCTCGCCGGCAGCGCCGGCGATCGCCCTGGATGAGCGCAATGTGCTGAATGCGCTCGACTATCACCAGGCGCTGGCGAAGAAGGAATACCGGCGACAGCTGGAAAAATATCAGGGTCGTTTGAATCTGCTGACCCGCGCCAAGGGTTTTCGCGAGCGCTCGCTGATCATCGTCTTCGAGGGTTCAGACGCCGCCGGCAAGGGCAGCAGCATCCGCCGCATCACCGGCGCGCTCGACGCCCGCCACTATCAGGTGATCCCGATTGCCGCACCCACCGAGGAAGAGCGCGCACAACCCTATCTGTGGCGCTTCTGGCGACACCTGCCGCTCAAGGGCCGGGTCACGATCTTCGACCGTTCCTGGTATGGCCGGGTGCTGGTCGAAAGAGTGGAAGGCTATTGCAGCGAGGCCGACTGGATGCGCGCCTATCACGAGATCAATGCCTTCGAGGAGCAACTGGTCGACAACGGCGCCGTGGTGGTGAAGTTCTGGCTGGCGATCACCGCCGAAGAACAGCTCAAGCGCTTCAACGAGCGTCGCGACACCCCCTTCAAGAACTTCAAGATCACTGAAGACGACTGGCGCAACCGCGACAAGTGGAGCGACTACGAACACGCCGTGTGCGACATGGTCGAGCGCTGCGGCACCAGCATCGCACCCTGGCACCTGATCCCCGCCAACGACAAGCCCTACGCCCGCATCCAGATCCTGAAGACCCTGTGCAAGGCGCTGGAGAAGGCGGAGTAGTGGCGGGGCACGGGGCACGGGAAAAGGCTACGGGCTTTGTGCTGTTGTAGGTCCAGACTTGTCTGGACGCTGTTTGCAGGGTGTTGGAGAAGCGTCCAGACAAGTCTGGACCTACCAGAGCAAGACCTCGCTCTTCTCCGCGCCCTCCGCGCCTGCGCGTGAGACCGCTCTGACCAACACCGACACCCACAACCCACAACCCACAACCCACAACCCACAACCCACAACCCACAACCCACAACCCACAACCCACAACCCACAACCCACAACCGACAACCAACAACCAACAACCAACTCTCAGGGATGATGCTCGCGCTGCAGATAGGCCTGACTCTGCATTTCGATCAGGCGTGAGCCGGTGCGTTCGAATTCCAGACGCAGGCGCTCGCCGCTGTAGAGCTGGGTGGGTCCGGCGTCGGCGCTGATCACGAGCTTGACGTTGCGGTCGTAGAACTCGTCGACCAGATGCACGAAGCGCTTGGCCTCGTTTTCCTCGGCGATGCCGAATACCGGCACGCCGCTGATCATCACCGTGGGGAAACTCTGGGCGATCTCGATGTAGTCGGGCACCGCACGCGGGCCGCGGCAGATGGCATCGAAATCGAACCAGATCAGGTCGTTGGCACGGCGTTTGACCGGAATCTGGCGGTCGTTGACGCTGAGCAGGCCGCGAGTGTTCTGCTGCGCGGGTGCCAGGCGTGCAAAAGCCGCTTCCATCTCCTGGTCGGCCCGTGCGCCCAAGGGCTGGTGGTAGACCTCGGCCTGCGCCAGCGCCCGCAATCGATAATCCTGCGGGCTGACCAGCTCCATCACCTTGCAGTGCTTCTCGATGGCAGCGATGGCGGGCAGGAAGCGCGCCCGCTGCAGCCCATCCTTGTAGAGGTTCCTGGGCGCCACATTGCTGGTGGCCACCAGGGTCACGCCGCGCTCGAACAGCTGCATCAGCAGGCGGCCGAGCAACATGGCATCGCCGATGTCGCTGACGAAAAACTCGTCGAAACACAGGATCTGGGCGCGCTCGGCGAAATGATCGGCCACCAGCGCCAGCGGATCGCTCTGGTTCTTGAGCTGCGCCAGATCGGCGTGCACGCGGCCCATGAAGCGGTGGAAATGCAGGCGCTGCTTGCGCTCGGTGGCCAGGCCATCGAAGAACAGGTCCATCATGAAGGTCTTGCCGCGGCCGACCCCTCCGTGCAGGTACAAACCGCGCACCGGCGCCTGCGTCTGACCGCGTCGGAGCAACTTGTTCCACCACGACTGCGGACGATCGTGACGCAGTTCCTCGTGGATATGCGTGAGCTCGGCCAGGACCTTGCGCTGCGCCGGGTCATCGCTCCAGCTCTGCGCGGCGACGCCGTCCAGATAGCGACCCAGCGGTGAGTCCGGATCGGGCGGGCGGCTCATGCCTGGCCTTGAATCTGCGCCGTCAGACGCTGGCGCAGTTCCACGATCTTGCCATGGAAGAAGTGCCCGGTGTCGGCGAAGCGGATCAGTTCCACCGGTGGCTGCACACCCTCCAGCCAGTTGAAGACCTCGCCCGGATCGACCACTTCATCGGCCTCGCCCTGGACCACGATCCAGCGGCAGGACGGTCGCGAGAACCCGCCAAAAGCGAATCGACCCACCGGCGGCGCGACGCTGATCAGTAACTCTGCACCGAGGTTGTCGGCCATGCGGGCGGCGACATAGCTGCCGAAGGAAAAGCCGGCCAGCCACAGCGGCGCCGCGCCGGCCCAGGCGCGGGCCTGGGCGACCACCGCGGCCAGATCCTCGCCTTCGCCCTGACCGTGATCGAAGTGCCCGGCCGATGCGCCGACGCCACGGAAATTGAAGCGCAGCGTGGCCGCGCCCAGATCGCGCAGAGTGCGCTCGACCGAGGTCACCACCTTGTTGTCCATGCTGCCGCCGTGCAGCGAATGCGGATGGCAGATCACGGCGATCCGCTGCGGCTGGGCACTGCCGCCGGCGGCGACGGCTTCGATCGGCCCAGCAGGTCCGGCCAGGATCAGTTTCCGGGCGTCCTCGGGCCAGATCGCAGGCAAGGCAGCGGCAGTCATCCAGGGCGCTCGGCGGCTGATGGAGGGCTTTGCATCATAGGCGGACGACTCGATGGCGTCATCGCCAGGGGGACGGCTGAAGGTGGGGGACGTGCTCGCATAGCAAGGAAAGGGGGCCGGGGGCAGAGCCCCGAGCTCGCGACGAAGTCAGATCGTGCGACGGGGTGGGTCCCCTGCCCCTTGCCCCCTGCCCCGGCTTGTTGAGCCGGCTAACCCAGTGCTTTCCATCGGTCTGGTAAGGGCGGCTTCAACGCCCCGAGCCCTCGACGATGACCTCCACCCTGCGGTTGCGAGAGCGGCCTTCGCTGGTGCCGTTGTCGGCGATGGGCGTGGATTCGCCCTTGCCGACCACGTTGAAGCGCAGTTCGTCGGCGCCCATCTCGACCAGGGCGTCGCGCACCGAGGCGGCGCGGCGTTCGGACAGCAACTGATTGGCGGCATCGGCACCGCGGTCATCGGTGTGGCCTTCGATGGTGACATTGTTGCCGGGATAGCGATCGATGAAGTCCAGCACCGGTCGCAGATTGCTGCGCGCCTCGGGCTTGAGATCGGACTGCCCGGAAGCGAAGAACACATCGCCCAGGGTCAGAACTTCGCCGCGCGCCGTGCTCTCGGGGCGCAGCGCGGCCATCTGCTGCTGCAGGCTGCGGGCCTGCTGCGAGGCCAGATCAGCCTCCTGACGGGCCAGACTGGCTTCACGGGCGCGCGCTTCCGCGAGGCGCCGGGCGGCTTCGGCTTCCTGCCGCGCCAGCTCGGCATCGGCACTGACCTCGTCGCTGCGCATGCGCTCGGCTTCGGCTTCCTCGCGCAAACGCTCGGCCTCCTCGGCCCGAGCCAGGGACTGCAGGCGCAGCTTCTCGGCCTCCAGGCGCGACAGCTCGGCGTCACGCCGGGTAGCCTCCAGCATGATCGACTGATGCTCGGTTTCCAGCGCCGCGAGGCGCTCGCGATCGCGCGCCGCGGCCACCGCCGTGGTGTAGATGGCCATGCGCAGCTCGGCCATGTCGGCCAGGTGCTTGCGCAGCTCCCGATCCTTCTTCGGCACCGCCTGGATGGCGGCGATGGCGTCATCGACGCGTGCCGATTCCAGCGGCGCGCGGGCACGGTCCTCGGCCGAATCCAGTGTGCGCCAGTCTCCGCGCAGGCGCTCGAAATCGAGGTCACGCTTGGGTTGAGATGCACATGCGGTGAGCAACAATACAACGCTCAGGGTCACAAACTTACGCATCAGGGCACCCGTCCTTCACCCAGCAGTTCACGTCGCAGATCGGCATTCTCGCTTTCCTTTTGCTGGACCTCGCCGCGCAATCTGGCCGCGGTACTCTTGGCTGCAGCGAGTTCGGCACGCACTTCAGCCACCTGCAGTGTCTGCCGTGCGGCGCTGTTCTCGCGCTTCTCGATGAGGGCGCGACCGCTGTCCACGGCCTCGCGGGCCATGCTGTAGTCCACCGGCGCATAATTGGCGGCACCGGCTTGTTCGGCGCGCGCCAACGCCGAGCGCGCCCGGTCCAGCTCCAGCGTCGGCGCTGGTGCGCTGGCGCAGGCGCCCAGACCCAGGATCAGCATGAGGATGACGATCTGGCGCAGGATCATCACGTAAACAGGCGTAGCATCTGGCATTGCATTTGCACCAAGTTCAGGCTGTCTCGGTATTGTGGGCAGCATCATCGGGCGCCGCAACAGACTCTTGAGGAACTGACCCATGGATATCGGCTATTTCCTGAAGTTGATGACCGAGAAGAACGCGTCCGACATGTTCTTGACGACGGGTGCGCCGGTCAACATCAAGGTCGAGGGAAAGCTCTATCCGCTGGGCAACACCGGCCTGCCCTCGGGCATGGTCAAGAAGATCGCCTACTCGCTGATGGATGAAGGCCAGGTACCGGCTTTCGAGCGTGACCTCGAGCTCAACCTCGCCATCGCGGTCAAGGATGCCGGACGTTTTCGCATCAATGTGTTCAAGCAGCGCGGCGAGATCGGCATGGTCATCCGCGCCATCAAGAGCGAGATTCCGAGTTTCGAACAGCTGAAGCTGCCGCCCATCCTCAAGGACCTGATTGTCGAACCGCGCGGTCTGATCCTGATGGTCGGCGCCACCGGCTCGGGCAAGAGCTCGACGCTGGCCTCGATGCTGGACTACCGCAACAGCACCACTGCCGGCCACATCCTCACCATCGAGGATCCGATCGAGTTCCTGCACAAGCACAAGAAGTCGATCGTCAACCAGCGCGAAGTGGGCCTGGACACCCGCAATTATCACAACGCCCTCAAGAACGCGATGCGGGAGGCGCCGGATGTGATCATGATCGGCGAGATTCTCGACACCGAAACCATGGAAGCAGCCATCGCCTTTTCCGAAACCGGTCATCTGTGTCTGTCGACGCTGCATTCCAACAACGCCGATCAGACCATGGAGCGCATCCTCAACTTCTTTCCGGAGAGCGCCCACAAGAATGTGCTGATGAATCTGTCGCTGAATCTCAAGGCCATCGTCTCCCAGCGGCTGGTCATCGGCAAGGACGGGCGCCGTCTGCCGGCGGTCGAGATCCTGCTGAACACACCGCTGATCCGCGACATGATCCGCCGCGGTCAGGTGCACGAGCTGAAGGAAGCCATGGATCGTTCGCTGGCCGAAGGCATGCAGACCTTCGATCAGGCGCTGTTCCGGCTGTTCAAGGAAGGCAAGATCGAACTCGAGGAGGCCCTGCGCAAGGCCGATTCACGCGACGGTCTGGCGCTGAAGATCCGCTTGTCCGAGGGCGGCAGCAGCGAGGACAACCCGGATCCTTACTTCGATCATTCGCAATTCTGAGAGAAGCAGGGAAAGGGGAAAGGGAAAAAGGAAAAGGGTAGGAGCGCGATGGGGCGTTTGCAGGCAATGGTTCTGCAGCGCTGCGGCAGGCGATTTTGGCCGCCGTCGCGGCCACGGAACTTGTTCAGAGGTTCCCTAGCGACATATGTTCGTATTGCTGCTCACCCGCGGCTCCCGGCCCTCCGCTCCCGGCTCTTCCTTTTTCCCTTTTCCCTTTTCCTTTTTCCTGCTCCCAAATGACTTACATCTTCGCCGCCCCGCCCACGCCCTCGGTACCCATCCTCGGCATCGCCGAGCGCTTTCCGGTGCATCGGATCTACTGCATCGGCCGCAACTACGCCGAACACGCCCGCGAGATGGGACACGAGCCGGAGAAGGGCGCGCCGGTGTTCTTCATGAAACCGGCCGATGCCGTGGTCAGCGATGGCCGCAATCCCGGTTTTCCGATGGCGACCAGCAATCTGCACCACGAAGTGGAGATGGTCGTGGCCCTCTCGGGCGGCGGCCGCAACATTCCGCTCGAACACGCGCTGGAACTGGTCTACGGCTACAGCGTGGGCGTGGACCTGACCCGCCGCGATCTGCAGGCGGCGGCCAAGGCCAAGGGCAATCCCTGGGATACCGCCAAGGGCTTTGATGACAGCGCGCCGATCGGCCCCATCGTCCCGGCCAGGGGCCGACATCCGATCGGCGAACGCCTGGAACTGCACGTCAATGACCACATGGTGCAGGGGGCGACCATCGCCGACATGCTGTGGTCCGTACCGGAGATCATCGTCGAACTGTCGAAGCTCTACGAGCTGCGCGGTGGCGATCTGATCTACACCGGCACCCCGGCGGGTGTTGGGCCGCTGCAGCGCGAGGACCAGGTGCGCTGCAGCCTGGAGGGCTGGTGCGAACTGGAATTCGGCTTTCATGGTTGATCCGGCGGGCGCGGGCGCGGCACTGATGGCGCATGAAGCGGCATGGCGCGTCGGTATCTTTGTCGGCGTCTTCGCCGTGCTGGCGCTGTGGCAGAGCTGGCGTCCCTACCGAGGTGTGCGTGCGCGCGGCCTGCGCTGGGGCCGGCACCTGATCATCGCCCTGCTGGGCTCGCTGCTGGTACGGCTGCTGTTTCCCCTGGCGGCCGTGGCCGTCGGTGCCTGGGCCGAAGGCGCCGGCTTCGGTCTGCTGCAACAGTTGCCGCTGCCGGCCTGGCTGGTCATCGCCAGCAGTGTCGTGCTGCTGGACCTGGCCATCTACTGGCAGCACCGGATCTTTCATTGGCTGCCGCCGCTGTGGCGCCTGCACCGCATGCATCACAGCGACATCCAGTTCGATGTGTCGACCGCGATCCGCTTTCACCCGCTCGAAATCGCGCTGTCGATGCTGATCAAGATGGGTGTGGTGGCGCTGATCGGGGCACCGGCAGTGGCGGTGATCCTGTTCGAGATCGTGCTCAATGCCACGGCGCTGTTCAATCACAGCGATGTGCATCTGCCGGCGAGGCTGGATGCCCGCCTGCGCTGGTGGCTGGTGACGCCGGACATGCATCGGATCCATCACTCCACCGAGCGCGTCGAAACCGACAGCAACTTCGGTTTCTGCCTGCCCTGGTGGGATCGGCTGTTCGGTAGCTACCGGCCACAGGCGCTGGTCGACCAGGCCGAGATGGCCATTGGGCTGACCGAATTCCGCGCTGATCGGGAGCAATCATTGGCGGCCCAACTGCTGCAGCCACTGCGCTGACCGGCGCCACCGGCGGGCGGCCGCAGACCGCTGCAAAGCCCAATTTTCGCGCTGGTCGCGCCGGCCCGCGCAGGTGCGCGAAATGCGAGTTAAACTCGACGCTTGCGATCCTTGGAGATGGCCGTCATGAGTGCAGAGACCCCCTTTCGTCTGGTGACCCGCAGTGACTTCGACGGCCTGGTCTGCGCGGTGCTGCTGAAGCAGCGCGGCATCATCGACGAGATCAGTTTCGTCCATCCCAAGGACATGCAGGACGGCAAGATTCCGATCGGACCGCGCGACATCACCTGCAACCTGCCGTATGTGCCCGGATGCCATCTGGCCTTCGACCATCACGCCAGCGAACTGGCGCGGCTGGGATCGCGCCCGGAGAATCTGGTGATCGATGCCAGCTCGCCGTCGGCGGCCCGGGTGGTCTATCAGCACTACGGCGCCGAAGGTGCGTTCCCCAATATTTCGCCCGAGATGATGGATGCCGTGGACAAGGCCGATTCGGCCCAGTTCAGCGTCGACGAGATCCTCCATCCGCGCGGCTGGGTGTTGCTCAACTACCTGATGGACGCACGCACGGGCCTCGGCCGCTTCCGCGAGTTCCGGGTGTCCAACTACCAGCTGATGATGGAACTGATCGACTACTGCGGCTCGCATACCATCGACGAGATTCTGGCACTGCCCGACGTCAGGGAACGCTCCGATCTGTACTTCGCTCATCGCGATCCGGCGCAGGAGCAGATTCGCCGCTGCGCCCGCGTGCACGACAATCTGGTGGTGCTCGATCTGCGCGACGAGGATCTGATCTTCGCCACCAACCGCTTCACCATCTACGCCATGTATCCGGACTGCAACATCTCCATCCACGTGCTCTGGGGTCTGAAGCGTCAGAACACCGCCTTTGCCATCGGCAAGTCCATCGTCAATCGCAGTTCGCGCACCGATGTCGGTGCCCTGTGCCTGAAATATGGTGGTGGCGGTCATCGCAATGCGGGTACCTGCCAGGTCGCGATCGTCGAGTCCAGGCGGGTGTTGGACGAATTGATCCACTCGATCACCGCCGACGGTTGACGCCAGCCGCCGCACTCGCTGTGCACCGATGGTCCCCGGCTGCGTTGAATCCGCCGACGCCGGAGGAATTCGCCACATGCACCTGCGACTGACACTGACCTTGACCCTGCTGGCCTGGCCGCTGTGCTTGCCGGCGGCCGACGGCTGTCCGGATCTGAGCGGTTTGCCGATCAACCCCCGAGTGCAGTTCTCGCAGGTCTGGCAGGCGCTGGACAGTCAGAGCTCCTGCACCCAGAACTGCCATCTGGGTTCGGCGCCTGCGGCGGAGCTGGATCTGTCCAACGCCACCCTGGCGATCTATTTCCTGGTCGGGCAATACAGCAGCCAGGACAATGAACTGCCGCGCGTCACACCAGGAGACCCCGAAGGCAGCCTGTTCTGGCAGAAAATCGCCTGCACCAGTCCTGGCGTCGGCCGACCGATGCCACCGCCCGCCGGTGGCCTGTCAGTGGATCTGATGGGATTGGTCTATGACTGGATCGCGCAGGGCGCCTACGGCGAGGCCAGCGAGGACCCGATCAACCGCGACTACCTGTTCCGGGACTCGATGGAATCGATGCGGTGGCCGCCGCCGGCATCCTTCGCACTTCCCTTCGAACCGTTACCCGCGCAGCATCGGCAACCGGATCTGGAGTCCAGGGGTTTTCATGGCGGGCCAAGAACGTGATCTGACCCTGCGCTTTCTGGCGCAGCCCAAGGATGTCAACTACGGCGGCAAGGCCTTCGGCGGCGCCGTCATGGGCTGGATCGATCAGGCCGCCTATGCGCTCGCAGCCGGCTGGAGCGGCCACTACTGCGTGACCGTCTACGTCGGCGGCATCCGCTTCGAAGCCCCGGTGCCCATCGGCAGTCTGGTCGAAGTCCGCGCCCGTCTGTTGCTGACCGGCACCAGCAGCATGCACATCGGCGTCGACGTCCACGCCCGCGACCCACGCGGCGATGCCAGATCCCGGGTACGTACCACCCACTGCATCGTGGTCTTCGTGGCCATGGACAGCGACGGCCGCTCGATTGCGGTTCCCGTCTATTCCCCCCAGACCGAAGAAGAACAGGAACTCCAGGCCTACGCCCGCCGCGTCGCCGAACTGCGCCAGGCCGTGGAGCGGGAACGGGTGGAGTTTCTGGCGCGCATGACACGCAGGGGCGCGTAGCCGGAGATCGTAGGTCATGTTGGGAGCGCAGCGAGCTACGTGACACGGGGAAGCGCCAGCGTCCGTCACCTCGCCAAGGCGGGGCTTGGCGGTGCTTGTGTCGTGGTGAGGCCAGCAGAGTCAAACGTGAAACGTAAAACGTCAATCAAGGCAGAAGCTCGCTCTGATTGACGTTTTACGTTTCACCCTGCTTGCCATATCGCCTGGATTTTCGACACGCGCTAGCGCGACGGCAACACCACCCTGCGCGCCGGTCTGCCGATCAGGTCCAGAAAGGCGTTGAACAGCGGTTCGGCGCGTTCGCCCAGCAGCGGTGCATGGGTCTCGCTGTGCTCGCGGATGGCATCGGCATCGTGGTCCAGGCCAGCGGCGCAGACTTCCTCGCGATAGGCTGGTGTGCCCAGCCAGCGTTCGATCAGCGGCTGGTCCACCTCGGGATGGAACTGCACCCCATAGGCCTTGTCGCCATAGCGGAAGGCCTGTTGTTCGCAGCTCTCGGTGCGCGCCAGTTGCGTGGCGCCGCTGGGCAGGTCGAAGGTGTAGCTGTGCCACTGGAACACGCGGGCACCGCCGGCCAGGGGCGCGAACACCGGGTCATCGCAACCGGCAGCCGTGGTCTGCAGTTCGTACCAGCCGATTTCCGGGCGGGTGTTCATCCGCACCGGAGCACCCAGCACGTGGGCCAGCAGCTGCGCCCCCAGACAGATGCCGAACACCGGTTTGTCCTGGTGCAGGGCGCGCTCGATGGCCTTGAGTTCGGTGCGCAGATGGGCCCGGCGCCCGCTGTCGACCACATTCATCGGTCCACCGAGCACGATCAGCCCGTGGTAACGATCGACGCTGGGCTGGGCCTCGGGCTCGCGCTCGAAATTGACGAAACGGATGCGATGACCGCGCGCGCGGATCAGCGGATCCAGCGTCCCCAGCGGCTCGGCGGCAACATGTTGGAAGACCAGCAGGCGTGACATAGGGGCTACGATAGCGCGCGACGCCGGGGACTGGCGAACGGCGCGTGAGCCTGGCATTGGCGCCACCACTGTGGGAGCGGCTTCAGCCGCGATGGCAGCAGTCGCGGCTGAAGCCGCTCCCACAGGCTGAAGCCGCTCCCACAGCGGCGAGACAGCACCACTCTTGCTTGTGTGTTCCCTGACTCGCAGGCGCGCGCCGCCGTAGACTCTGCTCCACCGTCATGCCGGAATCAGCCCGATGTCGCGCAAGCTGCTGCTGTCCGCTGTACTCCTCTGCTCCGTTCCCGCCGCGGCCCAGTCCACGCCAGACTGGTTTGGTGTCGATGGCTTCGAGTTTGTCACGCCGGCCACCGTGTTCCGATTCACCGATCTGGATCTGCGCGATCCGCATGTGTTTCTGCCGATCACGATTCCACCATTCCCGACCTTCTGCAGTGATTTCACCGACAACGTGATTCCGACCACGACGGTCTCGTTCAACGGTTCCATCCAGGACAGCTACAGCGCCGACAGCAACCCGGCCGATGGCGTGCTGGATGCCAGCAGTCTGTTGTGGTTCCGGCCCCTGCGCCGGGATGGCGGCATTGCCCGGGTCGACAACGGCGGTGCCGATTGTCTGGCGCCGGCGCCACCGGCCAGTTGCAGCGCGTCGGCGACTGCCCAACCGCAGAGCTACGTCTATGCCAGCGCCATCAGCGGTACTTGCCTGTCGCCGCTGCCAGGCACCACCGGTACGCCCGCCTACAGCCCGGCCATTGCCACGCCGGCCGGCCCTTGTTTCGTCACTGCGGCGCGGACCTTCAGCTTCGACAATGGCGGCACCCTGATCACCCTCAACGATGCCCAGATCGCGGCCAGCTTCGTCGGCAATCCGGCTACCGGCCTGAGCAACGGTTTGTTGAGGGGATTTCTACGCGAGAGTGATGCCAACCAGATCATCATCAACAATCCGGCTCTGCCCGGCGGCAGCATCGTCTTGTCCAGCCTGCTCCCCGGTGGCAACGGCTCGTGTTCCAGCCGCAACGACAAGGATCTGCACAATGGCGAGAGCGGCTGGTGGTTCTACTTCAACTTCGTGGCCGAGCCGGTGACCTATCTGGACCCGTGATACCGTTAGAGGGGCAGGGGACACGGGGCACGGGGCACGGGGCACGGGAATCGTAGGTCACGTTGGCCGCATAGCGGGCTACGTGACATCGACCAAACGGGGGAGACATGTCAATTCGCAATGGAAACACCTGGGTGGCCGCATGCGTATTGCTCGCCACCACCGCCGCCGCCGAATCGCTGCCCGGCGCCCGCCACTACATGAGTTACGACGGCACCGCCTTTGACAAGAAGGACGGTCAGGTGCTGTATCGCGAATCGCACTTCCTGGCGATGGAAGGCGGCGCGGTGCGCGAGCGCCTGGTGCTGTATCGCTGCGCCGACGGCACCCCGTTTGCGCGCAAGCGGGTCGAGAACGCCTTCGCCTCCCCATGGTTGCCCGAGTTCGACATGGTGGATGCCCGCCTTGGCTATCGCGAGGGTTTCAGTGCCAAGGGCGAGACTCGCGAGGTCTATGTGCAGGAGGTCGGCGAGGACCGACCCGAGCGCGAGATCCTCGACCAGATTCCGCAGGATCTGGTCGGCGATGCCGGCTTCGACGGCTTCGTCCAGGATCACTGGGATGAGCTGGTCGCCGGTGAGACCATGCATTTCAAGTTCCTGGTGCCGAGCCGCCTGGACTACATGAACTTCAAGGTGCGCCAGGTCAGTGAGGACCGCATCGGCGATCGCCCGGTGCGGGTGTTCCGGCTGGCCCTGGGTGGCTTGCTGGGCCTGATCGTGTCGGGCATCGACGTCAGCTACGACAGCCAGTCGCGCACCTTGTTGCGCTTCGAGGGCCTGTCCAATGTGCGCGATGAAGAGGGCGACAACTATGTGGCCCGGATCGACTTCCCACCCGGCGAACGCCGCGACGAAGCATCGTCCGAACCCTTCGAAGCCGCCCGCAGCGTGCAGCTGGCCAGTTCCTGCGCGGCGCCCACGCGCGGCTGAGCGCGGAGGCGGTTGTTGCTTGTCGGTTGTCGGAATACGCAATCGCACGTGCAGGCGTGTCGGCGCGCAACGCTTCTGTGGGAGCGGACTTTTTCCGCGACGCCTCGGGCCACAGCTGGTATGTGCCGGGTCTGCCGACCCACGCGTCACTTGACTCTGCTCTTCTCAGCGTCCTTTCTGCTTTTCCCTTGCGATCTCTGCGTCCTGCTTCTGATGGCAACGCACCTCGGTAACCGGTTTTCGCAACAGGATCGGAGCCGCTGCAACAACAGGCTGAGCTCAGCTCAGCGCCTCGGCCGCAAAACGGACGATGTCGTTGGCGCCGATCGCGCCCTGCTGGCGGGCAATCTCGCGGCCGCCGTGGAACAAGGCCAGCGTCGGGATGCTCTGGATGCGGAACTCGGCGCCGATGTCCTGATGGGCCTGGATATCGACCTTGGCCACGCGCACCTGCGGCTCCAGCCGGGTGGTCGCGGCCGTCAGCTGCGGCGCCATCGACACGCAGGGCCCGCACCACGGCGCCCAGAAATCGACCAGCACCGGTTGCTCGGAGTGCTCGATCAGGCGCCGGAATCCGGCGCTGTCGACTTCCACCGGCTTGCCGCCGAACAGCGGTTGCTTGCAGCGCCCGCATACCGGAGCGGCTTCGAGCCGATCCAGCGGCACCCGGTTCTTGCTCTGGCAGGCCGGACAGATGATGTGCAGGGACTCGGACATGACGGTGCTCGCAGTAGTCAGATCACTACAAGGTGGTGGTGCGGGCAGGGGCAATCAAGGTGCCGGCAGGCGGGTCTTGCAAGGCGATCGCGGACAGAGTCCGCTCCCACAGGGCTGCGACCCAGCCTGTGGGAGCGGGCTGCGCCCGCGACGAGTGCCCCCTGCCCCCGCAATCTCAGCCGCGCGCCGCGTAGAACGCCACCTCGGAGACCTCGTGCCAGCGCTTGGCGCTGTTGCGGAAGGCCTGATAGGAGTCGTAGACGCGGGTGGTGAACTCGTCCTTCGCAGCGATTTCGGCGACCACGGCTACGCTGGTGTCGCGCAGCGCCGCCAGCACATCGTCCGGGAGCTTGCGGAACTGCACGCCGGCCTCGATCAGGGTCTCCAGCGCGCGCTGGTTCTGGGCGGTGTAGTCGGCCAGCATGTCGTCATTGATGGCACGACAGGCGCCCTCGACGATGGCCTTGAGATCATCGGGCAGGGCGTCGAAGGCGGTCTTGTTGACGGTGCATTCCAGGGTCGGCCCGGGTTCCTGCCAGCCCGGGTAGTAGGCGTAGTCGGCGACCTTGTTCAGGCCGAAGGCCAGATCGTTGTACGGCCCCACCCATTCGGTGGCATCCAGCGCGCCGGTCTGCATCGCGGTGTAGAGCTCGGCGCCGGGGATGTTGACCGGAGCACCGCCCAGGCGCGCCAGCACCTCGCCACCGAGGCCCGGGATGCGCATCTTCAGGCCCTTGAGGTCGGCCACGCTGTTGATTTCCTTGCGAAACCAGCCGGCCAGCTGGACGCCGGTGTTGCCGGCCGGAAAGGGCACCAGATCGAAGCGGGAATAAAGCTCGCGCCACAACTCCAGGCCACCGCCATGGTAGAGCCAGCCATTCATTTCCTGGGCGTTCATGCCGAAGGGCACGGCCGAAAAGAACTGCGTCGCCTCAGCCTTGCCCTTCCAGTAATAGGCGCCGCTGTGGCCCATTTCCGCCGTCCCTTGCGACACCGCGTCAAAGACCTCGAAGGCCGGCACCAGTTCACCACCGCCGTAGACCTTGACCGTCAGGCGACCGCCACTCATGCGTCCGATCATCTCCGCCAGGCGTGCGGCACCGGCGCCAAGACCAGGGAAATTGGTCGGCCATGAGGTGACCATCTTCCAGTGTATCGGGGCCGCGCTGGGCTGAGCACCCGCAGCGGCAGTGGGTGCCGTGCTGCTGCCGCAGGCGGCGAGTGCACCGGCGGTGGCGGCGACTCCGCCGGCCTGTATGAACTGACGTCTATCCATGGCTGTGTCCTCCCGAAAATCAGGGGCACAGTCTAGAAGGAAGCGAGGCTGCAGGTCTGCCTGCTTCGGTGGCGGCGTCGGCGGCGGATCGAGGCAGAGCGATCGCGGACAGAGTCCACAGGTTTCCGATTGCCAGCGCACTCGCCTGTGGGAGCGGATTCATCCGCGATCAGATCGCCGGTGCCTGGTCTTGGGCGATCCCGATTGGCCCCGCCTGTGGCAATCTGGACCCGGCCATTCGATCTGGAGGAAGCGCCCATGCTCGCTCGCATTCGCGAAGGTCGTACCGATCTGGTCCTGGAATACCTGGCCGCAGGCGGCCGCGCAGATGCGCAGATCGACGGGGTCTCGCTGCTGCAGTGGTGCGCGCACTTCGGTGACGTCAGCGGCCTGCGGGTGCTGATTCAGCACGGCGAATCCCTGTCGCAGCTGGGGGAAAATCTGGATCTGGGTGGTGCCGCCTTCCACGGACACTGGCAGCTCTGCGAATTCCTGATCGAGCACGGCGCCAAGGCCAACCACGCCCGCGAGGACAATGGCGAAACCGCGCTGCATCTGGCCGTGTCACGCGCCAACCGACCGACCCGCGCCCGGATCGTGCGCGCGCTGCTGGCTGCAGGCGCCGACCCGAACGCCACGACGCGCAAGCAGGCGCCCACAGGCGCCTTCATGCGCGACGCCCGTTGCCGGGCGGAGACACCCTTGCATCGCGCCGCCGCCTTCGCCGATGCCGAACTGATCCAGCTGTTGCTGGACGCAGGGGCGGAGCGAGATGCGCGCGATGCCCATGGGGACACGCCGTTGTCCTGGGCCAGCTGGCATCTGCGCCCGGCGGCCGTGTTGAGGCTGCTCTGTTTCGGCGAGCATCGGATCCATCCCGACAACCATTCCGACTATGACCACGGACAGGGCTGGCAGCTGTCGGAACGCTAGCGGCGGCCATTTCAGAAGCTCAAGGCGCTGTGCCGGAACAGCGTCCGGACAAGTCCGAACCTACGACAGCCGCCGCACCGTCCCGCTGCTCTTCCCCTGCCCCGTGCCCCGTCTCCCGTGCCCCGTCAGGGATCCACCCGCTCCAGCCGCACCTGGGTCTGCCCGGGACCTGCGGATTCGGTCCAGGTCAGATAGTGGGCGTTTCGGTACCAGAGCAGGCGCGGGTTGCCGGTGCTGCGCCCGGGCGCCAGCGTGGCGATGATCCGGATCCGCCGGATGGCGCCGCTGGGGTCGATCTCGGCGAGCTTGAGCGCGGCAGCGCTGCCGTGGGCACCGATCCAGCTGATCGCGAAACCGTTGTCGGCAGCGGGGCTGGCATCGACCCGACCGAGCACCGCATCACTCTGCTCCAGGATGGCCTCGGCGCGCACCCGGGTGTCCTTGCGAACCTGGTAGCGCACCGCCATCGGCGCCTGCGCCAGCGTGGGCCAGGCCACGATCAGTTGCTCGCCGCTGGCCGCAATCGCTGGCCCGTTGACCGGACAGGCACTGATCTGCCAGTTGTCCCGGTGCGCACGCTGCGGCCGCGACCACTCCCCGTTCGGGTTCCGACGCAACAGACCGATGTCGCGAATCTCCTTGATGCTGCGATCGCGATAGACCGCATGGATCTCGTCGCCCAGCGCCGCGCTGTCGGTCTGGCAGCAGCTGCAGGCGCGCCCGTCCAGCTCCTGCGATTCCAACACCCGGCCACGCCGATCCAGCACTGCCGAGCGCAGGCTCATCGGCCCCTCGCTGCCGTGCTCGTCGCCATGCCCGGCGCCGCCGCTGTTGCGGCCATCCAGCCACAGCAGTTGCACCCTACCTTCCGGCAGCGGCTGCATCGAAACAAAGCCATGCTCGGTCGCGGTACCGTCCAGATGTGGGGTGACCGGCTCAGTCCAGCGCCCGCCACCATTGCTCGAGCGCACCACGCGGATGTCGTAGGCGTAGGTGTCCGGCGCCGATTTCTGCAGCCAGAAGCTCACCCAGTCACCGGTGTCGAGCACCGCCAGACTGGGAAAGTCGGCCCAGTTGACGAACCAGTCCTGGCCACTGGCGATGACCCCGCGCCGCAGTTCGCGACCATCGGCGTCCATCAGGGCGTAGTTGAGCTGGGCTTCATCGCCGCTGCGGGTTTGCCAGGTGAGCACGATTCCGCGCGATGGGTCCGCCGCCAGCGATGGTGTGGTCGCGCCCGGTCCGCCATCGAAGGCCAGTGCCCTGGCGTCGGCCGATCCCGCCAGCAGGGTCATACCCAAGATCAGCATCCAAAGCCGCATCCGCACTGGTCTCCGCGTCATCGAGGCGCACAAGTTAGCATCTGCATCGGCTTCCCGTGTGGCACCATGATCCAGCCCTCTGCCGCTGCGTTCATCGCCGATTCCATGGCCACCGCTAGTTCCATCGGTCCCAATGCGCTGATTGCGGCGATCGTGCTGCCCTTCTTCTATCTGGCGGTGTACCTGGATTACGCCATCAGCCGGCGTCAGGGGCGCGACGATTACGAAATCAAGGACACGGTCGGCAGCCTCGGGGTGTCGATCATGATGAGTGCGCTTGGCACCACGACCATCCTGGTGCGGCTGGCGATCTACACAGTGGCCTATGAACATCTGGCGCTGTGGCAATGGTCGCCGGCGAGTCCCTGGACCTGGGTACTCGGACTGCTGCTCTACGACTTCACCTATTACTGGCAGCACCGCATGGGCCACGAGTGGAATCTGCTGTGGGCTTCGCACGGCGTGCACCACTCCAGCGACCGTTTCAATCTGGCCACGGCGCTGCGCGTACCCAGCGCCAGCATGCATCTGTGGACCTGGGTCTTCGCCCTGCCGCTGGCGCTGCTGGGCTTTCCGCCGGCGGTTTACGCGGTGGCGGCGCTGCTGAATCTGCTGTACCAGTTCTGGATCCATACCGAGCGCATCGGCAGCCTCGGCCGATTCGATCGCTGGTTCGGCTCACCCTCGAACCATCGCGTGCACCATGGCGTCAACGAGCGTTACCTCGACAAGAACTACGGCGGCATCCTGATGTGTTGGGATCATCTGTTCGGCACCTTCGAGGACGAGCGCGCCGACGATCCGGTGCGCTACGGCACTCGCGCGCCGGTGCGCAGCTTCAATCCGCTGTGGATCAATCTCGACAGTTTCTGGGCCCTGTGCAAGGACGCGATGCGCGCCGATCGCTGGAGCGAGAGCCTCAGCCTGTGGTGGCGCCGGCCAGGCTGGCGTCCGCCACGGGCGGCGCAGCTGGACCCCAAGCCAGCCTTCGATCTGTCCACGCACCAGCACTTTGACGCCCCGGCCTTGCCGGGTCTGCCGGTCTATGCCCTGGTGCAGATGGCCCTGCTGCCGGTGCAACTGGTGCATCTGATTGCGGTCGCCACCTGGCTGCCGTGGCAGCCGGAGCTGGCTTACGGCCTCTATCTCAGCCTCGGCAGCGTCTCGCTGGGCCTGCTGATCAGCGCCGAGCCCGCCCGACAGCGCCTCGGGCTGGCACTGGAGCTGGCACGGCTGGGGCTCAGCGCTGCGCTGGCCCTGAGTGGCCAGTGGTTCGGCGAACTGGCCCTGCCGGCGTGGGCCGGATGGACGATTGTAATGGCCGCGGGCACCAGCGCCGTGCTGCTGTTGAGACTGATGTGGCGGGCGCCGCAGGCGCAGATGGCGCCCGCGCCGTAGCCGCAGGCCGGGGTGTACGAGGAGCCCGGGCCGACCCGGTCGCAGGCGCACCCAAAACATCCGCAAAAACCGCAAGAGCGACATCTTCAGGCGAATGCGGTTAACATCCGGGCCCTTTTTACACCTTGTCGGACACCTCTTTTATACGCATGGCCAAGAATCTGCTGATCGTCGAATCGCCGGCGAAGGTCAAGACCATCAACAAAGTCCTGGGCAAGGATTTTGCGGTGATGGCTTCCTATGGACACGTCCGCGATCTGCCGAGCAAGGACGGTTCGGTCGATACCGACCACGATTTCGCCATGGCCTACGAGGTCATCGACCGCAACGAGAAACACGTCGATGCCATCGCCAGAGCGGCGCGGGCGGCCGATGCCATCTACCTCGCCACCGATCTTGATCGCGAGGGAGAAGCCATCTCCTGGCATGTCTACGAAATCCTGCGTGAGAAGAAGCTGCTCGGTGATCGCGCCATCCATCGCGTGACCTTCGCCGAAATCACGCCCAAGGCCATCAAGGAAGCCATCGCCCATCCGCGCAAGCTGTCGATGGATCTGATCAATGCCCAGCAGGCGCGCCGCGCGCTGGACTATCTGGTCGGCTTCAACCTGTCGCCGCTGCTGTGGAAGAAGGTCCAGCGGGGCCTGTCGGCCGGCCGCGTGCAGAGCCCGGCGCTGCGCATGATTGTCGAGCGCGAGGAAGAGATCGAACGCTTCATCGCCCGCGAATACTGGAGCATCGATGCTGATTGCTTCGCCGGTCAGGGCTTCTCGGCCAAGCTGACCACGCTCGGCGGTCAGCGCCTGGATCAGTTCGACCTCAACGACGAGGCCAAGGCCACCGCGGCGCGCGAGCGCGTGCTGGCCGGTGCCCGCGCCCACAAGAACAGCGACAGCGGTGCGCTCAAGGTTGCCGACATCCAGCGCAAGGATCGCCAGCGCCGGGCCGCGCCGCCCTTCATCACCTCGACGCTGCAGCAGGAAGCCGCCCGCAAGCTCGGATTCGGCACCCAGCGCACCATGCGCATCGCCCAGGGCCTGTATGAGGGCGTGGACGTGGGCGAGGGCGGTCAGATCGGTCTGATAACCTACATGCGTACCGACTCGGTCAGCCTCTCCAACGACGCCCTGGCCGAGCTGCGCCAGGTCATCGTCCGCGAGTTCGGCGAGGACAAGCTGCCGCCGGCACCGCAGTTCTACAAGAGCAAGAGCAAGAACGCCCAGGAAGCCCATGAGGCGATTCGCCCATCCAGCGCCCTGCGCACCCCGGCATCCATCGCCAAGTACCTCACCCCCGATCAGCTCAAGCTCTACGAACTGATCTGGAAGCGCACCGTGGCCTGCCAGATGCGCCCGGCGCTGCTGAACACGGTCAGTGTCGATCTGGAAGCCGGCAAGGGCGATCTGCTGCGCGCCAGCGGCACCACGGTGGTCGAATCCGGCTTCCTGGCAGTGTACGAAGAAGGCCGCGACCAGAAGAGCGACGACGACGAGCCCGGCAGCAAACTGCCGCCGCTGGAGATCGGTCAGCTGGTCGATCTCGTCGATCTGCGCGCTGCCCAGCATTTCACCGAGCCGCCGCCGCGCTTCACCGAGGCCAGCCTGGTCAAGACCCTGGAGGAATACGGCATCGGCCGTCCTTCCACCTACGCCAGCATCATTCAGGTGCTGCTGGCCCGCGAATACGTGACCCTGGAGCAGAAGCGCTTCCAGCCCACCGACGTCGGCCGCGTGGTGGCCAAGTTCCTGTCCGGACACTTCACCCGCTACGTCGATTACGAATTCACCGCCCGCCTCGAAGACGAGCTCGATGCCGTGGCCCGCGGTGAGAAGGACTGGGTGCCGGTGCTGCGCGAATTCTGGGATCCGTTCAAGGCCCTGGTCGACGAGAAGGAAAGCTCGGTGACCCGCGCCGAAGCCACCCAGGGGCGGGTGCTCGGTACCGACGAGAAGACCGGCAAGGAAATTTCGGTGCGCCTGGGGCGCTACGGGCCCTTCGTGCAGATCGGCACCAAGGACGACGAAGACAAGCCGCGCTTCGCGTCCTTGCGCGCCGGCCAGAAGATGGACAGCATCACCCTGCCCGAGGCCCTGAAGCTGTTCGAGCTTCCGCGAAATCTGGGCGAAAGTCCGGATGGCGAGCCGATGTCGGTGGGCATCGGCCGCTTTGGCCCCTTCGTCAAGGCTGGCAGCACCTATGCCTCGATTCCAGCGGGCGTGGATCCCTACGAGATCGGGCTGGAAGAGGCGGTGGAGCTGGTCCGCGCCAAGCGCGAAGCAGCGGCCAACAAGATCATCAGCAGCTTCCAGGATGGCGCCATCCAGGTGCTGCGCGGCAAATTCGGTCCCTACGTGACCGACGGCAACAAGAATGGCCGGATCCCCAAGGATGTGGCCCCGGAGACCTTGACCGAAGCAGATTGCGTGGAAATCCTGGCGGCAGCCCCGGCCAAGGGCAAGGGCAAGTTCGGTCGCAAGGGCGGCAAGCCCGAAGCGCCGAAGAAGACCCGAACGGTGAAAGCCAAGGCCGAGGGCGCGGAGAAGGCGCCGGCCAAGAAGGCACCCGCGAAGAAGAAGGCCGCAACCAAGAAAGCCAGCAGCGCCAAGAAGGCGCCGGCCAAGAAGGGTGCGGCCACCAAGACCGCCGCCCGCAAGACCGCCGCCAAGAAGCCGACGCTGAAGAGCGCCTGAGAGCGGTTGGCCGCGGCCTGCAGGAGCGGCCTGGCGGCGCGACCGGCAAGTTGATGTAGGTTGGGCTAAGCGCAGCGTGCCCAACAATGGGCGCTGGTGTTGGGCACGCTGCGCCTGGCCCGACCTACAGTTCATCGCCCGTAGGCGGTGTCGGTCCGATACACGCGGCTCTCCATGAACCCATATCGTAAGTTGTTGACGCGTCCTTGCGAGGAGCGTAGCGACGAAGCAATCCAGGGTATCGCCGTACGCCCCTGGATTGCTTCCCCCGGATCAAGTCCGGGGTCGCAATGACGCCGGGATGGGGTGACTCTGTAAACCCCTGCCCCCTGCCCCGTGCTGACTAGTGCAAGGTCGGCGGCGGCGGGCGCTCGTCAGGATCGTCCTGCGGCCGCCGCGGAAACTGCAGCACCACGCCGCGTCTGGGCGGTGCAGGTCCGTCCCAGATCGGCTCCACATCGATCGGTGAGGGTGGTTCCAGCGGATCGTCGACCCGATGCGACTCCGGCTCGTACTCGTCTTCGGGCTCTTCTTCCCAGCTGTAACGACGCTGCGGCGGCAGCGGATCGAGCCCGCGATAGAGAATCGCCGCCAGTACGCCGGCGATCAGGCCGGCACCGTGATACTCGAAGCTGATGCCGGCCTCGCGCGGCAGGAAGCCGTAGATCATCGAGCCGTAGAGGAAGAACACCACCAGCGAGATCGCCAGCGTGACCCGATCGCGGCGCAGCGCACCCAGCAGGAACAGAAAGCTCATCAGTCCGTGGGTCAGGCCGCTGGCGCCGATATGCAGGGATTCGCGCCCGAAGATCCAGACGATGGCGCCGCTCAGAATCCAGATCAACGGCAGCGCCTTGATCGTCGCCCGCGGCACCGCATACATGCCCAGCGCCATCAACACGAAGGTCGGCAGGGTGTTGGCCAGCAGATGGCTGGCACCGCCATGCACCAGCGGCGCACCGAGTATGCCGACCAGGCCCAGGGGCTCGCGTGGCGCCAACCCCAGCGCCGTGAACTTGACCCCGGCCGCCCATTCGGCGATGGCGACCAGCCAGAGCAGGGCCACGAACACCGCGCCCCAGAAGATGGCGGTTTCAAAACGCCGCCGATCGCGCTTGAGCGCATCGGCACTGTATGCCTCATCCGGCAGGGAACGAATATCCATCCCACGATGGTGGGGGCCGCTGGCGGGAAGGCAAGAGCGGTTGTTGGTTGTTGGTTGTTGGTTGTGGGTTGTCGGAAAAAAGCGGGTGTCGGTGTTTGCAGGAGCGTGCTGGCGCGGAGGGACGCGCGCCGGCGCGGCCGCTCTTGACCTGCCTTAGGCCCAAGAGCGGCGCCGCGGCGCGGCGCCCTCCAAGGCGGCTCTCCATGAACCCAATTCGTAAGTTGTTGATGCGTCATTGCGAGGAGCGCAGCGACGAAGCAATCCAGTGCTTCTTCGGCTGTATGTCTGGATTGCTTCCCCCGGATCAAGTCCGGGGTCGCAATGACGCCGCGGGTTCATGGCCCGTGCGCAGTTTCAGGATGAAACAGGTCGTTCACAAGGACGCTGGAATCGGCCGCATCCCGAAACAGCGTCCAGACAAGTCTGGACCCACCAGAGCGCGGCCTTTGCTGACACCGACACCGGCTACCGCCACCCGCTTTTTCCGACAACCGACAACCGACAACCCACAACCCACAACCCACAACCCACAACCCACAACCCACAACCCACAACCCACAACCCACAACCCACAACCAACAACCAACAACCAACAACCGACAACCGACAACCGACAACCGACAACCGACAACCGACAACCGACAACCGACAACCAGAAACCCTACCCACCCGCGGCGGCGCCATCCTCGGGCACCACCTCGGGCACCGCCTCCGGCACCACTTCCGGTTCCGGTGCCGGCGGGTCCAGCTCGAAGCTGACGATCAGCGGATCGTGATCGGAGGAGCGGAAGGGGCTGGAGCGGAACATGCGTGCGTCCAGGGCCTTGGTGCGGCCCTCCCGGTTGTAGTCGAAGTCGGGCATTTCATCGGCGTTGATGTGCCAGACGGCGCTGGCCAGCATCTGCGGCGCCAGACTGGGACTGGCGAGCGCGTGATCCAGACTGCCCGATTGGCCCTGGAACACATAGCTGTATTCGGGCTGGCCTGAGCGCTGTCCCAGATTGACGTAGCCTGCCTGGGTCAGCAGCCGGATCGGGTCTTCCTGCGAGTAGCTGTTGAGGTCACCCACGATCAGGAAATCGCTGTCGCCGCTGCCGGTGGGATCGGTCTGCAGCCAGGTCAGCAGGCCCCGTGCGGCCTCGATGCGGGCCCCATTCCAGCAGCCCTGTCCATCGCGCTGGGCCTGGTTGGCGGGATCCGCCGGTGGACAGCCGCCCTTGCTCTTCCAGTGATTGGCGATCACGGTGAAGCGGGCGTCGGTCTTGATGTCGTCGAAGGTCTGCGCCAGCGGCACCCGGTGGAGCTCATCGAAGGGTGGATCACCGAGACTGGCTGCCGCTCCGGCCAGGCGCAGCTTGCGGGTGCGGTAGAGCATGCCGACGCTGATCTGATCGGCGCCCAGGCGCTCGGTCGGCGCGCGCACATAGTCATATTCCGATCGTCTACCGCGGGCCTGGTTCAGGCGAAAGGTCAGTTCCTCAATGGCCGAACGCTTGTCGTAGCCATCGTTTTCCAGTTCGAGCAGTACGTAGACATCGGCATCCAGAGCTTTCAGCGCGCTCAGGATCTTGGCGCGCTGGCGGTCCAGTTCGTCGGCGCTGGAGGCCCCGCGCTCGGTCGGGAAGCCGCCGCCCTTGCCATCGCCATTGAAGAAGTTCAGTACATTGAAGCTGGCCACGCGCACACCCGCGGGCAACTCCGGCGTGCCTTCGGGGCGCGGGGCATGGTCCACCTCGATGCGTTCGGAAGGATGCAGCCGGTAGCTGCCCAGGCGCTGATCGAGCACGCCCACCAGATTGCGCACTTCCGAGCCGACCCGGTAGGTGGCATCGACGCTGGGGGCGCTCGGCAGGTAGGCGATCCGCTCCGGGGTCTTGTTGGCGATGCTGGTGTCGTCCAGCAGCAGGCGGGCGCGGGCATTGTCGTCGGCCAGGGCGCGGGCTTCGGCGCCGGGCGCAAAGCGTTCGGTCGGCATCCACTGGCGACCGAGCAGGCCGATAGCCAGTTCGCCGCGTGACAGCAGAGCGCTGTTGTCGAGCACGGTCGCCGTGGGCTCGATGATCACGCCCATGGATTCCAGTGCCTCCCAGTCGCCCACGGTCAACGGGGCTTCCTCGATCAAGGAGGCCTGCGGCAGCTCGTCGACAGTTTCGCAGAACTGCAGCGAGCTCAGCTCCACCAGTGCCGTCAGCGTCCCGCCTCCTTCGCCCAGTTCCGCGACCCGACCACTGACACGAACCACGTCGCCGCGCCCGATCTTGGGCTTGGCTCCGTCCACCTGCACGAACAAGCCCTCGCTGGTCATCGGGTCGCCATCGCGATCGGCTTGCTGTTCCTGCACGAAAACCCCGCCCAGACCATCGATGGCGTCGGCGATGACCACCGCTTCAATCGTGGCCAGCTGGCCCACGATCGGGCTGGATTCGGAACTGCCCTGCACCGAGGAGATCAGGTCGGCGGGCGCGCCGCAGACATTGCTGGCGGTGCTGCCGCTTCCCGTGCCCAGCAGGGAGCCATCCCGGTCGCAGGCGCTCAACGCCAACGTCAACGGTAGCCATAGCCAAGCTGCATTACGCATGTTGATTCCCCGCAGAGCAAGACGCCGCCCGGAGGCGGCGTCGACAGCAACAGGTCGGTGACGCGACCTATTGATACTTGTTGACCATGTATTCGACCGAGGCCCGCACCTGCTCATCCGTCAGCGCGGCGTTGCCACCGCGTGCCGGCATGATGCCGGCCTGGCCCTGATAGCCTTCGATGGCATGCTTGACCAGGGTGTCCAGGCCCTGGGCGATGCGCGGCGCCCAGGCTTCCTTGGTGGGTTGCGGAGCACCGGCAGCGCCGTTCTGATGGCAGGCACTGCAGAGATTCTGGTAGATCACCGAACCGTCCAGTGTGCCGCCGTAGGCGACCTTGCCGGCCATGGCCTTGCGGGCTTCTTCCTCTGCGGCGAGGATCGCGGCGCGCCCGGTTTCGCCAGCATTGACGCCACCGGCAGGGGCCAGACGGGCTTCGACCGCGGCCCGCTGTGCCGCGACGCGCTCGCGCTGGATCGAATTGAGCTCTTCCATCGGTGTGCCGGATTCGGCAGCGCTGTAGCCGTAGAAGCGGTCGTTGATGATGTGCGCCAGAATGATCAGCAGCAGGGCAAAGGCCATCAGGCCCAGAATCAGCTGCGCGAAGTGCTTCAGGAAGACCGCATCGTACTTGGTCACGGATTTCAACCTCTTGGGAACCGATGATTCAGGCGCGGCAGCCGCCGGCCAAGACCGCCGAGTATACGAGTCGACGCGCTGCTGCGCAGCCCGTCAGCGCTGATGTTGTGCGGGGGGCGCCGGGAGGCTCCGGTATGAGACTGGACGCGAAGAGCCTATTCTTCGAGTCTTCGACCCTTTCAAATCGGCCCATGGCAAGCAATCAGATACTGATCGTAGACGATGAGCCCGACATCCGCTCACTGGTTCAGGAGATTCTGGTCGACGAGGGCTACCAGGTCGAGATAGCTGATGGCGCTGCGGCGGCGCGTGCCGCCTTGCGTACCCGGCGACCGGATCTGGTGTTGCTGGATGTGTGGATGCCGGACACCGACGGCATCAGTCTGCTGCGGGAATGGAGCCAGGACGGGCGCCCGCCGATGCCGGTGGTGATGATGAGCGGCCACGGCACCATCGAAACCGCCGTCGAGGCCACCCGCCTGGGTGCCTACGATTTCATCGAGAAGCCGATCTCGCTGGCCAAGCTGCTGCTGACCGTCGAACGTGCGCTGGAAGCCCATCGTCTGGTGCAGGAAAACGAGGGTCTGCGTCGACGTTTGCCGGAAACCCCGGAGCCGATTGGCTCCAGCAAGGCCATGGTCGAGCTGCGGGCGCAGATCGAGCGCGCCGCGCAAACCGATGCCTGCGTGCTGCTGGAAGGCGAACCCGGCAGCGGCAAGCAGGTGCTGGCGCGCTTCCTGCACGAACGCTCCAATCGCCGCGACCGGCCTTTTGTCGTGGTCAGTGGCGGCGCCCTGATCAAGCCCGATGCCGCCCGCGATCTGTTCGGCTTCGAGGAGGGCGGCGAGCTGCACTACGGACTGATCGAGCAGGCCCAGGGTGGCACGCTGTTTCTGGACGAAGTGGCGGTGCTGGGCGGCGAACTGCAGTCGCGGCTGGCCGCAGCGCTGGCGGCGCGCCAGTTCACCCGCGTCGGCGGACAGGACCTGGTGCCGCTGCAGGCGCGGATCGTCAGCGGCACCAGCAAGGACCTGACCCGCGAAGTCAGCGAGGGCCGTTTTGCCGAGGCCCTGCTGTACCAGCTGCGCATCCTGCCGATGCGGGTGACACCGCTGCGCGAGCGCCCCGAGGACATCCCGGAACTGCTGCGGCATTTTGCCGAGAGCTTTGCCGATCGCGATCAGTTGCCCTACCGGCGTTTCAACGTGGCGGCGCAGAACCGCATGCGCCAGTACAGCTGGCCCGGCAATGTGCGCGAGCTCTCGAACATGGTGCAACGACTGCTGATCATGGGCCAGGGTGATGAAATCGAGCTGGCCGAAGTCGAGGCTGCCCTCGGCCCGCTGCGCGCCGACAGGGCCCGCAGCGAGAACAGCCTGGAGATTGATCTCGGCCTGCCGCTGCGCGAAGCGCGTGAGCAGTTCGAACGCGAGTACCTGGTCCATCAGCTGCGCCTGGCGGGTGGCAGCGTCGGCCGCCTGGCCAAGGCAGTGGGCCTGGAACGCACCCACCTCTATCGCAAGCTGCGGGCACTGGGCGTGGAGTTGAAAGATGGGGATTGATGGGACGGGGCACGAGGCACGGGGCACGGGGCACGGGAAAAGCCGCACGCGTCGACCGCCAGGCGTTGACATCCTCCATCCAACCTTGGCGAGTAAACCTCTGGTTGCACGTCGCTGCCCGTGCCCCGTGCCCCGTGCCCCGTCCCCCTCGTCGCGGAGCGCCCGATGAACATCCTCATCCTCGGTGCCGGCCAGGTCGGCACCTCCGTGGCTGCCGCCCTGGCGCGGGAGAACAACGACATCACGGTGGTCGATACCGACACCGAGAAGTTGCGTGAGCTGTCGGAAAAGATCGACCTGCGGGTGGTGGCCGGATTTGCCGCCCATCCCAGTGTGCTGGCGCGGGCCGGAGCTGAAGATGCCGATGTGCTGGTGGCGGTGACCTCCTCGGACGAGGTCAACATGATCGCCTGTGAGGTGGCGGCAACGCTGTATCGCACGCCGATGAAGATCGCCCGGGTACGCTCGCTGGAGTATCTCAAGCATCTGGAGTTGTTCAGCCGCGGGCATGTCTCCATCGACCACCTGATCAGCCCCTCACAGCGAGTCTGCGACTACATCGAGCGCCTGATCGAGTACCCGGGTTCGCTGCAGGTGCTGGATTTCGCCGGCGGTCGTGCCCAGCTGGTGGCCATCCGTGCCGACAGCGACGGCGCGCTGGTCGGCCATCAGATCCGCGACCTGTCGATGCACATGCCGGCCGGCAGTCCGGTGCGCATCGCCGCGATCTTCCGCAACAAGCGTTCGATTCCACCCGAAGGCGACACCGTCATCGAACTCGGCGACGAAGTCTTCTTCCTGGCCGAAAAGAAGAGCATCCGGGCGATGATGGCCGAGTTCCACCGCATCGAGCGCCCGGCGCGGCGGGTGATCCTGGCCGGCGGCGGCAATATCGGTCTGGATCTGGCGCGGCAACTGGAATCGCGCTACAGCGTCAAGGTGATCGAGCGCGGCCGCGAGCGCTCGCGCGCCATCGCCGAGGCGCTGGAGAACGCCATCGTGCTCACCGGCGACTGCGCCGACGAGGATCTGCTGCGCGAAGAGAACATCGATCAGACCGATGTGTTCTGCGCGCTGACCAATGACGACGAAGCCAACATCCTCTCGGCGATGCTGGCCAAGCGCCTGGGCGCGCGCCGGGTGATTTCGCTGATCAACCGGCCGGCCTACGCCGATCTGGTCGAGAGCGGCATGATCGACACCGCGGTCTCGCCGCAGCAGATCACGCTGGGGGCACTGCTGTCCTTCGTGCGTCAGGGCAATCTGGTGCGCGTGCACTCGCTGCGCGGCGGCACCACCGAGGCGCTGGAAGCCGTGGCCGTGGGCAATTCCTCCAGCTCGCGGGTGATCGGCCAGGCCATCGAGAATATTCCGCTGCCCAAGGGTGCGGTCATTGTCGGCATCGTTCGCGGTGACCGCGTACTGGCCGCCCATCACGACACGGTGATCGAGAGCGACGACCACGTCATCCTGTTTGTCGGCGAGAAGCGCAGCGTGCGTCAGGTGGAGCTGCTGTTCCGCGCTGGCGCCTTGAGTGTATGAGAGCCAGCGTAGAGCGCGGCCAGAACAGCGCGGCCCGCGTCGCCACTGCCTTGCGGGCGATCGGCAATGTCCAGCTGATCGTGGCGCTGACGCTGATACCGTCGATCCTGCTGGCCTTCTGGGATGGGGACCACACCTCGGCCTACTTCCTCGAAGTGCTCGGCTTGATGTTGGGGCTGGGTGGCGGCCTGATCCTGATGACCCGCGGCAAGCGCGCCGAACTGCGCCTGCGCGACGGCTTTCTGGTGACCACGGCGGTCTGGTTGATTGCTGCATTGCTGACACCGCTGCCGCTGATTCTGGGGCCACCCTATCTGAGCTACACCGACGCCTTCTTCGAGGTGGTGTCGGGCCTGACCACCACCGGTGCCACGACCATCATCGGCATCGAACACCTGCCCCGCAGCGTGCTGTTGTACCGGCAATCGCTGCACTTCCTCGGCGGCATGGGCATCGTGGTGCTGGCGGTGGCCATTCTGCCGACGCTGCGGGTCGGCGGTGCGCAACTGACCAAGGGTGAAACCAGTGGCCCCAACAAGGACTCCAAGCTGACGCCCCGCATCCAGCAGACGGCGGCGGCGCTGTGGCTGATCTACTGCGGTCTGAATGCGCTGTGCGCGGTCTCCTACTGGCTGGCCGGCATGAACTGGTTCGATGCCGTGACCCATGCCTTCGCCACTATCGCCACGGGCGGCTTTGCCAACTACGATGCCAGCATCGGCGCCTTCAACAGTCCGCTGATCGAATCCATCGCCGTGTTCTTCATGCTCATGGGTGGCACCAATTTCGCGCTGCATTTCCTGGCCTGGAATCGCGGTAGCTTCACCGCCTACGGCCAGGATCCGGAGTTCCGCACCTATCTGTGGATCGTCGGTGGCTGCGTGACCATCGTCTGCGCCGGACTGCTGTCGCAGCATGTCTACGGCCCCTTCATCGAGCACCTGCGCCACGCCATCTTCCATGTGGTGTCGATGTTCACCTCGACCGGATTCACCACCACGGGCTTTTCGCACTGGCCCGGCTTCCTGCCTTCCTTCATCATGATGATCACCTTCATCGGCGCCTGTGCCGGGTCCACCGCCAGCGGATTGAAGACCATCCGCACCATGATCATCGTGCGGCTGGCCAAGCGTGAACTGATGCGGGTCATTCATCCCCGCGGGCAGTTCATGGTCAAGGTCGGAAACCACGTCATCGATGAGCCGATCCTGGCCGCCATCGCCGGCTTTGTGACTGTCTATTTCCTCAGCTACGTCACGCTGTCGCTGGCCGTCACCGCCACCGGGGAGGATCCGGTCACCGCCTTCTCGATCATCGCCTCGTGCATGAACAACGTCGGACCGGCGCTGGGCAAGGCCACCGTTACCGTCGCCGAACTCAACGATGCAGCCGTCTGGCTGTGCTCGCTGGCGATGCTGCTCGGGCGCCTGGAAGTGCTCACCGTGCTGGTGTTGCTGGCACCGGCGTTCTGGCGCGAATGAATCCGAGGAACTCGACATGAATCACGGGCCCATCCTGCGGGCGATCGGCAATGTGCAATTGCTGTCCAGCCTGCTGGTGGTACCGCCGCTGACGCTGAGCCTGTATGACCGCGACGGCGCCACCCTGGCCTTTGTCGACAGCTTCGTGATCCTGCTGACGGTGGGCCTGGCGCTGTTCCTGCCGACGCGCCGCGCGCAGGGTGAGCTGAGGCTGCGCGACGGCTTTCTGGTAACCACGTCGGTGTGGATCATCACCAGTCTGGTATTGGCGATTCCGCTGGTGATCGCGCCGCCGCAGCTGGGCTATATCGAGGCCCTGTTCGAGGTCGTCAGCGGCCTGACCACGACCGGATCGACGGTGATCGTCGGTCTGGATGCGCTGCCGCGCAGTGTGCTGCTGTATCGGGCGCTGCTGCAGTTCTACGGTGGCCTCGGCATCGTCGTACTGGCGGTGGCGATCCTGCCCTCGCTGCGTGTGGGTGGCCTGCAACTGACCAAGGGCGAAGTCACCGGCCCGATGAAGAACAACAAGCTGACGCCACGAATACGTGACACGGCCGCCGCGCTGTGGGTGATCTATGTCGGCCTCAACATCGCCTGCATTCTCGCCTACTGGGCGGCGGGCATGAATTTCTTCGACGCGCTCTGTCATGGCTTCACCACCGTGGCGACCAGTGGATTTTCCAACTACGACGCCAGCCTGGGCTACTTCGAGAGCCCGGTCATCGAAGTCATCGCCATCGTCTTCATGCTGCTCGGCAGCGCCAGTTTCGCCCTGCATTTCGTGGCCTGGCGCCACGGCAGCGCCCTGGTCTACGCCGAGGATGGCGAGTTCCGCACGCTGATCCGCATCGCCCTGTTCCTGTCGCTGTTCGTGGCCGTTGAGCTGTGGTGGCAAGGCATGTACGTAGGTTTTGGCGACAACTTCCGCCACGCCGCCTTTCAGGTGGTCTCCGGCCTGACCACCACCGGCTACACCACCACCGGCTTCGCCCACTGGCCGGGGATGGCGCCCGCGCTGGTGGTGCTGGCCGCCTTCGTTGGCGGCTGTGCCGGCTCCACCGCCGGCGGCATCAAGGTCGTGCGGGTGCAGATCGTGGCCAAGCTGGCCCGTCGTGAGCTGATGCGGCTGGTGCATCCGCACGGGCGCTTTCCGGTCAAGCTCAACCGCAGCATGGTCGGCGACGAGATGATCACCACCGTGGCGGCCTTCGTGACCGTGTTCTGCGTCAGTCTGATCGTCTCCGGCCTGGCCATCGCCGCCACCGGTGTCGATCTGTTCACGGCCTTCGCGGCCGCCGCCTCATGCATCACCAATCTGGGTCCGGGTCTGGGCGGTGTGGCCCTGCATTTCCAGGATCTCAACGACGGCGCGCTGATGATCTCGGCCCTGACCATGCTGATCGGGCGTCTGGAAGTCTTCACCGTGCTGGTACTGCTGACCCCAGCCCTGTGGCGGGAGTGAGGCCATGAGCGAGTCTCTCGATCGGTTGCTGAAACAGCTGGAAGCCGGCCGCGACAGCGCCCTGCTGCGCCTCAGTCTGGCGCAGACCCTGCTGGCCACCGATCCCGAACAGGCGCTCGATCACGCCGAGCGTGCGCTGGCCTTCGATCCGAAATACACCGCTGCGCTCAAGGCCAGGGCCCGCGCTCTGGATCTGCTCGGCCAGACCGACGCCGCCATCAGCGCTTACCAGCAGGCCATCGCGGTTGCCGCGGAACGCGGCGACAAGCAGGCGGAGCGCGAAATGCAGGTGTGGTTGAGGCGCCTGCGGCGGGGATGAGGCGGGGCACGGGGCACGGGGCACGGGGCACGGGAAAGACTACGCCGTTCTTGCCCAGGATCTGAGGGACCTGTGGGTCCAGACTTGTCTGGACGCTTCTCCCAAAACCAGGCGAAAGCGTCCGGACAAGTCCGGACCCACAGAAGCTGCGTCATTGCGAGCCAACTGTGCAGGGCCCGAAACTGCTCACGGGCCGTGAGCTGCGGTCTGTGGAGCGCCCTTACGGCGCGACCGCATGGCGACGACCCGTGGCCCGTCACCGACAACCGACAACCGACAACCAGCAACCAGCAACCAGCAACCAGCAACCAGCAACCAGCCGCTATGCTGCAGGCACTGTCCACAACCCCTGCCGGAGCCCACCCATGTACACCCTCTACTACGCTCCCGGTGCCGCCAGTCTGGTTGTCCATTGGCTGCTGATCGAACTCGGTGCCGAGCACGAGTTGAAGAAGGTGGATCTGCAGGCCGGCGAACAGCGCTCGGCGGAGTATCTGAAACTCAATCCGAATGGCGTGGTGCCGACGCTGATCGTCGACGGCGATCCGGTGGCCGAGTGCGCAGCGCTGGTGCTGCTGATGGCGGAGCGTCATGCCGACGCCGGACTCGCGCCCGCCCCCGGCAGTGCAGCGCGGGCCACGTATCTGCAATGGACACTGCATCTGGCCAACACCCTGCAGCCGGCGTTTCGTACGTGGTTCTATCCCGCCGAAGCCGCTGGCGAGGTCCATGCCGATCTGGCCAAGGCCGCCGCGCAACGGCGCATCGAGCAGGTTTTCGTCGGTGTGGACGCGCATCTGCGCCAGCACGGCCCGCATTTCTGCGGAGAGCAGCTCACGGCCCTGGATTTCTACGCCACGATGCTGATGCGCTGGTCCCGCAACATGCCCAAACCGGCGACCGAATGGCCGGCGCTGGCGGCACTGGCGGCACGCATGAAGGCCAGACCCAGCTTCAAGCTGCTGTATGAGAGCGAAGGTTTGACCGAGTGGGCCTGAGTCCCCGGTAGACCCGTGCCGAGCAAGCTCGGCACTACGACAGCCTCGTACACCGATGCTCTGGTAGAGCGGAGCTTGCTCCGCTGCTCTGGCTGGGCTTGTGCTCGTTCGCCAAAGCCGAAGAGGCACATCCTGCCGAGCAAGCTCGGCACTACGACAGCCTCGTACACCGATGCTCTGGTAGAGCGGAGCTTGCTCCGCTGCTCTGGCTGGGCTTGTGCTCGTTCGCCAAAGCCGAAGAGGCACATCCTGCCGAGCAAGCTCGGCACTACGACAGCCTCGTGCGGCATTGCTCTACGTGGAGCGGAGCTTGCTCCGCGGCTTCTGCCCGGCCGCTCACGCCCGCGCCCTGGCCACCTTCAGGGCGCCGAGGCCGTGGATGCGGCGATCGAAGACGCAATAGCGGCCGGCCAGCAGCGGCAGTCCAAGGATGCTCTGATCAGGCCAGTTCGGCAGCTGCGACATCAGCAGAAACACCGATTGCCCGGCCTTCAGGGCGTTGTGCGGCCAGTAGTCCTCGGGGTCGCAACGCAGGATGGCCTCGCCGCCGCTGGATGATTCCAGTATGAAATGCAGTTCGGGCCAGGCGCGATGCTCGATCTGGCTGTTGGGCAATCCTTCCTCGTTCCGGAAGGCCTGCTGAAAGCGCTCGATCAAGGCCGGCAGTGCCGGATCGTGCTCGCGGAATGCGGCGATCACCGCGTCGTAGATCTGCTGTTGCAGGATCACGAAGCTGCTGCCGGTATCGAAGATGGCATTGCTGCCGGCGCGGGCCACGTCCTTCTCGGCCAGCGCCGGGGCGATGATGCGCGCTCCGGCGCCCACCTGGACTGCGATCAGCCGGGCGTTGTAATAGAGATCGTGGACGATGCGGATGCTCTGCAAGGCGCCGTGATACAGCGACTGGCACTGTTCGCCGCCACCCAGCACCAGCATGCCGCTGTTGAGTGGATCCGCCAGCAACTGGGTCGCCGTCGCACGCTCGCGCAGCACATGCACCAGCGCGCGCCGGATGACCATGGCGTAGACATTCGCCAGCACGCCTTCCTCTTCCAATGCCGTGAAACAGGGCGTGACGCTGACCCGCGGCTGCTGCCTGGCGAGCGCGTGGAAGGCCTGAAGATCGCCGTCGAAGGGCCAGGGCCAGGTACTCGCCGGCTGCGTGCCACGGCTCGTGAGGTACTGCTGGAAATCGTAGGCGCTGTCGAGGCCCCTGTAGGCCAGTCCGAACAAGCCGTCGGCATTGCGGAAATTCTGGGCCGCGGTTTCCACCAGCGCCAGCGGCGTGGCGCCGATCACGCGTTCGTGCTGGCCATCGCCCAGGGTGACCTGCGAGTGCAACACTGGGCCCGCCCAGCTGCCCTGACCGTAGCTGATGGTCTGCGCCAGGCTGGTGGGTCCGTGCGCGGCATCGGCATCGGGGTCATAGGCATGCGGCAGCACCACCAGCGAACTGCTGCCGGTGTCCAGCAGCAGATTGGCCAGCCGCTGCTGGCTGCCGAGCTTGATGCCGACGCTGTAGGCGCCCTGGGCGTAGGCCAGGGTGGTGCGCAGTTCCACGGTACGACCGGACATGGGCGGTTCCTGTTGGATTTCCGGAATTGTCGCTGCTGCCGGGTTCCCGTGGAACCGGTCAGATCGCGGCAACACGTCCTGATGCGCCGACCCGCTGGGTCGGAACGGTGTCCGCAACACCCGATGGATGTCCCTGGTGCGGGCGACGGCCGCCGTCGTCGCAGATTCCAACCCTCCAGGCCCCTGACCGGAAAAGCGTCCAGACCAGTCTGAGCCCACAAGTGCCGGGCGCTCCAGCCTTCCTCTTGCCCTCGTGCCGCCGCCCGCCGAAAGCCCACCGCCCTGTGCACGGTCTGCTGTCCCAAATCGGGAGTCGATCGCATGCGCATATTTGCTCTGGCCATTTTGTCCACGCTGACTGCAGCCGAGCTGTCGGCGGCGCCACTGCGCTGTGAGCTCAGCGCCGATGGCGCACCGCCGCAGCGGGTCGAGCTCTACACCAGCGAGGGCTGCAGTTCCTGCCCGCCGGCGGACCGCTGGCTGTCCGGATTGAAGCCTGCAGACCAGCGCATGCTGCTGGCCTTCCACGTCGACTACTGGGACGATCTGGGCTGGCCCGATCGCTTTGCCGACGCGCGATTTTCGCAACGCCAGCGCGAACTTGCCGCGCGGGCACGCAGCCGCACGGTGTACACGCCGGAGATCGCCGTGGACGGCCGCGAGTTTCGCGGCTGGCGCCAGGGGCTGCCGGAACCGGCGGCGACGGCCGGTCCGCCCTTGACCGCCCGCATCCGCATCGACAGCGGCGTCGAGGCCGAGTGGATGTCCGTGGAGGGCTACCCGGCCGGCGCCAAAGCCCATCTGGCGATCACCGAGGATGGCTTGTACACGCAGGTGCGGGCGGGCGAGAACCGCGGCCGGCGACTGCGTCACGATCATGTGGTCCGCGCCTTTGCCCAGCCAGCGCCGTTGTCGCAGCCGCTACGCGTGCAGCTGCCGTCGGACCTGAACCACCGGCAGGCACGCTTGAATCTGTGGGTCGAAGATGCCCAGGGACAGACCCTGCAAGCACTCAGCGCGGCGCTGGGCGCCTGCAATTCGGAGGCCGAGTAGCCGCTGCGGGCCCGGTGCCCCCGGTTGGCAACAGCCGCGCTCATTCTGTCCGCCATGCGCGGCATTCATGGCCCTTCGCTGCCTGGTTCGTGCTTGATTCGAATGCCTGGATATCAGCGTGTAGCCCGATGCCGGCCGGTGGGTATTCAATCGCCGTGACGATCGAGGATTGTGATTGGGGTCTCGATACCGATCTGCGGGTCTGCAGCGGATGCGATCCAGATCGGAAGGGGCAGACTTCTTTCCCCGGCTATTGAGCCCAGTCTGTCTTGGGCAAGGGCAATGTCTGAGGGACTGCCCTTGGCCAGCGCCAATCGGAGATTCATCGCATGGACCTCGAAACTCTGCTCCAGACGAATCGGATCGTAGGCGCGGAGTTCCTCCAGCACCCGCTCAGCAGCCACCAGATCGCCACGCTCGATCAACAAGTCCAGCAAAGGCGCGCCGGCCAGCTGCATGCGATAGAGCTGATTGTCCATACGCGCCTGCTCAAGGCCAAGGCGCAGTTCGGCTTCAGCCTCGTCGAACTCGGCTCGGGACCATAACCAGCGGCCACGGGCGATGTGGGCTGACACCGAGTCGGGATTCTCGAGTATCGCCAGTTGGGCAGAGGTAGGCGTGGGCACGGACCTGCCTTGCCCTGCCAGTTCCTGGGCTGCGGTCATCCATAGCAGCAGCGCGCCGTCGCGATTCTCGAGCAGCAGATTGCTGCCGCAATTCAGCTTGTTGGATTCGAACTCGTCGCTGGCCGCAGTCAGCGCCTTGTCGTAATCCCCCGTGGCCAGATGGAAGATGGCGGGAATGACGCTGTCGCGACGATCGCCGTCTGGATCGGCCTCCTCCATCAGGGACGCGGCTTCTCGCAACCGACCCAGGCCAGTCATCACCAGCGCCCGCAGAATCAGGGTGGAATAACGGCGCTCGCTATCCGGTGCACCGTGCAGCAACTGCAGGCTGCGATCGCTGCTGGCCAGGGCCTCAGGCCAGCGCAGCAGCTCGATCTGGATCTTGGTGGCGGTGTTTCTGGCAAAGATCTCGCGTATCGGATCTTGGGTCCGGGCGTAGACGGCAGCCATGTCGTTGATCTGCTCCAAGGCCTCGGTCATGCGGCCCATGCGCATCCAGACGCGCGCCATGCTCACCCGCAAGTCGGCGCTGCCCTGGTCGTCACCGATGCTCTGGTAGAGATTCCTGGCACGGCTCATGTCGAGCAAGGCCGCGTCGAGCTGATCGGTCTGGACCAGCCCGTTGCCACGCACTCGCAGACTCTCGGCCATCACCGGTGTGGGCACCGGCTTGCCAGCATCTTCGGCGGACTGCAACAGATCGACGGCCATCTGTGCAGGCTCCAGAATCTCGACGCCGGGCCTGCGCATGCGATATCGCAAGGTGCTTCGAATGCTCAGCAGTTGGGCTTGCCAAACCGCATCATCTGCTGCCCGGGCCTTGGACAGCTCTTGCTTGAGGAGCTCCTCGGCCCGCCCGAAACGCCCTCGGGCAACTGCCAGTTCGATTGCCAGAATCTGCGCCGACGGCGTGTCCGCCAGTGCTGCCGGCATCCGCGCCAGGCCCTCGCGTACCTGCTCATAGCGGGCCTGGCGCAGGGCCTTCCTGAGATCCAGCAACGGGTCGCTAGCCGGTTCGAGTGAGGTTTTCGCAGCTTCTTCAGGCGGCACTGTTTGGGGTTGATTCTGCGAAACCCCGAGGGCTGCGACGGACAGGACGACAACAATGGTCAGGGCGACGAGGGCCCAGACCAACCGCGAGGGGCTCGCCTGCGGAGGTACCGGCAGCAAGGGCGCGGCGATCGTCCGTTCGGTCCGCAAAGCGTTCGCAGCCGACGGTTCGACCTCTGTCTGGAGGACTGGCGCAGCCGCGATGGCCACCGCCAGTTCCGTCAAGGGTGCATCGAATACCAATCCAGGTTCCGGGCTGCCTGAGGGTTGTTCCAGGACCGGGCCTATCCAATGATAGCCCACGCCAGGTACCGTGCGGATCAAGCGCTGCTTGGCGCCGTCATCGGCCAGCAGCCGTCTGGCGGCAAGGACGACCTGGGCCAGCTGATTATCGGAGACATTGGGACGCCCCCACAGCTTCAGGATCAATTCGTCGCGACCGATGGCGCGTTCGCGGTGCTCCAACAGGTAATGGATGCACTCGAAGACCCGATGCGGAACTTCGGCTGGTTGACCCATGCGGGTCAGCATGAAGGCCGCCGGATCCAGCGTGTAATCGTCAAAACAGTAACGCATCACTCCCCTCCCCATGACGTCTGTTGCGCGGTGCTCGATCAGGTGTTTTGTCCCTGTGTAGCGATCGCGATCGATCTCAGCCTGTTCCCCGTGGGCCATACCACTGGTCCTTAGCGCTCTGCACTGGTCCCGGGCGTCGTGCACAAGTTGTTGACCCCGGACATATTGGAAACTGCAAGGGTTGTGAGCGCCATGGCCACGGGGCCCGATTCGCCAATATTCGAGAGGAATCCAGCGGATCTGCGCGAAAATCTCGCAGTCAAGCGGGAACATTCCGGCCACGGTGTCTGTGCCGGGACCCGGATCGGCCCGACCAACGACCGACGACGCGCCTTGGTGCTGAATGCGTAAACCATGCGTCACATTTCTCCGATTCGCAGGCAGATGGAAAGCCGCTCCCGAACTCAGTCGGGGGAACAATTGGCCGCGCTGTCGGGAGCGCGCCACTCGTGTCCATTTTTCACATTGCCTAAGTGTCCTCCGACGTCCAAAAGTCTCAGCCAATGGGATCTGGAAATCCGCCGATATCCATCAGGGTCGCGCCAAGAAAGTCGACAACATCAATATAATCAAGCGCATAGGCGGCCTTCCAAGGCTGTCGTCGATTTCTCCGTCGGAGCAAATTCGAGAAAATTCGAGACACGCCTGAACGCTGAAGCGAGCCGCATTCAGCCTTTGGACCTAGGCGCCGTGCACGATTCCCACCGCTGGGCTTTGGCTATGCTGCAGAGAAATTGCGGCGGCTGCGCCGCATCAACCGAGCCACCTTGACTTGGACACTGCGCCCATCATGAAGTCGGAATCCATACGCTTGGACACCCGCTATCTGGATCGGTCCTATTTGCTGTCGGATCGCATCATTGATCCTCTTGCCGGCACCCTCCGCTTCCGGGGCAAAAGTCTCTCCCTGCGCCGCAAGCAGCTCGAAGTGCTGGCGTGGCTGGCCAGCGCCGGAACTGACATGGTGTCGCGGGTCGCCTTTATTGACGGAATCTGGGCCGGCAACGCGCTGGTGGGAGAGGCCGCCCTGACCGACACCATCAGCTCCCTGCGCCGCGCGCTGGAGGACGCCGATACCCACCAGCCGCTGATACGCACCATTCCCCGGCGCGGCTATCAACTCACTCGTGAAGCAAGCTTTGATGGGGTACGGACACCGGATCCTTTGATCGCGGGAGGGCCGGTACCTGGGCGGCCGGACTGGTTGCTGGTGAGACTGCTGACGCAATCGGCCGTCAGCGAGACCTGGCTGGCACGCCAACAAGGCGGCCAGACGAATCACGTCTACCGTTTCTGCCGCAACGAGGGCTATCTGCGGCTGCTGCAGCGCGAAGTCACGCTGCTGCGCTATCTGCGAGAGACCCTGGCGAATCGGCGCGACACCGCCACCATCATCGACTGGCAGCTTGACGAACCGCCGTACTTCCTGGAACTGGACTACGCCACGCTCGGATCTCTGGCCGAATGGTCGGCCGCGCAGGGTGGGTTGACGCAGATTCCGACGGGCCGGCGCCTGGGCTGGATGGCCGAGGCCGCCGCCGCGCTCTCCGGCGTGCACGCGGCCGGCATCGTGCATCGCCAGCTGAGCGCTGCGGCCATTCTGCTGGACGGTCCGGAGTACGATCCCCGGGTCAAGCTGGGCGAATTCGGCCTGGGCGAGCTCAGTGATCGCTCGCGCCTGGAAGCGCTGAAGATCACCGCCGCCGGGCTGACCCTCAGTGGAGAGGAGCCGGCTGGCCCAAGCTGCTATCTGCCGCCGGAGCGTCTGGCCGGTGCGCCCGCCACCGCCGCGGGCGACGTCCATGCGCTGGGCGTGCTGCTGTATCAAGTGATCGTGGGCGATCTGGAGCGACCGCTGCCGCGCGATTGGGAGATTCGGATCGAGCCGCAGCCGCTGCGCGAGTGGATCGCCCGCTGCCTGGCGCCGGACCCACAGGCCAGACCGTCGGCGGCTGAGGTTGCCGAAGCCCTCAAGGGCATGCAGACCGAAGCGCCATCGGTGTCTGCCGCAGGCCCGAGCACGCAGTTGATCGACACGCCGAAACCACCAGCCGCGGCGGAGACCGCGGCACCGGCCCGTACCATCGGGCCGTACCGCATCCTCGAACCCCTGGGGGACGGCGGCATGGGCACGGTGTATCTGGCCGAGCAGCGCAGCCCGGTGCAGCGCACGGTGGCGCTCAAGGTCATCAAGGCCGGCATGGATTCCACCCAGGTACTGGCCCGCTTCGAGGCCGAGCGTCAGGCACTGGCGCTGATGAACCATGTCAACGTGGCCTCGGTCTTTGATGCCAGCACCACCGAACTGGGTCAGCCCTATTTCGCGATGGAATACGTGCCGGGCCTGGACATCACCAGCCATTGCGACCAGCAGGAGCTGGATTTCCGCGAACGCATCGAGCTGTTCCTGCAGGTCTGCGACGGCGTGACCCACGCCCACCAGAAGGGTTTGATCCATCGCGATCTGAAGCCGGGCAACATCCTGGTCAAGAAGCCGCAAGGCCAATCCAGCACCGTCAAGATCATCGACTTCGGCGTGGCCAAGTCGCTGCACGGCAAACTTGGCACCCACACCGCCCACACCCGCATCGGCAGCTTTGTCGGCACCCCGGTCTACAGCAGTCCGGAACAAGTGCTCGGCCATCAGGCTGATGTCGACACCCGTGCCGACATCTACTCACTGGGCGTGGTGCTGTACGAGTTGCTCGCCGGTGTCACCCCGTACAGCGACCAGGAACTGTCGGACAAGTCGCAGGCCGAACTGGTCAAGTTTCTCACCCAGAGCGATCCGCCCGATCCTGCGTCCCGCTTCCAGAGTCTGGACCCTGAGGATGAAGTCGAGATCGCAAAACAGCGCTCGACCACCGTCGAGCGCCTGATCGAAGTCCTCGGCGCCGATCTGTCCTGGATCGTGGCCAAATGCCTGGAGCGTGATCCGGATGATCGCTACGGCTCGGCGCTGGAACTGAAGCGAGATCTGCAGCGCTGGCTGGACGACAAGCCCGTCGAAGCCAGGCCGACTACGCGCTGGTATCGCTGGCGCAAGCTGATCAAGCGCCACCGAGTCACCGCCGCGATCACGGCCGCGATCACGCTGATACTGCTCGGGACCACCACCGCCGCCATCATCGGCTATCAGCGCGCCGAAGCTGCCTTGATGCAAGCAGAGTTGGCGTCCGCATTTCAGGTGGATCAGATGAAGGCCATTGATCCCCAGATGATCGGTCTGGGCGTACGCCGCGGCCTGTTCAAGGTCGTCGAGGCACGATTGAAGGATCGCGGTGAGCAGCCGTCTACGGCCGGCATGGCGCAGCTGGATGAGCTGCTCGATGGCGTTGAGTTCACGAGTCTGATTACGGCGCAACTGGACGAACAGTTCTTCCAGCCTGGCCTGAAGGTGATTGCCAGCCGATACACCCAGCATCCCGATTTGCAGGCGGCGCTGTGGCAATCCAGCGCTGACATACTGTTTGACTTGGGACTCTACAAATCGGCCCTGACGCCACAGGACCTGGCAATTGCGAAACGCATCGAGTTGCATGGGAAGTACCATCAACTGACGCTTGAATCGCAAGCCCGAAAGGTGCTGATCCTGGGGTCCCTGGATCGCCTCCCGGAAGCCCGGGCCTTGCTGGACTCCACGCTGCAGGCGATGCGCGAACATACTGGCGTCGACTACCCGGCAGCACTCGACGCACTATCCACTCGAGCGGTCATGCTCAACATGGACGGCTCTTATGTGCCTGCACGGAAAGTGGCGCAGGAGGTTTTGGAACGCAGCCGCCAACTTTTCGGCGCAGGCGCCCCGCAGACCCTATTGGCCGAAATCAAGCTGGCGAAGCTTATGCGCTCGAATCCGATACCTGTCTTGGAAAAGGCCGAGGCGGGCCTGCGCCTGGCTCTGGGGCCCGACCACCCCGACACGCTGGAAGCCATGGCCGACCTGTCCTGGGAGCTCTACCAGCAACAACGGTTGGACGACTCCATCGCCCTTGCCAGAGAAGTCGTGCAACGACGCAGAGAAGTGCTGGGGCAGGGGCATCCCGACGTCTTCAGAGCCGAATCCCGACTTGCTGCGGTGCTTGGCGAATCGCTGCAGTTTCGGGAGGCGTTTCCGCTGTTTCGAAGCTCCATCGCGGGCTTCGAAGAGCTGTCGGGCAAGCGCGGGCCAAGAACCGCCATCATGCGCGGCAATTACGGTTATGCCCTTTGGCGCGCCGGCAATCTGATCGATGCTGAAAGAGAAACTCGCTTCGCCGCTGACAGCCTGCGTGCGCTATACGGACCCGATACGCCGGGGGAATCCACCTATGCCAACAATCTGGCAGCTGTACTGCGCGATATGGGGCAATACCAGGAAGCCCAGTCCTTGTATGAGGCGCGCATCAAACTGCTTACGGACATCGACGGGAGTCTTGAACTCCTGGCAGAAGCCCACGAGGGATTGGGGCAGACGTACCTGATCCAAGGCGCCAACGACGAAGCCTGCAAGGAGTTTCAAGCGGGTATCGACACGCTGGCCGATGCGACCGACGGCGCGCCGGAGTTGTTGCCGAAGATCAAGGGCGCCCTGGCCTTTTGCCTGTATCAACGCGATCGCGATCAAGCAGCGATCAAAACCCTCGATGAGGTGATCGCTCAGCAGCGCCGCGACGCCAACGCAGATGGACTGAACCTTGCCACATCGTTGATTTTGCGCGCACACATGATGAACGACGAGAACTCGTGGGCATCCGCACTGGAAAGCGCCGAAGAAGCCCTACGGATCACCAACAAGGCTCTGCCGGATGGTCACTACATCATGGTAAGGGCAATTACGCAGAAGATTCGGGCATTGCAGGGCCTGGGCAGGCAAGCCGAGGCATTGGTCAGCTATGAGGCAGCAAGACGTCTCATCAAAAATACCGTCGGGCTTGATCCCTGTCATTGGCGGAAGCTGGGGGAAATTCTACAGATCGATAAGCGTTGAAGGCCACAGCGAACAACAATCACTCTTGGGTCCAGAGCCATCCTGACCCCTGAACAAGACGAGGCCCCGCCAGGGGCGGGGCCTCGAAACGAAGAGCAGTTGAAGTGTCAGTAGGCGCGGGTTGTCACACTGATGCAAGCGGCACTGACTTTTAGGGCTGCTCTTGACATCGTGGCGGTCGCATCGCTCAGAAGCCGATCCGAACGCAACTATCCACGATCGAAAGTTTGTTATCGGTAATGTTTCCCACTGCCGCGGTTCTCTCAACACTTGCATTGATGCCAGAGCCCGCGATGGTAAAGCCGATCTGGGCTGTGACACCTGGTGCCGCAAATGAACAAGCGGTATGCGCATCGATCTTGCCGCGGTTGGTGGTTTCCGGATTGATGTGTTTCGACGCGGAAGCGACGGAGTAGCCGCGGTACGCCGAACACTGGTTGCCGTCGACTTGCGAAGAAGACGCCATCTGACAAGCGTTGTTCACCTTGGTGCAGCTCATCGTGCCCGTGATCTCTCCAATCACTCCTTTGTAAAGCAACTGCCCCAGGCTATTAGTCTTTCTCTTCTCCAGCGCAGGCTTGCGGTACGTCGCCGTGGATTTCATGTTTTGGCTCGCGATTGTGCTATTAAGAGCGCAGGTTCCAAAGCCAATATTTTTGCTCACATCCACGTTTCCACTCGCAATGACTGATACTCGCCATCCCTCCGCCTTTCGCAGCCTGATGCCTCGAACCACTGACTCCATCCACGGCATGCTGTTATCGGTAACGACGCAGTGGTCCTGGTCTGCCCAGCAGAACTCGACAGCCTGATGGGTACGCACGTCTGCGCCGATTTTGGCGGTTACCAGCAACGTCCGTACCTGTCCTTTGGAAATCGGCAGACCAACCGAATCGAATTCCGAAAGCAAGATGTTTCGCTCATCGAGGTACGGGTCATTCCAGTCCACCTTTGCAAATGCAGCGCCATCAATGGTGACGCCGTCTTCACTTGAGGTGATCACATAGCTCGGGAGCGGGAAGAAATCGCCGATTTTACGATTCCCAAGGTTGGCCATAGATCCCTGTGAGAGGGTTTCGACAGTGAACATGGCCTGTTCGTTGGAAAAACTGGAGTAGTCACGATAGATCGCCTCGGCATAATCCGATGGGGATTTGGCGTGAATGAATGGTGCGGTCGCAAGAAACATCGCAGCAACCAGGGTTCGGTGGGACTTGTAATTGTGGTTCATGGTTGTTCTCCTTGGATCTTGGGGATGAATTTTTGAAAAACCGCGCAAAGGTCATCTGTGATTTGCGCGGAGTATTCGCATGTTTCGTGAGGCGCCGCCGTTCCTAGCGGTAGTAACAGGTGTCCGGAAATTTGTTTCCGTTCGAGTAGTTGCCCGTTCCCTTGATTTCTATTGATGCGTCGACATTGATTGTCCCGTAGTTCTTGATTTTTACGTCAAACTTCGGGCCGCTAAAGGCATACGAGCATCCTGTATAGCCAACTGCTTTGCCTTGTCTATTACCATCGGTTCCGCGACCGGCCTCGTTGTCGCAGTGAACAGCGTAGAGAAAACCGCCGCTTCCGAAGGAAACTGCTGCAGATGCCGACGGTGCTGCCTTGCACGAAGCGCTGCAAGCATTGACGAGCTCGACTCGTCCAATCTTTCCCGATGCCGCAGTTGTTCCGGCGATGGTGGTCCTCCAGTTGTATTCAGGGTATGCTCTCTTTATCCACAGCTTATTGGGGTCGCTAGACAAACCGCAACGACCTGCCTTTTCCGAGGACTCTTGAGCGGGGCCCGAGGTAATGGTGGGGGCCAAGCCTTCGGCGCGGAGACGCTTGTGGTTTCCAATATTGCTGTCCAGGAAGGAAATGCTGGGATCCAGCACCAGACAGCGATATTGCTCTGGCCAACACAGTTCGAGCGCGTCATGAGTGGACTTTTGTCCCTGAAATGTCTGGCTGATTTCGAGGAAGCGGTAGACGCCGTCATTCAAGGGAAAGCCGTTTCTTGCCATGGTTTCGATGGTGAAATCCATTTCGGCAGTGGGTACAGCCTTTCGGTCCTCGTAACGGAGGTTTTGAAACTCGTAGCCGTTGTAGTCGCTGATCAGGACTTGAGTCGGCTCCCTGAGTACGCGAGTAAATGGAATCCCAGCGAAGGATTTGGCCGGGCCGGAAGAGACGCTTCGAACGGTAAACGTCGTCTCGCCGTGCGAGGCGTTCGAAAAGGTGGAGTAGACGTCTTCGGCGTAGTTGGTCAATCCCGCAGAAAAGGCCGCGGAAGAACTTGCCATCAGGATGGCTGCGGCCAACAAACTGGTAGGACTGCCGCGGCGTGCGTTGTTTCGATCAGTATTCGCGTGCTTGGTGTTCATTTCGTTCCCCATGCGTCAATCGGTTATGTAGCGCTTGGCGAGTTGGACTCGTTGATATCGCAGCTCGTATCTGGCGTTTGAATCCTTGTCTCGCCACCCCCCAGCCCTGGAAGGTGATTCCAGACTTGCATTGCTCGGACGCCGCGGCATTCAGGGTCGGTTCGGTAGTAGTTAGAAGTTGGTTTGCTTGCATGATCAGTCGCTGAGCCGACCATCACCAATCGATGATTTCTCGGTGAATTTCGAGTGAGTCAAGCAGTTCGGGCGCATGGCTAGGGGGCCTCTGAACAAGTTCCGAGAGCAGCGTTGCGAGTCAAGATCGCTTGCCGCTGGGCGCAGTCCGAAGGTCGTAACCCACTCTACGAAGCCGAGGACTGCAACGACGCGGCAGGCGTTCTTGGCCGCCGTCGCGGCGATGGAACTTGTCCAGAGGTTCCCTGCGCGGTAATCGCTCGCTGGTTTCAAGCATTCGGTGGCTGGTTGATCGATCGATCGGATTGTTTTTCGGGTGCATCGAGACGGAGGGCAAACAGGGACAGCCGGGTTCGCGCCGGCACTACCCGTATGGTCACCACGCTGCTGCCGATGACTGAGTCCAGAGGAAATCGCTGCCGTCTCCAGCGGCCGTCGGTGATTTACAGGTCGTTGTAGTGACCGTTCCGCACTGGATCCATCGCCGAGTCAATGACTTACGAGTGCGGCTGGGGCCTTTGGGGTATCGGCTTTCGGCCATGCTCCTTACCAGGCCTGCATCAGGAATTCATCGATCCGGAATCAGATCGGAATGCGTCGAGGAGCCCGCCACGGCACACTTTCGGAGCCGGATCGTGGTGTTCCGGGCCATTCGGTGCATGCGAGGGCTGCATCGGGTGCGACGACAATATTTTGGGGGGAATTCTTATGTGGTCTGTACTTGGTTCATCGGCGCACGTGGCGAAGCGGGTTGCCAGGAGCGCAGCGGCGGAGGGGCGTGGCCGATTCTGGCGGCCTTTGGCCTACTGCGCGTCGTTCGGAATGGTGTGGACGGCACTGATGTCTCTGCCTGTCGCGGCGCAGGTCTCATCTTCGGCGGAGCGTGAAACGCGGGTGCAAACGGCACCGAAATCCAGCGGCATCGTGGTGTTGACCACCTCGATGGGGCTGATGGGACAGGAAATTCTGAGCCACGGCGCCAAGCGGGCGTCTGATCAGGACGTGCTGCAGGCGCCGAGCTCGGTGCTGGCCTATGCCGAAATCGATACTCTGGATTTCGCCGATCGCAACACGCTGGAGAGCTATCGCCTGCTGGTGTCGATGGGCACGCCGCTGCTCTTGGAGTCGGATTCCTGGAACGTGGGGCATCTGCACGAGGTGGTGAAATTCGTTTTTCCCGGCGCGAGCACGGATAAACTGAAGAATACCGGTGTGATCATTCGCCGGCTGGATGGCGGCGGTTTCTCGGTGACCGATGCTGATTTTGCCCCGGCGCAGGAACTCGCCGGCATCGCCCCGGAATCGACCTCCGAGGCCACCAGCGGTTGGTCCGAGCGTCTGGAGAAAGGCAGCTCGCCCGTGCACTGGACCGTGCGCTTCGCGGCCAAGACCTACGAGACCACGCCCAGCGATGCCAGCTGGCGACTGCGCTACAACAACAATGTCGTCGATCTGTGGCAGAGCAACAGCTCGGCCAGCCAGTGCCTGGTCGCCTGGCGCGGCAGCGACAGCCTGGGGGACTGGTTGCGTAACCTCCAGAGCATGGCCAGCAAGCAGATTCCGAAGACGCCGAACGGCAACTGGAGCGGCGCCGGATTCGTCGATCGACTGGCGAATTTCGACGATGTGCTGCTGGGAGAATTTGCGCGCTGGGGCTGTACTCGGCTGGTGGTGACTGGACACAGTCTGGGTGCTGCGATGTCCCACATCCATGCCCTGCAGTTGATGTTCGACTCGCGCTACACCCTGGGTGAGATGCGTGTTTACAACTCGGCCCGCGCTCTGAACGACACCGCCTACAACTCCTTCCGCAACCGGCTCTCGGGTGTGGGGCTGGGCGTGTACTGCCGCGACGGCGATCCGGTCAACCCGGTACCCTTCGGGCTGCAGCGAGGTGGTCAGAGCGGATCCCCCCACTACGGCTGCACTTATTGGGGCGGGATGAAGTCGCTGTTCAATCCTACCGTCAACCACAGCCTGAGCCACTGGTCGACGGAACTCTGAGGCCCGGTTGAGCCGACGGAATCAAGCTAGGTTTGAGACGATGGGTCCGGGGGATGCCCCCGGACTCATCGGGTTGAAGACGCTCAGCGGGGCAGATCGAACACCAGCAGTTCTGCGCCCTCGCCGTCGGCGATCTCGATCCCGGCTTCATCGACCAGCTTGAGGGCATCGCCCGCGCTCAGGGCCTGGCCATTGACACGCGCACTGCCGCGCACCAGGTGCGCATAACCCAATCGGCCCGGCGCCAGGGACAACCGGGCTTGCTCAGCGCCATCGAACAGTCCGGCGTAGATGCGCGCATCCTGCTGGATGCTGACGGAGCCATCGCTGCCGTCGGGGCTCAGCACCAGCCGCAACTTGCCCCGTTTGTCGGCCTCGCTGAAGGTCTTCTGTTCATAGCCCGGCTGGCCACCGTTGCGATCGGGGATGATCCAGATCTGCAGGAAATGCGTGGTGCTGGTCTGGCTGTGGTTGAACTCGGAATGCAGCACGCCACTGCCGGCGCTCATGCGCTGCACTTCGCCGGGGACGATGGTGGCGCGATTGCCCATCGAATCCTCATGCGCCAGCGCACCGTCGATGACGTAGCTGATGATCTCCATGTCGCGATGACCGTGTTTGCCAAAGCCCTGACCGGCGGCGATGCGGTCCTCGTTGATCACCCTGAGCGGTCCGAAATGCAGGTGTGCCGGATCGTGGTAGTCGGCGAAGGAAAAGCTGTGATGACTGTCGAGCCAGCCGTGGTTGGCGTGACCACGCTCGTCGGACTTGCGGATGCTGATCATGATGGTCTCCCGACCCGGACAAGCGCTAGGGATCGGGGCTTGCGGTCGGGATTCAAGCGATCTTGATGGGACGCGCTGTTGCAGCATTGGACGTGATCACAAGGCGGGCGGTACCGGCTTGATGGCAGGAGCGACCTTGCGTCGCGACCGTTTAAGCGCCAATACCCGGCATCAGGGCCCGCCACATCCAAAGGCGGGACGCAGAGCGCACGGAGAAAAGGCAGAAAGAACAAGCCTGATGCGTTTTCTGGAGAAGTGCGCTGCTCTCCGTGTGCTCTCTGCTCTTCCTCTGCGTTCTCTGCGTCCTGCTCTTGGGTTCGGATGTACGATGGGTGCGCGGGTTTCGCGGCAGGTCGCCGCCAGTCGCGCCGCGAGGGCGCTTCTACGGCAGGCGCGGAAGCTTGCAGGGTTTGGCTACGGCGCGGCTTCCAGCTGCGCCAGCAGCTGATCGGGTGGCACATAGCCCAGCAGCAGGGCACCCGATTCGGTGACGATGGTGGGCGTGCTGCCCACGCCGATGCGCTGGCCGAGCTGGAATTCCGCGCGGATGGGATTGGGGCAGATCTTCGGCGGTGGCAACTGCCCTTGCTTGGCCAGGGTCAGCGCCTGTTGCTGGTCGTCGGCACACCACACCGACACCGCATTGTCGTAGGACGGCGAATCCAGACCACCGCGCGGGAACAGCAGGTATTCCACGCTGATGCCGGCCGCATTGTAGTCGGCCATCTGCTCGTGCAGCTTGCGGCAATAACCGCAGTCGAGATCGGTGAACACCGTGACCGTGTGCCTGGGCTTTGCCGCCGCGAAGACGATGCGCTGTTCGGGGCCGATGGCAGTCAATGCCTGCTGGCGCCGTAGCGAACGGGCCGTTTCGGTGAGGTTCCTGCGGTCGTCGACATCCCAGAGGACGCCGCTCATCAGGTACTTGCCGTCGGCGCTGACGTAGACATCGTTGCCGCCGACCACCGCCTGATAGACCCCCGGCATCGGCGCGGGCTGCAGCGACTCGATCACCGCATCCGGTGCCAGTCGGGCGATGGCCTTGCGGACCTGATCCTCATCGGCGGCGCCGGCCCAGCACGCCGCCCCGCTGGTCGCCAGGACCATCGCCAATATCACGCGCGTCATCATGATCGTCTCCTGTGTGTGCAACTGCCCCATTGGCAGTGCAGCAAAGAGCCCGGCGACGACGCTGAAGTTTCGACGGGCAAGCGCCGGAATCAGGTTTACGCGCTGAGGTGAGACCATGGCGCGCCAGAGCGTGCTGGCTGCCGGATGGTCGCGCCAGCGCGCTGGATCAGACCATCAGCAGGCACGATGGAGAAGCCAGGATGGTTTGCGAGCGCTAGCTGCCGCTCAGCCGCGATCACCAGCGGCAGCTCGTCATTTCGTCGAAACGCTGTGAAAAGCGTCTAATTTCCCTGACCGAGGTGACACGCGGAGCGATCTCCGTGCTATCACAGGCACTCTCAGGGAACCGGACACGAGTCATGGTCAAGGCCAAAACCAGCGCCGCGGCTGGCGCACCGAAATCGATCGCCAACAAACCGGCCAGGCGCGGCGCAGCGGTACGCCCGGCCAGGATCCCCAAGCCAGCCAGACCCGAGCCCGCCGTTGTGCCCCAACCCAAGCCGAAGAAGGCGTCGGTGCTCCGCGCGTCGACGCCGCACGCTGCCGCGGCGCCAAAGATCAACGTGAAGCTGGCGCGCGGTCGTTTCACCATGCCCGAGGCCGATTTCGACCGCATTTCCCTGCTCAAGAACCGCGCCCGCGAGTTGGGGCGGCCGGCCAAGAAGAACGAACTGCTGCGCGCCGGCCTGCGGGCGCTGGTGATGCTGTCCGACGAGTCGCTGATGATCGCGCTGGACCAGCTGGAAGCCACCAAGCCGGGCAAGGCAGCAAAGCAGGCCAAGGCCGCCAAGGCACCGAAGGCCCCCAAGCCAGCCAAGGTGGCGAAGGCGAAGCCGGCGACCTGAGAGCAGTCGCGTCGCCACGGATGCTGGCAGGCCCCTGTGGGAGCGGCTTCAGCCGCGATCGGCTGCTGCTGTCGATCCAGATTTGTCTGGATGCTGTTTCATGCTTGCCAGAAGCGTCGCGGCTGAAGCCGCTCCCACAGGGGCGGATGCCTGAGCGGCGACCGCCACCCGCCTCAGGGCAGCTGCGGTGGCCGTCGCGCCTGAGTGGCTTGCTCGAAGGCATAGGCGATCTCGATCAGGCGGCGCTCCTGCCAGGCGCCGGCGATGAAGGACAGGCCCACCGGCAGTCCGTGCACCAGTCCCGCCGGCACGGTGATGCTGGGATAACCGGAGACCGCCGCCAGCGTTGAACTGCCGCCTCCGAAATGGTCGCCGTTGACCCAGTCGGTCTTCCACGCCGGGCCATTCGTGGGCGCGACCAAGGCCTCCAGTCGGTGTTTCTTCATCGCCGCATCGATGCCCTCTGCGCCGGCCAGGCGCTGGGACAGCGCGCGGGCCTTGCGGTAGGCGCGATCGCTCAGCGGCCCCTTGGACAGCGAACGCTCCAGCAACTGCTGATCGAACCATTCCAGTTCCTGCTCGGCATGGTCGTGGTTGAACTTGACCAGCGCCGACAGGCTGGCCACCGGGGCGCCGCTCTGCTTCAGATAGCGATTCAAGCCATCCTTGAACTCGTATTGCAGCACTTCGAATTCGGCATCGCCCAAGGCGTCGGGCACCTCGATCACCACCGGATCGATCAGTACCGCGCCGGCCCGGCGCAGATTCTCCAGACGCTGTTCCAGCAGCGCATCGACCTCGTCGTGAAAGCCGAAGTCCTGCCGCAGCACGCCGATGCGCACGCCCTTGAGGCTGGCTTGATCCAGCCCCTCGCGGTAATCGACACGGTGGCGGTCGGCATCCGCGGTCGCCGGGTCATCCGGATCGGTGCCGGCGATCACGCTGAGTACGGCGGCAGCGTCGGCAACGCTGCGGGCCATCGGCCCGGCCGTATCCTGGCTGGCCGAGATCGGAATGATGCCGCTGCGGCTGACCAGACCCACGGTGGGCTTGATGCCGACCAGGCCATTGACGCCCGAGGGGCACATGATCGAGCCATCGGTTTCGGTGCCGATGCCGACCACGGCGAAATCCGCCGCGATGGCCGCGCCGGTGCCGGAACTGGAGCCACAGGGATTGCGGGTGGGGTCATAGGGATTGCGGGTCTGGCCACCGAGACCGCTCCAGCCCGAGCTCGACCGGTTCGAGCGGAAATTGGCCCATTCGCTGAGATTGGTCTTGCCGAGGATCAGCGCCCCGGCGGCGCGCAGCCGGGCGACGATGAAGGCATCCTGGGCCGGACGATGACCGGCCATCGCCCGGGCACCGGCCGTGGTCGGCATGCCTGCGGTGTCGATATTGTCCTTGATCAGCATCGGCACGCCGTGCAGCGCTCCGCGAACTGCTCCCTGATGGCGCTCCTGATCGAGCGCCTCGGCCTGCGCCAGGGCCTGCGGATTGAGCGCAAGCACCGACTGCAAGCTGGGCCCCGCCTGGTCCAGCCGGGCGATGCGCTCCAGGTAGTGTGCCACCAGCTGCCTGGCGCTGAAGTGCCCGACACCCAGTTCCGACCGGGTCTGTGCCACATCGAGCTCGCTCGGAATGGGGGCTGGCTCGGAAGCTAGAGCCGATGTCAGCTGGCATGCCAGCAGCAATGCCACCGCGAAACGATTGACCACGGACTTTCCGCCCCAGCGTCGCCAGTGAGCTCCGGAGCATAGCCGCTCAGTTGCGGGCGCAGAATTTGGCAAATCCAAGGCTGTGAATCGCTTCCGTGTCGGCCCCCTGATGCCGGATGATGCGGATTGACGGCGCAGCGCTGCGTCGGCGACTCACACTTCGGAGCCACAAGCGTATGTACAGCTTCATGGCATCAGCATCCGCGATTACCGCGATCCGGCGCTCAAACTCGAATTTACGCTGCCAGTAGCCGGCCAACAGCAGGCCTTTGCCGCCCTGCTGGAGCATCTGCCCTGATTCCCCTCCTTGCCTCTGGACCCGACGTCATGCCCACCCGCTCACGGCTGTTGCTGCCCCTGTCCTTGCTGCTCGCAACCCTGGCGCCGCCGCTGCTGGCGCAGGATCTGATCGAGATCGATGGCCAGAGCAAGCCCGCCTACGGCCGGCTGCTGGCCCTGGAGTCCGGGGACATCGCCTGCTACCTGTCGCTGCGCGGCGATGACGGCGCGGAGTTCCAGGAAATGGCCAGCTTCGAGATCTGCGAGGGCGGCGAGGAACTGATCGGCTCGCGTCTGGTGCTGCGCTACGAGTTGCAATCGGTGCAGTCGGCCGAATGCCAGGGCGATCCGGATTGCCAGCTGTCGGACCTGGTACCGCTGGTGGTGTCGGCACGAGTGGCCGATGACGAGGAGGCCATCGCCGAGGGCGCAGTCGACTCCTTCTGCGCGCCGCAGGAAAGCGTGGTCTTCGATTGCCGTGTGGGCGGCAAGCGGGTGTCGGTGTGCGGCTACGGGCCCGACGCTGACTTGCTGCAATACCGTTTCGGCAAGGCCGATGCGCGGGCGCCGCTGGAACTGACCCTGCCCGAAGGCCCGGTGCCAGCCAGCCGCGCTGCCAGCGGCGAGACCGTTCCCTTCTCCGGGGGTGGCGGCAGCTGGCTGCGCTTCCGCAACGGCGACTACAGCTATGTGGTCTACAGCGGCATCGGCCGTTGGGGCGTGAACGGGGAGACCGTGGAAAAGCAGGGCGTAGTCGTGGAGCGCGGTGGCCGGGTGGTCACCAACCTGCCCTGCAGCGGACCCTTGACCAGCGAACTCGGCCCCGACTGGTTTGAACAGACCGGCATCAGCGGCGACGACCCGGGCTTCGATTTTCCGGATTGAAGAATCCGGCCAGGGATTCGCTTCCCGTAGCCCGTTGTGCCGCGCAGCGGCTCAGCGGGGCTCTTCCGCATCACCGCCCGGACAGCGCTGCGCGCAGTGCGGGCTACCAGAGCCGAACGTCGTAGCCCGTTGTGCCGCGCAGCGGCTCAGCGGGACTCTTCCGCATCACCGCCCGGACAGCGCTGCGCGCAGTTCGGGCTACATAGAGCGGCAGCTCAGGTTGCCCGATAACGCACACCCATGCCCGAATCCGCACAGGGCGAGGGGAACGCTGGTCAAATTGCGCGTGGAGATCGACGCAGGGCGAGCTCTCACTCTGCGCTTCGCTGACCACAGCCACGGCTGCGCAACTGGCGCGGTATTTGCACTGGCGGTCGAAGCGCTGAAGGCACTGAAAGGACGGGGCGATGGCTTGGCGTAGCAGGTGGTCGCATGTGGCAGCTGCACCCGGATACGCGCTGGCGGTCCTGGCGACGGTGGCTATGGTGGTTCTGGTCAATGCCGCCGCCTTTGCCGGCCTGTGGGCTGTGCTGTTCAAGCCCTTGGGTTACGCCGAGGCCGAGCGCCTGGTCGAGCTGCGACTGGATCTGCGCGACATCAATTTCCAGGTCGGACTCTCGCCCTCCCTGTTCGCGGCGGTGCAGGCGCAGCCGGATACATTTGCCGCAGCCATCGGTTCCCCCGAGATCGGCCAGCCGCGGCTGGACGCCTCCGCACAGCCCTGGTTGGTACAACGCATCAGTGCCGATTTCACGGAGGTGCTCGGGGTGCAACCAGCGCTGGGCAGTCGGCTGGCAGCCGATGCTGCCGCGATCGATGAACGCAGCTTGCTGCTGTCGGATCGCGCCTGGCGCGAGCGCTTCAACGCCGATCCAGCGATCGTCGGCCGGAGTTTGCGCTTGGGCGGCATCGAGCACCGGATCGTGGGTGTGATGCCACCCGGCTTCGCCTGGCCGGATACCGAGGTGCTGGCATGGAAACCCTGGGTCGCCAGTGCCGAGGAACTGGCGGAGGACGCTCAGGGCGGTTTTGGCCAGTTCCACGTCGTTGCCCGACTCGCGCCCGGAGTCAGCTTGACGCAGGGGGCGCAGGTGCTGACGCAGATCCTGTCCGATTCCCGCAACCCGTTTCTGCGCACTGCGGGCGATCGCGTGCGGGTTGAGGCCAGGCCCTGGCGCGAACGGCTGAGTGCCGCTCAGCTGCCTGCGCTGTTGATGCTGCAGGGGGCTGCCCTGCTGATGCTGCTGGTCGCGGCGGCGAATCTCACCAGTCTGATCCTGGACCGACTCTGGTCGGCGCGGCGCGAGTACGCTATCCGCAGCGCGCTGGGTGCCAATGCCGGCGATCTGTGGGCGCTGATTCGTTCGGATACGCTGTGGCCGGCGAGCCTGGGCCTGGGTTTGGGCCTGTTCCTGCTTCCAGCGGCGCTGAAGCTGTTGCAGGCACGCGGCCTCCTGCCCTCATCCCTGCCGGTCGCGATCGGCAGCGACTGGGCCACCTATGGCATCGGTTTCTTGTCTGCGACGCTGGTGCTGGCTGCCGGCCTGCTGGCGGCGCGCTGGATGCTGCGGCGCGGCGCGGCCAGCGGCGGGCTTGGCGATCGCGCCAATACCCGCGGTATGGATCGAATACAGCGGCGCACGCTGGTGGTCCAGATTGCCTTGACCACGGCGCTGGTCGGGGCCTCCGGACTGCTGCTGCGCAGCGCCCACCATCTGCTTGGGGTGGAGCGCGGATTCGACGCGACTGGCGTCCTCCTCACCCAGATCGAATGGCCGCCCTCGAACGACCCTGGCGCTGCCGGCGGACTGCGTCAGCTGATCGACGAGTTGCGCTCGCAACCGGGTGTCAGCGAAGTGGCGCTGGCCGACATGCCGCCCTTCGGTGGCGCCGAGTTCCTGCTGTCGGTGGCAGTCTCGGGCAGCGACCAAGCCGTCGACGCCCGCGCACCCAGCGTTGGTCCGGGTTATTTCCGGGTCATGGGCATGCCGCTGCTTGCGGGTCGCGATTTCGACGATGCCGATCTCGCGGCGGACGATGCGGTGATCGTCGACGAGGCCTTTCGCCGCCGCTGGCTGCAGCCTGGCAACCCGATCGATCAGCGCATACGGCTGATGGAAGACGACGTACCCGGTCGCACACTGCGCGTGATCGGGGTCGTGCCCAGCGTCAAGCAACAGGCGCTGGATGAGCGCGAAGGCCGGCCCAGCATCTACCGACCGATCGCGGCCGATCCATTGATTGCCTTCGTGGTGACGCGAACGGCGCTCGATGCGCGGGCGCTGGCCGAGCAGGTGCGGCGCACGCTGGCGAGGTTGGCGCCGGATGCCAAGCTGATGGTCAATCAGCCGCTGGCCGAGGCGGTCGACCGCACGCTGCAGGGACGCCGTGCCCTGCTCGAAGCCACGATGCTGTACGCGCTGGCGACCCTGGGGCTGGCGGCGCTCGGCCTCTACGCCGTGCTCAACGCCGGCGTGCGCCGGCGCCGCGCTGAGTTCGGCGTGCGCATGGCATTGGGCAGCGCACCGGCGCGGGTGCTGAAGCTGGTGCTGGCGCAGGGCGCGGCACTGCTGCTACCCGGTGTGGCCCTGGGCATTCTCCTCGGCCTGCTGCTGTCCTCGCTGTTTGCCGATCGCCTGTTTCAGTTGAAGGCTACCGATCCGTGGACCTGGAGCGCCGCCGCGGTGGCGATCATCCTGGCCGGAATCCTGGCCTGCGCGCTGCCGGCGTTGCGGGCGGCGCGTGTGGCACCGAGGGTGGCGCTGGAGGATGCGCGGTAGGTCTGCCATTTGGGTCTGCGTCGTCGGGATCGCGAACAGTATCTGCTCCCACTGACGCGTGACCTGAGCCTGCTCCTGGGTGAAACTGGAGCTCTGTCCTGGGAGCGCGTCCATGTCTCAAATCGTCGTCGGCCTGCCGTTGCTGTCGTATGCCATGGGTGGCGTTGCCGCCCAACCCGGCACCCTGCGCGTGGACATCTTGCACTCGGGCGTTGCGCTGACCGAGATGTACAGCCTCAGCGAAGTCATCGATCTGTATTCCGGCGGAGCGCACTGATGGAGCTGTCCCTGACTACCCCGGCCCTGCTGTTCCCGGCTCTGAGCCTGCTGTTGCTGGCCTACACCAACCGCTTCCTGGCAGTGGCCAGCGTCATCCGCCAGCTGCACGCGCAGATCAAGGGCGGCATGCCGCAATACCACGAGGAACTGGCCAGCCTGCGCCACCGGGTGCGGCTGATCCAGCAGATGCAGGCGATGGGCGTGCTCAGCCTGTTCTTCTGCGTGCTCTGCATGTTCCTGCTGTTTGCCGGCTGGATCTTTCCCGGCAAGATCGCGTTTGCCATCGCCCTGGTGCTGCTGCTGAGCTCGCTGGCCCTGTCAGTCCGCGAGATCCAGCTCTCCAGCGATGCCCTCAACCTGCATCTGTCCGATCTGGAGAAGCAGTAGCGACGAGAGCCGCGACTACTGTGGGAGTCCCGGTCGCCCCTGGCGGTGCGCTTATTCGCGCAGCAAACCGTGGAGGTAGGTCACGTTGACCCGAAGGGTCTACGTGACAGCTGCGTCAGTCACGTAGGCCGCTTCGC
>JALHRS010000008.1 GCA_022841325.1 Lysobacterales bacterium | reverse complement strand
GGCCCGCAACGAAACCCGTCAGACCGAAATCACGCTGGATTTGCCCGCCGGCAAGCACACCCTGCAACTGGTGCTGGGAGACGCCAACCACATTCCCCACGATCCGCCGATCATGAGCGAGAAGATCACGATAGAAGTGCAGTAAGGCGCTCGACTACCAACGGTGTTGGCGCCTCGGCATACACGTCCACTAGCCGTTTCCCCGGTCCAGATCAATGACGTCAGTAACTGACGTCCAGGCCTGAATAAGCCGAGGGCAGCTTTGGCTCTTGGCTGCCGCGGTCCAACCTGGACCTGCTTGCAGCTCTACTGCTCAAATCCATCGCCAAACAACTCACCGTTCATCCGCAGCTTGGACACTGCGATGCGTTGCCCAGACTCAGCAATAACCGAGCTCGCGATCCGCAGCGAACCGTCACTCGCCAATGCCAGGGCTGCGCTTCCCAAGCTCTGCGCGAGCAATCCGGGCGCTACTCGCCAGATCTCGGTGCCATTCGACGAATCGAATTTCAGTGCGTAGAACTGCTCGGGCTCTCCGGCCAGAGACATTCTGGCCGCGACAACAGGATTTCCATCGGCGCCCAGAATCAGATGGTTACCCCGCCCGGTTATTGCAGCGACTGGTGTCATCCATTGAGATGAACCTGTCGCCGCTGCCAGCTTCTGCACTTCAAAGGCTTGATGCGGACCTGTGCGTGGCCGCGAAAGCACGAACGCGTCACCGGACTGATCCGTGGCGATTGCTCTTACTGCTTCGCCATTCAGCCGATGGCTAGTCCACAGTTCGGCACCATCCGATGCACGGTACTTGAGAGTTACGGTATCCAAACCAGATTCGCCGGAAACTAGTACATCACCGGACAGATCTGTAGTCACAGCTCGGGCAATATCCTGAGAGTTATCTGGCGATGCGTAGGTCTTTGCCCACTGAATCTGCCCATTCAGCCCGTTGTAGCTGATCGTGACGTAGTCGGGATTGGCCGGACTCTGCTGCGACTGGCCGGCTACCAGAACCTGGCCTGCCTGACCGATCGTGATTGCGTGGGGTATGTCCTCGCCGAAGTTGGGGGACGAATAACTCGAACTCCAGAGTGCCGTCCCATCCGACCCGCGGTAGCGGATGGTCAGAATATCGGTCCCGGTCGACCCCAACGCTTGTGAAGCGCCAGTTACGTAGACATCCCCAGCCGGGTCAATGGCCAGATCGGAAGCGAAATCCTGACCTTGGTCAGGACCGTCATAACGCACCGTCCAAAGCTGACTGCCGTCGGCTCCGCGGTATTTCGCCGTTAGAAAATCATTCGACCCGTTAGCGCCTATCGAAGTGCCGGTTACAAAGACATCACCTGTGCCGTCAACCGCCACCGAGACAGCCGAGTCCAGTCCATCGTAAGGACCGCGGTAACGCGCGGCCCAAAGCAAAGCTCCCGAGGAAGAAAACTTTGCCGTCACAAAGTCCTGATCAAAACCATTGAATCCCTTCCCAACAACAATTGTATTCCCGGCGTGATCAACCGCGGCGGCCCGATGCGATCCACCATCAGCCAACGCTTCAGACAGGACTACAGGGCTTTCCTCCGAATTCCAGAGTTCGTTGCCGGTCGCCACCTCATATTTGATCACGCGGAGATCGGAATTTGCGTCGATCGAGTCGCCAGCTACCAAGATGCCGCCGTCGGGCGCCGTTCTTGCGATGTAGGCGGTACTCGGCTTTCGATATTCGGCCGAAAATCGCTTGTTCCAGACCTCGGCACCAGTTGCTGCGCTGTACCGGACCGTTGCCCAATCTACTGATTCGGACAGAAACCCTTCCGATCCACCAGTTACGACAACTCCGCCATTCTGATCGATCGTAATGGAATGGGCAGAGTCACCCAAACGCCCAGTTCCCTGATAGAAGGAAGTCCACGCGACTTGCCCATTGCCGCCATTGTATTTGATCGTCAAATACTGCGGAAGGCGCCGAAACAAGATATCTTCAACCCGGGCAGATCCGGTCACGTAGACATCTCCGAGGGAATCAACGACGACAGCTTGCGCTACGTCGTCCGTGCCGGCCGGACCGTTAAAAGTCGCTCGCCAGAGTTCGGCTCCTGTGCTGCTGCTGTACTTGGCGGTGAAGTAATCCTGCCACAAGTTTTGATTTTCTGCTGATCCAGTAACGATCACATTGTCAGAAACATCAAGTGCGATGCCACTACCCTGGTTGTAGACGCCCACCGGACCCGCTGATTTCCAAAGTCGCGCACCGGATTGCCCATCGTACTTGAAGGTCGCTGGCCTGTTACCGGCAGGCATCGTTGTCTCTTCGGTAGCCAAGACGATCAGCTCGTCGTTGCTGTCCACCGTTGTCGCAACAATGTTACCCCTGTCTGAATCGGAGATGGTCCAGAGTAAGCTGCCATCCAATCCATTCAGCTTTTCAAGGCGCATGCTCAGACCCAGCTGTGCGTCATAAACGCTACGGGAAACGAATACATCGCCGACGCTATCTACAGCGAGAAAGCCACCGGATCCTGTAGACCAGAGCACCGACCCGTCGACACCCGAGAGCTTGGCCCCGGAAACAAGGATGTCGTCATTTTGATCGACTACAACCGTGTGCGAGTTGATTCGTCCTGAGGTTGTTTTCCATATTACGACGCCAGTAGACGAGAATTTTATCACCAGGCTCCCGCCTGCTTGGGCACTACCGATGACAATCGTATTGCCCTGGCTATCTACCGCCAGGGCATTATCCTTCCGGTTATAAAAACCTCCAGCCAATTCAGCGACAGGGTCTCCCGGAGCACCCGAACTAAGGCTGGTCCATTGCAGGATCGGGGCCTGCGCCTCGGCGCCAGGGCTCACAGCGATTGCAACTGCCAGGACAATATATTCCATCACGCGAGTACCTGGCATTCTTGATATCCTTTCGGGGACGCACGAGCGCACGGGATCAGCATTGCACTAGCGCAATGGACTGCATCTTCGCAAACATGGCGAGACGGAGCACGGCTCGGGCATAATTGTATCCTATCGCAACGCGCCGTCGGCAGCTATCGAGAAGCGCATTTGCGCTTCACTCGATCAGCGCAATGGTAGCGCCGACGTCGGCACCCATCCGCGCTGACCACGCTGGTTCTGGACCAGCATCCAGCCGGAATGATTATCGAGTTCGAGCACTCTGTCCCCCAGACTCAAACTCAGCTCGCGCGCGCTGTAGTGACGCAATGCCCTGGACGCCTGTTCACCGGGCCCGAAATAGCGACGCGGCACCCAGCCGCCCCGGCCGTCGGCGCCGATGGCCCACTTCCACCCGGGGTATTCGCCGTCATCGTCGCGATCAACCCAGCGAACCTGTTCGCCCACGTCAACTTCGACAGGGTCGCTGTACTGGGCTCGATATTCCTCGACAGCGCAGATCCAGGGCAAGTCGGCACCGCTTTCCATTGTCAGCAGAGCCTTTTTGCGCCCGAGTCCGCCGGCGTAGCCGGTCAGGCTGCCGCTGCTGCCAATCACCCGGTGGCAGGGAATCAGCACCGAGACCGGATTGCGGCCGATGGCTGCAGCCACGGCTCGGGTAGCGCTGGGTTTGCCGATGCCGAGAGCCAGGGCGCCATAGGTGGTGGTCTGGCCTGGGGGAATCTCCAGCAGCGCCTTCCAAACCGCTTGCTGAAAATCCGTGCCCCGCGGCGCCAGTTTCGGCATCGCCGCCGCACGACCACCGGCCAGATGCTCGCTCAGCCACTCGGCAGCGAGACCTAGCGTTGGATCAGAATCGACATCGACGGCGACCGCCTCTGGCGGCATCGCCGGCTCATGTTGCTGGCCTCGAAACCACAGGCCGATCAGCGCGCCCTGCTCTGTAGCCAGGCGTGCCGGGCCGAGGACGGTCTGGATGATGGTGGTGTTCATGCCTGTTTCCAAAGGTGCAAGGTGGCGTAGCCGCGCCAGGGGCGCCAGGCTTCTGCCGCGGCGAGTACCTCGCGCGGCTTGAGCCCGGGAAAGGCGCGCAGAATGATGAGGTCGGTATGCGGGAAGGCATCTGGCCAGGACAGGCAACGCAGCGCAATGTATTGCGCGGTCCAATCGCCGATCCCGGGCAATGCCCGCAGCTGGGCCAGTGTGGATTCGACCGGTGCATCGGCCTGCAACCGCAATTCACCACCGGCGACCGCTTGCGCCAGCGCGAGAATGCTGCGGGCGCGGGTCGCGAGGATGCCCAGACCGACCAGATCGGCCTCGGCCAGGCCAGCCACTTCGGCAGCAGAGGGGAACAGCCGATTCAAGCCGGCATACGCGGTCGCCAATGGCGTACCGAAGGTCTGCGCCAGGCGACCCGCCAGCGTGGTCGCGGCGGCCACACTGACCTGCTGGCCCAGAATCGCGCGCACCGATTGTTCAAAGCCGTCGATGGCACCAGGCAGACGCAACCCGGGTCGAGCGGCAGCCAGTGCACCCAGAACCTCGGAGACGCGCTCGGGGTCACAATCCAGATCGAACTGCCGGCGCACGGCCGCAATCAGGCCAAGCAGATCGGAACGCAGCGTTTCCGACACCGACAGCAGCAGTCGCGAGCGCTGCGCGTCGTGGCTCACTTCGATCCAGCCAGCCCGACGGTCCTTGCCAATATCGCGCACGCAGCGGCGATAGACGCCCTGCATCACCTGCTCCACTCCAGGCACGGCGCGCATCGCAAAGAAATCCAGGATCGCCTGCCAATCGTAGGGTGGCCGGTAATCCAGGCTGAGGACCACGCCGTCGTGGCTCACTCGACTCGGTACCTGCCGGCGCAGATCGCCCGGGCTCATTCGGTAGCGCTCCCGGATCAGGGCATTGCAGCGACGCAGGCTGCGGAAGCCCGCCATCTGCGCCGCCTGGGCGATCGGCAAACGGGTCTCGCTGAGCAGACGCTTGGCCAGCAGCAGGCGCTGGGTCTGCGCATAGGCGATCGGCGTGACTCCCAGATGGGCCTGAAACACGCGGCGCAGATGGCGCTCGCCGACGCCGATCCGCTCAGCCAGCTCCGCCAGGCCCTCGTGTCCGATGCCGGCATCGAGCATGCGGGCAGCGGCGCTGGCCAGCGCATCCGGGCTGTCGATCAGGGACACGCCCGGCGCCAGCTCCGGACGGCAACGCAAACAGGGCCGGAATCCCGCGGCCTCGGCTGCCGCCGCAGTACCGTAGAACTGGCAGGAACTGGCCTTCGGCGCGCGCACCCGGCAAATCGGTCGACAATAGATGCCGGTGGTGCTGACGCCGACGAAGAATCGCCCGTCGAAGCGGCGGTCGCGGCTCAGCAGAGCTTGATAGGCGCTGGCGGGATCGAGTGTCATGTCCACATCGTACCCGCCCGTCAGGGCCCGCGCTCGCCGTTTTCGGACCTGTGGTTTCGCGCTGGTGCAACCGGGGACGGGCTTGGGGCGACGAAACTCCATCGGTACGGAGAACGCTGGCGCTGCGAGTTGCAAAGCTGAGCCCGCCGGGAACTGAACCGCCTCGACGTCGATCACACCTTGAAGAGGTAGAATATTGCGATCGACCAGGGGCTGGCAGGTATCAGGCGGCCCCGACTCTTGCCCGCAAGATCCGATTGATCCGGCGTCGCCCAGGCGGCTGCCGACTGGAGTAGCACACGATGCTGGAATTTCTGCAGAGTCTCCTGACCGGGACCGACAAGATCATGATGCTGTGCGCCATCGGCCTGACCGTGGAGTACTTCCGCCCGGCGGAGAAGCATCAGCCGGCGTCGGCGATCCTGTTCAACCTGATATGGATCGTCAATTTCGTGGTGATGACCAATCTGGCGATGCTGCTGGTCGGCCGTCTGGTGCCGATGGGCGTAGCCGCTCTCGGTGGCCCCCTGTTCCACATCCAGTTCGCCGAGGGCTGGATCGGCGGCGTCGGCCAGTTCTTCCTGCTGCTGCTGATCCACGACTTCTGCTACTACTGGTTCCACCGCTGCCAGCACACCTGGGCCTGGTTCTGGGCGCATCACAAGCTGCACCACACCGAGGTGCACATGAACGCCACGACCAGCTTCCGCCACCACTGGATGGAGAATGTCTACCGCATTCCCTTCATCTTCATCCCGATGGGCCTGTTCAACATCGAAGGCAGTTACACCGTGCTGGTGTGGGATGCCGCGCTGCTGTGGGCGATCTTCACCCACGTCAATCTGCGTCTGTCGATGGGGCCGCTGACCCGCTTCATCGCCGGTCCTCAGGTGCACCGCATCCACCACTCTTCGCTGCCTGAGCACCAGAACCGCAACTTCGCCGCGTTCTTTCCGATCTGGGATCAGCTCTTCGGCAGTTTTCACCTGCCCAGACAGAACGAATTTCCGCCGTGCGGCATGACCGATGGCGAAACCACCGATTCGGTCTGGCAGGCGCATTTTGGCGTGTTCAAGGACTGGCACAGCTTGTGGAAGAACCGCAAGGCACATAGGCCCGCAGCCACGCCGGCGGTGGTGCCGGTGGCGAGCGAGAACGCCTGATCGCGCCGTCATTCCCGCGAAAAGCCTGTGGATCGCTACATCGGCCAGCGCATTGTCGTGGAGCGCATGGTGGGCGATCAGGCCGAACTCGTCAGCGGCACCTTGCTGGGCACCCAGGGCGCGCTGTTGCTGCAGCTGGATTCGGGTGAAGTCAGCTCGCTGCAGCGCTATGACAGCGTGCGCTTCCCGTCACTGCCGGGCGGTTTGATCACGCGGCCGACGCTGGTCTGGCTGACCGAGAGCGCCCGTGGCGGTAACCAGAAGGCGCAGGTGGCCTACCAGTCACGCGGAGGATGGTAGGCGCAGCCGTCACGTAGACCCTTCGGGTCAACGTGACGTACCTATACACCTGTCGCGGCTGAAGCCGCTCCCACAGGTCTGAAGCTGCCACAGGGCCGGCATCCCGACTGTGGGAGCGGACTCTGTCCGCGATCGCTTCGGGTATCTCGTGGATGACGATGGCGGCTGAGGCCGCCCTCACCCTTTTCCATTTTCCCTTTTCCATTTTCCCTTTTCCCTTTTCCTTTTTCCCTCTCCCATTTTCCCGCTTCTCAGGGCGTAAACCCGTAGCGCACGATATGGAAGAACACCGGGGCCGAGAACAGTACCGAGTCCAGCCGGTCGAGCACACCGCCATGGCCGGCGATCAGATGACCCCAGTCCTTGACACCCAGATCGCGCTTTATCGCGCTCATCACCAGACCGCCGAAGAAGCCCATCAGATTGATCGAAAAGGCGATTCCGGCGGCCTGCAGTGGCGTGAACGGGGTGATCCACCAGAGCCCGGCACCGATCGCCGTCGATGACAGCACGCCACCGATCAGACCTTCCCAGGTCTTGGACGGCGACAGCGCCGGCGCCACCTTGTGCCGGCCGAAGAGCTTGCCCCAGACGTACTGGAGCACATCGCTGGATTGCACCACGATGACCAGGAAGGCGATCAGCAGGATCTCCCGGCCTTCGAAGCCGGGAATGCTCAGGGTCACCAGCGCCGGCACATGCGACAGGCAGAACACCGCCAGCATCAGCGCCCACTGCACCTCGGCGATGCGACTGAGGAACTTGGTGGTGTCGGCGCGCAGCGCGCTGATGATCGGCAGGAACAGAAAGCCGTAGACCGGGATGAAGATCGAATACATGCCATACCATTCGATCCAGATCAGCGCGTACTGCATCGGCAGAGCCACGTAGAAGACCATTGCCAGCGCCACGTAATCGCTGCGGCGGGTGTAGGTCAGGGTCACGAATTCGCGCAGGGCCAGCAAGGACAGCAGTCCGAACAGCACGATCACGCCACCCTTGCCGAAGGCAAAAGCCAGCGCCACCAGCCCCACCATCACCCACCAGGCGTTGATGCGGTCGATCAGATTGTCGATCACCGGGTGCGGGCGACCCCTGGCAATCGCATGCCTCAGGATCAGGGCGATGAGACTGGCCACACCCAGCACTGCGAAGATGCCCAGAAACAGACGCACGGTGGTGCTCATGGCTCGTCTCCCGCATGCGCCGGCCGCTGCGCCAGCAGCGCCTCGCGGGCCCGGGTCAGAAAACTGTCCTTGTCCTCACCCTCGCCCACGGTCAATGCCGGACCGAAATGCACCGTGCACAACATCGGGATCGGCAACAGCTCGCCCTTGGGCAAGACCCGATGCAGATTGTCGATCCATGCCGGCACCAGTTTCAGGCCCGGGCAGGATTTCGCCACATGGTAGAGACCACTCTTGAACGGCAGCAGGGACTCGTCGCCCTGATTGCGGGTGCCCTCGGGAAACAGGATCAGGCTCTCGCCGCCACGGATCACGGCTGCCATCTGTTCTATGGGATCGGCAATCCGTTTCTCGCGTTCGCGTTCGATCAGCACGGCCCGCACCACGCGACGTCCAACATAGCGACGCAAGATGCCGCGTTCCCAGTAATCGGCACCGGCCACCGGACGCGCGCGCGCCCGCAAGTCCGGCGGCAACACGGCCCAGATGAGTGCAAAATCGCCATGGCTGACGTGGTTTCCGTAGTAGATGCAGGGGGGCTGCGGCAACGGGCTGGCGCTGACGCCGCGCACGCCGGTCAGTAGTCGTGCGGCAGCCAGCATGCCCAGGCGAGCCAGTGATTCCAGCATGAGCGGACAATTCCTGACGAAGGTGCCGACAGCGAACGATATCAGCCGCGCGGGCAGGACATGCCCGCCGATTTCCCACCCGGACGCAATCCGACATCGCTACAGCGATAGAATGCACAGTCCACCCGGAGCAACCAAGCATGAGCGAACCCGGCCCCGAAGCCCGCCGACCTCTGAAGACCCGCAGCACGGCCTGGGCGCGCTGGCTGGCGCGGCGTGTGGCGCAGACCCGCATCACGCCGAACCAGATTTCCCTGGCCAGCATCGGCTTTGCGCTGATCGGCGGCTTGTTGCTGTTGCGCCCGGATTGGCCGGTCGCACTGATCTTCGCGGCGATCTGCACCCAGTTGCGCCTGCTCTGCAATCTGCTGGACGGCATGGTCGCCGTGGAAGGTGACAAAGGCACCCCTACTGGCGCGCTCTACAATGAAATCCCCGATCGGTTGGCCGACAGCCTGCTGCTGATTGGCGCCGGCTACGGGTTGGGCCTGCCTTGGCTGGGCTGGCTGGCGGCCTTGCTGGCTGCGCTGACCGCCTATGTGCGTGCGCTGGGCGGCAGCCTGGGTCTGGAGCAGGATTTCCGCGGGCCACAGGCCAAACCCCATCGCATGGCCCTGCTGACGGTGGGCTGCGTGCTGGCGGCCATGGAGAGCAACTGGAATGGTACGCACTATTCCTTGGCCGCCAGCTTGCTGCTGATCGCGATCGGCACTACGTGGACCATCGTGCGACGCACGCGCGCGATCGCCGCTGAACTGGAGGATCGCGGCTGAGGCGGTGCTGATGGCTGCTGGGTTCATCTCAGGACTTCCCCGCAGCGGGCGTGATGGTGCGGGGGCCTGCTTCCACAATCGTCGCTCCTACGCCGGGCGCTGCTGGAACTGTGGGAACGGACTCGGTCCGCGATGGCTCGGCGCGGCGGGCAGCTACCGGTCGCGGCTGAAGCCGCTCCCACGGGGCGGGCGCCGATCTCCTGCCAGCTAGCGCACCGGCTGCCACTGGGCGCTGCCCAGTTGCCATTCGCCATCGACGAAGCGCCAGGCGCTTTCGGTGTCGAACAGCTGGCCCTGTTCGGGGATGAATCCTCCGGAGCCGCCGGTGACCAGGATCTGCATGCGCACCACGGCGCGGTCGCCGTGCATCTCGACCTTCAGCGCCATCCGGGTAACACCGATGGACTGATGCCGCAGGGCAATCATGCGCAGCAGTCGCTGCAGCCCGTCGCGATCGAATTCGCTGCTGTTGCCAGCAAAATCCTCGGCAACGCCGTCCATGAACTCGCCCATTTCGCGCTGTTCGGCCGCGCTCTGCATGGCGTCGATCCGGTCGCGCAACGCCTGTTCGGTCGGGCTTCGTGCACAGCCGGTGAAAACGGCAGCGACCGCGACCAGCAGGAGCAGTCGGCCCAAGCCGAAAAAGCCCAAATTTGACGGTCCTTGCATGACTTCCCCCGGCATTGCGGTTATTTTCGACCCAATATGCGCGCTGCCGCCGCAGCTCGCACTTTAAGATAGGTCATCTGAGGAGGGGATACGATGAGCACCGAACAGGCACAACCATGGCTGGAGCAGTATCCCGAAGGCACACCGGCAACGATCGACACCAACGAGTACCGATCGGTGGCCGAAGTGATGAAGATTGCCTTTGATCGATTCAGGCACCGCCCCGCTTTCGTCAACATGGACAAGGTTCTGAGCTACGGTGAGCTCGATCAGCTCAGCCTGCAGTTTGCCTGCTATCTGCGGAATACCCTGGGACTCAAGAAGGGAGATCGGGTGGCGATCATGCTGCCCAACGTGCTGCAGTATCCGATCGCGCTGATGGGCATCCTGCGTGCCGGGTTGACCGTGGTGAACACCAATCCCATGTACACCGCGCGCGAGCTCAAGCATCAGCTCAATGATGCCGGTGCTTCGGCAATCGTCGTCCTGGAAAACTTCGCCAAGACCCTGGAAGAGGTGATCGGCGAGACCAAGGTCAAGCAGGTCATCACCACCGCCGTCGGCGACATGCTGGGCTTCCCGAAATCGCTGATCGTCAATTTCGTGGTCAAGTATCGGCACAAGGCGGTACCGCCGTTCAGCCTGCCGGGCGCGATCAAGTTCAACGAAGCGCTGAAGCAGGGTGCGGGCCAATCGCTGCCAGCCACCGAAATCGGCCCTGATGATCTGGCCTTCCTGCAGTACACCGGCGGCACCACCGGCGTCTCCAAGGGCGCCATGCTCACGCACCGCAACATGATCGCCAACATGCTCCAGGTGAAGCACTGGTTTGGTCCCAATGTGAAGGAGGGCGAGGAGATCATCATCACCGCGCTGCCGCTTTATCACATCTTCGCGCTCACCTGTAATTGCCTGGTGTTCATGAATGTGGGCGGCCTCAATGTGCTGATCACCAACCCGCGCGACATGCCTGGATTCGTCAAGGAAATCGGCAAGTACCGCTTCAGCATCATCACCGGCGTCAACACCCTGTTCAATGGCCTGCTGAACACACCGGGATTTGCCGATCTCGACTTCTCCACGCTCAAGCTGTCCATGGGCGGCGGCATGGCGGTACAGCGATCGGTCGCGGAGAAATGGCAGCAGGTGACACGTTGCGCGCTGTTCGAGGGCTACGGCATGACCGAGAGTTCGCCGGTGGCCACGGTCAACCTGCCCGACACCAAGGAGTTCAGTGGATCCATCGGCGTGCCCGCACCGAGCACCGAACTGTCGATCCAGGACGATGACGGCAATCTGCTGCCGCAGGGCGAAATCGGCGAAATCTGCATCCGCGGGCCACAGGTCATGGCCGGCTATTGGCAACGCCCCGAAGAAACCGCCAAGACCATCACCGCCGACGGCTGGCTGCGCACCGGAGACATCGGGCGCATGGACGAACGCGGCTTTTTCTACATCGTCGATCGCAAGAAGGACATGATCCTGGTGTCCGGTTTCAACGTCTATCCGAACGAGATCGAGGACGTGGTGGCCACCCATCCCGGCGTGCTCGAGGTGGCAGCCGTGGGTGTGCCCGACGAGAAATCGGGTGAGGCGGTCAAGCTGGTCATCGTCAAGAAGGATCCGAACCTCACCGCCGAGGACATCAAGGCCCATTGCCGGGCGCAGCTGACCGGTTACAAGCAGCCCAAGTTCATCGAGTTCCGCCAGGAGCTGCCCAAGACCAACGTCGGCAAGATCCTGCGTCGCGAGCTGCGCGAGCCGGTGACCATGGCCCATCGGATTCCCAAGATCTGAGGCCGCCCGCGGCGAGAATCGGAAACTGACGCGGGTTGGTGCAAGAAGCTGGACGCAGAGAACGCGAAGGAAAAGCAGAAAGAACGCAGAGAGAATCAGGAGCCATTCTGGATTCGCCCGACTCTGCGTTCTCCGCGTCTCTCTGCGTTCTCCGCGTTGAGTATCTGGTCTCGACCTGACCCTGAGCCCCCACTCAACCGCGGCCGATCAGCACCAGCGACAGCCACGGTAGGTAGGTGATCGCCAGCGCGCAGGCCCACAGCAGCAGGAAGAAGGGCCAACTGGCGCGGATGACCTCGGTGACCGGGCGCTGGAAGCGGTAGGCGGAGATGAACAGGTTCATTCCCAGCGGCGCCAGGAACAGGCCGATCTGCAGATTGGCCAGGAACAGGATGCCGAAATGGACCGGATCCATGCCGTAGCCGGTGGCGATGGGCAACACCAGCGGGGTCAGCACGACTATGGCCGGATAGCCTTCCAGCAGCATGCCGAAGAACAACAGGAACAGATTCAGCACCAGCAGGAACAGCCATTTCTGACTGACATGGGTCTGCACCCAGTCGAACAGCTGGGTCGGGATTTCGGCGTCGATCAGATAGTTGGTCAGCGCGAAGGCGGTGCCCAGAATCAGCAGGATGCCGCCGACCAGCATCATCGCTTCCTTGACGATGATCGGCAGCTTCCGCAGTGAAATCTCGCGGCGGATGATGACCGTCACCAGGAACACATACACGGCGGTCAGTGCCGCCGCTTCCGAGGGCGCGATCTTGCCGGTGTAGATGCCGCCCAGCACCAGCACCGGCAGCGGCAGTTCCCACTTGGCATCCAGCACCGCCGTCCACGCCTCGCGGGCATCGAAGCGCCGCTCCGATCGCGGAATCGACGGCGCCTGGGTGATGGCATACACCGACAGCACCACCAGCATCAGCACGCCGGGAATGATGCCGGCCAGAAACAGATCCTCGACCGACACCGGCGGCGTGGTGTTCAGTTGCTGCGCCACCACGCCGTAGATGATCAGCGGCAGGGAGGGCGCAAACAGCAGACCCAGGCTGCCGGATGCCGTGACCAGCCCGAGTCCGAAACGCTCGCTGTAGCGCCCCTGGATCAGTGCCGGAAACAGCACGGCTCCCAGCGCCACGATGGTGACCCCGGAGGCCCCGGTCAGCGCGGTGAACAGCGCGCTCGCCACCAGCGCCACGATTGCCAGACCGCCGGGCAGCCAGCCCACCAGCGCCTGAGTCAAGCGCACCAGCCGCTTGGGCGCGGCGCTTTCGCTGAGCAGATAGCCGGCGAGGGTAAACAGCGGAATGGCGACCAGCACCGGCATCTCGCCGAGGCGATTGATCTCCACGGCGACGATGGCCAGATCGTAACCCTGGGCGTGAAAACCCAGCAGCGCGATCGCCGCAATCAGCGCAAAGAAAGGCGCGCCGAGGAAAGCCAGCAACAGCAGGCCGAGCGCGAGCAGCCAGATCATGGCTCCAGCTCCGGCGGTAGCTGACGACGGGAGGCCAGCTCACCCAGCGCGTGCACCGCCATCATCGCGAACACCGGCGGCAGTATCGCCAAAGTCCACCAGGTGGGAACACCGGTGAAGAACTCGGTGCCGCTGTCGCGCTCCAGCTCGACCAGCGTCCAGCTGGCCACCGCCAGCGTCGCGCAGATCAGTGCCGTGAACACCGCGACCACGCCGTGGGCCGCCCAGCCCCATGCACCCCGCAGCCTTTCGGCCAGAACGTCGATACGCAGCTGCCGTGATTCGCGCGTGGCTACCAGCGCGCCGATCAGGGCCAGCCACAGGGTGGCCAGGCGCATGGCCGGGTCCAGCCACACCGGTCCGCTACCGATCAGCCGGAACAGCAGCTGCGCGGCAGCCGCGGCCAGCAGCGCCAGCCCCAGACTTGCCAGCAGGGCATCTTCGATGCGCGCGATCCAACGCGCCAGGATGCCCAGCGCCCGCATCAGCGGCTGCCGGCCGCCGCTTTGGCCTGGGCCAGCGAATCCAGTATCGCCGGCGACAGCAGACCGTCCTTGCGCATGCGCTCCAGCGTGCGCCGACCGACCGCACGCCAGGCCTCGGCCTCTGCCGGTTCCGGCGTGATGATCTGGATGCCTTCCTTGCGCAGCGTCTCGCGCGTGGCCACGTCATCGGCGGCATTGCTGACTTCCAGGCGCGCAAAGGCCTGGCCGATGCTGTCCATCACCGCCGAACGATCCGCCGGCGTCAGCCGATCCAGCGCTTTCTTGTCCAGCGCCAGGATGCCGACGGTATAGGAGACCGGCAGATCTACCATGACCTTGAGTTTGGTAGCCCACTGAAAGGCAATCGCGCCGGTCGTGGTGTTGCCCACGGTCTCGATCAGTCCCGTCTGCAGGCTGGTGTAGACATCGCCCAGCGCCAGCTGCACCGGCGTGATGCCGGCCTCCTCGAAGGCAATGCGGCCGATGGCGTCGCCCTCGGGCACCCAGACCTTGGTGTTGCGCATCTGCGCCTGGGTCGCTATCGGCTGGGTGCTCATCAGATAGATGAAGCCGCCACCGGTGATGCCGGCAGCCACCATGCCGTTGTTCTCGAAACCCGCCTTGATCTGGGGATCGAGCCTGGCCCGTACGCTGCGTACCTGGTCCAGATCCGAGAACTGGAAGGGCAGTCCGTAGACGACCACATCCGGATTCACCGAGCTGAGCTCACTGGCCGCAAAGGCACCGCCATTGAGCTGGCCGAGCTTGATCTTGCGCAGCACGGTCTCGCCGTTGCCCATGACGCCGCCAGGAAAGAACTTCAACTCCACCCGACCTTCGGTGGCGGTCTTGACGGCATCGCCGGCGGCACGCATTTCGCGCATCCAGGAGCTGCCCTCGGGCGCCAGCGTGGCGATCTTGAGGCTGGCCGCTTCAGCGCCGGCATTCAGCGCCAGAATCGCCATCCACGCCAGCGCCAGCCGCTTGATTTGATTGCTCATTCGAAATAGTCCTTGGAGCTCGCCTGCAAGGCCAGCGCCTGCCGTTGTGCGAGCGTGTTGATCAATGTCAGGCCTGGAACCTCGGGATCGGCAGCCAGCGCCTCGGCCAGCAATCGATCGTGCAGTTCCTGGTCAAAGACCAGGCGCGCATATTGCCGCGCATACAACACCCGCACCATCTGATTCCTGCCACCCGAGCGCCGCAGCGCCTCTTCAAAATACTGCTGGGCCAACTCTGGTTTGCCGCCGTAAGCCGGCGGCAGCAGAGAGTTCATCACACCCAGATACAACTGGCCCTGACCGTCGCGATAGTCGGGCTGCAGCTCCACCGCTCGCTCGATCACCCGACGCGCCTTGGGGATGTCGGCGATGGCATTCCAGTCATCGGCATGGGCCTGGATGTAGCCGGCCCAGGCACCGCCCAGACAATAAAGCGCCTCGGCACGATTCTCCGGAGCAGCGGCGACTGCGGCTTCGACTTCCTCGAACTTGCGCTGATCCAGCTGGCACCAACTGGCTTCGGTGGCGCAGGCGGCGCGCTCGGCATAGCTGAGCGCCCGTCGCGACAGGCGCCTGGCGCGCTCGGCATCGGCCACGAAGGAACCGGCGTAGGCGCCATACAGATCTGCCGCCAGGCACAGCCGCCCCGGGTTGGGTTCGCCATCGTGGTTGAGGCCATCGAGCAACAGCAGGTAAGCCGGCAGGCCCGCTTCGACGGTGGCAGGATCGTCGTGGTCCATGATTCCCGCCGACAGCTGCTGTCCCAGGCTGCTGGCGGCACGATCCATCAGCGATGCGCAGCCGCCGAGCAGCAGGGCCATCAGCAGCAGGGTTGCGCTTCGGCGAACGGCAGGGGAAAGAAGGGCTGGGGGCATCGATGGACGATCAGGTTGGTTTGGGCGCGGAGTCTAGCGGACTGCAGATTACGATCAGGCAAACAGCTCGCAGGCTTCGAGCGTGTTCTGCAATAGCGTGGCTACGGTCATCGGGCCCACACCACCCGGTACCGGCGTGATCCAGGAGGCGCGCTCGGCAGCCGCGGCATAGCCCACATCTCCCACCAGGCTTCCGTCCGGCTGGCGATTGATGCCGACGTCGATGACCACGGCGCCAGGCTTGATCCAGTTACCATCGACGATGCCGGGACGGCCGACCGCGACGACCAGCAGATCCGCGCGTTCCACATGCAGTCGCAGATCGGCCGTGAAGCGATGCGCCGCGGTCACCGTGGCCCCAGCCAGCAGCAGTTCCAGCACCATCGGTCGCCCGACATGGTTGGACACACCCACCACCAGCGCATCGCGACCGCGCACCGGTTTGTCCGTGTGCGCCAGCAGCGTCATGACGCCCTTGGGCGTACACGGCCGCAACCCAGGCTCCCGTTGCGCCAATCGACCGACGTTCTCGGGATGAAAACCATCGACATCCTTGCGCGGAGAAATCCGCTGGATGACCGTGCGCGAGTCGATCTGCGGCGGCAGCGGCAGTTGCACCAGAATACCGTGGATGTCCGGTGCTGAGTTCAGCTGATCGATCAGATCCAGCAGCTCGGCCTCGCTGGTGCGCGCCGGCAGATCGAAATCACGGGTCGTGAAGCCGGCGCGCTCACAGGCGCGACGCTTGTTGCGCACATAGACCTGGGATGCAGGATTCTCCCCCACCAGCACCACGGCGAGGCCGGGCGCGCCCTGCCCCGCGCGCAGGCGATCGCGCACGCGCAGGCGTATGCCCTCGATCAGCTCATCGGCTATACCTTTGCCATCCAACAACTCGGCGACCATGCGCACCTGCTCAAACTCCGACCGATGATGGTCGGGCAATCCTGAAAGACCGCGGATTATGCCCTGAGCAGCCGCGACTGGGCCTTAAATCTGGTCGATGCTAGGCTGAGAGATTGCCCAGTGAATCCTGAGAAAGCGCCATGGCCTGCAATGAACCCGAAGCCACCCCCGCCCACAGCGCCGCCAACGACGCCCTGGAAGCCGCAGCTTTCCGCAAGCTTCTGGCGCACCTGCGCCAGCGCAGCGATGTGCAGAACATCGATCTGATGATTCTGGCCGGCTTTTGCCGCAACTGCCTGGCCGACTGGTACCAGCAAGCCGCTGCAGACAGCGGCTTGGCCATGACCAAGGACCAGGCCCGCGAGCACGTCTACGGGATGCCGATGGCGGAATGGAAGTCGCGCCATCAGGCGCCAGCGACGCCGGAGCAGATGGCGCGTTTCGAAGCCGCCATGCGCGCCCATCCAAAGATCTGAATGGCGGGCAGATACGCGCAGTTCAGGCGGAAAGGCGCTACAGTGGCGCCTTTGTGCTTGCCCGGACGCTGATCCCGGTCCGAACCGCTTCCTCATCGCACTCGCCACGCTCGCGTGGCGACGCCCCTCCCGGAAGCACTGCCATGCACGGTTATCAGACCCAGATCACCCAGGTACCCCTGTGCGGGCACGTCTATCAGATTCGCGGCCTCAGTGATCGATCGCAGTATGCCGACCCCCAGGGTCAGGCCGACCGTGCCGGCATTTCCTCGGCTCAATGGGGACTGTTTGGCCAGATCTGGCCCGCCGGTCGGGTGCTGGCCGAATCCTTGTGCACCATGGACCTGAGTGGCCGTCGCATTCTGGAACTGGGCTGTGGACTGGCCCTGTCCAGCCTGATGCTGGCCAGGCGCGGCGCCGACATCACCGCCAGCGACAACCATCCACTGGCCGAGCAGTTTCTGGCCTACAACGCCGGTCTCAACCAGTTGCCGATGCCGGTCTATCGCGATCTGCCGTGGCTGGACAGCGGCGCCGAGCTCGGCCAGTTCGACCTGATCCTGGGCAGCGACATCCTCTACGAACGCGAGCACGCCGCCATCCTCGCCGCCCTGCTGCAGCGCATGAGCACGGCAGCGGCCGAGATCATCATCAGCGACCCCGGTCGCGGCAACGGCGGACGCCTGATCACCGCCCTGGCCGCGGTCGGCTTCAGCGCCAGCGAAACACGGATGGCGTTCAGCGCCGACGACAGCGCACCGTTCAAGGGCCGATTGCTGCATTTCAGCCGACCCGCGATCTGCTGAGACCGTGTCTCAACGACGGCACGGTATGAACTCGCTGGCCGCAGAAGCATCGCGGCCAGAAGCGGAACGCGGAGAACGCTGAGGAACGCAGAGAACGCGGAGAAAGGCCAGAGCGAATTTCTCGACGTTGATCGCCGTTCGCTGTGTACCGCTTCTGGCAACAATCTTGCTGTGGTCCGTGGTTTTGGCGGTCACACCGCGAGGGCGCTCACTGGTCGTGTGGGCTTCAGCCGCCGGCGCAGAAATGGGCGTAGTCGACATAGCCCGGGAATGTCCGGCCGGGGGCGCAAAGCGCGCATTCGCGGTCGGCTGGCAGCCTGAGTTCGCGGAACTGCATGGCCAGCGCATCGAACAACAGCAAGCGCCCGATCAGCGGCTGGCCTATCCCCAGCAGCAGTTTCAGCGCTTCGTTGGCCTGCAGCAGACCGATGATCCCCGGGACCACCCCGAGCACGCCCACTTCTGCGCAGTTGGGGGCTTGATCGGGCGCCGGCGGCTCGGGAAAGAGGCAGCGATAGCAGGGCGCATCACCCCGCGCCGAGCCTGGATGAAAGACGCTGACCTGACCGCTGAAGCGTTCGACGGCCCCATAGACCAGTGGCAGCGAATGCTTGACCGCGGCATCGCTCAGCAGATAACGGGTGGGCAGATTGTCGCTGCCATCGAGGACCAGCTGGCAGCCCGCCAGCAGCTCATCGACATTGCCACTGTGCACGCGCTCGTTAACCGCCTCGATCTGGATATCCGGATTCAGTGCCGACAGGGTTTCGACCGCCGACTGGACCTTGGCCCGGCCTACCCGTGCGGTGGTGTGCAGCACCTGTCGCTGCAGATTGCTGAGGTCCACCCGATCGTCGTCGACCATCCGCAGACTGCCGACACCGGCGGCAGCCAGGTACAGTGCCGCCGGCGAACCGAGGCCTCCGGCGCCGACCATCAGCACCCGGGACTGGCGCAGGCGCTGCTGCCCTTCCTGGCCGATCTCCGGCAACACCATCTGCCGGGCGTAGCGGCGCTGCCACAGCGGATCCGCCGCTTCCGGCACGGCAACCGGCAATCCGGCGGCCTGCCAGGCACGAAATCCGCCCTCCACCACGGCGACGCGCCGATACCCCAGCCGCATCAGCGTTTCCGCACAGAGCAAGGCCCGGGCACCAGCGGCGCACAGCAGCAGCACTTCGTTCTCGGTCTGCGGCAACGCCGCCTCAACCTGGAATTCGAGTTGACTGCGCGCCAGCTTCCGCGCATCCACCGGGCTGCCCTCGGCCCACTCCTGCGCCTCGCGCACATCGAGCAGAACGGAGCCGGCCTGCTGCCGCCTGAGCGCCTCGCGCACATCCACATGCGGCGTGGCCGCGCGCAGTTCGCTCATCCAGCGTTCGCGGGTGCTCACAACCGTACCTCGGACTCAGGGCGCGCGAACAGCGGCTCGACATCCACCAGCGCCCCGGCCGCAAGATCGATCTCGGCTTCCGGCAGGCACAGCAGCACGCTGGCCTGCAGCAGAGCCACGCTGCGATGGGATTCCTGTCCGCTCAGGGGTCGTACCCAGAGTTGCCCCTGGGAATCGATGTTGTGGATGCCGCGCAGAAACTCGGCGCGCTTGTGCGTCTTGCGCAATGGCACCAGCAGGCGCGCACGCCAACGCAAGGGATCGACCGGTGCCAGACCCTGCAGGGCTGACAGCGCGGCGCGCACCAGTACCTGGAAGGTGGCAAAGACCGACACCGGATTTCCGGGCAGCGCCAACACCGGCTTGCCCGCCAGTTCGCCGAACAGCGCCGGCATGCCCGGTTTCATCCTGACCTTCCAGAAGTGGACGCTGCCGTGCTCGGCCAGCAAGCTCGGCAGATGATCATGATCGCCAACGGAAGCACCGCCCGTGGTCAGCACCAGATCGGCGGCAGCCGCGGCCCGGCGCAGGGCGTGCAGCAAACGCTGCGGATCATCAGCCGTGGCCTGAGTCGCCGGCAGCGGATAAGCCCCGGCGTCGATGACCAGTGCGTGCAACAGGGCCGAGTTGCTGTCGTAGATCTGCCCAGGCCCCAGCGCTTGTCCGGGCAGGGCCAGTTCATCACCGGTGGTCAGGATGGCCACCCGCGGCCGTGCCAGCACCCGCAGCTCATCGCGACCGGCCGTGGCCGCCAGCGCCAGGCCCCGGGCGCCGAGTCCGCGTCCACGGCTCAACAGCTGGGCACCCGCGGCACATTCCTCGCCAGCCTTGCGGACGTTGGCGCCGGCAGCCGGAATCTGCTGCAGACGGACTTGATCCTGACTACGCTGAGTGTCTTCCTGAATGACCACGGTGTCGGCATCGGCCGGCATGACCGCGCCGGTGGAAATGCGCACGCACTGCCCGACCGCCAGGCGACCGTTGTAGCGCTGCCCTGCCCGGCTCTCGCCCACGCACTGCAACAGCGGCTCGGAGGCGGCCGCGAGATCGGTGTGGCGGAAGGCATATCCGTCCATCGCCGAATTGGCGAAGGGAGGCAGCGAGTGCGGACTCAAGATGTCCTCGGCCAGCACTCGCCCAAGGGCGTTGTCCAGGGCGACCCGCTCAATCGAGGGCGAGGAATTCATCAAGGCGGCAGCGACGGCCACCCGGGCTTCCTCAACGCTGACGCGCAGGGGAACGCCCCGACTGCTCAACAAGTCCTCAACCGTCATGTTGGGAGCCAATGCCTAGCCACTCCTGGAGTCAGAATAGGATTGCTGATCAGCGACCGCCAGTCCTGCCCGCAACCGGAGTCAGCCGCGCTTGGCGTGGCCGATCAGACGCTTGCGCTTTTTCACCTGGCGCTCGGTCAGCGGATTGACCTTGCCGGCGAATGGATTCGCACCTTCACGGAATTCCAGCGCCAAGGGCGTACCGACCAGCTTGAATTTCTGGCGAAGAGCGTTTTCGAGGTAGCGCTTGTAGTCTTCGCTGAGACTGCTCAGGCGGTTGCCATGAATGATGACGCGTGGTGGATTGCGACCGCCCTGATGGGCATAACGCATCTTCGAAACCCGCCCGCGGACCATCGGCGGTTGGTGCTTCTCGAAGGCCTGGCTGAGCGCCTTGGTCAACTCCGAGGCAGTGAACTCGCGGGTGGCCGAGCGATGGGCCTGATGAACGGCCTTGAGCAGCTCGCCGAGGCCTGAGCCGTGCAGCGCGGAAATGGGGACGCGCTTGGCAAAGTTGACGAAGCCCAGCCCCCAGTCGAGGCGCGAATTCACCTGGGTGCGCTCGCGCACGCTCAAGCCATCCCATTTGTTGACCGCCAGCACCAGGCCGCGGCCGCCATTGACGACTTCACCGAGGATATGGGCGTCCTGGTCAGCGAATCCCTGCTGCGCATCCAGCATCAGGATCACCACATGGGCTTCTTCGGCTGCCTGCAAGGCCTTGATGACACTGAATTTTTCCACACCGTCTTCGACACGCGCCTTGCGTCGTATGCCGGCGGTGTCGATCAACACATAGCGCTTGCCGTCGCGTTCCAGCGGTATCCGTACCGCATCACGGGTGGTGCCGGGCAGATCCATGGCCAGAACCCGATCCTCACCGAGCAAACGGTTGACCAGCGTCGATTTGCCGACGTTGGGGCGGCCGAGGATGGCAATGCGGATGGCGCCATCGCCACTGTCCTCGACTTCCTCGCTGGCCGGCAACTGCGCCAGCAGGTGCTCCACCAGATCGGCGATGCCCTGATTGTGCGCGGCTGAAATCAACAGCATCGAGGCGATTCCAAGTCGCGAGAACTCGGCCTCTGCGGTGTACTCCTGGATGCCGTCAATCTTGTTGACGACCAGCATCATCGGTCGGCCGGTGGCGCGGATGCGTTGTGCGATCTCGATATCGTCCGGATGCAGGCCGTCGCGTGCATCAACCACCAGACAGACGAGATCCGACTCCTCGATCGCCTGCCACGATTGCGCCGACATGCCTTTGGCCAGCAGGTCTTCGTTTTCCGTGAGGCCGGCGGTATCGACCACCAGAAACGGACGCTCAGCCCGGCGGCAGACGCCGAAAAGCCGGTCTCGGGTCACGCCGGGGAGATTCGAGACGATGGCGTCCCTGGTCTTGGTCAGCGAGTTGTAGATCGTGGATTTGCCGACGTTCGGGCGACCAACCAAAGCAACAACGGGAAGCATGTTCGGACGCCTCGGAGTACACGGTCGCCGGATCGGCGACCGTGGTCAATCAATTGCGAAGTCGGAAAGCGCCGACCGATCCATCGCGGTTCTGCACGTAGAGCGTATCGTCAACCACGGCCAGACCATCGCCAAAACTGGAATCACCCAGCCGTGTGCGCACGGCGAGTTCACCATCGGCGCGCTTGAACCAGTGCAGATAGCCTTCCAGATCACCCACGACGACGTAGTCCCCCATCAGCACCGGGACCGACAGCATCCGGTGCAGCAGCACTTCGTTCTTCCACAAGGCGCCACCACTGCGGCGATCCAGCGCCCAGACAGCGCCATCGGCAGCGGCGACGAAGACGCCGTCGCTGCCCGCGGCCAGCCCGGACACCGAAGACATGTCGCGCTGCCACAGAATCCGTCCGGCATCGGCGGTCAGCGCCTGGGCACCAGACTCGTAGCCGACCACAAACAGATCGCCGTTCAGCAGAACCATGCGCCCGTCGATATCAATCATGCGCTCGAGGTCGGTGCGGCCTTCGCCCACGCCCACGCGCTGTTCCCACAGTGGTCGGCCATCCGACAGCGCCAGCGCCGTGACCGTGCCATTGGCGCCGGCGACGATCACCGAATTCGACGTCAGGATCGGCGCCGAGTTGCCACGCAGACTGAGCAGCGGCACGCCGCGATCGACGGCCCAGATCTGTGTACCGTCGCCAGCCTTCAGGGCATGGGTGCGGCCATCGTTGGCGATGGCGACAACGGTGTCGCCATTAACCACCGGTGCCGAGATGACCTCGGACGACATCCGCGCCCGCCAGTTCTCCAACCCGGTTTCGGCATCGACGGCGATCAGCGCGCCTTCAATGGTGCCAGCCACCACGATCGACCCATTGGTGCCCGGTCCGCCGCTGAAGGACTCGTATTTCTTCGCCCACAACCGACGTCCGCTGCTGACGTCGTGGGCCACGATGTCGCCACCGGGGCCGGCAAAGAAGACCTTGCCGCCACCCACCGCGGGCACCAGTCCGGCGCCGAGTTCGGCAGCACCGCCGCCAACCGAGGCTGACCAGAGCTTCTGCACCACGGCGGTGGGTGCGAATTCAGTCAGCGGCGTGGGTGGTTCGATGTTTTCCTTCTTGGCGCTGTCGCCGCCGCAGGCACCCAGCAATGCCACCATCGCCACCAACAACCACTGTCGGGCAGGCATACGCATCAACCCTGCTCCGCAGCGACGGGCGCCGATGCGCCACCGGCGGCCAGATCATCGCGCTTGGCTTCCACCATCTTGCGCTGCTGGGCGGCGACGTCCATCGCCGCCAATGCCGCATCGTAGGCCTTGCGGGCCTCGTCGCTCTGGCCCAGCGTCACAAGGGCATCGCCGCGAATCAGTTCGCGCTCGGCAGTATACGCGTCCGAAGCCACCGGCTTGAGGGTATCAAGCGCCTTCTGGGCCTCGCCGCGGCTCAGCAACACACGCGCCAGGCGCATGGTGGCGATCGCCCGCAAAGGCTCGGAACCCGCTTCGGTACTGACAAAACGCAGTGAGGATTCGGCCTCCGGCAGTTTGCCTTCCTTGATCTGCTGCTCCGCCATCTCCATGGCCGCCAGCGCGGCATGCGGCGTATCGCTGAAATTCTTGCGCAGGTCCTCGGCGAGGCTGGCCGCCAGTTCCTGGTCTTCCTTGTCTACCGCCGAGCGCAGGTCCTCGTACTTGACGAAGGCCTCGGCCCGATGGCTGACACCAGACTGCTGATAGCGCTGCCAGCCGAGCAGCACAGCGATGCCCAGCAGCACACCGATGACGATGGAACTGCCGTTCTGTTGCAACCATTGCCGGGCGCGCTCGCTTTGTTCGTGCGCATCAATGATGTCGTCAGCCATTTCTCTGATTCCGATTCGATGAGTAGGTCAGCCGTTTCCGGCCAGGTACGAATTATTCAGCAACCACCGGCGACCACTCGCCGTCGCTCTCGGCAACCGCGAAGCGCGCGACATTACCGCGCGTGAACCGCTCCAGCTCCACATCCCTGCCACCCACATCGGCGCGCACGCCGCGGGCGTTGCCAATCAGCACCGAGAATGGCGCGCCGTCGCTGAATGAACGCTTTTCGCCTGACCGGATGACTTCATAGGCCAGTCGATTGCCGGACTGATCGCGTACTTCGATCCAGCTGTCCTGGGTGAAATCCAGTGACAGAACCGAAGCTGCGCTGGCTGTTGCCGATGCCGGACTTGAGCTGCCCACCCGAAACGGGTTGAGAGAGGCCATCACCGGCAAGTCATCAGCGTCAGCCGCCCCATCCGACGCCGCTTCGTCAAGCGGTCCCAGCGGCGCGGCGCCATCGTCGACACTGCTGACGGTGGCCTCCACGGCCGGCGCTGTGACCGGCGGCGGTGCCGCCTGTTCCGGTGTCTCCAGCGCAATCGGCCCGGACTTGGCCGGCTCGGGGAAACCCAGCTGCGGGGTGTTGCTGACCAGCCAATGCACGGCCGTCAATGCCAGCGCTGTTCCTACCACATAGCTCGCCGCCCACTTGTAGCGCTCCAGCCAGGACACCCGCCTGGCCACGGCACCCGCCGCCGGCATGATCGCCGGTACGCTGGCGGCGCTGGACGCGGCAATGGCCTGCTCAGCCCAGGCCTCGGGCAGCTGCACCAGTTTCAGATAGCTGCGGAGAAAACCCTTGAGGTAGACCGCGGTTCCGATGCGTTCGCTGCGACCGGCTTCCAGGTCGGCAACGGTGGCCAGAGGCAGATGCAGCTTTTGCGCTACATCGTCCAGCGACAGCGCCGACTCGGTTCGTGCCTGTTGCAGGCGTTGACCCAGTTCCACCAGATCCAGCAGACCGCCGGAATGTGCGCTGCTTCCATTCATGCCCTGCTCCTGCGTCATTGACCCTGCTCCAGCAACTGCGCTTCGCGCGAGCGCGGGAAACTGCTGGTCAGGCGTCTGCGGTAGTCTTCTGCGCTGCGTTTGTCGCCCAGCGCTGTTTCAATCTGATATCCGAGATACAGGGCCTCCGGATTGCCCGGCTGCCCGGCCTCGTAGCGTTGCATGAAGGCCCGCGCGCGAAGGAAATCACCGCGGGCATGCAACACCGAAGCCATCGGCAGCAGCGCACCCGGATAGTCGGCCTTGCGGGCCAGGGCGTCGCGCAGATAACTCTCGGCCAGCTCCAGATTACCCGAATCCTTGGCGCAGATGCCGGCATTGGCCAGGGCCACTTCGGGAGTCTTGTAATAAGGATCCGACAGAGCCTGCCGGAACATGATCTCGGCCTCAGGATAGCGGCCCCGCCGGCACAGGAAACTGGCGAAGTTGTTGCTCATGTCGCCATCCTTGGGCTTGATCTCCACGGCCCGCCGATAGTGCAGTTCGGCCTGCACGAAATCACTGATGGTCTCGTTCAGAAAGCCCGAGACGGTGTGCGCCTGGGCCGAATAGGGATCCAGTTCCAGGGCTCTGGCCAGCTTGTCGCGCGCCACTTCCAGGCTGCCGCGCTTCAGATATTCCTGGGCCAGCTGCACCTGCAGCTCGGCGGCACGCTTGTTCTTGTCCGACTTCGAGCCGGCATAACCACTGCCGCCGGTACCAGCGCAGGCACCGAGCGCGATCAGCAGCGCCAGGATCACCAGCTTGCGAAACAGGGCGATCATGCGCCTACCCCGGCATCAGCCAGTGCCACCGCGGCTCGATGTTGACTGCTGCGGCGGGTGCGGTCCAGAACCGTTCCCACCAACTGCCCGCAGGCCGCATCGATGTCGTCGCCGCGGGTCCGGCGTACCGTCGCAATCAGCCCGGCTTCCATGACGATGGTCTGGAACTGGCGGATGGTCTCTTCATCGGAGCGCTCGTAGCGGGTACCGGGGAAGGGATTGAAGGGAATCAGATTGAGCTTGCTGGGCAGGCGCCGCAGCAGCTTGACCAGGCCACGGGCGTGCTCCGGGCGGTCGTTGATGCCCTTCATCAGCGTGTACTCGAAGGTCACATTGGCCCGCGGCCGCGTCTCCAGATAACGCTGGCAGGCGGCCATCAGTTCCGCAATCGGATACTTCTTGTTCAGCGGCACCAGTTGTTCGCGCAGTTCGTCGGTGGGCGCATGCAGGCTGACCGCCAGACTGACATCGCAGACCTCGGACAGCTTGTCGATGCCCGGCACCAGGCCGGCGGTGCTCAGCGTCACCCGCTTGTTGGCCAATCCGAAGGCGAAATCATCGCGCATCAGATTCATCGCCGGGACCACGTTGTCAAAATTCAGCAGTGGCTCGCCCATGCCCATCATGACCACATTGGTCAGTCGACGGTTGTCCTTGGCATCGTGCCCCAGCGCCCGTGCCGCGACCCAGACCTGACCGATGATCTCGGCCGTGGACAGATTGCGGTTGAAGCCCTGGGTGGCGGTCGAACAGAAGGTGCAGTTCAGCGAGCAGCCGACCTGCGAGGACACGCACAGCGTGCCGCGGGTGGGCTCGGGAATGTAAACGGTTTCGACAGCATTGCCGCCATCCAGTTCGATCAGCCACTTGGTGGTGCCATCGCTGCTGACCTTCTGGAACAGCACCTTGGGCGGGCGGATGACCGCCGTGGCTTCGAGCTTGGCGCGCAACTTCTTGCCGACATCGGTCATGCCGAGGAAGTCGGTCACGCCGTGGTGGTAGATCCATTTCAGCAGCTGATGGGCGCGATAGCGCTTCTCGCCGATGGACTCGAAGTAGTCTTCGAGTCCATGGCGATCGAGGTTCATCAGGTTAATCAGTGGCGCTGCTTGTTCCACCATGACCTCGGTTGTGCCGACGATCAGCGCGAGCTGATGTCGGTTGAAGCAAAGAAATAGGCGATTTCGACGGCGGCCGTCTCCGGCGCATCGGAACCGTGCACGGCATTGGCGTCGATGGAATCGGCGAAATCGGCACGGATGGTGCCAGGTGCCGCCTTCTTCGGATCGGTTGCGCCCATCAGATCGCGATGTGCAGCGATGGCGTTCTCACCTTCCAGCGCGGTGATCATCACCGGACCGGAAATCATGAACTTGACCAGATCGTTGAAGAACCCGCGCTCGCGATGCACCGCGTAGAAGCCTTCGGCCTCACGCTGCGAGAGCTGCTTCATCCTGGCGGCGATGATCTTCAGACCGGCCTTTTCGAAGCGGGAATAGATCTCTCCGATCACGTTCTTGGCAACGGCATCGGGTTTGATGATGGATAGGGTGCGCTCAAGCGCCATGGTGACGACTCCATGTCAGGTGGACGAGGGGGATCTCCGCCGCACATCCGGTTGGAAAACATCGGAAGATTACCACGGAAAGCCGCGCAGAATCGCGGACTTGTGGGGCGAAACTGCGGTGGAGTCTACCGAAAAGCAGGCTTACGCGGCAACGCAGCAAAGTGGAGCATTCACTCCACAGCCATAAAGGCGATGCTTGCAGCGTGCGTTGCCCGCCACCATACGCGGGCGTATAGTCTTGCTGTCTTCGCCAGGGATCCCGCGCGCAGACACGACCTCGACCGCACTGAGGTCAGGATTGGCGCTATCGTCGCAGTTCATTCCCCCGCTTTTTTCCAGCTTTCGAGGTACACATGCCTGAGAACAAGCTTCTCGTCCGCAAGGCCGCCGTACTCGGCGCCGGCGTGATGGGCGCGCAGATCGCCGCTCATTTGGTCAACTCCGGCGTTCCCGCCGTGTTGTTTGAACTGCCTGCCAAGGAGGGTCCGCGCAACGCACTGGTCGACAAGGCCATCGCCGGCCTGACCAAGCTCAGCCCTTCGCCATTGGGCACCAATAGTGTCGCTGGCGAGATTGTCGGTGCCAACTATGACGATCACCTGGAATTGCTGCGCGATTGCGATCTGATCATCGAAGCCGTCGCCGAGCGCATGGACATCAAGCATTCGCTGTACGCCAAGATCGCGCCGTACATCAGCGACAATGCCATCCTCGCCAGCAATACCTCGGGCCTGTCGATCACCAGGTTGTCCGACGGACTGCCCGAAAATCTGAAGCCGCGCTTCTGTGGCATCCATTTCTTCAATCCGCCGCGCTACATGTTCCTGGTCGAACTGATTCCGACCGCGACCACCGATGCAGCGACCATGGACAGGCTGGAGTCCTATGTCACCACCACGCTCGGCAAGCGCGTGGTGCGCGCCAAGGACACGCCCAACTTCATCGGCAACCGCATCGGTGTGTTCTCGATCGCCGCCACCATGCATCACACCCAGGCCTTTGGTCTGGGCTTCGATACCGTCGATGCACTGACCGGCCCGTTGATCGGTCGGCCCAAGAGCGCCACCTATCGCACCAGTGACGTGGTCGGCCTCGACACCATGGCCCACGTCATCAAGACCATGGACGACACCCTGCCGGAAGATCCGTGGCACCGCTACTTCAAGGCACCGGACTGGCTCAAGGGCCTGATCGAGAAGGGCGCGCTGGGCCAGAAGACCGGCGCCGGCTTCTTCCGCAAGAACGGCAAGGTCATCGAAGCGCTGGATCTGGCCACGATGGATTACAAGCCAGCCAACTCCGAGGCCAGCGCCGCCGCCGAAGGCGCCCTGCGCCAGAAAGGCTGGTCGGCGAAACTGGCCGCGCTGCGCGGTTCGGACGATCCGCAGGCGCAGTTCATGTGGGCCTGCTTCCGCGACGTCTTCCATTACTGCGCCTACCAGCTGGAAAGCATTGCCGACAACGCCCGCGACGTCGATTTCGCCATCCGCTGGGGTTATGGCTGGGATCAGGGTCCGTTCGAGATCTGGCAGCAGGCCGGCTGGCTGCAGGTCGCCAACTGGATCCAGGAAGACATCGCCGCCGGCAAGACCATGAGCGATGCAGCCCTGCCCGCCTGGGTCTTCGATATTGGCGACGGCGGCGTCCATGCCAAGACCGGTTCCTATGCACCTGGTGACAAGATCTTCCGCACCCGATCCTCGCTGCCGGTTTACCAGCGCCAGTACTTTCCGGACGCGATCTACACCGAAGAGTTTGACCAGGGCACGACCATCTTCGAGACCGATGGCGTGCGCCTGTGGCATCAGGGCGACGACATCGCCATCCTGAGCTTCAAGAGCAAGATGAACACCATCGGCGCTGCCGTGCTCGAAGGCGTCAACCGCGCCATCGACGAGGCCGAGCGCAACTACAAGGCGCTGGTGATCTGGCAGACCAGGGAGCCGTTCTCGGCCGGCGCCGATCTCAAAGACGCCCTGCCCGTGGTCGCTGCCGGCAAGTGGGACGAGTTCGAGCAGATCGTCGCCAGCTTCCAGGCGGCCAGCCAGCGCATCAAGTACTCGCTGGTGCCGGTGGTATCCGCCGTGCGCGGCATGGCCTTCGGCGGCGGTTGCGAGTTCCAGATGCATTCGGCCAGGACCGTGTTCGCGCTGGAGAGCTATGTCGGCCTGGTCGAAGCCGGTGTAGGCCTGTTGCCGGCCGGCGGCGGCCTCAAGGAGATCGCGCTGCGCTCGTGGCAGAACGCGGTGGGCGGCGATGTCTTCGGTCAGATCCAGACCTACTTCGAGACCATTGCCATGGCCAAGGTGGCCACCAGCGCGCTCGAAGCCAAGGAGCTCAAGCTGGCAAGACCCAATGATGTGGTCATCACCAACAAGGACGAGCTGCTGTACGTGGCCAAGAACGAAGCCCGCGCGCTGGCCGACACCGGCTATCGCCCGCCACTGCCGCCGCGCGCCATCAAGGTCGCCGGTGACGTCGGCATCGCCACCATCCGCGCCCTGCTGACCAATATGCAGGCCGGTGGTTTCATCTCCGAACACGATGCCGAAGTCGCCACCCGCATCGCCACCGTGATGTGCGGCGGCGAGATCGAGCGCGGCTCCGAAGTGGACGAGGAATGGCTGCTCAACCTGGAACGCAAGCATTTCGTCGCCCTGGCGCAGATGCCCAAGACCCAGGCGCGCATTGCCTACACGATGCAGAACGGCAAGCCCCTTCGGAACTAGGAAAAAGGGAAAAGGAAAATGGAAAAAGGGACAGCAGTTCGAGGCGAGCTTTGTGCTTCTCGCTCTTCCCTTTTCCGTTTTCCATTTGAGCGAGCGCAGCGAGCGGCCGTTTTCCAGCCGCCGTGCCACGATCGAACCAACAGCGCGAGCCGTCCGCACCACAACGGACGCTCCAACGGAGACGTAAACCAATGACCCGCCAAATCCAAGACGCCTACATCGTGTCTGCCGTGCGTTCGCCGGTAGGCAAGGCACCCAAGGGAATGTTCCGCAACACCCGCCCGGATGATCTGCTCGCGCATGTGCTGCGCGGTGCGGTCGCTGCGGCGCCGGGAATCGACGTCAACCGCATCGACGACGCCATCATTGGCTGCGCCATGCCGGAAGGCGAGCAAGGCATGAATGTGGCGCGCATCGGCGTGCTGATGGCCGGTCTGCCCAACACCGTGGCAGCCATGACCATCAACCGCTTCTGCTCCTCGGGCTCGCAGGCCGTGGCCCTGGCCGCTGACCGCATTCGTCTGGGCGAATCCGACCTGATGCTGGCCGGCGGCACCGAAAGCATGTCGATGGTGCCGATGATGGGCAACCGCCCGGCCTTCAATCCGGCCTTTTTCAAGGACGATCACATCGCCATCGCCTACGGCATGGGCATCACCGCCGAGAATGTGGCCGACCAGTGGAAGGTCTCACGCGAAGATCAGGACCAGTTCGCCTACGGCTCGCACCAGAAGGCAATCGCCGCCATCCAGGCCGGCTATTTCAGCGACGAGATCCTGCCTTTCGTGCTCGACGATCATTATCCTGACCTCGATTCACGTGGCTTCAAGAACGACACCCGCAAGGTCGACACCGACGAAGGCCCACGCCAGGACACCAACGTGGCCGCGCTGGCCAAGCTGCGCGCGGTGTTCAAGCAGGGCGGCAGCGTCACTGCCGGCAACTCCTCGCAGATGAGCGATGGCGCCGGTGCGGTGCTGCTGGCCAGCGAGCGTGCCATCAAGGAATTCAATCTGACTCCGCTGGCCCGTTGGGTGGGCTATTCGGTGGCCGGTGTGCCGCCGGAAATCATGGGCATCGGTCCCAAGGAAGCCATTCCCAAAGTCTGCCGCCAGACCGGCATCAACATCAACAATATCGACTGGATCGAGTTGAACGAAGCCTTCGCCGCCCAGGCGCTGGCGGTGATGCGCGACTCTGGCCTGGACCCGAGCAAGGTCAACCCGCTGGGCGGCGCCATTGCCCTCGGTCACCCGCTCGGCGCCACCGGAGCCATCCGTACCGCCACCGTGGTCCACGGCCTGCGCCGCACCAATCAGAAGTACGGCATGGTCACCATGTGCATAGGCACCGGCATGGGCTTCGCCGGGATTCTGGAGCGGGTCTGAGCGGAGCCGGGACTCGGGACTCGGGACTCGGGACTCGGGACTCGGGACTCGGGGAAAGTCTGAGGGGCTTTGCTTGGTAGGTCACGTTGCCCGCGATCAGCGGGCTACGTGACGCTGCAGGTGCGATCTTGCGTCGCCCAAGCCGATGCGGTCGCGCCGCAAGGACGCTCCTACCAGGAGAAGATGCGCGGCAGCCGATGCCACCGGCTTCCGCGCCGTCGGTCTTTTCCGCTTTTCCTTTTTCCCTTTCCCTTTTTCCCGCTCTCAAAGCACCAGGCTAAACACCGCCAATCCCAGGCACACTGTGCCAAGAAAGACCTTGAACGGGCCCAACTTGGCTGCTGTCTGTTCAAGCTTGACGGTGAAGCCATTGCTGCCCGCCAGTGTCTTGACCGTAGGCATCGCCAGGATCAGCGATAGCGCGGTGATCGATATCGCCGACGCCAAAGCGATGGCCATCATCAGCGGCGCCGCGGCCAGCGCACCGATCGCGCCGATCCATTGAATCAGCATGAACACACCCCAGACCAGGCCAACCAGACCAATCCAGCCACCCACACTTTCCAGCTGCGCCAGAGGGCCTGCAGCCTCCGGTTTGCGCTGGCGCAACCACGACGCGATGCCCAACAAGCCAAGTGCGATCAACATGATCAGCCCGACGATTCCCATCTGCGTTTCCCCACTCCGTGATGACTTCATGATGGATACGTAAAACGCTGGTGGATCAGGACACGCACTTATTGTTGGTTGTCGGCAATGGCAGTTTCACGCGGAGGCGCGGAGGTCGCGGAGAAGAGCCCGGTCCCTGACGCAGCAGTCCCGGGCTGAGACTGTGGGAGCGGCTTCAGCCGCGATGGCTTTGTAGACGCGAAGTCGCGGCGGGGCGAGTCTTGCCGAGCCCCTTGCCCCTTGCCCCAAAACCGACCACCGACAACCGACAACCAGCTCTTGCCTACGCGCCGCCTTCCGGGCAGGCTCCACACCATACCGATGCGTACGGAAATCCGAATCATGACCACCCCCTATCCGCACCTGCTTTCGCCCCTGGATCTGGGCTTCACCACGCTGCGCAATCGCGTGCTGATGGGCTCGATGCATACCGGGCTGGAGGATCGCGCCAAGGACTACGACAAGCTGGCGGCCTACTTTGGCGAGCGCGCGGCCGGTGGCGTGGCCTTGATCGTGACCGGCGGCATTGCGCCGTCGATACAGGGTTGGCTGGCACCCTTCGCCTCGAAACTGTCCTGGCCCTGGGAGGTCAAACGCCATCGCAAGGTGACGGCGGCCGTGCATGCCGAACAGGGCAAGATCTGCATGCAGATTCTGCATGCCGGGCGCTATGGCTATCACCCGCTGTCGGTGTCGGCCTCGCCGATCAAGTCCCCGATCACGCCGTTCCGACCGCGCGAACTCAGCAAGAGCGGCGTTGAGAATACGATCGAGGACTTCGTGCGCACCGCCGCCTATGCTCAGGAGGCCGGCTACGACGGCGTCGAGGTGATGGGCTCGGAAGGCTATCTGATCAACCAGTTCCTGGTGGAACGCACCAACCAACGCAGCGACGAATGGGGCGGCAGCTTCGAGAACCGGATGCGTTTTCCCACCGAGATCGTGCGCCGCATCCGCGCCAAGGTGGGACCGAACTTCATCATCGTCTACCGATTGTCGATGCTCGACCTGGTCGAAGATGGCCAGACCTGGGAAGAGATCGTGCAACTGGCCAAAGCCATCGAAGCGGCTGGCGCCACGCTGATCAATACCGGCATCGGCTGGCATGAAGCCCGCGTCCCGACCATCGTCACCAGCGTACCGCGCGCCGCCTTCGCCTTCGTCACCGAGAAGATGAAGCGCGAAGTCAGGATTCCGCTGGTCACCACCAACCGCATCAACATGCCGGATGTGGCCGAGCAGATCATCGCCAGCGGTCAGGCGGACATGGTCTCGATGGCGCGGCCGCTGCTGGCCGATGCCGCCTGGGTCAACAAGGCCGCGGCGAACAAGGCCGACGAGATCAACACCTGCATCGCCTGCAATCAGGCCTGTCTGGACCATGTCTTCGAGAACCGCCGCGCCTCCTGCCTGGTCAATCCGCGTGCCTGTCACGAGACCGAGATTGTTGTTCGACCGACCACCGCGCCGAAGAACTTCGCCGTTGTCGGCGCCGGCCCCGCCGGTCTGTCAGCAGCAACCACGCTGGCCGAGCGCGGGCACAAGGTCACGGTATTCGATGCGGCAGCGGAAATTGGCGGCCAGTTCAACATGGCCAAGAAGATTCCCGGCAAGGAAGAGTTCTACGAGACACTGCGCTATTTCCGCGTGCGCATGGCGGGGCTGGGCGTTGATCTGCGCCTGAACACGCGCGTGGATGTGGCTGCACTGAAGGATTTCGACGAAATCATCGTGGCCACGGGCGTCACCCCGCGCATGCCACCAATACCCGGCATCGACAACGCCAAGGCCCTGAGCTACGTCGATGTCCTGGCAGGCAACGCCGAGGTGGGTCAGAAGGTCGCCATCATCGGCGCCGGCGGCATCGGTTTCGACGTGGCCGAATTTCTCACCCACCAGGGCCATTCGACCACCGTGGACCCGCCGGCGTGGTACCGCCAATGGGGCATCGACGCGACGTTGGAAAACCGTGGCGGTCTGACCAAACCGGCGCCCCCGGCGCCGACCCGTCAGGTCTATCTGCTGCAACGCACGGCCGGCAAGTTCGGCGACCGCCTCAACAAGACCTCCGGCTGGGTGCACCGCAGCACCCTGAAGATGGCCAAGGTCGAGATGATCGGCGGCGTCAGCTACGAGGGCATCGACGAGCGCGGTCTGAAGATCCGCACCGGCGAAGACGTGCGCACGCTGGAAGTCGACAACGTCATCATCTGCGCCGGCCAGGAATCCAATCGCACGCTCTACGATGAACTACTGACCGCAGGCGCCAAGGCCTACGTCATCGGCGGCGCCCACACGGCCGGCGAACTCGACGCCAAGCGCGCCATCGATCAGGGCACGCGGCTGGCGGTGACGCTCTAAGAGCTGGTGCTGGTTGTCGGTTGTCGGTTGTCGGTTGTGGGTTGTGGGTTGTGGGTTGTGGGTTGTGGGTTGTGGGTTGTGGGTTGTGGGTTGTGGGTTGTGGGTTGTGGGTTGTCGGTTGTCGGTTGTTGGTTGTTGGTTGTTGGTTGTTGGTCAAGATGAGACCTCCGCTGCCACGCAGACCTGTGGGAGCGGCTTCAGCCGCGAACAGGCACTCGCGCACCGACCATGAACCCGGGTGTGAGGTAGCGCGGCTCCGGCGCGCGGTAGATCGGGTTGTGCGCCAGAGCAAGTCGCGCCGGCGGCCGCGGCGTGGCCCGGAGTACCTCGCGGGTTCGCGTCAACAAAGCCATCGCGGCTGAAGCCGCTCCCACAGTCTCAGTTCGGATTGCATCCAGGGACCTGCCTCTTCCCCGCGATCTCCGCGTCTCCGCGTGAGACGAATAGTGCGGACAACCGACAACCCACAACCCACAACCCACAACCGACAACCAACAACCAACAACCAACAACCAACTCCAGCCCCTACCCTTCCCGCGCCTCGATCGCCCTGCGCAAGGGCGCCGGCAGCCACTGCGACAGCGCAGCGTGCAGCGCGGCTTCGCGCTTGTTCCACCACAGACCGACAAATACGATGCCGATGCCCATGGCGCCGAGCACCACCGTGAACAACAGGCTTTCCTGGAACACCGAGTAGCTGAGGTGGCCAAGGTAGCCGATGACGCCGAAGGCTCCGAAGACCACGAAAACTCGCCGGGCCAGCGCGGCGCCGATCAGGATCAGGCCGATGTTGATGCCAGCGTAGATGAGCTTGCCGAATTCCGAGCCCGAGTCCTGCGAGGACAATCCGCCCCAGAAGGTCAACACGCCGACCACATACAGCCAGAAGGCGAAATCGCGGCGGTCGCCCCGAGCCGAGGCGGCGGCATACTGGCGCAGTTCAATCCACAGCGCGATGGCCAGCATGATCACGCCGAACAGCATCGAGATCGTGGCCCGCAGCTTCCAGCCAGCTTCGCTGAACCAGCCGTCGCTGTCCTGGGCCAGATAGGCAGCGAAATCCATGCTCATGTACCACAGCGTCACGGCCACCGGCAGCATCGCGAAGGGCAACCGGAAGCGCCACAGCACGGCCGCGCCGGCGGCCAGCGTTGCGAACTCCATCATCAGCCAGCGCCAGTCGATCCAGTAGTGGTAATCGCGGTAGCTCTGCTCACCGGACCAGGCGCCACTGACATGCTGCAGCGCGAACACCACCATCGGCACCGCGGCAATCAGCAGGGCTGCCATGGTGCCGGCCGGTATCGGCTGCCGGTCCACTTCGATGAAGCGCCGGGTCAGGGCATAGGACAGCAGCATCACGCCGATGCCGAACACCAGCAACGGCCAGGCGCCGAATGCGTCCCAGGCCATGGTCACGAAGATCGAGATCGAGCCGAGCGCGATCAATCCGCCAAAGTAGTACAGCAGATGCGCAAACTTGAAGCGCGGCGCTTCGTGGGTGTCGCCGCTCTGGCTCAGAAAGGACCATAGCGCCGTCGCCGCAGGCGCATCGATGACGCCGGCGGCAACCGCCTCGTCCAGACGTTGCTGGGTCAATGACACGCGCATGGCAAGCCCTCTTTCACGGATGCGCAATCATCGCGCAAAAGAGCGTGACCGGCGCCCCTACGATCGATTTTGCACAAACGAGACAGGATCTTCCTCTCAGGCGACTTCAGTACCAAATACACATGCCATATGCGCCACAAGCCGCTAGCCTCGCGCGCTCGTTCGAACTCGCGGAGTCGTGCCCATGCTGTCCCGTCTGTTGCTGCTGGTGTTATGGACCGGCTCCGCCGTGGCCAGCCCACTCACCGAATCCGATCTGGCCGTGGCCACGGATCTGCGCGACAGCGCGCTCCAGGGCAGCGGCGCCTACGCCATCGTCGAATCGCTGACCACCGAGGTCGGACATCGCATGGCCGGCAGCGAGAACGACGCCAAGGGCGTGGCCTGGGCCATCGCCAAGTTCAAGGAACTGGGCTACCCGCGGGTTTACACCCAACCGGTCAGCTTCCCGGTGTGGGAGCGTGGATTCGAGAGCGCCGGCATCCTCAGTCCTACACCACAACCGCTCAACATCGCGGCGCTGGGCGGCAGCATCGGCACCCCGCCCGAGGGCGTCAGCGGCGAGATCGTGCGCTTCGATGATGCGGCGGCGCTGCAGAACGCGGCGGCGGGCTCGCTCGCGGGCAAGATCGCCTATGTGGCCTATCAGATGCAGCGGGCCAGGGACGGCAGCGGCTATGGCACGGCGGTGATGGCGCGGGTTTCCGGCGCGGTCTATGCAGCGCGCGCTGGCGCTGTCGCCGTGTTGATCCGCTCGGTGGGCACGGACCGGAACTCGCTGACCCCGCACACCGGCGTGATGCGCTACGACAACATGCTGACGCGCATCCCGGCCGCCGCGCTGGCCAATGCCGATGCCGATGCGCTGGAGCAGGCTCTGGCCGCAGGCGAGCCGGTGACGGTGAAGCTGGTATTGGGTAGCCGCAGCCGCAAGGGCGAATACACCTCCGCCAACGTCATCGGCGAGATTCCTGGCTCGGAGTACCCCGACGAGGTCGTCGCCATCGGCGGTCATCTGGATTCCTGGGATCTGGGCACCGGCGCCATCGACGACGGCGCCGGCGTGGCCATCACCATGGCCGCCGGCGCGATGATCGGCAAACTGCCGCAGGCGCCGAAGCGCACCATTCGCGTGATCGCCTTTGCCAACGAGGAACAGGGCGTGTTCGGCGGCAAGGAATACGGGCGCGTGCATGCCGATCAGCTGCAGCAGCATATCATCGGCGGCGAGTCCGATTTCGGCGCCGGCAAGATCTGGAAGTTCTCCAGCCGCGTCATCGACTCGGCGCTGCCGGTGGTCGATCAGATGTACAGCGTGCTGGCGCCGATGGGCATCGAGCGTGGCGACAACAACGGTAGCGGTGGCGCGGACTTTTCCGCGATGCGCGATCTCGGCATGCCGATCATGGATCTGAAGCAGGACGGCACCAACTACTTCGACTACCACCACACGGCGGCTGATACGCTGGACAAGGTCGATGCCGGCAATCTGGATTTCAATGTCGCCGCCTATGCTGCGCTGGCCTGGCTGGCAGCGCAGGCAGGTCCGGTCTTCGGACCGGTACCCGTGGATGCGCCGAAGCCCTGATCAGCGCCGGGGCGCACGAACAACGGTCGCAATCGGCTGTCACCCTGGGCGAACCATGTTCATCTGTTCCCGCCAGCGTCATGGCCACCGACACAAGCCCCTGCCCTTTCACCGGCGCTCGTGAGCGGACTAGTCTAGCTTCGCCGAACCTACTGACAGGAGAATCAGCCCATGAACACTCGAGAACTCGCCACTGCCTTCACCGACATGCTCAAGGCCGGCAACCATGAGGATGCCGTGCAGTTCAACTCCCCTGACATCGTCAGCTGCGAAGCCATGGAAGGCCCCATGGCCGAAGTCCGTGGCACCGATGCGGTCAAGGCCAAGTCCGATTGGTGGTACGGCGCTCACGAAGTGCATTCGGTCGAGACCTTCGGCCCCTTCATCAATGGTGATCGTTTCGCACTGCGCTTCTACATGGACGTGACCAACCGCGAATCCGGTCAGCGCATGCAGATGGAAGAAATCGGTCTGTATACGGTCAAGGATGGCAAGATCGTCGAGGAACGCTTCTTCTACTGATGCCAGTCGCGACCGGCGGAGACCTTGCGGATGCATCGCCGGTCGCCGACCAACGGTCGGCTTGACAGACTGCGAGCACGGTCACATCGTGCCTTTGGCATGACCATTAGGGTTGGCCTCAGAGCAAAAGGGACGAGAAGCCGTGCGAAATCCTCTGTGGATGCTGTGTTTGGGGCTGGCGATATGCGCGCCGGCATGGTCTGGCGACCATCTCTTTGATTCTGGCTTCAACGAATCGATGGAGGGTCCGCGCAGCGATGCCGAAGCTGCGCGCTTCCTGACCCAGGCCACCTTTGGGGCAACGCATGCGGAAATCCGGCGCCTGCGGGGGATGGGTTACAACGCCTGGCTGGATGAGCAGTTCGCGCTGCCGGCAAATCTGCACAAGCCCTATCTGGATGCTCAGGCGGCGCAGGGTCTGGAGATCTATCAGAACGCCCGCCAGGAGGTCTGGTGGGACCGGGCAATACGATCACCCGATCAGCTTCGGCAGCGGGTCGCGTTCGCGCTGAGCGAGATTCTGGTGGTGTCCGATCAGAGCGGCGCCATCGAGGGCACGCCTTTCGGCATGACCCACTACTACGATGTCTTGCTGCAGCGCGCCTTCGGCAATTACCGCGGACTGCTCGGCGAGATCACCTTGCATCCGGTGATGGGTCACTACCTGTCGATGTTCAAGAACCAGAAGCCGGATCTGGCCAACAACATCCGACCCGACGAGAACTACGCGCGCGAGATCATGCAGCTGTTTTCCATCGGCCTGGTGCAGCTGAACAGCGATGGCACGCCGGTGCTGCAGGGTGGCAACCCGGTACCCAGCTACGATCAGTACACCATCCGCGGCCTGGCGCATGTGTTCACCGGCTGGAACTGGGCCAACTGTCCGCGCACCAACGGCGGCCAGTGGTGGGAATGGACCTGGTGTCCGTCCGGGCCTCAGGGCAATGAGGGGGCTGGCTGGCTGCTGCCGATGCAGGAATGGGAGCAATACCACGCCTTCGAGGACAGCAAGGTTCTGCTGAATTACCCTGGCGTGGCGCTGGCTGGCGGCATTCTGCCTGCCGGTGGCACCGCCATGTCCAATCTCAACGCGGCACTGGACAATGTCTTCAACCACCCGAATGTGGGCCCCTTCATCGCCCGCCGGCTGATCCAGCGACTGGTGTCGAGCAATCCCTCGCCGGCCTATGTCGGCCGCGTGGCTGCGGTCTTCAACAACAACGGCAGCGGCGTGCGCGGCGACCTGCGGGCGACGGTGCGCGCCATCCTGATGGACAACGAGGCCCGCACGCTACCCTCGCTGGCCAGCAATCGCGGCAAGCTGCGCGAGCCGTTGCTACGTCAGACCCAGCTCTGGCGATTGCTCAATGCGCGTGCCGATGACAACCGCTATCGCGAGTGGAATGCCGAATACTCCCTCGGACAGGCGGCATTGCGCTCTCCCACCGTCTTCAACTTCTTCCTGCCGGACTTCAGACCGGCTGGCGAACTGTCCACGCTGAGCCTGGACGCGCCGGAATTCCAGATTGCCACCGATCCGCTGATCGCCAGCTCGCTGAATCGGTTCGGCGCCAGCGTCTACTGGTCCTGGCGAGGCAACGAGTATCAGGGGCCTGAGGACATCGTCGTCGATCTGGCGCCCTATCAGCCGCTGGCAATGAGCAATCCGCGGGCGCTGATCGACTATTTCGATCTGATGCTGATGAACCGCACGATGTCCGACCAGATGTACCAGGTGCTGGTGGCCCACATCAGCAGCCTTGATCCCAACTCGGGCCAGGGACGGGAGCGGGTACAGGACACGATCTGGCTGATCCATACATCCCCCGAATACGCGGTCGAGAGGTAAACAGACATGGATCGTCGAGAAGCCATCAAGCATCTGCTCTGCGCCACCGCCTCGAGCGCCCTGTTCACCTCGCTGGCCGGCAAGTTCTCGCTGGCCCAGGCCGCCACCATCAGCAGCCCGCGAACTCTGCTGGGCACGGGCTACAAGGCCCTGGTCTGCGTGTTCCAGTACGGCGGCAACGACGCCATCAACATGGTCGTTCCGCGCGATTCCGCCGGCTATTCCGTGTATTCCGGCTCGCGCTCGGCGCTGGCCATTGCGCAGAACCAGCTGCTGCAACTGACGCCCACGGTGCCACCGGCCGGGGGCGGCAGCTACGGACTGCATCCGGGCATGGGCGGATTGCAGAACCTCTTCAACAGCGGCCGCGCAGCGATCGTCGCCAACGTCGGCCCGCTGCTGTATCCGATCACCAAGGCTCAATATCAGGCCGGATCGGTACCGGTGCCGGCCCAGCTGTTTTCGCACAGCGATCAGCAGGTGCTGTGGCAGACGCCCACTGCAGACGCCAGCAACCGCCGCGGCTGGGGTGGCCGACTGGCTGATCTGTTCTACAGCAGCAACATCAACCAGCAGCTGTCGATGAACATCTCCATCAATGGCGAAAACGTGTTCCAGAGTGGCAACACCGTCGTCCCCTATTTCGTCGGCCAGGACGGCGCCGAGGGCATCTACTTCGTCAACAACGAGCCCTGGAATGCGCCGCGCCGGAATGCCTTCCTGGCCCTGCGCGACGCCAGTCACGGCCATGCCCTGCAACGCGAATACGCCTCGCGCGTGCGCCGTGCCATGAACAACGAGACCATGGTCACCTCGGCCCTGAATGGCGCGCCAGCGCTCACCACCACCTTCCCGGACACCGATCTCGGCCGCCAGCTGCGCATGGTGGCGCGCCTGATCAGCGCCCGTGGCGCGCTGCAGATGGATCGGCAGATCTTCTTCGTCGGCCAGGGCGGCTACGACACCCACGACAGCCAGCTGGCCAATCACCCCGACATGCTCTCGGATCTGTCCGCCTCACTGACCGCTTTCTATGGCGCCATGAGCGCGATGGGGCTAGGGGACCGGGTCACCAGCTTCACGGCCTCGGATTTCGGACGCACCCTGACCAGCAATGGCGATGGCACCGACCACGGCTGGGGCTCGCACCATTTCGTGGTCGGTGATGCCGTACAGGGTGGTCGCATCGTCGGCACCATGCCGGACCTGACCGTGGGCGGACCGGACGACGCCGACTGGGGCCAGATCATCCCGCGGATCGCGGTTGACCAGTACGCCGCCACCCTCTCCAGCTGGTACGGCATGAGCGATAGCGATCGCGCCCTGGTGTTTCCCAACCTCAGTCGATTCAGCAGTCCGAATCTCGGCTTCATGGTGTAGGTCGTGATTGCAGCAGGCAGGCGGAGGCGGATTCTGGTCGGGCGTTTCTGGCAGCCGGCGCTGGTGGGGGTTCTCCTGGCGACCACAACCCCTGCCTATGCGCTCAACAACTGCCTGCCCGAGAACTTCATCGACCGTCGTGGTCTGGATGATGTGGTCATCGTCAACGACCAGCCGGGCAATCCCTTTCTCTATCGACCCCGCTGTCTGACCGTGAGCGCCGGCGCCCGGGTCATCTTCCGCGCCGTACCGAGTTTCGGCAATCATCCGCTGTTTGCCGGAACGGTCTCCGCCGGCGTCGCCACTTTCGATCCCTTGAGTCCGATTGGATCCATCACCAGCGGCAACGAGGCCACCGTGGCCTTTCCCAACGCCGGCGAGTTTCCCTACTACTGCGACTTCCATTTCAGCCAGGGCATGCTCGGCTCGGTGCTGGTTGTTCCGGAGTGGTTTGCCAGTGGTTTCGAATGAACGGGGCGATGCAATCTACGGCATGACAGTGCACTGTTGGAACTCGCACCCAGGAGCAGGTCCGGCCGCATCGACGGCCAGCCCTTGCCAGCGTCGAATCACTTCACAAAAGTGTTCTTGACCCGCTTTGAAACCAGGAAATAGGAGCTCCAGATGATGTTGGTCACGACCATCCGGAAAAAATCCCGATAGGTTTCCGGTTTCATCGACGCAGCTTCATCTGGCATCACTTCCGCAAGAAATCCCTCTACCGCCCAGATATCGAGACTGGAGGCGACCAACACCAGGACATAGAAGGTGACCATTGCCGGTGGAAACACCTTGCGCTTGGCGATTCCCAGCACGAACAGCAACACGCAACTCAATATGATCAAGGAGTTGAGCGCCGCTGCAGCAACAAGATAAGGCGCCCACGACGGGTGATACACAGGACTCTCGGGAGTGGTCAGTGCCGGCCAGATATCTGCGCCAAAGGCCGGCACAACGTCGTTATTCAGCGCTATTCCAGTGACGACGGCAGAAAGAACCAGACCCAGGAACGGCAGAATCAGCCAGCCGCCAAGCCCTGAAGGACCATCAGTTTGTTCATAGGTCATGCAGATACTCCAGAAATTGGACAGTTTGCGACATCAAGTAGCCGCCGGGGACCGCGACCTGGTCAACCAATCCGCTACCGCAACGTGTGCAGCTTGACCCCAGGCAACTCGCGCAGCGGTGCATCCCCGAGTACCTGCGCCGGCGTCGCAAAGCCGTCGGGCACCTTCCCGGAAAGGCAATGCTCCACGGCCATCAGCGCCGCGATCACGGTGAAATCGTAGGGATCGGGCCCTTCGACCACCGCGCTGGCGCGCGAGCCGACCTCGTTGACCACTTCGCCGTACAGCCAGCTCTTGCGCTTGGAACGCTCGGCCTCAGTGGGCCCGGCCGGTGCATTCGCTACCCGGCGTTCGAGCAGATTCTTGAGGAAGCCACTCTGGAACCAGCTGCGATGCTTGAGGATGAAGCGCACCACCGCTGGTACCGCAGCGAAACTCTGGATATGGGGAATCTCCGTGGACTGACCGGCACTGAGCACATCCGCACGCCAGGGAAAGAGAATGGCCCGCTGTTCCTTGCCCGGCCCGAAATCGATCGTGCAGGATTCACTGGCAGGTTCTGCCGCCACCAATCGGCCTGCTCTTCGCACCAGACCGCTGGTCTGCAAGCTCTCCATCAGTGTCGCCAGCGTGCCATGCGACGCGCTCTGGCCGGCGCTGAAAGCCAGGGTCAGCTTGACCGCAGCCGGCTGCCGCTGCTTGAGGTGAAAGGCCAGACAGTCGCTGGGCAGGATGCCAAAGCCCACGCCCGGCATCAGCATCACGCCGGACTCGCAGGCGCGCTCGTGCAGACGGTGCAGACCGCGGTGATCGGCCACTTCCCCGGCAATGTCCAGATAATGGGCGCCGGTACGCATGCAGGCCTGCGCCAGGGTCGACGCCGTCAGTGAGAACGGACCGGCACAATTCAGCACCAGACGGACGCCGGTGAGGCCGCGGTCGATCTGGTCGCGCGCCGCCATGTCGAAGACCCGGATCGGCAGATCCAACTGCTTGCCCAACGCGTTCAGTGCCTCATGGCTGCGACCGGCCAGAATGACGTTATGACCACGCTTGCGCGCTTCGGCGGCGACCAGTGCACCGGTGTAGCCGGAAGCCCCATAGAGCAGCCAGCTGGGCTTGAACACGGCCATCCGTTCCCGCTCCCAAGATTGACGTTGACGAAAACGGCGCGGGAGAGCCCGCGCCGTTTTCGTAGAACCAGTCGCAGAATTTTACACCAGATTCATGCTTCCGGCGTACTGGTATGCGCGTTGGGGCTGCCCCGATTCACGTAGTGCTCGTTGATCACCCGAGCCATGCTGGCGGTGAGTTTCTTGCCGGTGGGGATGTGCAGGAACTCATTCGGGCCATGCGCGTTGGACTTGGGACCGAGCAGCCCGGTGACCACAAACTGCGCCTCCGGAAAGCGTTCCTGCAGCATGTTCATGAAGGGAATGGTGCCGCCCTCGCCCATCGCTGCCGCCTGCGGCCCGAAATACTGTTTCGAGGCCTCGTTGATGCTGGCTCGCAACCACGGTGCGGTGGTCGGTGCCGCCCAGCCGGTGGCCGACTTTTCGACCTGAAACTCGACCTTGGACCCGTAAGGCGGATTCCGCTCCAGTGCTTCCTTCAGCAGTTTCGTGGCCTTGTCGCTATCCAGGGTGGGCGGCAAACGCACTGAGAGCTTGACCGCCGTATGCGGCCGCAGCACATTGCCCGAGTCCATCAGGCCCGGCAAACCATCGGCGCCAGTCACCGACAGCGTCGGCCGCCAGGTCCGGTTGAGCACCAGTTCCGAAAGATCATCTGCCATCGGCCGCATACCCGGCAGCCAGGGAAACTTGTCGTAGACCGCAGACCCCAGCACCTGCGCCGACTCGCGAGCTTGCTCGATGCGTTCGCTCGGGATATCGACGTACATGGTGTCGATCAGGAAGCGCCCGGTCACCGGATCCTCGATCCGATCCAGCAATTGTCTGAGTACGCGAAAGGAACTCGGCACGATCCCGCTGGCATCACCCGAGTGCACACCTTCCTGCAGCACGCTGACTTTCAGATTGCCACCGGCCATGCCGCGCAGACTGGTGGTCAACCACAGCTGATCGTAGTTGCCACAACCCGAATCCAGACAGACCACCAGACTCGGCTTGCCGATGCGATCGGCCAGATGGTTGATGTAGAACGGCAGATCGTAGCTGCCGGATTCTTCGCAGCCCTCGATCAGCACCACGCAGCGTGAATGATCCAGCCCGCGATCCTTGAGCGCCATGATTGCCGTGAGTGAGGCATAGGTGGCATAGCCATCATCGGCGCCGCCGCGGCCGTAGAGCTTGTCGCCGGAGAGCACCGGCTTCCAAGGCGCCAGATCCACATTCCAGCCGACCATTTCCGGCTGCTTGTCCATGTGCCCGTAGAGCAGGACCACGTCGTCGCCCTTGCCGGGAATGTCGATGAACAGCAGCGGTGTGCGTCCGGGCAGCTGGATGCGTTCCACGGTCATGCCGGCAATGGGCTGCTCGCGCACCCAGGTCTCGATGAGGCTCATGGCCTCATCCATGTAGCCGTGTTCGGCCCAGTTGGCGTCGAACATCGGCGACTTGTTCGGAATCTTGATGTAGGTCGTGAGCTGAGGAACGATCTCGCGATCCCACTTCTCGGACACAAAGTCCATCACCTTCTGAGTCTGTGACACAAGCGGCTCCTGTTGGCGGTGCGGCGCAATCAATGTCCGCAACCCGAACCCCGAGTTTACTCGCTGTCAGATTTTTCCTACATGCAAAAGCGCAGAAGTCTGACCGCCGCTGGCGCTTTCTGCCGACGATCGAAGCCGGGGCCTTGCGTAGCTTGTGCATCACCGGGACGGCAAAGGGCCGCCCCGGAAACACTCAAGGAGAATCACCATGCGCATCCTCAAGGCCCTGCTGCTCACGCTCGCTCTGTCCCTGCCGCTGTTCGCTGCCGCCGCCGAGCCGGTCAACATCAATACTGCCGATGCCTCGACCATTGCCGCCAATCTCAACGGCATCGGCGACGCCAAGGCCAAGGCCATCGTCGAATTCCGCGACAAGAACGGTCCGTTCAAGAGCGCCGACGAGCTGGTCAAGGTCAAGGGCGTGGGTCTGAAGACGGTCGACAAGAATCGCGATCTGATCCGCACCAGCGGCGCCCCGGCCACCAAGCCCGCCAAGCCGGCCTGAAGTGTTCCTGATCGACGCGCGCCGGATTCCCCAGCCGCGCGCGTCGATCAGGTCAGGAGACCGCTCCGACAGCGGCGTCAGGGAAGACACGGCCGGGCCCTCCCCCGGCCTTTTCCGGTTTTTCAGCCAGCCGATACCGCCGAACCAGATTCAGTTCTTGGAACGACGCCGTCCCAGGAGAAGGATTCAGCGTTGCTGCCAGCCACCTGTCCCGTCCCGAAACTGCCAACGGGCCATGAGCTGTAGGTTGGGCTAAGCGCAGCGTGCCCAACACCAGCGCCCATGTTGGGCACGCTGCGCTTGGCCCAACTTACATCAACGAGCACAAGTCAACACGTTAGAACATCGGTTCATGGAGAGCGGCCTGCTCACACGGCATCTTGATGTCTGTTTGGGCAGTGTCGGGACTTTGCGATACTGAGCAGCCCTCGCCGCACAGCAAGCCATGCAGGTCTCGATCATCCCCCGCGAGCAACAGACCGAGCAGCGTTGGCGCAATGATGGCGGCAGCACGCGCGAAATCGCGCGCTCAGGTGCCACTGAGAATTTCGACTGGCGTGCCAGCGTCGCGCGCATCGATGCCAGCGGTCCGTTTTCGACCTTCGCTGACTGCCTGCGATTCAGCACGCTGCTCGACGGCGGTCCATTGACCCTCGTCGCCGAAGATTCTCCGCCGATCACCTTCGACCCGCGCATGCGCGCCTTCAGCTACCGCGGCGACGAAGCCAGATCAGCCTTGCTGCTGGGCACACATGCCGAGCTGTTCAATCTGATCATCAGGCCCGATACCGTAGACGCCCAGCTGCTGCCGCGCCCGCTGGTCGGCAGCATGGTGCTGTTCTGTCAGCCTGGCACTTGCTGGCTGGTGTATCTGGTCAGTGGCAGCGCCGAACTGCGCGTCGGCGAGCAGCGCTGGTCCTTGGCCTCGGGAGATGCCGCATTGATCGACGCCAGCGGCGCGAGCGGGCGCGCCGTTCTGGATGGCGGTGGCGAGGTGGTGCTGGCCAAGCTGGAGCAGCGCTAGCCAGCGCGGCGATCAGCTGAGCGGCTGACAACCGGCCAGCATCTTGCCGTCAATCAGCAAGGTGCTCGAACTATCGCCGCCGAGGACTTCGAAACGCCCGCCCCGATAACTGCCTTCGGAATCACCCTGGCCGGGCGACAGGGTGTGGAATTCGCCGTCGATCCACAACAGCGCGCCGTCGGAGCCTGTGGCCAGCGCAAATCGCATCGATGCCGTGCACTGGTAATGACGGAGCCGTGCCCCCGGGTCACGGGCCAGGATGGCATGGGATAGTCCGTCGTCCGTCGGCAGTCGGAGCCAGCCATTGTCCGCGATTGCCGCGCTCGCGGCCCGCAAATCGCTCAGAAACCGGCGGTCCTGGCTATCGGCGGAACATCCCATCTTGGTCAAGCCGATCGGCCCGAACAGGGGCGTTCCAGCAGCGGCATCATCATAGTTGGCTTGCCCGCGGTTGCAGTCTGCCCGAATCAGCGCAGTGCCCCCATCCTGGAACTCGACCGTGTATCGGGCAGGGTCGGCTGCAGAAACAGGCGCAGGGCCAACCGCACCCAGCCAGTTCCAGTGACCCATCTTCGTCGATGGCGCTTGCTCGATCACCGGGGCCAAGGTCTCGGGCGCAGTGGTTGGCGCCGGTGCATTGCTGCACGCGGCGACCAGGATCAGGGTGAGGCACAGGGATGTGCTGCGAATCATGATGTGCTGCTCCGGAAAGACGCTGGGCGGAGCGCATTGTGACAAGTTCAGCGGGTAACGCACACCGGCACTGGCAGGCCAGCGCCCATACAGACCGACTTCTCAGCGACGACGGGCGCGCAATTCGCTCTTCAGACCCACGCGCAGGGCCTCGCCCTCGACCGTGGAACCGTTCAGCGCGGCAATCGCCTTGCGCGCTTCGTGACCTTCCATTTCCAGTTCGGCGAAACCGCGGCACTCGCCGGAAAACAGATCACGGGACATCTTCAGATTACGCACTCGACCGTGTGCCGTGAACATCTCGGTCAGGACCTGTTCGGTCATCTTCTTAGGCAAACCACGCACGCTCAGTGTCAGCATCAGGGGCACTCCAGATGGGGGCAACGCTCAAACCACGACGTCGACCGGGCAAAAACAGAAACGAATCGGGCAGGCCTGAGCCTGCCCGATCGTCTTAAACTGGCAAACTGGTCGACGATACGCCGACCGCGATTACCTTAAAGCGGCTGCACCTGGTCAGCCTGCAGGCCCTTCGGGCCCTTCGTGACCAGGAAGCTGACCTTCTGGCCTTCCTGCAGCGACTTGAAGCCCGAACCCTGAATGGCGCGGAAGTGAACGAACACGTCGTCCCCATCTGCGCGGCTCAGGAAGCCGAAGCCCTTGGCGTCATTGAACCACTTCACGGTACCGACTTGACGATCTGACATTTGTGTATCTCCAAAACATAGTGAGTTTCAGCGTCCCGAAAAGTGGGGCGCCTCTGCGTTCATCTGCGGGGGGACTAGAACACTGAGAAGCAACAGCGGCAGATCGCAAGACTCACCGTGCGGCCTCGTCACGTTGAACCGTGCCGAGCTGAAAGCCCGCGCACCTTAAGTCAGTTCGAGGGAAAAAGATAGTGTGTTCATCAGCATTGTTCAGAATCATCACTCCTTCTCCTGCTCTGACCATCGATTCAATCTCCGTTCGCATTGCCGACCATGCCAGGAAGCATCACCTTGGTCACTGCGGGTTTGGCGCTGGTGCGCGCGATGGTGCCGGCGCCCGGTTGGGGCAACGCCATTGGCAAGCATCCCTAGCGCGGCCGATGACTGGATCGAAATGAGGGTGGCGTCTCGGTCACACTCTTGAGGATGTCGTACCGGCTGACCTGCCCGACCAGCTTTCCGTCGCGCAGGACCGGGAAACGACGGTAATTGCTGTTGATGAAGTACTGCGCCGCACTCACCAAGTCCATGTCTGGTGGCAGCGTCTCCACGGGCGTACTCATGAAATCGCGCACGGGCCCGCCCCAGTCGTCGTGATATCGAGACGAGAAAACAACCTTGAGGCAGTCCTTCTTGGACAACACGCCGAGCAGGGTGCCATCGGCATTGACCACGGGCGCGCCGGAGATGCGTTGACTGAGCAGAATGCGAATGGCCTCGTTGACGTTCATGTCCGGCGGGAACGTGGTCAGCTGCGTTGCCATGATGTCGGCCACTGTTCTGGTCATCGCCTTTCCTTGCCCTTACAAAATGCGCAGACCTTGAGAACTGCATCTCCGCCGCAGGATCCTCCTAATGGACCGCGACCGAGCAGCAACCCGGTACCGAGGCCGATAGCCGCAAGTACAAGCACTGCGAAGCTGAGCAGAAACAGCGTCATGCGCGACCTCCTGCAATGAAGCCGTTGATGTCCACTTCCTCCAGATCCAGCCCGCGATGCATCAAGAACAGCGCGCTGGCATCGTGCGCCGCAAGCAGGGGGCGCACGGCTTCCGGACCCATCACCATGGCAGCCGTTGCCAGGCCGTCTGCGATCAGCCCGGTGGCGGCCAAGACGCTGACTGACGCCACACCGTTGTTTACCGGAGTCCACGTGTTCGGGTCCATGACGTGCGCATAGCGCCGCCCGCCGACGATATAGCTCTGCGCGGCTTCACCGGAAGTGGCCAGCGCGCGCCCGTCCATCTTGACGATGCGCTGCAGAACATCCGTCCCCGGCCGTTCGATACCCGCAAGCCAGGGCCGTCCCGAGGGGTGGCGGCCGCGAGCCGCAACCTCACCGCCAAGTTCGACCAGGAAATCCTGACCGTCCAGTGTCCGCACGATTTCGTCCAGCGCGTAGCCCTTGGCAATACCGCAAAGGTCGAGGCTCAAGCCCTGGCAGGCCGTTTCCAGGACGCTACCGGTGAGGCGCACATCGCGATAGCGACCCGCCGGTCGTGCGGGCGAAATAGCCGCCGGCCCAAAACCATAACGACGCCCCAGAGGCCCCAGAGTCGGATCAAAAGCGCCCTGACTGTCTTTGGCCAGCGCCAGCGACGCACGAATGACGATGCCCGTTTCCATGGACACATTCGATTGTCCATCGGTATTGAAACGCGTCAATTCGGAATCCGTCCGATAGGGAGACATCAGGGCGTCAATCCGCGCCACGACTGCTTCCAGCCGTGCTCTTGCCTGGCCGGCATCGCCGCTGTCGGCAAGCACCAGGCGCCAGGTCGAGCCGAACGCCGGGCCGGTATGAACTTGCGCTCCGGACGCGCGCGCGACGCGCGGCAGCGCGCTGAACAAGGCAGCGCCGCCAGCCATTCCCAGTATTTCCCTGCGCGTGATCATTTTCTGGGGTTTCCTAGCCGCCGAAATCGTCATACAAGATATTTTCGCGCGGAACACCAAACCGCTCCAGAAGCGCCAGCACTGCCTCGATCATCAGCGGTGGACCACACAAGTAGTATTCACACGCCGCCGGATCCGGGTGGATCTGCAGGTGGGCGCGGTGGACCAGGTCATGAATGAACCCTGTTTCACCTTCCCAGGCGTCCTCTGGCGCTGGGTCCGACAGCGCAACATGCCAGGAGAAGTTCGGATGATCCTGTTCGAGTCGCTGCATATCATCGAAGTAATAGAGATCGATGCGCGCACGCGCGCCATACCAGAAGCTGATCTTGCGGGTAGACCTGCGGTGCTCGAGTTGATCGAACACATGAGCGCGCAGCGGCGCCATGCCGACACCACCGCCGATGAAGACGATTTCGCGGTCGCTGTCCATCACGAAGAAATCGCCGAAGGGGCCAGTCGCGGTGACCGCGTCACCCACCTTGAGCCCGAACAGGTAGGAGGACACCACACCGGGTGGGGCATCCGGTTTGCTGGCAGGGGGTAGCGCGAGGCGGATGTTCAATAGCAGCGAATGGGTTTGCTCGGGGCGGTTGGCCAGGGAGTAGGCTCGTGCAACAGCCAGCTCGGAACGCGCCGCGAACTTTCTCAGGTCCAGACGCATCCAGGACTTCTCGAACTCGGGGGCGACGGAAATCTCGGTGAACGGCAGTTGGAACGGCGGCGCCGTGATCTGCACATAGGAACCGGCCCGAAAATGCCGCGCCTGCCCTGCCGGCAACGCGAGTTCGATCTCCCTGATCAGTGGTGCGACGGATTGGGTCCGGACGACGGTGCAGGCCCAGGTTTCGACCGCCAACAATTCAGGCGCCACGGTAATCGCCATATCGCCGCGGACCAGCAACTGACAGGCAAGGCGAATGCCGTTGTCGAGATCAGTCGCGTGCACTACCGCCCGCGTCGCTGCCGAAACATCGGCGTTATCAGCAACGGTCACGCGGCACAAACCACAGGTACCAACGCCACCGCAACTGGTGGGCAAATGCACGCCACCATGATCCAGTGCGCTCAGCAATTTATCGCCGAGCTTCGCGTCAATGACCTTTTCGTGATTCACGGTGACGCGCGCAAAGCCACGGGGCATCAGCAGCAACCGCGCGCCCAATACGACCAGCGTCAGGACCATGATCAGCCCGGTGAACACGCCGCTGCCGAAGACGATTTCCATCATCCGAATTTCAACCCGCCAAAGACGGAAAATCCCATCGACATGAAGCCGGTCAGGATGAACGCGATGCCGAGCCCGCGCAGGCCCTTGGGTACGCGGCTCTCGTCGACGCGCTCACGCAGGCCGGCGAGTGCCCAAATGGCGAGCGCCCAGCCGAGGCCTGAACCAAAGCCGTAGACAACGCTCTCGGTGAACCCATAGAGCCGCTCGACCATGAACAGGCTGGCGCCAAGAATGGCGCAATTGACCGTGATCAACGGCAGATAGACACCGAGCGCGCGGTACAACGCCCCAAAGTGGCGATCGAGCACCATCTCGAGAATCTGCACCGTGGCCGCAATGACGCCAATCGAGGCGATCAGCATCAGGAAGCTCAAGTCCACGTCACCGAGGCCCAGCCATGCCAGCGCGCCGGGTTTCAGCAGTCCGGAAAACAGGAGGTTGTTGACGGGCACGGTGATGGTCTGAACCACCATCATCGCCAGACCCAGGCCGAACGCGGTTTCAAGTCGGCGCGATACGGCAAGGAAGGTACACATGCCGAGGAAATAGGCGAGCGCCAGGTTGTCGGCGAAGATGGCACGGAGCAGCAGTTCGGTCATTGTCGAACCTCAATGTCCGTCGGTTGCTGGATCGGCTCCGCCTGTTCCGGCCGGATCGTTCGCACCGCCCAGACCAGCAGGCCGAGCAGGAAGAAGGCGCTCGCCGGCAAGGCCATCAGGCCCAGGGGGGTGAACCAGCCACCGTCCGCTTCGGTCCGCAGGATGGTCACGCCCATCAGAGTCCCCGCGCCGAGCAGCTCGCGCACGGTGGCGATGACCACCAGAATGAGCGCGTAACCAAGGCCGTTTCCGAGGCCATCAAGGAGACTGGGCAGCGGCGGGTTGCGCATGGCGAAACTCTCCGCACGACCGAGCACGATGCAGTTGGTGACGATCAGGCTGACGAACACGCTCAAGCGCTTGCTGATCGAGAACAGGTAAGCCTGCAGCAACTGATCCACGACAATGACCAGCGAGGCAATGATCGTGATCTGCACGATCAGCCGGATCGAACGCGGGATGTGCTTGCGAATCAAGCTGATCGTGCAACTGGAGATGGCAAGTACAACGATCAGCGCGGCGCTCATGACCAATGCGGTGGCAACGCTGGTGGTCACGGCCAGTGCCGAGCAGATTCCCAGCACCTGGAGCGTCACCGGGTTGTTGACCAGGATCGGGGCAATCAGGGTCCGGCTGCGGATGGTCATTGGCCGGCCTCTGCTCGCAAGCGCGCCAGATAAGGCCCGTATCCGTCGGGACCGAGCCAGAAGCGCATCAGTCGGGTAATGCCGGTGCCAGTTCGGGTCGCACCCGAGATACCATCCACCTCATGGACACCCTCGCTGGCGCCCTTGACCACCGCTATCTGGATAGTGCCAGACGCATCGCTCAGCTGTTTTCCCGGCCAAAGCGCTTTCCAGGCGTCCTCGTCGATACGCGAGCCCAGGCCGGGTGTCTCGTCATGTTCATGGAAGGTCAGCGCAGCAACGGTGTTCAGGTCGGCCTTGAGTGCCAGATAGCCCTTGAGCGTGGATTGGTAGCCAGATCCGCGAACCGGAAGGATCACCAATCTGAGCTCGCCACCTTCGCGCAACTCGAAGACTGTCGCCACGTCCTCGCGGCTGCCCAAACGGGCGATGTCACGGTCGCGCGGTAATTCAGTGCTCGTGTTCGGGTCGGACTCGACGTATTCACCCGTTGCAAGATCAACCAGGCGCAGGGATGGAGACTTCTCGCCCAAACCCTCCACGATGGCTCGAATATGCGCCGCACCGTGCCCCAGTCGGTTGGCTTCATGCAGTGGCTTCAGCATGACTGCTGTCGCCGAAACCAGTACAGAGCAAAAAAAAGCCACCAGGAAAGCAACGCCGAGCGTCTTGCCCAGATGCTCGTTTGGCAGGGCCAGGAAGCGCTTCCACCACCAGAGTGGATTAGACCTAGTCATGGCGGATGCGCCATTGCAGGGCGCGGCCCAACAGCGGGGCGAATAGCGCCCCCAGCAGGACCGCAAACACCACGCCGTCTGGCTGGTTGGGGTCAGCGGCACGGATAAGCGCGGTCAGTCCGCCCACCAGCAAGCCGTGCAGCCACCGGGCGCCTGCCCCACCGGCTGCACTTTCAGGCGCCGCAGCGAGAAACAGTACCGCAGCAACGAAAGCGCCCAGACCCGGCTGCCACCACCACTGGGGAACGCCCATCGTCAGCGCGACTGCGGCCAGACCTGCCACGGCCCCGGCGGCGACCTGCCAGACCAGAGCGCCTCTGACCATCAAGATCACAGCGCCAGGCAGACACGACGCCGCCAGCAGCAGATCGGGTGATTGCGCGAGGATGCCGCGCGCCTCGAACCCGCCCTCAGGAAAGGAGAAAATCGCGAACGCAAGGCCTATCAGCGCCGGAGGTAGTATCGGCCGACCACCGAAAATCTCGCGCCCGAAAACAGCACCAAAACTGAGGGCAAGGGCAGCGGCACCCCAAGCCACCGGCCCGGGTAGCATGACCACGAAGATCATCGCAATGGCCAACAGATCCCAGCCCGTGGAACGCGCTAGCGGGCGGGCAAACAGAGCTGCCCAGAAATATGCGATGGCTATCGCCAACAAGAGCATCAAAGTGCGCTGAATTGCGGCTTCCGTGCCATCGCCGTAAAGACGCACGATCAGCGGCGGCAGCAGCGCCAGCACAGTCATCTTCTCATCACGGCCGGCCAAGTCGCAGCCAACTCCTGCTGTCTGGGTGTCAGCCAGGTTTTTCAATTTGGTCGCACCCTGAATCCCCGAGTGTCCACCTCGACATATGAGCATCCATCGCTGATCACGATGTTGACATGGCTCAAATCTCACACAATCCGATGGCGCGGCGGCATGGCCTGCGTGGTGGCGGCAGGCGTCAGGTAGCCCGCCCCGCGAACAATCAGCATCTGGTCCCTCAAGGACGCCAGGATGAGGCCTGGCAATGCGTCAGCGGCCGCAATGCTCTGATCGAAAACTTGCTTTCCTCTGCGTCGTTTGCGGACAAGTGCCTGTCCCTTCGCACCCTGCCAGCAGCGATCGCGGCCACAGGCCGCTCCCACAAGTGGCCCAACCTGCCCTCGCAACCGGCTACAAGCGCGGCCGCAACAAGGTGCCGAAGTTGAGATACACCGAAGAGGCGCCGGTGTCGGCGCGGCCATAGCCGAGGAAGATCGGCCCGAAGGGCGAATCGATGCCGACAAACACGCTGCCGGCAAGGATCAGGTTGTCCAGGCTGACCAGCTGACTGCGTTCGCGATAGACATTGCCGGCTTCCAGGCTGGCGCCGACATAGGCCGGCACCGAGAACAACCTGCCCTCGTCACCCAGTCGACGGTAGTAGATCCCGCGGAACAGGGCGCTCTGCTCCCCCAGAAGCTCACGTTCGGCATATCCGGACAGGTTGGTGAACCCCCCCAGCGGCGACAAGGCGTTGAAGGCATTGGGGCGTCCCCAGCTGGCGTGCAGGCGTGCGCCGAGCAGGAAGCGGCTAGCACCGGAACTGATGGCGTGATCCCAGCTGACATCCATGATCTGGCCATCACCAGCGGATCCCAGACCCGGAACATCCGCGAGCAACAGCAACTCGCCGCGTCCGCCGGATCTGGGGAAACTGGCATCATCGAGGGTATCGCGGACCAGGCCGAGCCGCCCCAGATTACTGACCGTGGACAAGCCCGGAATCATGCTGCCGTCACCGACACTGACCGTGGCGTTGTCGTAGCCGCGAACCAGTCCGGCGTACACCCGCGTGGCGTTGTCGATCTCGTAGCCGGCGTCGAAACCGATGGCGCCACGCCGCACCCGGAACTCGGACGGCACCGCATTGCCCACCCGCAGGGGCTGATCGTAGGCGCGGTATTCGACGTAGGGAAAGACAAAGTACTGCCCGCTGTTTCCGGCCGGCTGAAAGAACTCGGTGCGCAGCCCGGTGATGCGCCCGATCTCGCCGCGCGAGCGCCATTCACCACCGTAGCGATTGAGGCCAGTCATCGTGTATTCGATGCCGAGCTGGTAGTCGTTGTCGCCCTGGAAATCGTCGCTGATCTGCAGCCCGAAGGTCATGAAATTCGGTCCCCAGCCCTTGTCTACCGGGGTCACGTCCACGCCAACCTCGTCCCCACGGACAACCGGATTCCAGGTGATGCGCTCGTAGTTGTTGAGTCCGTAGGCACGGCCGATGGCCTGTTCCAGGGTTGCCACGTCCAGCGGTTCACCGACAAAACCGTCGAGCGCGCGTTCGACATAGCCTGCGGTCTTGCTGCGATCCTTGACCACGTCGAGAAAACTCAGCAGCGGCGGATCGAATTCGACCCGGCGATGGGCTGACTGGTATTGCTGGTATTGATCTTCGGACACCGACCATTCGCGCAGCCTTGCCAGTTGCGCTTCGGCCGCCGCCTCGCCCAGCGGAATCGCCATCGCCGCATCATCGAAGGCCGCACTGCTCATGTTGCCGAGCTGCGGCAGGATCTTGATGTCCTCGGGCGCCATGGTCGCCAGCACTTCCTCCGTGCGCCGTTTCATCAGCACATCCAGCATCTGCATGGTGATGGCGAACGGTGAATTGAGGCTGTCGTCGCTGGCCAGCGGCGCGCCCACATCGACCACGATCAGGCGGTCGGCGCCCATGGAACGGGCGATATCGACCGGTACGTTGTTGACGATGCCGCCATCCACCAACAGCCGACCGTCCACCCGAATCGGCGCAAAGGCCGCAGGCACCGACATGCTGGAGCGTATCGCCAGCGCCAGATCACCCTCCCTGAACAGCACCTGCTCGCCGCTGACGATATCGGTAGCCACCGCGCGGAACGGGATCGGTAACGCATCGAAGTTCGGCGTGCGCCAGGTGTGCAAGGTCAGCCGTCGCAGCAGCAGCAGCAGCTTCTGTCCCTGGATCACGCCGCGCGGCAGCTGGATGGCACCGTCGCGCAAGCCAAAACGGTAGTCGAGCAGGTAGCGCAGCGTGTCGTTCTTGCGGCGCATCGGGAAATCGGTGCGCGGCGGATCGTCGTTGAGCACATCCTTCCAGTTCACCGTGCTCAGAATCGCCTCGATTTCGCCCGGCGAGTATCCCGAGGCATACAAACCACCGACGATGGAGCCCATGCTGGTACCGGCGATGCGGCAAACCGGGATGCGCTCGCGCTCAAGCACCTTGAGCACGCCGATATGGGCGGCGCCACGGGCGCCACCACCGCCGAGCACCAGGCCTATGCACCGGGGAGCGGTATCGGCGGCACCTGCTGCCAGGCTCAGGGCGAGCAGCATCAGCGCAATCAACGGGCGAATCATGGGCACGCCGTGCAGGGGTCCAAGTCTCCAGGGGGGCGCAGTCTAGCCTGCACTCCATTGACCAAAACCGACTACAAATGCGGCAAGCTCGTTCATCCAGCAGTATCGTTAAGCTCCCATTAGGCTTGGCCGACTCCGATGAAATCCCTGCAAATACACAAGAACGCCGATGCCGTAGCCGAGCTGGAACTGATCGGCCCCGGGCGCGGCAATGCCATGGGCCCGGACTTCTGGAAGGAACTGCCCGCGGCCATCGCTGAACTGGAGTCGGATCCGGCACTGCGTGCGGTCATCATCCGCGGCTCTGGCGAGCACTTCAGCTACGGGCTGGATCTTCCGGCGATGGCTGCGGAAATGGGTGCCATGCTGGGCGATGGTGCGCCCGGCCGCTGCCAGATCATCGACAAGGCGGTGCGCATGCATCAGGGATTCGCTGCCATTGCCGCCAGCCACCTGCCGATGATTGCCGCCATCGACGGCTGGTGCATCGGCGCCGGCATCGAGCTGATCGCGGCCTGCGACATCCGTGTGGCCACCGCACGTGCCCGCTTTGCCCTGCGCGAAATCAAGGTCGGCATCGTCTCCGATCTCGGCGGCATTCAACGCCTGCCGCACCTGGTCGGCGAGGGCTGGGCCCGCCAGATCGCGCTCACCGGCGAGGATTTCGACGCCGAACAGGCGCAGCGCATCGGTTTGCTCACGCGCATAGACCCTGACGCCAAACACATGCTCGAAGCCGCCTACAGTCTGGCCAGCCGCATCGGCGCCAACCCGCCCCTGGTCGTGGCCGGCGTCAAGCGCACGATGAACGAGCGCATCGAGGCCGAGGTCGCCGCCGGCAACCGCGCCGCCGCCACCCGCAATGCGCTGCTGCTGCAATCCGAAGACTTCGCCGAAGCCATGCGCGCCTTCATGGAGAAACGCGAGCCGAAGTTCGTGGGGCGCTGAGGAACGGAACGCCACGGCTCTGGTAGGTCCAGACTTGTCTGGACGCTCTATGGTCCGTGTTGGAGAAGCGTCCAGACAAGTCTGGACCTACAACAGCCGGGTGACGCCACCCCCAACCGACAACCGACAACCGACAACCGACAACCGACAACCAGATAAGCTACTGCCAGAACTTCCACCACGGCGACGGCCGCACACGCCAGCCGCTGCCATCCGCGCAGCGCAGCAGCGCCTGGCCCGGACGGATGCCGGCCTGCCACAGCCGCTGCAACTGCCGTGGATCACGGACGTCGCGTAGCGTGGGCTCCGCGGTCAACTCTTCCACATCAAGGGTCTGCAGCCCTGCACCGCGCGCCAGCGCCAGCAGCAGCGGGTCACGCGACGCCAACCGGGTGATGGCCAGTGGCGGGGCGGCGGAGGCAACACCGTGACCCCAGAACCACAGGCAGTTCCAGGGCGGCAACTGCCGAGCGACGCGGGCCTCGTTGCAGCTCTGCTGGGTGAGAACGATCTGCAGCTCGTTGATGCGCCGCTGCCAGCGCAGATCTGCCGGCAGCAGCCCACGCAGATCACTGCCCAGCAGCGCATCCGGTGCCGCGGCAGCGGGATCTCCCAGGGCTTGCGGACAGCGCAGCAACAATCGACCGCCCTGCACGGCAGCAATTTCGATGGATTCATCTGCCAACCAGGGGCGCAGGGCCTCGATCAGCGCTGCCAGGTCCGGATGTTCCGGATCGCTGTCCACCGCCAGTGCCATTACCCGTACGCTGCTGACTTCCGGCTGCAGGTGGATCAGATCGGCCAGCAACCAGGCCCGGTCTGGATCCGCTGCGGCCGCGGCCAACAGCGCCGCCCACGGCGGATCGGAAGACCAGCCAAAGGCGTCCCGCAAGGCTGCGTCCAGTCCAGGCTCGATCGCCGCCAGCGCGTCTGCCCGCTGGCACAGGGTCTCGAAGCCCGGCAGATCGAGCGCCTTGATCTGCGATGGCGAGGGCAGCAGCCAGAGGTTCATGGGCTTCCAGATGGCAGTCGGCGGGAATGGGGAGAGGAGTAAAACGTCAAAGGGAAAACGTCAACCGAAGCGGCGAAATCGGGCCTGACCGGCGTCATTGCGAGCCATCTGTATCGGCACGACACTACCGACGGAACATGAACTCGCCGTCGTAGGTCATGTTGTCCGCGTCAGCGGACTACGTGACATCGAATTTCGTCACGTAGCTCGCTACGCGAGCAACGTGACCTACAACAGCAAATCAAGAACTTACGAGATGGGTTCATTGCGAGCGCTGCGATGTGATTCTGGAGCTGGTCGCAAGTTCCTGGATTGCTTCGTCACTGCGTTCCTCGCAATGACGCCAAGGTGCTTCCTTCACGTTTCACCGATCACCGTCCACCTCTTTCGACTTCCCCGCAATCAAACGCGCCAGCTGCGGCAAACCTTCGAGTATCGCCGCGGGCCCCGGCTGCAGGATCACTGCACTCTTGATCTCGGCGACCCGGCCGTTGCGGACGGCCGGGATCTCGTCCCAACCGGGGCGTTCAGCAACCTTGTCGGGGCGGAATTTCTTGCCGCACCAGGAGCCGATGATCAGGTCCGGCGCACGGCGGATCACCTCATCGGCGTCGGCCAGTATCCGGTCGCGCCCCAGACTGCACTCGGCGCGCTCGGGGAACAGGTCGTCGCCTCCGGCGATGCGGATCAGTTCGCAGACCCACTGAATCGCGGTCATCGGCGGCTCGTCCCATTCCTCGAAGTACACCCGCGGTCGTCTGGCCAGCGTCGCGGCCTGGCTGCGGGCAGCGTCGATGGCCGCCTGCATCTCGTCGACCAGCGCCTGCGCACGAGCGAGCGCGCCCACCAGCGCGCCCAGCCGCAGCGTGTAGTTCAGGATGCCTTCGACCGAGCGGTGATTGCTGATCCAGACCTCGACGCCGGCGCGGATCAGATCACGGGCGATATCGGCCTGGATATCGGAAAAACCGATCACCAGATCCGGTTCGAGCGCCAGGATCCTGTCGATCTTCGCACTGGTGAAAGCCGAGACCTTGGGCTTCTCGCGGCGGGCCTGCGGCGGCCGTACCGTGAATCCGGAGATGCCGACGATCCGATCCTGCTCACCGATGCGATAGAGCACCTCGGTGGGTTCTTCGGTCAGGCAGACGATGCGTTGCGGGTAGCGATCGGTCACGGCGATTCGGAGGTGTCGGTTGGGATTTGGGACTCGAGTCGCGGGACTCGGGACTCGGGACTCGGGACTTGGCGCAGACTCTCACAAAGGCGTCATTGCGAGGAGCGCAGCGACGAAGCAATCCAGTGTTTCTGCGGCCGTGCATCTGGATTGCTTCCCCCGGATCAAGTCCGGGGTCGCAATGACGCCAGGGCTTCATGGCCCGTGGGCAGCAGGCATGGTGTAGCCCGAAGTGCGCGCAGCGCTCTCCGGGCGGTGATGCGACAAGCGCCGGGGAGCCGCAGCGCGGCACCCTCGGCCTACGTCCGTTTCGATGGCTCACGGTTCCACGATCACGCCGCGCCAGGGCCTGATCAGCCCTGTGCGCTCGGCGCCTCAGGGATACAGCGCGCGCTTGCTCCAGACGCCGTCCTTGAGCTCATAGCGCAGCCGGTCATGCAGCCGGAAGTCCTGGCCGTACCAGAACTCGACCATATCGGGCACCACGCGGAAACCGGACCAATGCGGCGGCCTCGGCACATCCTGTCCCTCGAAGCGCTGTTCGAACTCGCGCACGCGGGCCATCAGCTCCTCGCGACTGCCCAGCTCACGCGACTGCCTGGAAGCCCAGGCACCGATCTGGGACAGCCGCGGCCGCGAGGCAAAGTAGGCATCGGCCTCGCAATGGGACACCGACTCGGCCAGTCCCTCGATCTTGACCTGCACCTGCTTGTCCAGGGTCTTCCACAGGAACAGCAGCGCGCACTGCGGATGGGCCAGGATCTGCTGGCCCTTGTTGCTTTCATAGTTGGTGTAGAACACGAAGCCGCGGCCGTCCAGCTCTTTCAGCAGCACGGTACGCGACGACACCCGGCCCTGACCGTTGGCGGTCGAAAGCGTCATCGCCGTGGGTTCGGGATCACCTGCGGCGCGGGCGCGCTCCTGCAGATCGCGAAAATGGGTGAAGGCTTCGAACAGCAGACTCATGATGGCAAACCGCCCTGAAGTTTGGTCGTAAGGACGTCTGTATAGCCGTCCCGGTAGGAAGCATAACGGGGTCGCCAGCCGATGGTGTGAGCCAGATCATTGCGCAGCCGTTTTCCGCTGACATCGGCAGCGTCGCCATGTCGCGCCGATGGTGGTAAATCGAGCGCAGCCGCCAACCAGTCAAAGACCTCCGACAAGGGCGCAGGCTCATCGTCGACACCGATGATTCGCTCGGGCACGCAGTCGGACCGTGCCAGCAATGCCACCATGGCAGCAGCATCGTCAATGTGAATGCGATTGCTGTAATGCAGACCGGCGGCGACAGGCTCGCCGGACAGGACCCGGTTGAGCAACCAGCGTCTGCCCGGCCCGTACAGACCCGACAAGCGCAGGCAGACACAGTCGCTCACCAGCGCCGCCGCCTGTTGCTCGCCCTCCAGCAGCACCTTGCCATTGAAGGCGTCCGGCTCGGCCGGTGACTGCTCGTCCACCCACTCGCCGCCGTTCTGTGCGTACACCGCAGTGCTGGACACGTAGACCAGTCTCAGCGCCGGGTCGGGATCAGGCAGTGCCGCGAGCAGGCGCCCCAGACCGTCGACAAAGACGGCCCGGTAGCTGGCTTCGTTGCGATTGCCCGGTGTGGGTGCGTAGATCAGGGTGTCCACGGCGACCGGCAAGCCATCAAGACCGGTACCCGTCACCAGATCGGCATTCAGCGGCCGAATGCCGGCTGGCAGATGCCCTGGGCTGCGACGCAGGCCATGAACCTCGGCATCCTGCAGCAGCAAGCCGGAGCGCGTCCCCAGATCGCCACAGCCGGCAATCAGCACCCGCCGGGCACGCATGCTCGCTTCAGGCCGCGACCGGACCTGTCGTCGCCGGCTTTCGACGATCGCGCGAGATCCAGCGCAGCCACAGCAACCAGACCACCAGCGCATCGATGATGATCAACGCCTGCCACAGGTACAGATGGAACCACTCGAACCAGGTCATGCTCCACTGGCCCATGTAGAACAGGCTGATGATGCGCACCAGGTTCAACAGCTGGATGGCGAAGAAGCCAACCACAAACCCGGCCAGCTTCTGCTTCCAGGTCGAAGGAAATGCCGCCAGGGCCGCCACCAGGATGATGATGGCCTCGATGCCGTTGCAGCCACGTTCGATCGACACCGCAAAGCCGTTGGCAGTGCTCTGGATGATCTTGCCGTAGCTGTGAACCTCGCTGTCGAAGAGCTTGATCAACCAGGCACTGATCTGCGCCAGAACATCGGTAAAGGGCACTACGAAGTAGGTTTCACCAAACTTCGAGACTTCAAAGGCGAAGAGTGCGGCGAGCACTCCAAGGAATACCAGAAAGAAGCGAACCATGCGCAGGGATGACCACAAGCGGACAAAGCGCGGCAGTCTAGCGGATCAAATGTGAAGAAGTGCAGGACGAGAGTCGCCGCAGCCGCGTGGTCTGAAGCGCCTCCCGCTTGCGGTTGCCTGCGCGCCGCCGTTTTCGTACCCATGCATCTGGCGCTCCCACTTCACGCCTGGCTGGCAAAATCCGCCTTTTTCAATATCTTGGGGTTCGCAAGCTGATCAAGGCCGGGCGGGTCGGGTTAGCATCGACGCCATGAGCACACGCCGAAACCTGTTTCTGATCGGTCCGATGGGAGCTGGCAAGAGCACTGTCGGTCGCCGTCTTGCGCGTCATCTGGACCTGCGTTTTGTCGATCTGGACCAGATGATCGAAACCGAAACCGGCAGCAGCATTGCCCTGCTGTTCGAGATCGAGGGAGAAGCGGCCTTCCGGCAGCGCGAAGCAGCGGCACTGGCGCGGGCGACCGAGCTCGAAGGCATTGTGCTGGCGACCGGCGGCGGCAGCGTGCTCGACCCGAGCAGCCAGCAACTGCTGCGCCAGCGTGGCCTGGTGATCTATCTGGAGGCACCGGTGGAGCTGCAACTGGAGCGGCTTTCACGCGATCGCAGCCGGCCGCTGCTGCAGGCGGCGGATCGCTCGCAGCGATTGCAGAATCTGGCGCAGACGCGAAATCCGATCTACCGCAGCCTGGCCGATCTCACCATCGCCGCCGATCGCTCCGGGCCCGGGTCTACCGCCCGGCGCACGCTCGCCGCCCTGCATCGGCATCTGCAGAATCACGACGCCAGCCAGGAGCCCGCTGCATGAGTGTTCAGGAATTGACGGTAGCGCTGAGCGAACGCAGTTACCCCATTCGCATCGGCACGGACCTGCTGTCCGATCCGAGCCAGCTGCGCAGCGCCATAGCCGGACGCCAGGTCCTGCTGCTCAGCAACACCACGGTGGCGCCGCTGTACGCCGCCCGGGTGGAAGCGGCGCTGCAGGGATTGCGCTATTCGACGCTGCTGCTGCCGGACGGTGAGCGCCACAAGACCATCGAATCGGCATCATTGATCTGGCAGGCGCTGGCGGAGATGGGTGCCCAGCGCAACGCCACCCTGATTGCGCTGGGTGGCGGCGTCATCGGTGACATGGGCGGCTTTGCCGCAGCTTGCTGGATGCGCGGCATCGATTTCGTGCAGATACCGACGACGCTGCTGGCCATGGTCGATTCCTCGGTCGGCGGCAAGACCGGCGTCAATCTGGCCCAGGGCAAGAATCTGGTCGGCGCCTTCTGGCAACCACGTCTGGTGCTGGCCGACATCTCCACGCTGAGCACCCTGCCCGAACGCGAGTTCCGGGCCGGCATGGCTGAAGTCGTGAAATACGGCGCGCTCGGCGATGCCGAATTTCTGGCCTGGCTGGAGGACCATGCCGAGGGTCTGCGGCTGCGGGATGAAACGCTGGTGGCCGAGGCGGTATTGCGCAGCTGCAGTCACAAGGCCGCGATTGTCGCTCGGGATGAACGCGAATCGGGCGAGCGTGCCCTGCTGAATTTCGGGCACACCTACGGCCATGCGCTGGAGACCATCGGTCAATACCAGACGCTGTTGCACGGCGAGGCCATCGCCATCGGCATGGTCATGGCGGCGCGGCTCAGCGCCCGCCTGGGCTGGGCCGATGCAGCTGACAGCGAACGCTTGCGGCGACTTCTGGATCAGCTCGGCCTGCCGACGGCACGCCCCTCTGAAGCCTCACCCGAGCGGATGCTGGAACTGATGCGTCTGGACAAGAAGACCCTGAGTGATCGTCTGCGGCTGATTCTGTGGCGCGGCGTGGGCCGTGCCGAGATCGCCGATGGCGTGGATGCTGCCGAAATCAAAGCCAGCCTGGCGGAGCAGCCTTGAAACGGGTTCGCGGCAAAGCCTTGACGCGATCCATGCGCGCCATTGCAGGCATCGGCTAGACTCCGTCGCATGCGAATCTTCATGCAATCCCTGCCCGGCACGGCCGAGCCACAGCGATATTTCCAGTTGGTCCTGCAGCAGGATCTGCTGGGAGGATGGACGCTGATCAAGGAAACCGGGCAACAGGGCGCTCGCGGCTCGCTGCGGCGGGAGCAATTCCTGGACCTGGAAACGGCCCAGGAAGCCATGATCAAGGCCCGCGACCAGCAGCTGAAGAAGGGTTTGAAAGTCATGTTCAGCCAGGGTGCCGAAGAACCCGGCAGCGGACGCGCGATGTATGACTGAGCGCCGCGCCAGGGATTCGCGCAGCACCGTCTGGCTGCTGGCCCTGTGGCTGCTGCCGCTGGGCCTTTGTGCTGCCGATTCCGAGAAGATCGTCTGTGTACCCGCCGCCGACGGCCGCAGCTGGGATTGCGGCAAGGGCGCCGATGCGCCTGCGCCGCGAGCGCTGCCCAGTACCCATCAGCGCGCCAGGCCGCCAGAACCGCCGCCCTTCCTGGTGGATCCGTCCCGGATTCCCTCCGTGTCCGGTGCGTCGGGCTATGGCACGGCTGCGCCGGCGCCGGCGCCGGTCAGGCCGATGTCCGCCGAGCCGGCGATCGCATCCCCTTCGGCACCGGTTGCGGCTCCGGCGCCAACCGCTGCCGTCAGCGCACCGTCACCGGCTCCGGCAGCTGTTTCAGCGCCGGCCTCGGCTGCAGCTCCGACACCGGCTCCGGCAGCACCAGCGACACCCGCTGCCGTGACTGCTGCTGCGCCAACACCAGCTCCGACACCGGCGCCAGCCCCTGATCCAGAACCAGCACCTGCCGCCCCGTCGGCTGTTGCCACACCGGCACCCGCTGCGGTGTCTGCAGCCGCGCCGACACCGGCTCCGAAACCAATGCCGGCACCGGATGCAGAACCAACACCCGCCGCCGCCCCGTCGGCTGCAGCTACCGCGACACCCACGCCTGCTCCACGACCGGCACCAGCGCCCGCCACGAGCGAGGCTGAGGCCATGGGTGCCGCGCAATTGCTGGCGCTGCCGGGTACGTACTACACCATCCAGCTGGCCGCCGCGCGCAGCAGCGCCGGTTTCGATGCGGTGCGCGTCCAGCTTGGATTGTCCGCCGCTGACACCTACATCGTGTCCTTGCGCAGGCATGGAGAAGACTGGTCGCTGCTGTTGTGGCGCGATTTCTCCGATCTGCAAGGCGCCCGCAGCGCCGCCTCGACCCTGGGCGGCAATTACTGGCCGCGGCGACTGGAACCCCTGCAACAGGAAGTGCGCGCGGCGCGCTAACCCCTTTTCGAGATCTCCGGAGCACAGCATGAGTCCCATCGACAGCGGACGTCACAACCGTTTCCTGCGCGCCTTGCGGCGCCAGCCGGTCGACACCACCCCGATCTGGGTGATGCGTCAGGCCGGGCGTTACCTGCCCGAGTATCGGGCGACGCGCCAGCGCGCCGGCAGCTTCATGAATCTGTGCCGCTCGCCGGAGCTGGCCTGCGAAGTCACGATGCAGCCCATCGACCGCTTCGAACTCGATGCCGCGATTCTGTTCTCCGACATCCTCACCATTCCCGATGCCATGGGTCTGGGCCTGGAATTCGTCGAGGGCGAAGGCCCGCAGTTCGCCCGACCGCTGCGCTCGCTCGCCGACATCCAGAAGCTGGGCGTACCTGATCCTGAAGTCGAGTTGCGCTATGTGCCCGATGCCGTGCGCGTGATCCGCAAGGAACTGAATGGCCGGGTGCCACTGATCGGCTTCGCCGGCAGCCCGTGGACGCTGGCCTGCTACATGGTCGAAGGCGGTCCCAGCGAGCGCTTCGAGCACATCAAGGGCCTGATGTGGGATCAGCCGCATGCGCTGCATCAGCTGCTGGATGTGCTGACGCGCTCGGTGCAGAGCTATCTGGAGGCGCAGATTCGCGCCGGCGCCCAGGCGGTGATGATCTTCGACTCCTGGGGCGGCATTCTGGCCCCGGGCGATTATCGCGAATTCTCGCTGGCCAATCTGACGCGCCTGGCCCAGGGCATCGATCGCGGCCCGGACAATGTGCCGATCATCGTCTTCAGCCGTGGTGCCAACGGCCATCTGGAAGCCCTGTCGCAGATCGGCGCTGACGCGCTGGGTCTGGACTGGACCGTGGACCTCGGCGAGGCCCGCGTGCGCACCGGCGGGCGCGTCGCGCTGCAGGGCAATCTGGACCCCACCGCGCTGTACGCCTCACCCGCCAGCCTGCGCCGGCAGGTGGACATGGTCATCCGCGACTACGGCCTCGGCCCCGGCCACATCTTCAACCTCGGCCACGGCATCACCCCCGGCGTCGATCCCGAGCAGATGGCCGTGCTGGTCAATGCCGTGCACGAGTTCGGCCGCAATCGCGAGCTGCTGGCCTGACGATGTCGATCGGACTGGTCAGGGAGCCAGCATCCTTTGAGGCCACCCGCTAGTCGCCACGGCCCCCCGGACTAGCGGTCGCGATAGTTCTGGGCCGCCTACGGCTGATGGCTACCGAGCAGCCGCCCGAGCGCGGCTGCCGCGTCGCCGCCCCCATCCACCACCAGATAGCCATAGAGCTGACGATTGTCCAGGTACTGCGCAATGCCATGGCGTCGCGCGCTGTCGGAAAAGATGACGTAGGCGTGGCGCTGCGAGCCGTCCTGATAACTCAGTTCCGCCACGACATCGGCCCGGACCAGGCAGGCGCCGTTGACTACCGGCACTTCCAGTACGCCCGTGATCGCCTGCGACAGAATCCAGTCGTACTGTACGCAGTCCTTGAAGTAGCCATTGCCATCGATGTCCGCATGAAAATTGGCGAAGCGCGAAGCCGGATCCACCGAGCGCAGCAGTGGCGCCACGATCGGCAAGGACAAGGCCACCAGCTCTGCCAGCGTGCACGGGCGCAGGAAATGGTCGGTATCGGCGGCAAAGTAGTAATCGCAACCGTGTTCCAGGGTCTTGCGCAGGCTGCGCTCGCGCAGACTCGCGGGCGCGCTGCCGCGCGCGGGAGCTTGCGCGTCGGGCAAATCGGCATGGTCGAATTCGACGGCGGCGTATTGCGCCCGAACCCTGGCTGTCCAGACTTCCAGTAACTCGCGAGCCTGCGCGCTGCAGTGACCAGCGATGTAGACGACCACGGATGCCTTGGGATAATCCAGGGCTTCGATGCATTGCAGATAGCAGGGCAACAGCGACTCGTGTTCGCCGACCAGGACGGCCAGCAGCACCTTGCTCGACGCCAGCTTCCGCTGTACCGGGCGCAGTTCGCGCGCGGTTGCCAACGCGTGCTGCCCGGCTTCATGCCGCAAGGGCGTGTATCTGGCTCGCGCCTGTTCCCGCGGCAAGCGATCGAAGGCGAAGCGGGCATTGGCCGCCAGCCGCGTTCGCTGGTCGGCCGGAAAACCTGGCACCGTCAGCAGCTTGAGGCAGGCATCCAGACTGTCTCGATAGTGCCCGGCCCAGTAGGCATTGATGGCGTACTCGTCGAGCAGGCCATGGTCGTAGATCCAGGTTTCCACGAACAGCCCGTCGCCGGGTGGCTTCAGACCCAGTCCGCGACTGGCAATCTCGTAGCCCTGCTGACTGCGTCCCAGCGTGCGGCAAAGCTGACTGGCGCAATGCAGGGCCTCGGCGCGGCTGGACACCAGCTCGGTGGCACGCAGGCACAGGTCGATGATCTCGTCTGGTTCCTGACCCAGGGCGGCCTTGGCTTTCGCGGCCTGATAGAGGCTGTAGTAGACCTCCTGGTCCCAGCCACCGAGTTCCGCTCGGCGCAGATACCCGCTGATCGCCGCCGGCAGCACTCCGGCATCGCGATAGCTTTGCGCCAGGTAGAAGGTATAGCGCGTGATCAGAAAGGGGTCGGTTTCCGTCGCCAGCGCCGCCTCGAGGATGGCCGCGTCCTTGTGATATGTCTGCGCATCGCGGCGACGCGCGCCGTCGTGATTGCGGCGCATCACGATGCCCAGGTGACCCGCAGGCCGGGCGCCCGGGCATTCCAGGAACTCGTGCAAGACCCCACGATAGCGCCAGGGCAGCGTGTTGCGCACCAGCTGCAGGCGCTGGTAGCGGGCACCGGCGTCATGGATGTCCAGCAGGTAGGCGTCCGCGCTCAGCTCGGGAAGCCGGAAACCCGGCGGTATCTGCAGATCGTCGTCGGCATCGATGATCAGCGAGTAGTCGCCGTGTGCGCGCGCCAATGCCAGCGCCTCGGAACGGTTATGGGCAAAATCGCGCCAGGGGCGCTCATGGAGTTCGCCCGGCAATTCTCGCAGATGATCGCGGATGATCTGCTGGGTGCCGTCCGTTGATCCGGTATCCACGATCACCCAGTAATCGATGATCGGACGCACCGAATCCAGGCAGCGGCGGATGACCGGCGCCTCGTTCTTGACGATCATGCAAAGACAGATGCTGATGACGATCCTCCTCTGCGAGTCTCAGCGACAGCCCAGGACAACCAGATGAGCACTCACCCATTGTCCACTCAGCCCGCGCCGACCCATTCTGGCCTGGCGCCGAGTCTACGTTTGCCGCGCCTGCCAGCGCGATGGCCAGCCATGCTGGCGGCACTGCTGATTTCCCTGTTCATGGTCGCTGCTGCCCTCAGCGTGTGGGGAGCATCCAGCAGCTGGGACGAGCCCTTCCATCTGACGGCCGGCCTCGCCCAGCTGCAGACCGGCAGTCCGCGCCTGAATGCCGACCACCCGCCGCTGGCCAGGATCTATGCCGCGCTGCCCTCGTGGTTTCTGGACATCCCGGAGGTGGCGCAGCAGGCCCCTGAGGCCTGGACGCGCGCCGACGTGTTCAGCGCGCCTATCGGCATCTTCGGCGCCATCGAAGATCGTCTGCTGTGGCCCTCGCGGCTGCTGATGCTGTTGCAGTCGGTGCTGCTGGGCTGGCTGTTGTACTCCTGGGCCTCGCACCTGTATGGGGCCGAGCGCACCTGGCTGCCGCTGGCGTTGTTCACCTTCTGTCCGCTGATGCTGGCGCTGGCGCCACTGGTCACCACCGATATGGCAGCCACGACGCTGATGTTCGCTGCCATCTACAGTTGGTGGCGCTATCTGCGGGAACCGTGTCCGGCGCGTCTGTTCTGGGTGTGCCTGGCCGTCGCTGCAGCCTTTGCGGCCAAGCACAGTGCCTTGCTCCTGGGCCCAGTGTTCCTGATCACCGGACTCGCCGCCATCGCCACGCCCCAGCTGCTCGGCCCGGGAGCCTGGCGGCGCCTGCGTCTGCTCGCCAGTTCGTACTTGTGGATAGGGTTGGCGACCGTGATCGGCATTGATCTGGCCTACTTCTTCGACGGGGTGGGTCTGCTGCCGGCGGACTATCTGCTGCGCGCCCAGGATCTGGCGCCCAGTTTCCAGGCCAATGCCGAGCGACTCGCCGCCGTCTGGCCGGGCTGGCTACCGATTCCCCTGCCCTACACCTACGTGCTGGGGCTGATGGATGTGCTCGGCTATGTCGGCCAACAGGGGCACTGGACCAATTTTCTGGGCGAGGCCGGCTACGGCGGCTGGCCGAACTATTTCTTGATGCTGATGCTGGTCAAGCTGCCGATCCCGACGCTGATCCTGATCATCTGGGGCATCAGCCGGGCCCTGAGCCGCCTGCCTGAGGATCGCTGGAACCTCCTGTTCCTGGCACTGCCGCCGCTACTGATCATCCTGGTCGCTTCCCTGGGCAAGATGCAGATCGGCATACGCCATATCCTGCCGGCCCTGCCCTTCCTGTTTCTGCTGGCCGGCTACCTGCTTGCGGATGGAATGCGGCTGCGGGCGCGAATCCTGGTCGGCGCGCTGCTGCTCATCAATGCCGGCAGCTGCCTCGCCATCCACCCGCACTATCTGATGTATTTCAACTTTCTGGGTGGCGGCCCCGAGCGCGGCTGGCGGATCTCCGCGAATGGCGACGACTGGGGTCAGGGCGACGCCGATCTGGTCCGCTGGCTGCAGGCCCGGGAATATTCCTCGCTGGCCTATCTGCCCGATGGCTGGGGCGGCATGGTGCTGTCCCGCGCCGGAATCCGCTTTGGTGCGCCGCCGTGCGAGGACACCGGCGAACTGGTCGCCGTGCACGTCAACCGGCTGATGTCGCCGATGAGCCTGGAAGAAGCCCGCTGCCACACCTGGATGCGCTGGCGCCAGCCGGATCGGAAGATCGGCTACGGCATCTTTCTCTACAACAGCAGGAATGTCCGTCCGGCACGACCCGCCGACCTGGCACTGTTCACGCAAGCGCTGGCGTTACAGCTGAATGAGCGGAATCCGCTGGCAGCGATCCCGATCTACCGCGAACATCTGGCGCGGGAGCCAGATGACTACCAGGCACATTTCAACCTGGGCATCGCCCTGAAGGACACCGGTCAGTGCGCGCTGGCGATTCCCGAATTCGAACGCACGCTGGCATTGTGGCCGGGGTACAGCGAGGCAAACATCCATCTGGACGCTTGCCGCAGGGCCGAATAGGCCGCGGGCGGAGCTTGCTGTCGGGGCGTTTGAGGGCAACAGCGCCTGGTTCCGGCGTCAGCCTCAGGGCGCTTGGTGCCATTGCTGTGGAGGGCGCCGCGCTGTGGAGGGCGCCGCGCCGCGGCGCCGCTTTGCCTGGTCTGCAGATCAACAGCGGCCGCGCAGGCGCGCGTCCCTCCAGGAGCTGCTCCGTTCCTGCCAGGATTCATGGTCGGGCCGACTCAGGCGACCCGCAGGGCCGAGGCGAGGATCGGCTCTACATCACTCACAAAGCACAAATACGGCAGATGCGCTTCGGACGCGCGCCTCAGCTCAGCCCTCCGGAGCCGCCTGCGCCTTTGCCGTGAATTCCGCTGCACGAACGCCATCACCCAGACCTGCGTAGGCCTGCGCCAATCGGCCCCAGGCCTCACGCGTGCGCGGGTGCTCGGGGCCGAAACGCGCCTCGAGGGCCGGCAGCACCGCCTCCAGGCGCTGGCGGGCGCGCTCGTACTGCTGTTCGGCCAGATCGCAGGCCGCAGCCTGGCTGCTGAAGCTGGCGTAATGGATGTGCTCGCGGCCCAGGATGCTTTCCACCAGCGGCAGCAACTCGGCGTACTCGGCGCTGGCGGCGCTGATCTGGCCCATGCGCAGCAGCAGGGTCGCGTGCTGGTTGCGGGCGGCCAGCGTGTCCTGATTGGGGGCCCCGATGTCTTTCTCGATGGCAATGCCACGGGCAGTCAGATCCAGCGCCTCGTCAAGCCGGTCCAGCTGCGCCAGTGCCCCGGCAAGGATGTTCAGATTGGCCACGAACTGCGGGCCACGCTGCTCGCCACGGGCTTCCATGGCGCTGATGACCTCGCGCAATATCGGTTCTGCTTCGGCCGCTCGCTGCAGCGATACCAGTCCAGCGGCCAGCTGCGTGGCCGCATTCAGCGTGCTTCGGTGCTCCGCGCCGTAGGCGGCCTTGCGCTTGTCGTACACCATGCGATACAGCGGCTCGGCCTCGGCCAGCCGGCCCTGACGATGCAGCGCCTGCCCCAGCGCCTTGACCGTGTACAGGGTCTGCGGGTGATCGGCGCCCAGACGCTCGGTCTCTCGCGCCATCACCTCGCGCAACAGCGCCTCGGCGGCCGGAAAGTCGCCCAGGAAAAGCTGCGCGAAGGCCAGGTTGTAACGGGCCCCGTCATGTTCCTCCGGGGCCTCGCGCTCCAGCGCAGCGCCGCTGCGCGCCAACACCTCGTTGATCAGGGCGACGGCCGCTTTGGCTTCCCCCTTGGCCTGCATCACCTGGGCCTGAGCCAGACGCACCCGATCGGCCTCCAGACCCGGATCCAGTCCGGCCAACTGCATGTCCCGCAGCAAGCCATCGAAGGCCGCCAGCGCCGCATCCAGATCGCCGCGCTTCCCCAGTTCGTCGGCGCGCATCATGTCGAGCTGGAAGCGTTCGCGACTCTGCGCGCCGAAGCCCTGCTCCACCCAGGGCTGGGCCCGGGCCAGCAGGCGATCGACCCGTTCGCTGTCGCCCAGACCACTCCAGGTGCGCGCCAGCAACATCGCCACCTGGCCGGCGGTACGCGGCTCTCGCTGGGTATCGAGCGCGCGCTCGGCGCCATCGAGCACTTCGCTGAGCGGACGGTCCTGGCTGCCACCCGCTTCGGGGTCGGCACTGACCAGCATCTGCTCGACAAAACCGTTGACGGCACTGAGCTCGGCCCCGCGTGCAGTGGCCTCCGCCAGCGCCCGGGTGGCCAGGTCTGCGGCGCGCAGACTGAAAACGGTGGCCGCGAGCAGCGCCACCAGCACCACGGCCGCGGCACTGACCGCGATCCGGTTGCGCCGCGCGAACTTCGCCAGCAGATACCAGGCACTGGGCGCCCGCGCCAGGATCGGCCGGTGTTCCCGAAAACGGGTGAGATCATCGGCCAGCGCCTGGGCGCTCTGGTAACGCGCCTGGATATCGCTGGCCAGTGCCTTCATGACGATGATGTCGAGTTCGCCGCGGTATTCAGGTTTGCGCTCCGCCAATGGCCGCGGTGACGTCGATTCACGGCTGCGGATCACCTCGATCAGCGAGTTCTCGGTCTCGGCATAGGGCAACTCGCCGCTCAGCAGCTCATAGGCAACCACACCCAGCGCGTAGACATCCGAACGCGCGTCCACCCGGGTCGGATCGCCGCTCAGCTGCTCCGGACTCATGTAGTACAGCGTACCGACGACTTCGCCGACAAAGGTCAGCCGTGCACTCGCCGAGGACTCGGCATCCAGGGCCCGGGCGACGCCGAAATCCAGAATCTTCGGTTGCCCGTGTTCATCGACCAGGATGTTGGCGGGCTTGAGATCGCGATGGACGATGCCGCGCACGTGCGCATGCTGCACCGCCTCGGCCAGGGCGATCAGCACAGCGAGGCGTTTTTCCAGTGACCAGGCGCCGCGGCGCGCGGCTTCCAGCAGTGGCTGCCCGGCCACGTATTCCATCGCCAGATACGGCAACTCACCGTCGGCGGTCATGGCACTGCCACTTTCGTAGACGCGGGCGATGCCCGGATGCTCCAGCGCCGCCAGGAAGCGGGCCTCGTGAGCGAAGCGCTCGCGCAGGCGTGGGCTGGCCAGCTCCTGGCGGATGGTCTTCAGCGCGACCCGGCGTTCGGGATTGGCCTGCAGTGCCAGATAGACACTGCCCATGCCGCCGCTGCCGATGCGTTCGAGGATGCGATAGGGCCCGATGCGCTCGAGATCGGTTGCCGTACCTGCATCCGACCCGACCTCCGGCGCGGCGGTTTCCATGGTCACCGCCGCCAGCAGCGCTGCCACTTCGTGCGCCAGCCCCTGGTCGCGGCTGCGCAGTTCATCCAGTTGACGCTCCCGGCTGGCGGCGTCAAGGCGGGACCAGCGGGAAGCGAGTTCACGGGCATTCATGGCTGGATGGTGGGCTCCTGCAGCAATCAATGGGATGGCCGACCTCTGCGGTCACGGTCGCAGACGCGCTTGCCGCTCCGGTCACAACGGAAAGAATCGCGGAATGATCAGCGTGTATCCAGCCAGCATCAACACCGTCAACGGCACGCCGACGCGGGCGAAGTCCAGGAAGCGGTAGCCGCCGGCATTCATCACCAGCAGATTGGTCTGATAGGCCATCGGCGTGGCAAAGCTCAGGTTGACGCCGGCGATGATGGCCACGACGAAGGGCACCGGATCCAGCCCCAGCTGCGCGGCAATGCTGACCGCGATCGGGGTACCGATGATGCCGGCGGCATTGTTGGACAGGATGTTCGTCAGCAGCGCCATCAGCAACATCAGTCCGGCCAGGATCAGGTGCGGCGACATGCCGTCGGTCAGGGCGACGAAAGCCCTTGCCAGGTAGTCAGTACCGCCGGTCGCGATCAGCGCCGTGCCCAGCGCCAGACTGGTCACGACGATCAGCACCACCGGTACGCTGAGCCCGCGCATGGCTTCAGTCCAGTTCATGCAGCGCGAGGCCAGCATCGCGCCGACTCCGATCAGCGCCGACACCGCGATCGGCAGCACATTGCCGGCAGCCAGCGCGATGACGGCAATCATGATGGCCAGCGCCAGCGGCGCCTTGCTGGTATTGGGCAGGTCGACAATCGAATCGAGCACCAGCAAGCCTCTGGATGAGGACTTGAGGCGCGCGATATTGCCGGCGTTACCCTGCACCAGCATGACGTCCCCGGCCTTGAGCTCGAACTTGGCCAGATCCTTGCGCCAGACGTCCTGGCGCACGCCGCCGCGATGAACCGCCAGCACGAACAATCCGAATTCATCGGCGAATCGGGCTTGCTTCAGCGAGGAGTTCGCCAGCGCGGACTGTTCGGTCACGACCACCTCGACCAGACGCTGCTGGTCACTGGCACTGCCATCGGTCATATCGTCAGGAATCTGTTCCGCAACCGGCGGATCATCGAGCCGATGCAGCGAGGCGCCAAAGGCCCGCTCCAGCTCCTTGATCCGGGCCGGCGTGTCGATCACGTGCAGGCGATCGCCCGGGAGGAAGGTCAGCGACGGCAGTCTGACCAGCATGACCGAACCACGCTGCACATCGACCAGCTTGAGCTCGCCCTCGGTCATCTTGCGGGCCTGGGCCAGGGTCTTGCCGGAGATCTTGCTCTTGTCGTTGACATGCAGGATCGCATTGAACAGCAATGCCGATTGATCGCCCATCGGCGCCTGCCGCACGGGCAACAGACGCGGCCCAACCAGCCAGAGGAAGAGCACACCGCCCATGCCGACCAGCGCCATTGGCATCGCGAAATCGAACATGCCGAAGTGGCGCACGCCCGGGTCGTTCGCCCCCGACACCACCAGCAGATTGGTCGAGGTGCCGATGGTGGTCACGGCGCCACCGATGACCGTGGCAAGACCGAAGGGCATCAGCACCTTGGAGGGCGCCTGATTGGCGCTCAGCGTGACACCCACGAGCAGAGGCAGCAGCATCACCACGATGGGCGTGTTGTTGACGAAGGCACTCAGGATCGCGGCCGTCACCATCGTGAACAGGAGCGAGAACGCGGGCGACAAGCGCCACAAGCGCGCCAGCAGCCGTGCCACCGGCTTCAGGGCGCCGGTCGATTCCAGACCCTTGCCCAGAATCATCAAGGCGCAGACCGCGATCAGCGCCTCGTGACCAAAGCCGTTGAACAGATCACGAACGACCAGCGCACCGCGTGCGCCCTCATAGGGGAACACCTGGACGCCCACCACCAGCAACACGAACACGAACAGGCTTGAGGTTTCGATGCGGAACCGCTCCTGCGCGAACAGCACCAGCGCAAACACGGTCAACAGCATGACCGCGATGGCGTGTGCATCTGGCAAGGACGGGAAGCTGATCTGCGTTCTCCTGCAGTACGCGGAGTGACAACCGGCCTTCGGGGCGCGGCCCATCGCTCAGCCTACCGTGCGGCAGTCGCTTTGGCGACTCCATTGCGCACGCCGGGATCGCTCACAGCATCAGCCAGCACAGGCTTGAGATCACGACCACGCCGATCAGATTGACCGCCAGTCCTTCACGCGCCATCTCGGCAATGCTGATGCGACCGGAACCGAAGACCACGGCGTTGGGACCGGTGGCTACCGGCAGCATGAAGGCACAGCTGGCGCTCATCGCCGCCGGCACCATCAACAGCTTGGGATCGATGTCGGCGCCGATCGCTGCCGCCGCCAGGATCGGCATCAGCAGCGTTGCGGTGGCCGTGTTGGAGGTGACTTCGGTCAGGAAAGTCACACTGAAGGCAATCAGCACGATGACCGCGATCACCGGCAAGGCACCGAGGCCGCTGCCGATCAGGTCGCCCAGATAGCCGCTCAATCCAGAAGCGCCAAAGCCAGCCGCCAGCGCCACGCCGCTGCCGAACAACAACAGGATGCCCCAGGGCGTGCGCTGTGCATGTTCCCAGTCCAGCAGTCGTCCGGGCCGCTCGCGGTCGCCATCCGGAATCAGCGCCAGCACCACGCAGGCCAGCATCGCCACCGAGGCATCGTTGGCCCCCGGCAGATCGAGCCAGCCACTCCAGCCACCGAAAGGCTCCGAGCGCGTGATCCAGGCCAGAGCCGTCAACGCAAACACCGTCAGCACCCGGCGCTCGGCCGGACGCCAGTCGCCGGAATGCGGCAACTGCAGCCGCTGCCCACGGGCCATGCCGCGAGTCAGATAGAGACCGATCAACGGAATGAAGCACAGCACCACCGGCAGACCCCAGCGCATGTAGTCGGTAAAACTGACATCCAGCCCGGTGCTTTGCTCGTAGACCTTCATGAAGATCAGGTTCGGTGGCGTGCCGATCGGAGTCGCCAGACCGCCGACGCTGGCGCCGTAGGCAATCGCCAGCAACACCGCCAGCACCAGTCGCTGATCCTCGCTGTCGCGCAGCACCGCCAGGGCAATCGGCAGCAGCATCAGGCAGGTTGCCGTGTTCGAGATCCACATGCTCAGGCTGGCTGCCGCGATCAGGAATCCGAACACCAGTGGGCGCCCGCCACGACCGCCGGTCAGACCCAGCATGCCCAGCGCCAGGCGCCGGTGCACGCCTGATTTTTCCAGCGCCTGGCTCAACATGAAGCCACCCATCAGCAGCAGGATCAGCGGATCACCGTAGGATTGCCCGACCTCGGCCGGAGTGAGCACGCCGGCCATGGGCAGCAAGGCCAGCGGCAGCAGCGAGGTCAGCGGAATCGGGATCGGCTCGAAGATCCACCAGCTGGCCACCCAGACCGTCAAGCCGGCCACGAAGGCCATCGCCGGGGTCTTGCCGACCGAGAGCAACAACAGTCCGAGCGCGAGCGCCAGAGCCGGTCCTGCGATCAGCGCAAGCCGGCGGGTGGGAGACAGATCGCTGGGCATGGACACCGATCGCGTAGCCAGAACATCCGGAAACCTAGCACGATGTGCGATGCTCGGTGGCTCAGCCGAATCGTCTCGCCGCCAGCAGTCGCGCGTTGCGCCGTGACAGTTCCGGCCTCAGCGGATTCACCTGAACGGACCGTCAACGACCTCAGGGCCGCCGCATTTCAGTCGCGGCCTCGAAGGCTAGGCTTCGATGACCCGACACCAGAGCTCTCCATCGATGAAGTTGCTCCCGCCACTGCTGGGCCTGACTCTACTTGCCGGCGGCTGCACGGTCCTTGCGCCGCAGCGCGCCGAGGTCGACGCGGCGCTGCCAGAACGCTTTGCGCTGAGCGGCTCGGTGACGTCCCCGGCCCGTTGGTGGCAGTCCTTTGCCGATCCGCAGCTGGATACGCTGGTCGACACCGCCTTGGCGGACAACCCCGGATTGCAGGTGATTTCGGCGCGTCTGCAGGCAGCCGAAGCGCTGGCGCGCAGCACTGCGGCAGGCTTGTCGCCGGACCTGTCCGCGTCGGTGACCCAGAACCGGAGCTACGGCGATTCTCCGGGGACGCAAACGCGCAGTGCCGGTCTGGCGGCCGCTTACGAAGTGGATCTGTGGGGCCGGATTCGCGCCGGTCGCGACGCCGCTCGGCTGCAGGCAGAGGCCACGGCACAGGAACTGCAGGCCGCGCGCATCAGCCTGAGTGCCAACGTGGCCGTGCTCTGGTTCCAGATCGGCAGCACGCAGCAGCGCCTGCACCGGATCGACGAGGAACGCCGGGTCTATGAACGCGTGCTGGAACTGGTTGAAACCCGATTCCGCAACGGCCAGGCTCCGGCCAGCGATGTGCTGCGGCAGCGCCAACTGGTCGAATCCACGCGCTCGCTGCAGGCGGCCACGACCGCTGATCTGGGACTCAGAAAGCACGCTCTGCAGGAACTGCTGGGTCAGCCCGCGGGGACATTGGCGCTTGCGGGCGCACAGCCCCGGCTGCCGTCTGCCCTGCCGGCCACTGGGGTACCCGCGGTCGTGGTCCAGCGGCGGCCCGACGTGCAGCAGGCCTGGCTGCAGGTACTTGCGGCCGATCGCACGGTCGCCGCCGCCATTGCCAGTCGCTTCCCCCAGCTCAGCCTCAGCGGCAGTTACGGCCGCAATGACGCCGGTCCCGGTAAGCTGTTTGACCAATGGCTGGGCAACCTGATCGGCACATTCACCGCTCCGCTGATCGACGGCGGCGCGCGGCGCGCCGAGGTCGATCGCACCCGAGCCGTGCTCGAGCAGCGTCTGGCCGAGTATCGGCTCGCCGTGCTGGCCGCCTTTCGAGAAATTGCCGACGCCCTGCTGCAGGACCAGCAGTTGCAGATTCGAGTCACCAGTCTGGACGCACAGCTGCGGCTGTCGGATCAGGTGGTCGAACGGCTGGAACGGCAGTTGCGCAATGGCGGCGATGTCTACCTTGATCTGCTCGATGCCCAGATCACCAACAGCGGCCTGCGCCGCGAGGTGATTTCCACCCGCCAGCTGCTGGCCGAACAACGCATCGGCCTGCTGCGCGCACTTGCCGGCCCGGTGCCGGATCGGGCGCCAACGCCTGCGGCGTCCACCTCTATGGACGGGGGAAATCGCCTTGATGCCCCCACCACCCACTCGTCGGAAATGCTCCCATGAACGCGCTGGACTCCAACAATCGTCGATTGTTCGGCATCATCATCCTTGTGGTTCTGGTGTCGGCCGGGATCATCTCCTGGATGCTGCTGGCGACTGCCCCACGCGCCGAGCGCCAGCCGCCGGAGCGTCAGGCGCGGCTGGTGGAAGCGCAAGTGCTACAACCCTCGGATCAACGCGTGTGGATCTCGGCCTACGGTCAGGTCGAGGCCTCGCAACGCATCAACCTGTCGGCACAGGTGGCCGGTCGGGTCACCGAACTGTCACCGGGCTTCGTTCCCGGTCAGCGTGTCCGTGCCGGCCAGGTTCTGCTGCAAATCGATCCAGCCGACTATCAGGTGGCGGTCGACACTGCCGAGGCCAATCTGGCTGCGGCGCAGGCAGCCCTGGCACAGGAACGCGGCAGCCAGGCGGTGGCCCGCGGTGATTTTGCCGCCCTCGACATGCAGGTCGACGCCAGCGAGCGCGCGCTGATGCTGCGCGAGCCGCAACTTCGGGCAGCGCAAGCCCAGGTGCGCTCGGCCGAGGCGGCGCTGGCACAGGCTAGACTGAACCTGCAGCGCTGCACCCTGAGGGCACCGCTGGACGCGCTGGTGCTGAGTCGCAGCATCGGCGTGGGTGCCCAGGTCAGTGGCGCCAGCATGACGCTGGGCGAGCTGGCGGCGGCCGATCCCTTCTGGGTCACGCTGTTGCTGGCCGTCGATGATCTGCGCTGGATCGAGCTGCCTCGCGAGGGCCAAGTCGGCTCGGAGGTGCTGCTCAGCGATGTCAGTCAGCCGCAATCGCCCCCCTGGAAAGGCAAGGTCATCCAGTTGCTGGACGCGGTCGAAAGTCAGGGCCGGCGGGCACGGCTGCTGGTGGAAGTTGACCCGGAAGCGAGCGACAGCGGTGCCAGGCTGCTGCTTGGCAGCTATGTGCAGGCCCGCATCGCGGGCCGCGAATTGCAGCAGGTGTACCAGCTCGATTCGGCCTGGCTGGATGGATCCAGCGTGTGGACCGTGCGCGAAGGCCGATTGCAATCGGTAGCGGTGGAAGTGTTGCACCGGGACGAATCCATCGCCCTGGTGCGGGGGGAATTGAACCCCGGGGAGAAGATCGTCAGCAGCCGGCTGTCGAGCGCGGTCGACGGCATGCGCGTGCGTACCGCCAGTGATACTGCCGCCGCCAGTCCCGCCACCGTCCCAGCGGCCGAAGCACCCGGAGTGAGCCAATGATCACACCACGACGTGGTGTCATTGCCTGGATGACGCGCAACGGTGTCACCGCCAATCTGCTGATGCTGGTGCTGCTGATCGGCGGCTTCTTCGCCAGTCTGCAGATCAAGAAGGAAGTGTTCCCGGAGTTCTCGCTGGATCAGGTCACAGTGACGGTAGCCTATCCCGGCGCCAGCCCGGAGGACGTCGAGCAAGGCATCGTGCTGGTGGTCGAGGAAGCGCTGCAGGGCATCGATGGCATCGAGGAAATCACCTCGACCGCCGACGAAGGCAACGCCAGGATCACGGCCGAACTGACGGCGGCAGCAGACCCGAACACCGTCTTCCAGGACATCCAGCAGGCGGTGTCGCGGATCAACACCTTTCCGGAGGAAGCCGAGCAGCCCAACATCGCCCTGGCCAAGCGCGTACGCAGCGTGCTCACCCTGCTGCTCTACGGCGATGTCTCCGAAACCGTGCTCCATCAACTGGCCGAGACCGTGCGTGATCAGTTGCTCAACGCGCCCGGCGTGACCCAGGTGGAATTGCAGGGCGCTCGCGACTACCGCATCCACGTCGACGTATCCACGGCTCGCCTGCAGGCGCATGGACTGACGCTACGCCAGGTCGCCGACCGCCTCGGCAGCGCCGCCGTCGATGCCAGCGGCGGCAGCCTGGAAACCCGCGCCGGAGAGATTCTGGTGCGGGTTGCCGAGCGCCGCGACTGGGCCCGCGAATTTGCGGCGCTGCCCGTCATCAGCGGCACCGACGGCAGCGTCGTGCGCCTGGGCGAGATCGCCAGCGTGCGCGAAGGCTTCGACGAAACCCAGAATGTGAGCGCCAGCTACAACGGTCTGCCGGCGATCGGCCTGGAGGTGTTCCGCATCGGCGAGCAGACCCCGACCGGTGTTTCCGAAGCCGCGCGCGGTGCCCTGGAAGCCATTCGCGGCAGCCTGCCCGATGGCATCGAGGCGGTCGTGCTCAATGACCAGTCCGAGGTCTACCAGCAACGACTGCAGCTGTTGATGAAGAACGCCTTCATCGGCCTGATCCTGGTGTTCGCGCTGATGGCGCTGTTCCTCGAATTCAAGCTGGCCTTCTGGGTCACCATGGGCATCCCGATCTCCTTCCTCGGCGCCATGCTGTTTCTGCCAGGTATGGGCGCCAGCATCAACATGGTGTCGATGTTCGCCTTCATCATCAGCCTGGGCATCGTCGTCGACGATGCGGTGGTGGTCGGCGAGAACATCTACGAGTACCGCCAGAACGGCATGAGCTTCATGGATGCAGCGATCGAGGGCGCGCGCGACGTCGCCGTACCGGTCACCTTCAGCGTGCTGACCAATGTCGTGGCCTTCCTGCCACTGCTGTTCGTCCCCGGCTTTCTGGGCAAGATCTGGGGCGTGATCCCGCTGGTGGTGTGCACGGTGTTTCTGATCAGTCTGGTGGAATCACTGATCATCCTGCCGGCGCATCTGGCCCATGCCAGCCCCCTGCGCAGCCTGTCCGGACTGCGCCGATGGCAGCAGCGCTTCTCCACCGGCTTTTCCGAGTGGGTGGTGCGCCGCTACCAGCCGCTGGTGGAGCATGCGGTGGCCCATCGCTATCTGAGCGTCAGCATCGGCATCGCCGCGCTGGTGATCGTGCTGGCCTACGCCGGCAGCGGTCGCATGGGTTTCGAACTGATGCCCAGTGTCGAGGCCGATCTGGCCGAGGCGACGGCGACGCTGCCGGTCGGTACACCCGCCAACCGGGTACAGGCTGTCGCCGATGAACTGCGCCGTTCGGCGGAGCGTGTGGTCAGCGCACAGGGCGGCGAGTCGCTGTCGACCGGCATCTACACGCGCATCACCGAAAACCAGGTGCGCCTGCAGGTCTTCCTGACCGATGCCACGGTGCGCCCGATCAGCACCTCGCAGTTCACCGACCTCTGGCGCCAGCATACGCCAGCGATTGCCGACGCCCAGTCGATCCGCTTTGCTGCCGATTCCGGTGGGCCCGGCGGCGGTCCGGCACTGACCATCGAGCTCAGCCACCGGAACGTGGCCGTGCTTGATCGCGCCAGCGCCGCGCTGGCCGCGGTGCTGGAAGAGTTCCCGAATGTCTCCGATGTCGACGACGGTTTCCAGCAGGGCAAGACCCAGTTCAACCTGACGCTGCTGGACGCCGGCCGCAGCCTGGGCCTGAGTGCGCGCGACGTCGCCACCCAGGTGCGTGCGGCCTTCTTCGGTGCCGAAGTGCTGCGCCAGCAGCGCGGCCGCAATGAAGTTCGCATCCTCGTGCGTTTACCCGAACACGAGCGCGCGCAGGTGGGTGATGTCCAGGATCTGCTGATCCGCACGCCGGCCGGTACCTATGTGCCGCTGAATACCGTAGCCCGGATCGACGCCGGCCACGCCTACGATGCCATCAGCCGTCGCGACGGCAGGCGCACGGTGCAGGTCAGCGGCAATGTCACGCCGCGCACCGATGCCAATCAGGTGGTGGCCACGCTGCAGGCCGACTTCCTGCCGCGACTGCAACAGGATTTCGCCGGACTGAGCTACAGCCTGGAAGGCCGACAGGCCGATATGCGCGATGCCATCAGCGCGCTGGCGCTGGGCTTCCTGATCGCCATGGGCATGGTCTACCTGCTGCTGGCCATACCCTTCGCCAGCTATGTGCAGCCGGCCATCGTCATGTTCGCCATTCCCTTTGGCGTGTTCGGCGCCATCATCGGCCATCTGTTGATGGGCTATTCCATGAGTATCGTCTCGATGATGGGTGTGGTGGCACTGTCCGGTGTGGTGGTCAATGACTCGCTGGTGATGGTGCATTACGCCAACGAATGCCGCACCCGCGGCGACAGCGCCTTCGAAGCCATCGTCCACTCCGGGGCACGGCGTTTCCGCCCGATCATGCTGACCACGCTGTCCACCTTCGGCGGACTGGCGCCGATGATCTTCGAAACCTCGCGGCAGGCCCGCTTCATGATTCCGATGGCGATCTCGGTGGGCTACGGCATCCTGTTCGCCACCGCCATCACCCTGCTGCTGGTGCCCTGCCTGTACATGATCGTGGAGGATGTGCGGGCGCGTCTGGGACTGGCAGATCCCGCGGCAACACCAGCGATGGCGGAAGAATCAGCGTAGCCGCGAAGGCTGGCTACGCGCTCACCAATAAGATCGTATGTCATTATTTTTGATGTAGGTCATGTTGGGCGCGTAGCGACCTACGTGACTGACGCAGCTGTCACGTAGACCCTTCGGGTCAACGTGACCTACTTCAACGGGTTTGTTGCGCGAACAAGGGTGCCGCCCGGGGCGACCGGTGCCCCGACCGAACCTGCGGCAAGCGATTGACTTACCCCCTCGACAATCAGGCTCAGGCCGGCTTGCGCTTCGCCTTGGGCCTGGCGCTGGGCGCCGCCTTCCTGGAAGCTGGCCTGCTTGGCGGAACCGTCTTTGCGCCTGATCCGGACAGGGCCAGCCCGGCGATCAGTGTCGCCGTCCCCGGCGCGGCGTAGAAGCTCTCGAGCTGCTGGCGTATGCGCTGCTCCAGATAGCCATCGGCCAGCGCCTGGGCGATACCGGGCCCCAGCAGCTGCATCAGTTCGGAAACTGCGATCTTCTCGGTCACGCCGTAGTCGGCCAGCAGCGCCGCCACTGGCCTGTCCCCATGCTGCTCGAAGAAGGCCTGCACCAGATCGGTGTAGATGGCCTTGAAATAAGCGGTCTTCCGGAAATGCAGCCAGAAACCCAGACCGATGGCAACCAGATCGTCCAGGTCCTCGGCACCGAGCAGACCGCTGTAGTCGGCGATGGGCCGGTTGGCCACTCCGCTCCAGACCTTGTGGCCGAGATCACTGATGCGATCCTGATCAAAATAGGCGTTGATCGACTGTTCGCTGCGGCGGATGGTGCTGCCCAGATTGCTTTCGATATAGGCCTTGACCGTCTTCTCGACCGCAGCCTCCAGTGGATGCATGGTCTTGTTGACCGCGAATTTGCCAAGCTTGATCAGCGAGGCCAGCCCGGGGATCTTCTGCGCCAGGATGTTCTCGGTCAGCAGATAGTCCTTGATACCGGTGAACAGCGCGTCGGAAATCTGCTGGGTGTAGACGGTGCTGGTGACCAGCTGGTGGATGAACTCGCGCCGGGCGTCTTCCAGCCCCCCCAGCCTGGCCACTGCCGCATCGAAACTCGCTCGTGGGCAGATATCGGCCAGCGCGGTGCTGCTGTTGCTCTTCGATTCGAGCACCCGCCGGCTCATGGCGGCGGCGGTCTCGGCGATGGCGCGTGGCAGCGGGCTTTCCACCACCTGGCGCGCAATCAAGGCAGTCACCTGTGCCGGCGTGAGCAACTCGCGCAACGGGCTGCGCTGCAGCCAGGCAAACAACATCGACACTTCTTCACGGAGGGTCTGCCGCAGCCTGCGGGCGCGAAAGCGCGACAATTCGTGCTGAACATGGGCCTCCAGCAGTGCCCTGATCGCCTCGTCCATCGACCTCCATGCTCCTTGCGGATTGCCCGGCGTCACCAAGGAGCAGCGACCGAAATGCCGCAATGACTATTGCGCCCGGCGCACCAGTCGTATGCCGTAATTGGTCGATTTGCCATTGAAATCGCGCTTGCCCAGACGGAAATCGACATACCAGTAGTAATCCTTGTCCATCGGATGGCTGGATGACGTCCAGTAGCCGCCGGAATAGGTGTTTGCGAACTGCGATTCGTTGATCGCCGGTTTCTGGCAGGCCGTCTCGACCAGACTCTCGAGTTCCTCCACCGTGGGCAGGCGCCAGTCGTCAAAATCCGCGAACTCGCTGTCCGCAGCGACGGTCTGGCTTTCGGCCCAACGCAAGAGGCTGGGCATCCCACTACAGGTGGGTTCGGACTGACCCTCGCTGCACTGCTTCCACATCAGGCCGGTCTGACTGTCGGTCACCGTGCCATTGCCGTTGTTGGTGTAACGACTGTTGGGCGCGACATAAGGTGCGCCGAGGGCGCAGTTCTGGGCAGCTTCGGCGGCACCCGCCGAGACAGCAAAGACCACAAGGGCAGTCCACAGAGCATTCATGGTTGCGATTCCTGTGCTGAACTATGTTGATTTGATAGCCATGGAATACCGGCACTGGCCCTGACTTCGTAACGACCGGTGACGGGATGGACGCACCAACAGGATCATACGGTGCCAGATTGCGCTTGAACGGATATGTCTGAAAGGGTTACGTTCAAGCGCAGGACCAGCTGCCGCTCAGTCGCAGCTCTCGCGCAGTCCCAGGGCCCGGGCTATGTCGCGCCAGTCAATAGCCGAGACCGCCTGGTCATCATGCACCGCAAAGAACACGCCGCCGGGGAAAGCTGCCGTGGCAGCTGACTGCAGGTGGATGCCATCGGTATTGCTGGTGTGTGCACCGGCAAATCCCCCCAGGTGCTCCAGCGTCACCCGATCGAAGACCTGGAAGCGGTTGCCGTCCTGGCGCTGGTCGGTGGCCAGCCAGTAGCCAGAGCCATCGGCACAGGCCCACAGAGCAATGCCCTCGGCCTGACCGTCGAACTGGCTGCGGTCCAGATCAATGCCGAGGTAGCGACCGGCCATGTCGTACACCCGCAGAGTGCTACCGATCTCCTCGAACTCCTCGGCAATCAGCAATCGGCCATGACTGGGATCGCCGTAGATCGACTCCACCCAGCGCAGGGCGCCGCTGGCACTGGTATCGCCGAAGCTGCCGAGAAAGATGCTGCGGGCGCCAGCTGCGTCGCGCAGCAGGCGGAAACGCTTGACCCGCTCCGACAGCTGCTCCAGCGGCGGCGGCAGACCGTCGGCCAACTGATAGCTGTCGGTCACGTAGACATCGTACTGGCCGGCGCCGGTGCGCTCGATCCACAGGCCGTAAGGCACCTTGAGCTCATCGCTGCCAAATACGGCCAGAGGCTGGAAATCCGGCAGCGCCAGTACCTGAACCCGATGATTGTTGCGCTCGACCACGAACAGCAGATCGTCTATGGCAGCCAGGCCGTTGGGACGGCCGAATTCGCCGAGCCCGGTGCCCGGCGCACCTACGCGCTGCAAGTTGGCACCGCTGTCGGCATCGAAGACCGCCAGGTTGTGGACGTCCTTGGCCGAGGCGATCAGCCAGTTCTGACCGGCCGGGCCGCGCCAGACCACCACCGAGTCGATGTTGTCCACCGGCGAGGGTGTGGTCGTGTAGCGCTCGCTCAGCAGCGCAATGGCCTTGACCGGCGCCTCAGCCGATGGGGACTGGACCTTCGGCTGAGTGCTGGCACAGGCCGACAGCAGCAAGATGCCGCAGGCGATGGCCGCCATGCGCAGGGAGAATCGGGCGAGGAGCATGGGCAGCGACCGTTGCTGGGATTTGACCGCTGATGCTATCGCTGCGCTCGCCGGAGGGCGATGCCAAGTCGACCATGCTTTGGAACATTTCGCTTCTGCCTCATGTCCACGCCGCAGGAATTGCCTGCGCGTGCCGGGTTGAGGCCAGCCCGGATCGATCACTGCCGATCGTGCTTCAATACCTCAGGGCAACATCATGCCGCGGATGACGAAGAACAGCAGCGAGCCGATAAAGGCCGAGACCGGTACCGTGATCAACCAGGCAGCCACAATTCGCATCAGCGCCGAGCGCTTGACCAGTTCCTGGCGATAGATGCTCTTCAGGTTCTTTCTTTCCTTCTTCGACAGATGGCTGTCGGCAAAGGCCTGCTTGCTGGACTTCAGCTCCGCCACCATGGCGCCCTTCTGCTCGATGCTGGCGGCGCGGAATTTCTCCAGATAGGCATCCACGATCGACTGGTCACGGCCGGCATGATGCTGCACGATGACGTCGATCATGCGGTCGTAACTGGCCTTGAGATACTCGCGCAGAAAGCCGACACCGAAGATCGCACCCACGGCGATATGGGTGGAGCTGACCGGCAGACCAAGCTGGGAGGCAACGATGACGGTGATCGAGGCTGCCATGGCGACACAGAAGGCACGCATCTGATCCAGATCAGTGATTCCCGTGCCCACGGTCTTGATCAGCTTGGGTCCGTACAGCGCCAACCCCAGGGCGATGCCGATGGCACCGACCAACATCACCCAGATCGGTATGGCGGCTTTGGCCGCCACGGCTCCGTGCACCACCGCCTCATTGATCGCTGCCAGCGGCCCGACCGCATTGGCCACATCATTGGCTCCATGGGCAAAGCTCAGCAGCGCCGCCGAAAAGACCAGCGGCATGGTGAACATGCCGTTGACGGTGTGTTTGTCGTTCTCACCGCGCGCGGCGGCCGCCGCGACCCGGGGCCGGGTAATGAAATAGGTGCCGATCGCAAAGCCCAGTCCGATCAAGGTGGCCATGCCGAAGCTCACTTTCCAGATCTGCTGCAGCCCCTTCATCACCAGATAGGCGCTGAAGGCCCAGGCCATCAGCGCCAACAGCAGTGGCACCATTTTCCTGGCAGCCAGTTGCATGTCGGGCTGGTAAGTGATGGTGCGCTTGATCAGATAGAGGAAGCCGGCCGAAATGACCCCACCGAGTACCGGCGAAATCACCCAGCTTGCGGCAATCTGGCCCATCTGACCCCAGTTGGCAGCGTGCCAGCCTCCGGCGGCGATACCGGCACCCAGCACGCCGCCAACGATGGAATGGGTGGTGGAGACCGGCGCTCCGGCGGCAGTGGCGATGTTGAGCCAGAGTGCGCCCGCCAGCAGCGCGGCGATCATTAGCCAGATGAAGACTTCCTTGTCGGGCACGGCCGCGGTATCGATGATCCCGCCCTTGATGGTTCCAACGACATCACCACCGGCGATCAGGGCACCGGCAGCTTCGAAAATGGCGGCGATCAGAATGGCCCCGCCCAGTGTCAGAGCCTTGGAGCCCACCGCGGGTCCGACGTTGTTGGCCACGTCGTTGGCACCGATGTTGAGCGCCATGTAGCCGCCGACGACGGCCGCCACCATCAGGTAGTGGCTGGCCTCGGTCAATCGCAAATGGATGAACAGCGCAGTCGCCAGCAGGAACAGCAGCGCGATTCCGAAATGGATGATTCCGCTGCCACCGGTCTTGGCGGCCAGTTCGGGTACCGGCGCAGTCTTGAGTTCCATGGGTTGGTCGGTTCCGAAAGGGCGAAGGTGCTGGATTGCGGCCGGACAACAGGGCGCAGGTACGCGAGGCGCCGACCGCGGAAAACCACGTGATCGAGCACCGGCGCTGAGGGTCAGACTTCCCAGACGCGAACCATAGCTGGGGCGCGAGGTCATCGCCAGCGCATGACCGTGACCAGCGGACAGCCCCCGGCGGGCAGCATGCGACATCGGGCCCATGCTGCACCATGAGCTTGATCAAGGCCGCCCGCCGGCTTTTGAGGAGGGCCGCGCGCCTGCGCGGCCGCTGGTGAGCTTTCGCCGGCACACTCACTCGAAGCCGTTGGCGAAGACCGCGTCTCCTGGAGCGCCGCGCTGGATGACCAGCAGGGTGGCGCTGAGTGCCGGAACCTGGCTCAGCTGGATGCTGCTGCCGGCAATCGGCAGCGCCGCAGCGATGCCGGCATAGCCCGAGGACTGCAGGCGCCAGGCACTGTAGCTCTGGGCCGCGGCGCCGCTCAGATCCACGCTGATATCGCGGGCCGTGAAACCGCGATTGAACAGCAGCAACTGCAGGCTGCCGTCGGCGCGCTCCACCGCATAGGCGCCGACGCTGTCGGGCTGGGTCGAGCTGGCCGGTATCGAGTCACCGCTCACGCGGGTGTGGCTGCCGTCGTAGTTCAGGTACAGGCGAAAGGCCTGCTCGGCCAGCGTGCCGTCGTCCGGCGCCACCCAGCGGGTGGCGTAGGACACGCCTTCGCGACCGAAGATGGCCAGCAACTCGGCCTGCGCAACCGCGCTGCTGATGCCGTTGTCCGGGCCCCATTTGTACTCGGTGAGCGCCAGCTTCGTGCCGGGACAACGCGCGGCGATGGCGGCGCGGGCGCGCGGCAGCAGATTGGGCACCGGATAGTCGGTCTGCCCGATCCAGGATTCACTGACATAGGTGGGATCGTAGAGCTCGCGCAGCGAGCGCATGCGCCGCGCCTGCACCTCTGGCTGCTCGCCAGCAACGACGTCATTGTCCAGACCGGCAATACCGGTGCCCTGCGGGTAGTAATGCAGATCCAGGTAGTCCACGGCGCGTATCCCGCCCGGCCCGGTCTCGGCGCAGACGCGCTGCAGATACCATTCCACGAAGGGCGTCCCGGCGTGCGCCGTGCGGTCCGGGCCCTCGAAACAATTACCGAGCGCGGCGTCGGCGGCGCTGGTCCAGAAATCGCACCAGCCCCAGGTGACCGGCCCGAAGATGCGGGCGTTGGGCTCTATCGCCTTGATCGCAAAGGCGCGATCGCGGCCGCGGCTCCAGACTTCGTCATAGGTGGCCGGCTGCGGATGCACATCGCGATGGGTGGAATCCCAGAGCATGGCCTCGTTGTCGAGCGCAAACAGGCTTACGCCGCCCTGTCCGGCCACGCCGTGGCGGGCGCGCAGATGCGTGACCCAGTCGCCCGCATAGCTGGCCGGCGCCGCCTTGGAGGTATCCAGCGGATTGTTGCCGACGATCTTGCCACCCTGGCAGAAGGGGCCATTCACGCACAAACCGTTGCCGGCATCAGCACTGCACCAGGGCGGCGGATTCGGCAGATAGAAGCGGCATTCATCCAGGGTCTGGGCACCATAGAGCGCCTGCGAGAAACCCCAGAGCTTCACTCGCGAGTCCTTGGGCACCCAGCCCAGCGTCGGCACCGTCAGCAGCGCTTCGCCGCCGCGGGCGCGGGTGGCCACGACAAACTGGTTGGCACTGGAGTTGTCCGGCAGATTGACGCCGGTGCCATCGGCGATGTTCTGGTAGAAATAATCGTTGGCGGTATTGTGGACGTCGAACTGCCAGTTGTAGCGACTGGTACTGTTGCCGCCCCAGCGTCGTGTCGGATAGCGCAGATCGGCATGCTGGGCGTCACTGCCGAAGTTGACGCCGTAGATCATCGGATCGATGGTCCGACGCGCGCCCTGCAGATCGATGCTGACCATCACCGGCCCCGGCGGCGGCCCGCTGCGCTCGATAATCACGTCGTCGACGTAGATCGGCGACTGGTTGGCACCGCTGCCGTCCTGAAGAATGATGCCGTCGAAGCTGCCGACCGGCGCGCCTGCGCCGGAGAAGGACTGGAAGGCTTCGCGCCACTGCCCCGCCGCCAGGGTGCCGCCGGCAACGACCTGCGCCAACGGTCGCTCGAAGACGATGGCCTGTCCCAGCTGAAAGACCAGGCGCAGGTTCTGCCCACCGGTGCTGCCGCCATGCACCCACAGACGCAGGCCCTCGTAGTCGGCAAAGCTGCGCACCACGCCCGGCGATGCGAAATACAGGCCCTCGAAATTGTCCGGCTCCATCGAAATCGCAAACTGCCCGGCATGCACCGGGTTGTTCGCACTCAGATTCACGGCGGCCCAGCTCCAGTTCTGGAACCCCGGACCCAGGGCATCGTCATAGACCACGGCATTCTGGGCACTGACCGTTGCCGGCAGTCCCAGGCAGATCCAGCACAACACCCTGAGCATCGGCTTCACCGCTCACCTCCGCGCGCGCTGGGACATAGCTTAGCCCCAACTTTGCCCGCCCGCCGGAACCCGATCACGGCTTGCGAACCCGTCCAGGTCGCTGGGTTCGGCCGCGGGCAGCGGGTGTTGATGGTGCACTCGCGCCAACTGCGCGATGCTGCGCCACTCCCCTATCGCGCATCGTTCATGCTGCCTCCCCGCGACCTGCTGCTGGTAACGCTGATCTGCCTGGCCTGGGCTGGGAATTTCCTGGCCTCGGCGGCGGCCTTGAAGCATTTTCCGCCAGTGGTGTTCACGGCGCTGCGCCTGATCGTGGTTCTGGTGTTTCTGCTGCGCTGGCTGAAGCCGGTGCCGGTGGAGATGCGCACCCGGCTGATCGTGGTGGCGCTGTGCAACGGCGCACTGCATTTCGGCTTCAATTTCTGGGCGATCGCCGCTGCCGGAGACATCAGCTCGGTGGCCATCAGCCTGCAAAGCTATATCCCGATGACGGCGCTGCTGGCCTGGTGGCTGCTGGGCGAGCGCCCCACGCGCAGCGCCGCGCTGGGGATTGCCATCGCCTTCTCGGGCGTGGTTCTGCTCGGCTTTGACCCGCTGGTGCTGGATGCGCCCAAGGCGCTGGGACTGTCGCTGATTGCCGCTGCCTGGCTGGCGCTTGGCACCACCCTGCTGCGCACGCTGAAGGGCATGCACACATTCCAGCTGCAGGCCTGGACGGCCGCGATCAGCATTCCGCCGCTACTGGTGGCCGCCTGGTTCAGCGCGCCGATGAGCTGGTCCCTGTTTGCCGACGCCAGCTGGCTGGATTGGTCCGGCGTGCTGTACTCGGCCGTGGCGGCTTCACTGGTCGGGCATGGTTTGCTGTTCGTGCTGCTGCAGCGGCATCCGGTGGCGCAGGTGACGCCGATGCTGCTGATGACGCCGGTGTTTGCGGTGGGCCTGGGCGTACTGATCTGGGGTGACCGCCCGGGTCCGAGGCTGCTGATCGGTGGCGCCCTGGTGCTGTCGGGGGTGCTGCTGGTGGCCATCCGCGGCGCCCTGCGCAAGCCGCCTGCTCAGGCCACACGCTTGGGCATCTGAATCTGGAATTCCACGCCCTGCCCTGGCGCACTGATGCAGTCCAGTGAGCCATGCAGCAACTGGGTCACCAGGTTGTAGACCACGTGCAGGCCCAGGCCACTGCCACCCTGGCCACGTTTGGTGGTGAAGAAGGGATCGAACACCCGCTGCCTGACCTCCTCGGACATGCCGACGCCATTGTCCCGATAGAGCAGCAGCCACTCCTCGTCATAGCTCTGGCACTCGATGCGGATTTCGCCCTCGGCGATGCCCTCGAAACCGTGGATGACCGAGTTCATCACCAGATTGACCACGATCTGCGAGATGGCGCCCGGAAAGGTGCGCACATGCAGATCTTCAGGACAGCTGATGGTGATCTTGTGGGCGGTCTTCTTCAACGCCGGCCCCAGTGAGACCAGCACCTCCTCCAGATAGCTCCTGAGGTCGATCTCACGCGCCTGCTCGCTGGACTGATCGACCGCCACCTGTTTGAAGCTCTTGATCAGCTGTCCGGCCCGTCGCAGATTGGAGAGGATCAGCTGGGCACTGCTGAGCGCATCATTCTGATAGGCCGCCAGCGTTGAATGCGTGATCCGGCCGCTGGCGATGACCCGCATCAGTTCACGGGTGGCGTCTTCCAGATGCGAGGCGGCGGTCACACCGATGCCCAGCGGCGTGTTGATTTCGTGGGCGATGCCGGCGACCAGTCCACCCAGCGCCGCCATCTTCTCGGATTCGACCAGCTGCTTCTGCATGTTCTTGAGTTCACCCAGCGTGAACTGCAACTCGCGGTTGGACAGGCGCAGCGCTCGCGTGCGTTCCTCCACGCGCTGCTCGAGTTCGTCATTCAGGCGCCGCAGCGCTTCGGCCGATTCGGCGCTGGCGCTGACATCGCGACTGGTGCCGACCATGCGCAGGGCCCGCCCCTGGGCATCCCGTTCCACCGCGAAACCGCGCGAGAGCACCCAGCACCAGGTGCCGTCGAGCGTGCGCATACGGAAGGTGTTTTCGTAGAATTCGGACTCGCCGAGCACATGCTGGTTCAAGGCGTTCAGCACATCGGGCTGGTCGTCCGGATGCACCAGTTGCAGGAACTGCTCGCGGCCGGTGAACTGGACCTGCGCGGAATGACTGATGATCGGCAGGATGTTCTCCCGTTCCATCCTGCCGCTGCGCAGATCCAGATCCCAGAGCTCGTCGCGACTGCCCCACAACGCCAGTTTCAGCCGCTCTTCGCTGCGGCGGATGGCTTCCGCGGCACGGCGGTCGCGCTCCCAGCGCCGACGGGTGATCGAGGCCAGGGCCACGATGAGCAGGCTGGCCATGACCAGGTAGGCGGCGATGGCTGAGGTGCTGCGCCAGGCCGGCGGCGACACGCTCAGGCGCAGTTGGGTCTCGGGACCATAGTCGCCGCCCTCGCCATCCTTGGCGCGCACCCGCAGCAGATATTCGCCAGAGCTGAGATTGGTGTAGGCCGCGGTCCTCGACAGCCCGGCACTCTGAATCCAGTCCCTGTCCAGGCCATCCAGGCGATAGCCATATCGCAGACCGTCCGGATTGGCGAAGTCCATTGCGGAATAATCGAGGGCGATGTTCGACAGACCGGGCGGCAGATTCAATCCGTCCAGCGCGTGGATGGCCTGCGGCAACGGTGAATCCGGGTCCACATGCCGCAGGCGCACCGGCGCGTTGTTCAGGCGCAATTCGGTGAGCACCACGCGCGGCGGCCGACCCCGCTGCGGCAGATGTTCGGGGTGAAAGGCCAGCACACCGCGCAAGCCACCGAAGTAGATGGCGCCATCGGCGCCGCGGGCCACGCTGCCGATGAAATAGCCGGACTTGTCCATGCCATCGCTGGCACTGAAGCTGCGCACCTCGCGGGTACCGGGATCGTAGGAATTGACGCCGACGGTGGTGCCTATCCAGAGGATTCCATTGCGATCCTCGACCAGCGTGCCGATGGCCTCTGCGCCCAGACCCTCGCGCTTGCCGATGGCAGTGAATTTCAGCGCGCCATCCGCCGAGCGATCGACCTGATTGATGCCGCCACCCTGGGTGCCCACCCACATCACACCGTCCTGGGTCTCGGTGATGATGGTGACCGAATTGTGGCTGATGGAATCCAGATTGCCGGGCTCCTCGCGAAAGTGTTCGAAACGGCCGCTGTCGCGATCGAACCGGGCCAGACCGGCACCAAAAGTGCCCACCCAGAAACTGCCGTCGCGGGTCTCGGCGATGCTGTAGATACTGTTGGTCTGCAAGCTGTACGGATCGGCCGGGTCGTTCTGGTGGACCTCGAAGCCCCGTTCGTCGCCACGCCAGTGTGCCAGCCCACCATTCTCGGAGCCCACCCACAGCTCACCCTTGCGATCGATGTAGAGCACCTGGATGACGTTGTCGCGCAGGCTTCCGGGCTGATCGTCGCGCTTGAAGTGGTCGAAACCGCTGCCATCGGCACGCATGCGCGAGATGCCGGCACCCTGGGTGCCGACCCACAAACGACCATCCGGGGTACGCGCGATCGACTGCACGACGTCACCCGCCAGTGAGTCTGGGTCATTGGGATCGTGGACCCAGCGCTGCAGCACGCCGCGCTCGAGATCGTAATGGATCAGCCCGCCGCCTTCGAGGATGCCCATCCACAGCGTGCCGTCATGGTCCATCCACAGCGCACGCACCGGGCTGGCCGGCAGACTGGTCTGGTCCCGGCCGTGATTGCGGATCAGCCGAACCACCTGGGTGGCAGGATTGTGGATGCTGAATCCGCCAGTCCAGGTACCAATCCAGATCAGGCCGTCGCGATCCTCGTACAGCGAAGCGATGCGATTGCCGGCCGGACTGCCGGCATCGCCGGCATCGTAGCGCCAGGTCAGAAAGCGATCAGATTCCGGCTGGTGTATGGCCAGGCCGTTCATGGTACCCACCCAGAGCTGGCCACTGCGGGTGTAGAGCAAGGCCCGCACCTGATCATCAGGCACGCCATCACTGCGACCGGGGTCACTGCGGTACTGCTTCAGATTCCGACCCTCGGCATCCAGATGCCAGAGCCCGCTGCGCGTGGTCCCCACCCACAGGCTGCCATGGCGGTCGGCCGCCAGTGCCTGGATATCGCCGAGCCCGACTTCCTCGGCAGCGATCGCCGTCCATTGATCCTGGTCGGGCCGGTAGCGCCACAGGCCGCGGTTACCTCCCAACCAGACGTCGCCGTCGGGCAGCGCAATCATTCGACGGATGACCCCCAATCGGGAGGCGGCGGGCCCAATCTCCTTGAACACCGCAGACGCCGGGTCGAAGCGCTGCAGACCGCCAGCGGTGCTGGCTACCCAGAGTTCACCGCTGGCGAGGCGCAACAGCGAAACCACGCCATCGGCAGCCAGACTGTCAGCGGCGTCGGGCCGGTTGCGGTAGACGCTGATCTGATCGTTCGACGGATCCAGCCGATTGAGCCCACCGGACACGGTTCCGATCCAGATCAGACCCTGATCGCCGCGAATCAGAGTGGTGATGTGGTTGTCACCCAGACTCGAGGGATCGCGTCGATCGCGGGAATAGACCCTGAAGTTGTAGCCATCAAAGCGGTTCAGCCCATCCTGGGTACCGATCCAGAGAAAGCCACGCTCATCCTGAAGCAGGGCACGGGCAGTCACCTGGGACAGACCACTGGAGATGCCGAAGTTGCGGAAACGCACCGAATCGATGGTGGCGCCGCCGACGCTGGCAGGCGCCGGGAATGCCAGCAGCCAGGCGCATGCCAGGCAAGCCACGGTGACTGCCCGCATCATCCGCCGACCCTCTTGCCGTCGCCGCCATCTGCCACGGCTGGGGCGATTCTGGGTATCAGGAAGCGGAAACCGGTGCCCTGCCCCAGCTCGCTGTCACAGCTGACTGTGCCGCGCAGGATCTGGGTGGCCAGGTTGTAGACGATGTGCAAGCCGAGGCCACTGCCGCCGCTGCCCCGGCGCGTGGTGAAGAAGGGCTCGAAGATGCGCCGACGGATGTCCTCGGGCATGCCCTTGCCATTGTCCCGGTATTCGAGCGACACCATGTCGTCCTGCTTCTGGACTTCGATCCGGATCTGCCCGTCGGCGTCTTCATCGAAGGCATGCACCAGGGAATTCATCACCAGATTGACGACGATCTGGTAGAGCGCACCGGGATAGGTATCCATGGTCAGATCATCCGGACACTGGATCTCGACCTTGGCCCGGGTCTTCTTGATCCGCGGGTGCAGGGACAACAGGATTTCACCCAGATAGTCGCGGGCATTGATGACCCGACGCTGTTCGCTGGATTGATCGACCGCCACCTGCTTGAAGCTCTTGACCAGATGACTGGCGCGATCCAGGTTACGCAACACCAGATCGCTGCTCAACCGAGCCTGCTCGATGAAGTGGTCCAGATCGGCGCGGGTCATGCGCGAGTCCGCCATCAGACGCGCCAGACTCTCGGTCTCCTGTTGCAGATGCGAGGCCGCGGTGACACCCACACCCAGTGGCGTGTTGATCTCGTGGGCCACGCCCGCCACCAGACCACCCAGCGCCGCCAGCTTTTCCGACTCCACCAGCTGGCGCTGCGCCCGGGTCAGTTGATCCAGGGTGCGCTTGAGATCGGTGTTACTCTGCTCCAGCGCCTCGGTGCGCTTGCAGACGCGCTCTTCGAGTTCCTCGTTGAGCCGGCGCAGATCTTCCTCGACCTGCTTGAGCTGGGTGATGTCACGGTTGGTGCCGACCAGACGCGTGGCCCGACCCTGTTCATCCCGGGCGCGCACGCGACCCTTGCCCAGCACCCACAGCCAGCCACCGTTCGCAGCCATCACCCGGTAGCCGCACTCGAAATGGTCGACATCTCCCTTCAGGTGCGTGATCAGGGCGTTGCGCAGTCGCTCCTGATCCGAGGGATGGACGTGCTTCATGTAGTCCTGCAGGGACGCGAACTGGGTCTCCGGTGACAGCGCAACCACCGCCAGCGGATTTTCCCGACGGACCACACCACCGACCAGATCGATATCCCACATCTCGTCGCCGCTGCTCCACAGCGCCAGATTCAGCCGGTCTTCCGACTTGCGCAGGGCATCTTCATTGGCGCGCAATTCGGTGATGTCGAAGGTGGTGCCGACCATGCGTGTGGCCCGGCCCATGGCGTCCCGGGAGAACACCCGGCCACGTGACAGCAGCCAGCGCCACTGACCATCGATGTCGCGGCTGCGGTAGCTGCACTCGAACAGATCGGCCGAGCCCTTCATGCTGGCGACCATGGCCGCATTGAATCTGGGCCGGTCGTCCTCATGGACAAAGGGCGCATAGGCTTCCAGGCTGTCGCTGCTGGCCTCGCGGGTCACGGCCAGATGCTCAAGCCGATTGCGCCGGATCATCCGGCCGGAGACCAGATCGGCATCCCAGAGTTCGCCGCGACTGCCCCACAGCGAGTACTTGAGCATCGCCTCGCTCTGGGCCAGCGTGTCCTGGACCTGTTCGCGCTCGCGCATGCGCACGCGGAAACGCCAGCCCGCCAGTGCAATCAGTGCACCCAGCAACAGTGCATAGCCCAGCCGTGCCGCCGGGGTCAGCCAGGGCGGGGGCAGCACCTCGATGGCCAATTCGCGACGACCGACGACGGCTGTCCCATCCAGAGCCTCGACTTCGAACCGATAGTTGCCGAAGGGCAAGCCCGTGAAGGTGGCAATGCGCCGGGTGGCATCGGTACCGATCCAGTCCTTGCCGCGACCCTGCAACCGGTAGCGATACTGCAGCGAGGCCGAGCGCCGGAAGTCCAGTGCGGCAAATTCGATAGCCAGCAGGTCCTGGTCGTGGCGCAAACGCAGACTCTCGGCATTTTCTATCGGGCGATCCAGCGGCGAGTTGGGCTCACCCGCGAACATCGGCCGATTGCCGACGCGCAATTCGGTCAGCACCACCGGCGCGTCGCCGGCCGGAAACTGCACCGTGGTCGGATTGGCGATGCTGACCAGTCCGCGCGAACTGCCGAAGTGCAGGCCGCCACGAGTGTCGGTGGCCGCCGATGCCACGAAGAAATCGGTGCCGAGGATCGGATCGCGATCGCCGAAGCACTCGAACACGACCTCGATGGTGGTGATCCGGCACAGACCGCGGGTGGTACTGACCCACACACTGCCATCCGCAGCGCCGAGAAAGGCCCCGACCATGGCCGATGCCAGACCTTCGGTCTCGGAATAATTCTGCAGCGACTGCGGGCGGCCCCCGGCATCGAGCTCGATGCGGCTGATGCCGGCACCCTGGGTGCCCACCCAGAGCACGCCTGTCGCGTCTTCGAACACGCTGGTGACGTTTTCCCCGGGCAATCCGAGCTTGCCATCCCTGGCGGTGGTCAACCCGCCCCAGCGACCGCTGTCCGGTTCATACCAGGACAGGCCGCCGCGGCGGATGGCAAACCAGACAAAACCGTTTCGTGCAACCATGATCTGGTTGACCGAACTGCCCACCGGTCCGGTCTGGCCGCTGGCGTCAACCTGCCATTGCTTCGGCTCCGTGCATCCACCACAGAGCGAATAAACGCCGCCGCCCAGCGAGCCTATCCACAGCGTGCCCGCCTGATCCACCGCCAGCCCTTGCACGGAGGTGCCATTGAGGGCTTCGGGCGCGTCGCCCGGCAGGAAACGACGCTGCAGCCCCTGGCGGCCGAAGAAATCGAGGCCGCCGCGGATGTAGCCGACCCAGAGCCCCTCGGGCACCGCCAGCAGTCCGGAGACGTCGTCGGAACTCAGGCGCCAGACTTCTTCCGAATGGCTGTTGAGCCGGCGCAGGATCTGGCCTTCAGCACTGAGTTCGACCACACCGCCGCGATCCACCATCCCCAACCACAGGGAACCGCCCGGATCGGCCGCTACCGCCGATACCGCATTGGCCGGCAAGCCTTCGCCGTCGGCGGTGGTTTGCGCCAACAGCCGGAATTCCTCGGTGACCGGATCGAAGCGTGCCAGACCGCCGGTCCAGGTACCCACCCAGAGCAAGCCATCGTGCCCCTCATGCAAGGCCACCACGCGATCCCCCGGCAGGGCCGTGGGGTCCGCCCCCCGGTAACGCCAGATTGCGGTCGAAGCTTCCGGATCGACCCGGGCGAGGCCCTGCGCCGTCCCTATCCACAGACGCTTGCGAGGATCGTAATGCAATACCCGGATAGCGTTGTCCGGAAGCTGGGCGGGGTCATCGTCGGCCCTCAGGCGTCGCAGCACCCGACCATCGCCATCGGTCAGCAACACGCCCTCGCCCACGGTGCCCAGCGCATAGCCGCCGTCCGGCGACACGCTGGCAGCGAGCACACCGCCGATCACACCGGCCCCTTCCAGCGCCAGTTCCCTGATGCTGGCGCTGACCGGGTTCCACTCCAGCACCGAGCGGTCGTTGCTGAGCAGCACCACCCCATCCTGGCGCACCAGCAGCACACGCTGGCGCAGTTCGAAGGCCGGCAGCTCCGGCACCGCCAGAAAGTGCCCGGTGGCGACATCCAGACGCTGGATGCCGCCGCGCCGGGTAGAGACCAGCACGCTGCCATCGGTGCCCACCGACACATCGGTCACCAGCGAATCGCGCAGATCGCCTGGCGCATCACCGGCCAGGTAATGGTGGAACCGCCCGGTCAACGGATCGAGCCGATCGAGCCCGTTCAGGGTTCCCACCCAGAGACTGCCGTCCTTGCCCTCCGCCAGCGACAGCACATAGTTGTCGATCAGCGAATCGGGATTGGCACTTTGATGGCGAAAGATCTGAAATCGGTAGCCGTCATAGCGGTTCAACCCATCCTGGGTACCCACCCACAGAAAGCCGTTGCGGTCTTCGAGGATGTCGGTCGCCGAGACCTGCGACAGGCCCTGCTCCACGCCCAGGTGGCGGAAGCGTACCGAGGCACCGCTGGCGGCACTCGCCGTCTGCAGCGCAGCAGACACCAGCAGCAGCGCGAAAGCGAACGCGTGGAAACACTGCGCCGGGCTGCGCACCCAGCGTGAGCTTTGTCGCCTGAATGGCCGCGACTCCCCCATCACTGCAGCCTAGCGCAGAGCGACGTCCGCGGCGAGAGTGATTCGCAAACTGTCGCAGAAGGGCCGAGAGTCAAAACCATGCTGCACTGCCATAATGCTGCCCCCTCCGCCTGCGCGCGGGCCGAAGTCAGAGGTCAAGCATGAGTTCGTCCAATGTAGTCATCGTCAGTGCCAGGCGCACTGCCATCGGCTCCTTCAACGGTGTCTTTGCCGGCGTGCCTTCGCCCACACTGGCTGCAGCCGCCATCAAGGCAGCGCTGGAAGCCGCCGCTGTCAATCCCGCCGATGTGTCCGAAGTGCTGATGGGTTGCGTGCTGCCCGCCGGGCTCGGTCAGGCACCGGCGCGCCAGGCCGCGTTGCAGGCGGGCATACCCGCCAGCACTGGCTGCACCACCCTGAACAAGGTCTGCGGTTCCGGGATGAAGGCGCTGATGATCGGCCACGACGCCATCAAGGCCGGTTCGGCCGAGATCGTCGTCGCCGGCGGCATGGAATCGATGACCAACGCCCCGTACCTGCTGCAGAAGGCTCGATTCGGCTATCGCTTCGGCCACTCGGAAGTGCTGGACCACATGGCACTGGACGGCCTGCAGAATGCCGCCGACCGCAAGGCGATGGGCGAATTCGCCGAGCTCTGTGCCGGCAAGTACAGCTTCACCCGCGAGGAGCAGGACGCCTATTCAGCGGAATCGGTGCGACGCGCACTGGCCGCCCAGGCCAACGGCGATTTCGCCGATGAGATCACGCCGGTGACGGTCGCCGGTCGCAAGGGCGATGTCGTGGTCACGGCCGACGAAGAGCCGCCCGCCTGCAATATCGACAAGATTCCGAGCCTGCGCCCGGCCTTCAGGAAAGACGGCACCGTCACGGCCGCCAGTTCCTCCAAGATTTCAGACGGCGCCGCAGCCCTGGTGCTGACCAGCGCCGAGGCGGCCGCTGCCCGCGGATTGAAGCCGCTGGCGCGGGTTGTGGCCCATGCCACCCACTCGCAGGAACCCGAGTGGTTCACCACCGCCCCGGTGCAGGCCATCACCAAGGTGCTGGCCAAGGCCGGCTGGAGCCACGATCAGGTCGATCTGTTCGAGATCAACGAGGCCTTTGCCGTGGTCGCGATGGCGCCCATCCGTGAACTGGGACTGGATCCGGCCAAGGTCAATGTCAACGGCGGTGCCTGCGCGCTCGGCCATCCCATCGGTGCCAGTGGCGCGCGCCTGCTGGTGACCCTGCTGCACGCCCTGCAACGCCGCGGCGGCAAGCGCGGCGTGGCTACGCTCTGTATCGGCGGCGGCGAAGCAACCGCGGTTGCCATCGAGATCATCTGATGCCGAGGTCCGCAGACCCCCGCCCGGGGGTTTGCGGTCTGATCCGACGTTGCAGCCCCGGCCGTCGTGACCAACGGCACTGGCCACCGTGTGTCAAAAGCATGCAGTCAAGCTAGAATGGCCACCGCCGAAGCCACTTCGGTCACTCGTCTTCGACGGGTTCCCTCAATCTGATTCAAGGATGGACTTTATGAAGTTCTTCAAGCTCGCGGCCGTTTCCGCGTCGCTCGCACTGCTGGCCGCCTGCGGTGACCAGGGCAGCAACACCAACGAACCGCCAGCGCAGCCTGCCACCCAGCAGGCAGCACCGGCGACGCCGGCGCAGGACGCCGCCGCCGCGATGACTGATGCCGCCAAGGCCGCAGACGCTGCTGCCGACGACATGGCGGCCGCCGCCAGCGATGCTGCCACTGCCGCAACCGATGCTGCCACTGCTGCAACCGACGCCGCCACGGCCGCCGCCGACGAGGCCACTGCGGCCGCCGCTGCTGCTGCCGACGCCGCTGGCGCAAAGGTCGACGAAGTGAAGGAAGAGATGAAGGAAGGCGACAAGCCCTCGGGCCAGTAACCCCTTCGCTTTACTCGGGTCTGCCCGGCGCAACGCCGGGCATGACCTTTCTCATCTATGCTGGACAGCCCGGGCTCGGCATCGAGTTGGCATGAAAAGCATTCCGCTGTTGTTGATTCCCGCCATCCTGCTGCATGTGTTGCTCATGGGCGGCAGCGGCGTTGCAGACCCGTGGGCGACACTGACGCTGCCATCCGGCAGCGTGTTTGAGCTGAGCGCTGGTACGGCGGTGCTCGCCATGGCGCTGGCGACTCTGTTCATCGAAGTCTTCAAGGCCACTTTCACCGGCCAGGGTTCGCTGATCGATCACATGCTGTCGCTGATGCTGTTCATTGTGTTGCTGCTCGAATTCCTGCTGTGGCCAGCTGCCGGCAACGCCACCTTTGCGCTGCTGACTCTGATGGCACTGGTGGATGTGATCGCCGGTTTCGCCGTCGGCATGGCCGTGGCCAGGCGCGATGTCGGCATCATGCGCGGCTAGCCCGGCGAACCCGGACTCCCTCGCGATGATCCGCGTTCCCTCATGAAATATGCGGGCTAGAATCCAGCGACAAAGCGACCGCAACGCAAGGACTCCCTACATGCCAGCCATCGAATCGCAGGTCGACACCCGCGCTGCCGACTACGCCGCGAATGCCGAACTGATGCGCTCGCTGGTCGAGGATCTGCACAGCCAGTTGCATCAGGTGGCGCTGGGCGGGGGCGAGAAGGCCCGCAACAAGCACACCGAACGCGGCAAGTTGCTGCCCCGCGAACGCATACGCGCGCTGCTGGATCCGGGCTCGGCCTTTCTGGAACTGTCGCCGCTGGCGGCCCACGGCATGTACGAAGGCCAGGCGCCCTGCGCCGGGGTCATCACCGGCATCGGCCGGGTCTCCGGCACCGAGGTGGTGATCGTCGCCAACGACGCCACGGTCAAGGGCGGCACCTATTTCCCGATGACCGTGAAGAAACATCTGCGGGCGCAGGAAGTGGCGCTGGAAAACGCCCTGCCCTGCATCTATCTGGTCGATTCCGGCGGTGCCTTCCTGCCGCTGCAGGATGAGGTCTTCCCCGACCGCGAGCACTTCGGCCGCATCTTCTACAACCAGGCGCGACTGTCGGCGAAGAACATCCCGCAGATCGCCGTGGTCATGGGCTCGTGCACGGCCGGCGGCGCCTATGTGCCGGCGATGAGCGACGAGACCATCATCGTGCGCGAGCAGGGCACCATCTTTCTGGGTGGTCCGCCGCTGGTCAAGGCCGCGACCGGCGAAGTGGTCGATGCCGAATCGCTGGGCGGCGCCGAGGTGCATACCAGCCGCTCCGGTGTCGCCGACCATTTTGCCGAGAACGACGCCCACGCCCTGGCCATTGCCCGTGAGGTCGTCGCCCACCTGAATCGACGCAAGGACATGCCACTGGCGCTGCGCCAGCCGCAGCCGCCGCGCTACGCCGCCGAGGAGCTCTACGGCATCGTCCCGCGCGACAGCCGCATTCCTTTCGACATCCGCGAGATCATCGCCCGCATTGTCGATGGCAGCGAGTTCCAGGAGTTCAAGGCCCGCTACGGCAAGACCCTGGTCACCGGTTTTGCCCACATCCACGGCTATCCGGTCGGTATTGTCGCCAACAACGGCATCCTCTTTGCCGAGAGTGCGCTCAAGGGCGCGCATTTCATCGAACTCTGCAACCAGCGCAATATTCCGCTGGTGTTCCTGCAGAACATCACCGGCTTCATGGTCGGGCGCAAGTACGAGAATGCCGGGATTGCCAAGGACGGCGCCAAGATGGTCACGGCCGTGGCCTGCTCGCACGTTCCCAAGTTCACGGTGATCATCGGCGGCAGTTTCGGCGCCGGCAATTACGCCATGTGTGGTCGTGGCTATCAGCCGCGCTTCCTGTGGATGTGGCCCAATTCGCGGATCAGCGTGATGGGCGGCGAGCAGGCCGCCAGCGTGCTGGCGACGGTGCGCCGCGACGGCTTCGAAGCCGCCGGCAAGACCTGGTCGGCCGAGGAGGAAGAGACCTTCAAGCAGCCGATCCGCGAGCAATATGAGCGTCAGGGGCACCCCTACTACGCCAGCGCACGTCTCTGGGACGATGGCATCATCGATCCGGCCGACACCCGCCGGGTGCTGGGACTGGCGATTTCCGCCGCATTGAACGCGCCCATCGAAGCCGAGCGCTTCGGCGTGTTCCGCATGTAATCCGCCTGGAGACCGAACAACCCATGTCCTGGCCCTGGAGCACCATCGGCTTGCCCGAACAGTCCACGCCCGCGGAGATCCGCGCGGCGCGACAATCCTGGCTGGAGCAGCAGGGGCCGGACAGCGACCCGGACCAACGCAAGCACATCGAACGTGCCTTCGATCTGGCGCTGGAGATTGCCGAACAGCGCGATCCCTCGCACTTGCATCACTCCGAATTTCCCGATCCGTGGAAGGACAGCGACGCACCGGCCCAGGATCAGTTGCCCGCACTGCGACCGGAGCATCCGCCCCTGCCCTCGGCCGACATGCTGGCCACCACGGTGCTGGGACTGGTGCGTCAGGCGCCGGACTTCGACGCCTTCGCCGCCGCGCTGTCGCGGGTACATGCCTGGCGCGACGACCAGACCCGCCGCGGCGCCGATGGCTACCTGCGTGACTGGCTGGTGGATGGCGGGCAACTGAGCCCCATCCAGATCGTGCGTCTGGCCCGCGCCTTCGACTGGACACCCGACAGCGAGCCGCTGCAGGACGAGCAGGTACGCGATATGGACTGGCGCCGTATCGTCAGCCACGCCCACCATATCGTTGCCCCGCCCGATCCGGCCTATACCGGCTCCATCGGCCGCGGCTTCCTGATGGCCGGCGGCATCGCCGCCGTGGCATTGATGCTGCTGTTGCTGCCACGGGTCATGGCCGGCGGCGTGCGCATCCTGATCCCCATCGCCTTTGCCGCACTCTGCGCCTGGCTGCTGATCCGCTGGCGCCGGTAGACGCTTCTGTGTAAGTCACGTAGCCCGCTGCGCGGCCAACGTGACCTACGCCCGCTAGAACCGGATCTTGCCGGTCAGGATGTCCTTGTACATCACCCAGTCGCCGATCAGGCTCCACAGCGGATAGGTGAAGGTTGCCGGCCTGTTCTTTTCGAAGAAGAAATGACCGACCCAGGCAAAGCCGTAGCCCATCAGCGGCATGCCCAGCAACCACCAGGGATTGCCGCTGTAGATGGCCCAGCCGAGCAGCGCCAGCACCCCGGTGCTGCCGATGAAATGCAGGCGTCTGCAGATGAGATTGCTGTGCTCGCCCAGGTAGTAGGGATAGAACTCGGCAAAGCTGGCGATGCGTGCGGATCGGGTTTCGCTGCTCATGGGTCTGACCGCTGTTCGACTGCCCACATGTTGCGATGGGATGCGGGGGAAGGCAACTGTTGGGGCGCTGCGAAAGGTCAGAACAAAAGCCCGGCAGAAGCAGCGGAGCAAGCTCCGCTCTACCAAAGCATGGGTGTGCGAGGCTTTGGTAGTGCCGAGCTTGCTCGGCAGGGCGTGCAGCTTTTCACGGTGGCGAGAAGAGCCAAAAGCACAAGCCCAGCAAAAGCAGCGGAGCAAGCTCCGCTCTACCAGAGCCGAGCCGCGTTGAACTGGACTTACGCCCACCAGTGGCGGAATCCGCCCCCGGGAGCCTACAACTCACCCTGATGATCGGCCTGCCGCGCAGCGGACCACAGCAGGTCCTGCTGTTCCAGGCTCAGCGCCTGCAGCGATTCGCCCTTGCTCGCCACCAGCGACTCCATGTGCCGGAAACGGCGCTCGAACTTGGCGTTGGCGCCCCGCAGGGCGCTGCCGGGGTCGATGTCGAGTTTGCGGGCGAGGTTGCACATCACGAACAGCACATCGCCGAATTCGTCCTGCAGGCGTTCGCGCGGAGCCTCGGTCGCTATTTCATGTCGCAACTCGCCCAGTTCCTCGTCGAGCTTGGCCAGCACCTGTTCCGCATCGGGCCAGTCGAAACCGACACTGGCGGCGCGCTTCTGCAGTTTGCGAGCGCGGATCCATTCGGGCAGCCCGCCAGGAATATCGGCCAGTACGCTGGGGTCGGTGTGGTCGCGCTCGGCGCGCTTGAGCGCTTCCCAGGCCACGGTCTGGGCGGCGGCATCCTTGACCACGGCGTCGCCGAACACATGCGGATGCCGGCGCACCATCTTGTCGCAGATCGACGCCACCACATCGCTGAAATCGAAGGCCTGCTGCTCGCTGGCCATCTGCGCATGGAACACCACCTGCAACAGCAGATCGCCGAGCTCATCGCGCAGATCGTCGAGCGCACCGCGCTGGATGGCATCGGCGACCTCATAGGCCTCTTCGATGGTGTACGGGGCAATGCTGGCGAAGTCCTGCTCGATATCCCAGGGACAGCCGCGCTCGGGATCGCGCAGCCTGGCCATGATCGCCAGCAGCTGCTCAATCGTGGACGGCGATGCCATCGATGGCCTCCAGCCAGGGGCGGGAAGTATCGCCGTAGGCCAGGAAGTTGTGCACGATCAGGCTGTCGCGCTGGTTGTAGCGCAGCGGCTGGCCGGTTTCATCGACAACCTGGCCGCCAGCCTGCTCGACGATGCACTGTCCCGCCGCCACATCCCATTCGCTGCAGCGCGAGGCCAGGCGGGCGTAGACGTCAATCTCGCCCTGGGCCACACGGGCGAATTTGAGCGCACTGCCCTGCGGACAGCGCTCGGTCTCACCGAGCCTGGCGTAATAGGCCTCGACCGCCGGATGGCCATGCGAACGGCTGGCAGCAACACGGACAGGCGTGGGGCACGGCACCGTGACCTTCAGCGGATGCCGGCCCTGCTCATCCACACGCCAGGCGCCCAGCCCCTGGGCGCCCCACCAGTAGACACCGGTGGGCGGATGCAGCAGCAGCCCCAGGCGCACCACGCCGTCCTCGACCAGGGCGACATTGATGCAGAACTCGCCATTGCGCTTGACGAACTCGCGGGTGCCATCGAGCGGATCGATCAACCACAGATGACGAGTGTGATGCCGCGCGGCGAACTGCTCCGGCCCGGATTCCTCGCTGAGGGCCAACACAGCGGTATCCAGCGGTGCTATCTCGCCGGTCAGGCGTCGATGCGAGGCCAGATCGGCCTCGGTCAGGGGCGAGGTGTCGGACTTGTGCTCCACATCGAAGCCGCCCGAATACACCGCCATGATGTCGCTGGCGGCACCGCGGGCGGCAGCCACCACGCCCTCCAGCAGATTTTCGAGATCGGCCGCCGAATAGCGCGAATTCATCGCTGCGCGCGATCCTGCTGCAGCCACTCCCGCGCCAGGAACAGGGCCGCCATCGCCCGGCCTTCGCTGAATTCATCCATGCCCAGCAGCTCGTGCAGATGATTGATGTTCCAGGGCACGACTTCGATCTGCTCGGGCTCGTCGCCCTCCAGGCGCTCCTCGAACAGATCCCGGGCCAGCACCACGTGGGCCACATGGCTCATGTAGGTGGGCGCCAGTGACAGGGTGCGCAGGATCAGCAGCTCATGCGCGCCATAGCCGGTTTCTTCCTTGAGCTCGCGCTGGGCGCCTTCCAGCAGCGATTCGCCGGGATCCACCCGACCACGCGGCAAACCGAGTTCGTAGCGGTGCAGACCGGCGGCGTATTCGCGCGTCAGCAGCACGGTTTCAGCATCCAGCATCGGCACCATCACCACCACCGGGCGTCCGGAGCCGTGGATGCGCTCATAGGTGCGCTTTTCGCCGTTGGCGAATTCCAGGTCCATCTGCTCGATCTTGTAGCGCGGTTCGACCAGCCGGGTTTCGTGTACCAAAGGCAGAGCTTTCATGCGCGTGAGTCTAACGGTTGGATGCGGCGCAGACGGTGAAACTGACGTGGCTGCCCGTGAATTTTCGCCGTATCCACTCAGACCGACTGCAGCCGCGCCAGCACCTGCGCGTGCAGCGCCGGCGTTGCGGCCAGCACCGAGGTCGTGCCCAAGCCGATATCGCGCCCCTCCAGATCGGTGAAGATGCCGCCCGCTTCGCGGATGATCGCTACCAGTGCAGCAATATCGAGGATGTTGACGTCCGATTCGAGCACCACATCGATGCAGCCGGCCGCCAGCAGGTGGTAATGCAGGAAATCGCCGTATCCGCGCGTGCGATGGGCGCCCCGCACCAGATCAGCCAGCACCGACCAACACGCTCCGCTGGCCAGCGTCTTCAGATTGCCGGTGGACAGGCTGGCCTGCGACCATTGATCGGTAGACGCCACCTTGATCGGTTTGCCATTGAGGAAGGCGCCACCGCCGCGGCGGGCCCAGGCGGTTTCGCCATAGGCGCTGGCATGGGACACGCCCAGCAGCAGTTCGCCGCGGTACATCAGCCCGATCTGGGTCGAAAACATCGGATAGCCGCGCACGAAACTCTTGGTGCCGTCGATCGGGTCGACCAGCCAGAGATAGTCGCTGCTGCCCTGATGCCCGCCCTCCTCTCCGTAGATGGCATGGTCCGGGTAGGCCTGCAGCAGAATCTCGCGGATGACCGCCTCGCTGTCCTCATCGGCCTGGGTCACCGGGGTGGCATCGGCCTTGATCCGCACCGCCACGCCCTCGGCATAGTGGCGGTTGATGAGCGCACCGGCTGCCAGTGCCGCATTGCGAGCCACGGCCAGCGCCTGGTCCAGATCCAGATTCACAACTGCGCTCCCGGCAGAATGATGCTGCCCTCGACGATCAGCAGTCGCCCGCCCTCGGGACGCGGCTGGCCCACCCATTGCAGCGCTTCGACCACCGGTCCTTCGCTGACCCGCGGCACCAGCACCACCTCGCTGCGATAACTGCTCTGGTCAATGCTGGCCTTGCCCTCGATCTGGACCTCGCCATCGCCGTTGTCGCGGACCTCGGCGTCGATACGACCATCCTTGCCCCGGGCCTCGATCAGCAAGGTGCCCAGACGGGCGACGACCTGGCCGCGCACGCCGGCTTCGCGCCATTCGATGCGCGCATCCAGCGCTCGCGGCAGACCGGTGCGCGCCAGAATCAGACTGGCATCCTGACTGACCAGCATGCCGGTGGGCTCAAGCTCGGGGATCGCCAGCGCCGGCGCCAGCCATCCGGCTTCGGTTTCGACATTCAGATGTTCGATGGCGATGTGCTCGGCGTCGTGGCGCAGCAATTCGCCGGCCAGCTTCAGGCCCGGGCCATCGACGTCCAGATGCAAGCGCGGACTACCGCTCAGCAGCTGCCACGGCGACAGCCGCCACTCCAGCCTTCCCAGCACCTGTCCACGCACGCTGATGCGGGTGGCATGGCCGTTCCAGACAGTGCCTCCCACACCCTGCAGGCGCACGTCCGGGGCGCGCTCGGAAACCCAGCCCCAGGCCACCGCGGCCGGAAAGGTCAAGGCCACGGCGACGGCCGCACTCAGCAACACGGCGACGATCGCCAACAAGATCCAGATACGCTTCATTGATCTCCAATCCACAGTTACCGGGCAGCCAGCTCAGCGCGAGGCCTGCAGCGTGACTGCCGTATTGACCACACCCGGCACCAGCGCGCGGTCCACCGACCATTCGCTGATGTCCACGCCCTCATCGCGATCCAGACCCTCGATCCAGGCCGCCATCTGGTCGAAATTGACCCCATCCATGGTCACCCGGACCCGATCCTCGGCCAGTGGTTCCACCCGGGTCTGCGCGGTCATCAATCCGGCCTGGCGGGCCGAACTGTCCACCAGTGCAAACAGCGAGCGCACCGGCCTGGGTGCCGCCACCACGCGCGCCGCGAGTATGGCTTCGGCCTGGGCGAAGGCTTCGGCGCGGGCCTTTTCCAGCGACTCCACGGCAACCCGCGAGTCCGCGCGCGCCACCGCCAGGGGTCGCAGCAGCAGCATCCAGTAGCCCAGCGCCAGCATCATCGCCGCCGCCAGCAGCAGCAGGCGCCGTTCGCGCAGCTGCAAACCCGCCCACCAGGCCTTCATGACTGCCTCCGGATACGCAGACGGCCGATCACTTCATTGCCTTCGTAGGAGGTGCTGCCGATTTCGACCTGCAGCTGCGGGTTCAGCCGGAACTGTTCGCGCAGGCCCTCGAAGCGCGTGGCATCCGGCGCGCGCACGGCCACTTCGAGCGTGCCCTCGTCGTAGACAAAGCCTTCGAGGACCAGGCGGCTGTCGGCCACCAGCAAGGGGGCGATGCCCTTGAGCAAAGTCAGGGCCTCGGCATGGGCGACGCCGGTATTGCCCAGTCGATCGTGGGCGACGCGGATCTGGAAGGCCGGATCGACCATGCGTTCCTCCGGTCCGAAAACCTCGCGGAACTTGGCTTCGAGTTCGGCCGAGAGCGCGTTCTCGCGACTCTTCAGGCTGTAGACCTCAAGCCCCAGCACCAGCGTGTGCACGCCCAGCGCCACCAGCGCCACGACCGCGGCGATACGCCACCAGCCACCGGCGGCCTGCTGTCGGCCGGCCGGCGCAAATCGACCCTGCAACAGATCGATCAGACCGTCATCGACCGGCTGCAGCGACAGCCAGCGCAGCACCGAATCGATATGGTCGGCATGAACGCCCTCGGCACTGCCGCTGGTGGACAGCAGGCGCAGACCCTCCAGCGGCTCGCCGACCATCATCTCCAGCAGATCGGTTTCACAGCCGCCGGCCAGTCCCGAGGGGCTGGCAAAGCTGGCATTGCCGCCATCCAGCAGCGCATCGGCGCTGCGTCCGGGTCCAAGAAAGGAGGCTTCAGGGATGACCCGGTCGGGCCTCAGACCGAGGCCGCGCAGCTGCTCCAGCAGACTCTCGAGGCGCTTGTTCTCGACCACCGCCACCCAGGTGGCGTGACCGCTCAGATTCGCCGGCGCCACGACCTGGAGCTCGGCCACATCGCCAGCCACCCAGTCTTCGGCCAGATAGGGCAAGCCGGTGCGCCATTTGCTACGCCCGGAGCTCGGCAGAGTGACACGCCGCAGCACCAGGCTCTGATCGGCCCAGACCACCACGGTTTCGTCCACTTTCGGCCACGCCTGCGCGCTGCCGCTGGCGCACACGCCCGGCCCCAGCAGCAGACGGCCCTGGCCATCGCGGCACAACCATTCGATGGCGCCCGAAGGCGCCACGCGCAACCACAATCGGGTCAAACTCACAGCGTCAAACCAGGATCGATCATCCTGGAAACCTCAGTTGGACGCGGCAGAGTGTGCGCTTCCGGGGGCGCAGGGCAAGGCGCAACGAGGCGGAATAGCCCTGCTATTCCAACGAGTTGGAACGCAGCCCTGTGCTGCCGGAATCGTGCAATCTGCCGCGTAGCGAGACTCACCCAATAGCGGCCGCCCAGCGGCGTCGAATACGGTATGGACATCAGACACCCAAGTGTGACGAAAAGCGATCAACTGGGGTTTCCAGGATCATGGCCCGCAGTCTACTCGAAAGCCGTTTGCGCACGCTGCAATACCCGACCGCCACCGGCATTGCGCTGCAACAGGCTGTAGAAACGGTACTGGCGACCGACCAGTTCGACATCCGAGCGCGCCAGGAAATACAGGCTGGAGACCTTGAAGTCCTGGATCGCCGCCGGATCGAGGACGATACCGGCACCGGTCAACTCGTCCACGACCTCGGTGACCGAGCGGTACTGGGCCCGGCCACCACGCCACAGCCGCTTGGCCAGATCCTGGCTGATGCCATCGGCCAGACTCATGATGCCGGCCACGCTCAGGGTGTTGATGTTCATGCCGGTCTCCGGCGGCAGCGCACAGACTTCCGGCGCCAGCAGCTGGTAGGCCTCGCGGTCCACCCCCTTGATGCGCAGCAGTTCCGACACATGCACGATCGGCCGATTGGCGGCGCGGTAGGGCGGATCGGCGCGCAGGTAGTCCAGATCCTCGGCGCCCTGCGGCGAAACCTGACTGTCGGCATCGATCCAGTCGATCACCGCATCGACCAGACCGACATCCAGCTTCAGCGCTGCCAGCAACCGTTCGAAGCGGGCTCTCGCGACCGGATCGGGGCCGTTGACCCGCACCAGCGTGTTCAGATTGAAGCGCCCGTCCAGATCCACCAGCGCACCGCCGACGCGCCCGCCCGGCACCGGCAGCGGCGGCAGCGTGCTGGCCCATTGATCATTGTTGGTGTCGATGCCATCGCCCAGATCCAGATCCCGCTTGAGCAGCACCAGGGCGAAGTCCTCCATGCCCTGCGACAGCAGCTGGGCATCGAGCAGGCGCGCCTGCGATTCGCTGCGGGCGATATCGGCGCCGGTGGTGGTGAACAATCGGGTCGCGATCATCGCCGCCAGCGCCACCACCAGCAGCGCCACGATCAGGGCTACACCACGCTGTTTCCGGGGCATCATCGCGGCTGCTCCGGGAGTTCGATCAGCCGCGAAATCTCGCCGCGGTCTTCCAGTACCAGGGTCACTTCCACCGCCCGCGGCAGGCGCTCGGGCGCGCTGATGCCGGTGCGCGGCGGCCATTGATCCAGGCGCTGGCGGGCGCTCTGCACATAGCGCCAGGACAGCCGCTGCACGCCTTCGAGCAGCCGCCGCGAGCGCGCACTTTCACGCGGACTGCGATCGAGCACGGCATCGCGGGCGCGCCACAGCGCGCCGTCGACCAGCGCATAGCGCACGCGGGTGGCTTCCATGCGCACGCCGTCGCGGGCACTGCCCAGATCCAGCACCGTCCATTCGGCGGCCACGGCGTTGCCCACCATCGCCGACTGCACCTCGCCATAGGCGCCGCGGATCGGGCGCGGCAGGGCCTGGCGCAGATCGCGCTCCAGATTGAGCACGGCCAGATCGATGGCGCGCTGGCGCTCGGAGGCCTGCTCCAGTCCGGAACGACTGCGCAGCAGCAGATCCAGACCCGAATAGGCCATGGCTGCGACCACCGCGAACACCGCCACCGCCACGATCAGCTCCAGCAGCGTAAAGCCCGATTGCGCACGTGCACTCATCATTCGCGACGGTCGCGGCCGCTGGCGAATCCACTCAGGCGCACCCGTGGATTGCGCGCGTCTATCGATTCGTCGCCATCGTAGACCTCGGCATCCAGCCGGCGCATGTCGCCATCGGGGGTGTCGCTGACGATCAGGCGCCAGCGCCAGATCCGATCGGCCATGCGACTCTGACCTTCGCGGGTTCCCGGCAGCGGGAAGCCTTCGCTGATGCGGGTCTCGGCAATCAGATTGGCCGCCACCCAGCGGGCGTAACTGTCGTCCCGGAGCAGATCGCGGGCGCGCGCCTGCTCGCCGACCGAGCGCACCGAGGCCGCCAGCGCAATGGCCAGGATCGCCAGCGCCACCATCACTTCCAGCAGCGTGAATCCACGCGATTTCATTGCGGCTGCCATGGCTTGAGCTGACTGGCGCCGCTCTGGTCCAGGGCCAGACGCCAGCCCGAGCGCGCCCCCTCGACGCTGAGCAGCAGATCGTGGTCGCCCAGTTCTCCGGCCGGCGTGCACAGCACCTGGGGATCTTCCGGCAGCGCCCGGGGCAGCGCCTCGTCGGCGCCGAATTCACGCAAACCCAGTCCATTGGCCAGAGTGTGGGCGCGCAGAGGGCCCTGATGCTTCACTGGTTGCCAGCCCTGCGGCCCGAATTCGTAGCCGGCATAGGTCTGCGCGGCGTAGCCGAAGCCGGCGTAGCGCCCCTCGATCACGGCTTCATCGCAGAGCAGTCGCAGAACCTGCTGCATGCGCTGGGCCTCGTCCTCGATCTGGCGGTCAGCGCCGGCGCCTCCGGCCGACAGCATCAGCGCCGCCGAGAGGATGGCAATGATCGCCACCACCACGAGGATTTCCAGCAGCGTGAAGCCGCGCTGGCGCATTCACCAGTTACCGATGTCGGCCGCATTGCCCTCGCCACCGGGCTTGCGATCCTGCCCCAGCGAATAGACATCGAAATCGCCATGCTGACCGGGGCTGAGATACTGGTAGGGATTGCCCCAGGGATCGGCCGGCAGCTGCTTGATGTAGGGCTTCCAGTTCGGCGCCGGCGGATTGCCGCCAGGCCTGGTCTGCAAGGCCTCCAGGCCCTGCTGGGTGGTCGGGTAGGTGAAATTGTCGAGCTTGTACATTTCCAGCGCCGAACTGAGCGCCTGGATGTCGCTCTTGGCTCGTGCGGCGCCGGCCTCGTCGACCTTGCCGACCAGATTGAGCACCACCACCGTCGAGAGAATGGCAATGATCGCGACCACCACCATGATTTCAAGCAGGGTGAAGCCGCCTTGCGGTCCGGATCTGCGGGCGTAACGATGAATTCTGTGGGTCATGAGTTCTGCCTGCTGAAATTGAACGCCGCGCCGATCATATCCAAGGCGCCACCGGTACGTGTGTGGCTATGCTGACGGCTACGCAACCAGGATGACCGGCGCATGAGTGGCAATGTCGATTGGGTGACCCGCGATCTCAAGGTTCTGTGGCATCCGTGCACCCAGATGTCAGACCATGAATGGCTGCCACTGGTTCCCATCGTCAGCGGCTCCGGCTGCTGGCTGACCGATGCCAGCGGCAAGCGTTATTTCGACGCGATCTCCTCGTGGTGGGTGAATCTGTTCGGTCACGCCCAGCCGCACATCAGCGAGGCCGTGGCCGAGCAGGCGCAGCGACTGGAACATGTGATCCTGGCCGGATTCACCCACCCACCGGCGATCACCCTGGCCGAACGCCTGCTGGTGCTGGCCGGCGCGCCTCTGGCTAAAGTGATCTATGCCGATTCCGGCTCGTCGGCGATCGAGGTCGCGCTGAAGCTCAGTTTTCACTACTGGCGCAACAGCGGCCAGACCGCACGCCAGCGCTTCGTGGTGCTGGAAGGCGCCTATCACGGCGAAACCCTGGGCGCGCTGTCGATGACCCAGGTGCCGCTGTACCGGGAAACCTATGGCCCCTTGCTGCTGCAGCCGCTGGTCACACCGGCGCCGGCCGCCGCCAGCGATGAAGCGTCTGCCATCGCCGCTGCTGACGCTGCCGCCGATGCCCTGGAGCTGCTGCTGAGGCAGCATCAGGGCACGGTCTGCGCGGTGCTGGTCGAGCCGCTGGTGCAATGTGCGGCCGGCATGCGCATGCACCATCCACACTATCTGCGCCGCCTGCGCGAGATCTGCAATCGCCATCAGGTGCACTGGATTGCCGACGAGATTGCCGTCGGCTTCGGCCGCACCGGCAGCCTGTTCGCGCATCAGCAGGCCGGCGTGAAGCCCGATTTCCTGTGCCTGGCAAAGGGCTTGACCGGTGGCTACCTGCCGCTGTCGGCGGTGCTGACCGGTGACCATATCTACCAGGCTTTCTACGACGACTACGCCAATCTGCGCGCCTTCATGCATTCCCACAGCTACACCGGCAACGCGCTGGCCTGCGCCGCTGCCAATGCCACGCTGGATCTGCTGGAAGACCCGCAACTGCTGCCACGGACCGAGAAACTCGGCGCCGGACTGGAGCAGGCGCTGGCGCCGCTGTCCGATCACGGCCATGTCAGTGGCATCCGCCGGCGCGGGCTGATCTGCGCCTTCGATCTGGTGCAGGATCGATCCTCGCAAACGCCCTATCCCTGGCAGGAGCGGCGTGGCCTGCGGGTCTACCAGCATGGACTGGAGCGCGGTGCCCTGCTGCGACCGCTGGGCAACACCGTGTATTTCATGCCGCCCTACGTGGCCACCGCCGAAGACCTGCGCTGGCTCGCAGACGTGGCGATGGAAGGCGTGGAGCTGGCCACGAGGTAGCGGATTCTGCCGAGCCGCACACCGTGCCGGGCAAGCTCGGCACTACCAAGGCCTCGTACACCGACGCTTTGGTAGAGCGGAGCTTGCTCCGCTGCTTCTGCTGGGCTTGGGCTTTGAGTCTTCCGGCAAGGTCGAAGAGCCGCACACCCTGCCGAGCAAGCTCGGCACTACCAAGGCCTCGTACACCGACGCTTTGGTCGAGCGGAGCTTGCTCCACTGCTTCTGCTCGACCCGCCATCAACACCCCCAGAAATGCAAAACCCACCGCTGCAGCCGCAGCGGTGGGTTTGAGGGTGTTGCGCAGACAGTGCGATCAGATCGCCTGCACTTCCTCGGCCTGGAAGCCCTTCTGGCCCTTGACGACCTTGAAGCTTACCTTCTGACCTTCCTTCAGGGTCTTGAAGCCGTTGCCCTGAATGGCGCGGAAGTGCACGAACACGTCCTCACCGCCCTCACGGCTGATGAACCCGAAGCCCTTGGCGTCGTTGAACCACTTGACGGTGCCGACCTGACGATCCGACATCTTTGCTATCTCCGAACTTGTCACTGAACTATGGCCTACCCAACATGGGTACACCTCGATACTGGTGTGCAGGGTAGCCGCAGCTTTTGCAGATGAAGCGGATCAACTGGATCAGCGCCGCATCAAGCAACCGAGGCGACGCCCTGGCATACACAGCGCGATCATTGTAACGGAATCGTATGTGCTGTCCATACCCTGAACGGCCGTTCAGACACAGATATCAACCCATTGCGGGCGCGGTTTCCACCCGATTGCGACCACCGGCCTTGGCCTGGTACATGGCCCGATCGGCCTGCCCCAGCGCGTATACGGGGTCCGCAGGGTCAAGCTCGGCAATGCCGATGCTCACGGTCAACCGGTGCTGATCCTCGCCGACGAACACCGGCGTACTGGCGGTGCGCTCACGCAGGCGTTCGGCCAGCACACGCGCCTGGAGCAGATCGCCACCCGGGACGATGGCCAGAAACTCCTCGCCGCCGTAGCGACCGAAGACTGCAGCACCCGCGAGGGACTCGCGCAGGCACTGGGCAAAGTGCACCAGGCAACGATCACCGACGGCATGGCCATAGCGGTCGTTGACGGCCTTGAAACTGTCCAGATCGCAGATCAGCAGCCAGCCGCTGCGGGCTTCTGCCAGTTCGCGGTCGAGCATGCGCCGGTTCGGCAATCCGGTCAGCGCATCCAGCTCCGCCAGCGCCCGCGCGCGATCGCGCTCGCGCTGCAGCGACAGCGCCCGGTCACCCAGGGCCACGGCCCAGCCTATGCCCTGCAGCACGCAGGCAAACATCACCCATCGATGCGGATTCTGCGCCTGAGCCAGTCCCAACAGCCCACCCAGACTGAACCAGCCGCCGACCAGGACCATCGGCGTCCACCCCAGCAGGAACAGCCGCGCCGTGCGTCCACCGGCGCGGGCCGTACCCAGCAACAACACCGCACTCAGCACGGCATTGGCGCCAAAACAGAGATTGACGCCGTCGAACGCCCATTGCGCCACATGGAAGTGGGAACGGATGGTCGCCACGTCGACCATAGCGAACAGGATGCCGACCAGCGCGATCCACTGCATGGCGCGGCTGCCGCGAGGATAGAGCACCCCCATGCCACTGGCGGCGCGCAACAGCGTGACCGATGCCAGCGCGGCCAGGGCCGACACCAGCACCCCGAGAGCAGCCGTCTGTTCCGGCGCAAGGCCCGAAGAATGCGACAGCCGGAAACTGATCGGGTGACGCAGCAGAATGGACATCAGCATCAACACCAGAAATGCGACGTACACCAGATAACCGGGCTCGCGCAGGATCAGACTGAAGGCCAGACTGAGCATGATCAGCATCAGCAGCGCCGAGGCAAGCGCAACCTCGTAGGCACCCACACTGCGTTCACGCAGATAGTACTGATCGCCGCTTTCGACGCTGAGTCGGGGCTGCACGCCGAGCACGGAGTCAATCGCCACATAAAGTGCAGCGACCGTGCCGTCGTCTGCCGGCAAAGGCAAGGCCACACCACGCACGCCAGGCCGAGCTGGAGCCGGAGCTGCGCCTGGCCCGAGCTCCTGAACCAGTGCACCGGTAGCGCCGAGCAAGCGCAAGTGCTGGCCGCGATCGCGCTGCAACACCAGATACTGCTGCTCGGGCTGCGTTCCGGCCCCGGATCGATCGAGACGATAGTACTGGCGCTGATCGCGGCCCGCTTGAATCGAGTCGGTTGCCGGCAGTGCGGCAGCCACCTCGGCGGGGAGTTCGGCCACCGCCTGCAAAGACCACGCACGCGCCTCGGGGCCCCCTGTCAGCAAGCCCAGCGTGCACAGCCACAGGAAAGCAACGGCCCGATGCAGCATTCGCGTCTGTCGGCGGTTTACAGCCGATGAGTCTATCCTGATGTGCCCGGGCTCCGCGAACCCTGATGGCGCCCGCGCCGACGAGGCCGTCATCGGCTCTTGTGCCACCGCCCGCTTGGCGTCATCGTCGGCGCATCCGATCTGCAGCCCTGGTGATCCATGAGCAGTTCCCATCGTTTCCGCGCCTGTCCGCTGTGTGAGGCCATCTGTGGCCTGGATTTCGCCTTTGAGGGGGAGCAGTTGACGGCCATCCGCGGCGACAGCGAGGACCCCTTCAGTCGCGGCCATGTCTGTCCCAAGGGCAATGCCATACTGGATCTGGAGGCCGACCCGGAACGCCTGCGGCTGCCGCAGCGGCGCACCACCAAGGGCTGGCAGACGCTGAGTTGGGACGAGGCCTTCGACTACGCCGGTGAGCAACTGGCGGCGGTACAGGCACGTCATGGGCCCAGCGCGGTCGCGGCCTACCTCGGCAATCCCAATGTCCATCATTTCGGCCATATCGCCTACCTGCCGGCACTGCTGCGCGCGCTCAAGACCCGCAACGTCTACTCGGCATCCTCGGTCGACCAGTGGCCGCACCAGCTGGTGTCCTGGGCCATGTACGGGCATCAGTTCCTGATTCCCATCGTCGACATCGACCACACCGACTACCTGTTGATGCTGGGCGCCAACCCGGTGGCTTCCAACGGCAGTCTGCTGACGGCACCAGGAATACCGAAGCGGCTGAAAGCGCTGACCCGGCGCGGGAAACTGGTGGTCGTCGACCCCAGGCGCACCGAGACCGCGGAGCTGGCGACGGAGCATCTGGCCATACGCCCGGGCGGCGATGTCTGGCTGCTGCTGGCCTTGCTGCAGGATCTGGCCGAGATCGGCCCACCGCGACTGCAGGCCTATGCCGGGCATCTGCAGGGATTCGATCAAGCCCTGCAGGCCATCGTCGACATGGATCTTGGCAACCTCCAGTCACGCACAGGCATCGCCCGCGAGACGATCTCGACGATGGCCAGCGAACTCCACGCGGCGCCGCGCGCCGCTGTTTACGGGCGCATGGGCGTCTCCACCCAACGCTACGGCAGCCTGTGCCAGTGGCTGATCCAGTTGCTCAACCTCTATACCGGCAATCTCGATCGCGTCGGCGGCGTGCTGCCCAATGACACGGTGTTTCCGGTGACCGGGCCTGGCACCTCCAAGGGTCATCGCGATCTCTGGCGCAGCCGGGTTCGGGGCCTGCCCGAGTTCGCCGGCGAACTGCCGGTGTCGGCCCTGGCCGAAGAAATCCTGACCCCGGGCGAGGGCCAGGTCCGCGCCCTGCTGACCAGTGCCGGCAATCCGGTGCTGTCCACGCCCGACGGCCGTGAACTCGATCGCGCCCTGGAATCACTCGAGTTCATGGTCAGCATCGATATCTATGTCAATGAAACCACCCGCCACGCCGACCTGATCCTGCCGCCGACCTCATTCCTGAGCCAGCATCATCTGGATCTGATCTTCAATGCCTTTGCCGTGCGCCGCATCGTGCGCTGGAACCAGCCGATCTACCCACAGCCTGAAGCCGAGCGCGCCGACTGGCAGATCGTCAACGGCCTCGGTGCCGCCTATGCCAAAGCGGCGGGCAAGGACTGGCGCGGACTGCCGGCACCGGAGCAGATGATCGAAGGCGGACTGCGCCGCGCCGGGATGGTCGATGTCGCATCGGTGCGCAGCGCCGAGCACGGCCTCGACCTCGGCCCACTGCAACCCAGCCTGCTGCGGCGACTCGAAACCGACAGCGGCAAGATCGAATGCGCGCCGGAGTTCCTGCTGGCGGACCTGCAACGGCTTGCCGCAGACAACGGCAGCATGGCCGAGGGTGCGCTGCAGCTGATCGGTCGTCGCGACGCCCGCAGCAACAATTCCTGGATGCACAACGCGCCGCGCCTGATCAAGGGCAAGGCCAGACACCAGTTGTGGATGCACCCGCAGGATCTGGAAAGTCGCGGTCTCAGCGACGGCCAGCGCGTGCGGGTGCGCTCACGCATCGGCCAGATCGACACCGAAGTGCAGGCCAGCGATCAGTTGCAGCCCGGCGTGGCCTGCCTGCCGCATGGTTTCGGCCATGGCCGCAGCGATGTCGGCTGGAGCCTGGCCGCGGCACTGCCCGGCGCCAGCTACAACGATCTCAGCGACCCGCTGGATCTGGACGTACCCAGCGGCAACGCAGCGCTCAACGGGACGCCAGTGTGGGTGGAGGCGCTCACCGGCTGACCGGGGGTCCGAGAGACCCGGACGGGGGCAAGAATCCGTGGAGCGGCTCCTGTAGGTCCAGACTTGTCTGGACGCTTCTGCCGCAATCTGCGGAAAGGCGTCCAGACAAGTCTGGACCTACAGAAGCAAAACCGGCGCTCCGGCGATGAATGTGCGCCCGGGATCAGGTCCTTACAGCAGTCGCAGCTGCTGTCCGACCAGCTCCACCCGATCACCGTCACGCAGATCGTTGAGATAGGGTTGTTCGACCACCAGGCGGCGGCCGTCATCCATCTGCACGAAGATCTCGAAACGCGGTGCCGAGCGGCTGTCTCTCTCGACGTTGTTGCCGATCACGCCGCCGGCCACAGCACCAGCGATCGTAGCAGCCTTGCGGCCATCACCCTTGCCTACCTGATTGCCCAGGGCGCCGCCAATGATGGCACCGAGTACCGCTCCGCCCCCGGTGGTCTTGCGTTCGCCGTAGACGCGCTCGATTCTCTCGATGGTGCCACAGTTGGCGCAGGCGCCGGAGTATCCGCGGTCATAGCGGTCGTAATAGCCCGGAGAGGTCGCGCAGGCGCCCAAGCTGACCGCAGCAATGCAAATCATCACCAGTCGATAGCGCATGGTATTGCTCCTGAGTGGACGACAGTTAGATAGAACTTGCACCAGGTTAGCTGAATCCAGACCTATTGCAGCCTGCCCCGGGTGCAATCCTGTTCAGCTTCAGCCAGGCAAGCGCTGCTCTGGGAACATTGTCGAGCAACGATCTTCGTGAAACTCTGAAGGTCTGGCCTTGCAGACGCAACTGGGGGCTAGAATGCTCCACCCTGCCAGCACGCACTTTCTATCGGTAGCGCCGACACCGACGTCCATGTGCCAGCATCGGGGAAAGCCCCAACAGCCCAGGAAGTCCAGCCATGCAAGTGCTCTACACCGCAATCGCCAGTGCCACCGCCGGTCGTGACGGCAAGGTCTCCAGCAATGACGGCGCGCTCGACTTCGCGCTATCGGTACCCAAGGGCCTGGGAGGACCGGGCGGCAACGGCACCAACCCCGAACAGCTGTTTGCCTGCGGCTACTCCGCCTGCTTCGGCGGTGCGCTGAAAATGGTCGCCGGCATGCAGAAGATCCAGACCGGTCCGGTCACGATCAGCGCCGAAGTCTCGATCGGCAAGGACGACAGCGGCTTTGGCCTGGCGGTACGCCTGATCGGGCACATGCCGGAACTCAGCCACGACCAGGCCATGGCCCTGATGCAAGCCGCCCACCAGGTGTGCCCCTATTCCAGGGCCACCCGCGGCAACATCCAAGTGGAGCTGGCCGTCGGCTAGCCGTCTGTAGGAGCGACCTTGCGTCGCGACCGTCCTCGCGAGAATCTGACACGGCGATGGGCCGCAACCATGGGCGAATCGCAGAGAACGCAGAGAGCCGCAGAGAACGCCGAGAGGAGCAAGAGCCATTCTTGCTCGGCGCTGCTCCGCGTCCTCTGCGCCCCTCTGCGTTCTCTGCGTTGACGCTTCCGGCCCTGGGTCCCAGGGAGTCAGGACCAGACGCGACCGCGACTCCCACCCGAGCGCCGTGCCCCTAGTCCGCATTTCTCACACCTGTTGCGGAAGCTCGCGCAGGGCTTTGCGACTAGCGCAAGGCGCGACGACGAGGAATGGTCATTCCATTGCGAGGAGGAGCAACGCCGCGATAGTCGC
>JALHRS010000007.1 GCA_022841325.1 Lysobacterales bacterium | reverse complement strand
CCACCTCGCGATGACCAACGCATGACTCGGGGACACTCATGGATCGCTACTCCTTTGGTGTCAGGGACTTGCACCCTTTACGCTTCACCGGTTTCGCCGGCGCACCTACTCGAAGCCGTCGGCAAACAGCGGTCCGTCCACGATCGTCAGCACCCCATTCTGTCGGGCCGTGGTCAGCGCCAGATCACCGCTGTTGATCGCAGCGTTGCCGTCGATGTCCAGGTACAGCGCTACCAGCACATCCCAGACACCGGGGCTCAAACCGGGAGGAAGCTGAAACTGGCGGCTGCGCTGCTGGCTGCCCGGCTCCAGGCGCACGCCGAGATCGCGCGGTGGATCCGAGACAAAGCCGCTGCCGCTGCGAAACAGACTGGCACCGATGTAGACCGGATCATGCGCCAGCGCTGCCAGATTGCTGAGATCGAGGCTCAAAGTGATCAATTGGCCCGGACTGGCATTGGCAGGCGCGCTGAACTGGTCGACGCGCAGCGGCGAAGTCAGTTCGGAGTTGCGCAAGCCGGCGCCATTGCCGTTGGCGTTGTAGTAGTGACTGACGATCCACGGCCAGCGCTGGCCCTGATCCAGCGCCCAGCGCTGACTGCCCCATTGGGACATGCCACGACCATGGCCAAAGCAACCGCGCCCCAGCGCGACCGTGTCAGCCAGACAGGGCCAGCCGGTGGCCGGGCTGCCGACGAAGCCGTTACCGCAGGACAGATCACCGTTGGAGCAGGGCAGACCGTCGCCGGGATCGTCCCAGGCATTGTTCTCGGCCGAATATTCGGATCGGAAGATCTGGCCATTCTGGCTCAGCAGGATGCCGGCGGTGGCATTGACCGCGGCATCGCTGGAGGCGCTGGTGTCGGGATCGTTGACCTGGCAACAGGCGCTGGAGCAGATGTCATAGCTCGGCGTGCGCGGGTTGGCGACATGCCAGGCGCCGTAAGAGCGATAGGCGATGGCTCCAGCCCGCAGGCTGTCGCCGGTCCAGCTGGCTATCCATTCGTCGTTGAGTCCGCGTTTGACGTAGGTTTCCAGCGACATCACGCTGACCGCGCTGCAGGAGCCGACGCAACAGGGCGTGGTGAATCCGGCATCGGCATAGCCCACTCGAATGCTGGTGGGGACCGGAAACACCGGGGCTCTGGCAGCTGCGGAATCGTCGATCGGGCTGGACAGCTGACGCGCGTCGAGGCGATGGTCGGGCCCGGGCACGCCAGCGCCGAGATCGATGATGCGGTGGCTGATGCCCCTGGTCAGACGCAAGTCCTGTCGCCAGGGCGGCAGCCCAGCGGCACTGACCTTCAGTGGCATCGATAGCCCATCATCGTCTGCGACCGGTGGCAGATCGACGCGGAAATAACCCTGCGAGTCGGTGTATGTGACCGCGCTACCCAGTTCCACGCGCGCGCCAGGCAGCGCGCTCCCGCGCTGAAAATCGTAGACGTGCCCCTCTATCCAGGCGCTGGTCTGTGACCTCGTATCTGGGGACACCGGCGTCGTTGGATCCAGCCAAAGCTGCACATCGCGCGTGTCCGCCGACAGCCGCGTGCTGAGCATTCGGTAGCCCTGAGCTGTCAGCCTCAAGTCCGATTCACCTTGGACCTGCCTTTGCGCGCGGCCGTCGCGAGTGCGCAGCCTTGCCGCTGACGAGTCCCCGTGGCTCAGTTCAATCTCGGCGTCGATGAAGGCGCCGGTCTTTGCATCGCGCACGCTCAGCTTCAGCGTGTCGGCCTGAAGCACGGGCGAGGCGAGGGTCAGCGCGGCGAGCAGCGCACCCGTCAGGGCAGCGCTGCCTCGCTCTGCTGACGGCCGGCGCTTGCGCACCAGACTTTGCATCAGCGACGTTCCTCCGGTGGACAGTCCGGTAGAGCTTAGCTGATCTGAACTTCATTCAGATGGGTCAGAGGCGCCCGGAAGCGCGCACTGCGGGTCGCTGGTGCACGGTTTGTCTTGCAAGCCGCGCAGCATCTCCAACACGGCCCAGCAGTCCATCCGGTTGGGAGAATCAGATGCCCACTTGCGCATCTCGTCGACAAATCGTTCGAGAATCTGCTCCAACTCGAGTTGTCGGGGAGTTGAACTTCCCGTCGCGCCGACACGGAATCGCCGAGCCCGACATGGGCCCAGGCACAGGTCAGATGGGGTTGCGGTTGTTGGTGAATGCGACAGAGTCCAGCCGTTCGGCGCCGTCAATGGTCCACCGACATGCTGGCAGTCCTGTTGTTGCCGCTGCAGAACGCGGTCCGTTGGCGGCGTTCCGGGATAATGGCGAGGCCAGTCGAGACCGCATCCTGGCCATCCGCGTCTACCGGGCGGTTGATCGATTCCTCGCTCCCATTCCGCGTAAATGGTACCCGCGTCACTCAGGGCTCCATTTGTAACGCGGAACTCGCCCAACTTTCGAGGATTTCACGTGGTCTTGCCCAAACTTTCTGTCTTGTTTCGCCCTCTGCTGGTTTCACTACTGGCCAGTGTGCCCCTCATGGCACCGGCACAGACTTTCCGTGGGTTTTCCGTCTCGGTTTCGGCAGTGCCGGTCGAGAATCCGGCCGAACCGCTCGACCGCATGATGATCAAGGTGACGTCGAGATGGGGGCTTTCCTCTGACCGGCAGGGCACCTCCATCGCTGCCAAGCTCGCGCAGCTGTCTGCTGCCAGTGGCACTACGCTGACACTTGTACGTGTCATGAGCGGGGGTGAGTGGCTGGTGGAGCTCGGGCAGCCGCTGGCAAGGGCGCCCATGGAGCAACTTGGCGCGACCTTGATGGCCGCCGATGCCAGTATCGAGTTCGCCGTGCCTGATCGCATCTTCCAATCGGCGGGTGTCCCCAACGATCCCAGATATGCCGATCAATGGCATTACCACCCGGCTACCAGCAGTGCCGGAGGCGCCAATCTGCCGTCAGCCTGGGACATGACCACCGGCGCCGGCGTCACCGTTGCCGTGCTTGATTCCGGCTATCGCCCGCATATCGATCTGGCCGCGAATATTCTTCCCGGTGGATTCGACTTCCTGTCCAACGACGCGATCGACTATGACGATCATCCTGGTCGCGACAATGATCCACTCGACCCGTTTGCCGTTGGCTCAGGCGGTGGCGGCTCGATCTGCCCGCCACCGTGCATTCGTCCCCATGTGCATACGCCCTGGCACGGCACGCATGTTGCCGGCACCATTGCCGCATTGGGTAACAACAACATCGGTGTGACCGGCGTTGCCTACGGCGCCAAGGTGCTCCCAGTGCGGGTGTTCGGCCCCAGCGGCGGCTACGAATCCGACATTGTCGATGCCATCCTTTGGTCGGCAGGCCTGCGCGTTGCTCCCGCTTACGGGCTCCCGGAGTTTCCGCAGATCCCGAGCCCGCGCGCGCAGATCATCAACATGAGCCTCGGCAGCCGCGACCACGGCGCGTGCTCGGTGCCGATGATGAACGCGATCAATGCCGCGATTGCCCGAGGTGTGACCGTGGTGGCTTCTGCGGGCAACAATCAGGGCGACAGCAACTTGTATGCGCCGGGCAACTGTCCGAACCTGATATCCGTGGCGGCGCTTGATCGCAACGGCAAGCGGGCGAGCTACAGCAACCATGGATCGAACATCACCCTGGCCGCGCCGGGTGGCTTTGGCACCAACGGCGTCGGTGCCGTGCTGTCCACGTACAACACCGGCGGTGGGTACCCAGGCTTCGACAGCTACGCCAGCGTATCCGGTACCAGCATGGCCGCCGCGCATGTGTCCGGTGTGGCTGCCTTGATCAAGGCGCTGCGCCCCAACTTCACCCCGGAGCAGATCAAGACGGCATTGAAGAACTCCGCTCGACAGTTCGTGAGCGGTTCGGGCGCTTGCACCAACGCCACTTGCGGCGCGGGAGCACTGGATGCCGGCACGGCCGTCGCCATGCTGGGCGGACCCAGCGGCATTCCCTTGCGGCCGGGTCTCAGCGGCACCTGGTACAACCCGGCGACGCCAGGCCAGGGCTTCCTTGTCGACATCAGTACGCAGCAGTCCTATGTCTACCTTGGCTGGTACACCTACGACAAGAACGGGGGAACCGGTTCGAACCTGCAGACACAACAACGCTGGTACAGCATCCAGGGCAGCCTGTTGCCAGGCGATACGGTCAAGACCATGCCGATTTATCTCAACACTGGCGGACGATTCGATAATGCGCCGCCAACCACGGCCGTCGTGATCGGCAGCGCAACATTGAGCTTCCAGAGCTGCTCGGTCGCCACGCTGCAGTTTCAGTTCAATCCCGATGGTCAGCCGGCAAACCAGGCCAGCGGGACCATTCCGCTGACGCGTCTGACTTCGGATGAGTACTGCGCGACAAGTGCCATGCCCAGCTTCAGCCTCACCGCGAGTGGCATCCATCCGGGGCTGAACGGGGCCTGGTACAACCAGGCGACCGCAGGTCAGGGCTTCCAGTTCAATTTCGCACCGCGTAGCAACAACTACGTGTATCTGGGTTGGTACACCTATGCACTGGACGGTACGCCCAGCTCTGGTGTGAGTGGGCAGCGCTGGTACTCTGTGCAGGGCAATTACACGCCTGGTTCGCGCACGGTGACCAATCTCGGTATCTGGGAAAGCACGGGTGGGCGGCTCAACGCCGAGCAACCGCCTGCCACACATACCCAGGTGGGTACTGCTGACCTGCACTTCACCAGTTGCACCAGTGCGCATCTGACATACCGCATCGCTGGTCGGCCGCACCGCACGATCCAGTTGTCGCGGCTGGTTGGCGTTTACGGGTGCACCAACTGACGATGGCTTGAACGGTCGTGGCCGCGCTGGGTTTCCCAGTTCAGGCGCGGTCACGACCGCAAGTTGCAAGCGGGTAGAGACGGCAAGCCAGCACTGGCGCGCCGTTGGACAAGCTGATTGCATTTCACTTCAAGACAGGTCGAATCGCGTCGATTCCACCTGCAGCCACTCCATAGCGGTACCACTGAGCAGGCGTTGGCGCTCGGTGTCGTCCAGCGGCATGCGCCGGATATGCGAGCCCGGTTCCTGTTCGCCCAAAGGGAAGGGGTAATCGGTGCCCAGCATCAGGCGATCGGCACCGCAGGTGTCGATCAGGTACTGCAGCGCAAGGTCATCGTGCACGCAGGTGTCGAAATACAGCCGCTGGAGATATTCGCGTGGCGACCGCTGGTTGTCGGTGGCGACCAGGTCCGGGCGCATGCGGAAACCGTGTTCGATGCGCCCGAGCGTGTACGGAAATGAGCCGCCGCCATGGGCGAAAGCCACGCGCAGGCGCGGCAGACGTTCCAGCACGCCGCCGAAGATCATGCTGCAGACGGCGCGCGACTGCTCGGCGGGCATGCCGACCAGCCACGGCAGCCAGTACTTGGGCATGGAGGCGGCACCCATCATGTCCCAGGGATGCACCAGCAAAGCGACGTCCATCTCTGCGCAGGCGGCGAAGAACTCGAACAGCTCGGGCGCGTCGAGATTCCAGTCGCCGACGTGCGAGCCGATCTGTACGCCCTGCAGGCCCAGATCCTTGACGCAGCGGCGGGCTTCTGCGATCGCCAGTTTGGGGGATTGCAGGGGAACGGTGCCCAGGCCCAGGTAGTTGCGTGGATGCTCGCGCACCAGTTCGGCCGAATGTTCATTGAGTGCCCGGTGCAGCTCCAGTGCCTGTTCGCCCGGCGCCCAGTAGCAGAACATCACCGGTACCGTGGAGATCACCTGTACCGAGACGTCGAAGCGCGCATAGTCGTCGATGCGCTCCTGCGCGTCCCAGGTCTTGGACCAGATTTCGCGGAAGAAGCGGCCGTCCTTGTAGATCCGGTGGCGGCCCTCGCTGTGGTCGATGCTGGGAAAGCGCGGGTCGTGGTAGCGCGCCGCCAGATCCGGCCAATCGCGGGGCAACACGTGCGCATGGGTGTCGATCTTGAGGGTCACTGGCTCGGTTCCTGCCATGGAGGTCGGTATGATACCCGGCTGCAGCGCCGCACCCGGCGCAGATCGGAGAAAGCCATGGACGTAATTCAGCGCATTCAAGCCCTGCTGGACGCACACCCGATCGTGCTGTTCATGAAGGGAACGCCGCAGTTCCCGATGTGTGGATTTTCCTCGCGCGCCGCCCAGTGCCTGAAAAGTGCGGGCGCGCGCTATCACGCGGTCAACGTGCTCGAAGATCCGGAGATTCGCGCCAATCTGCCGCAGTTCGCCAACTGGAAAACCTTTCCGCAGCTGTATGTCAACGGCGAGCTGATTGGTGGTTCGGATATCGTGGCTGACCTGGAAGCTTCCGGCGAACTCAAACGCATGGTCGACGAGGCGCAGGCGCAGACGGGGGCCGCTTGACCTCAATGCAGCAGTTTATCGTTCCGCCGACCCAGGCCTGGGATGGTGCCGGCCTGGCCGGCCGCCAGGTGCTGATCGTTGGCGCCTGCGGCGCCATCGGCCGTGCCTGCGCGCTTTCGGCGGCCGAGCGTGGCGCCAGCGTGGTGCTGCTGGGGCGACGGGTAGCGGCGCTGGAAAAGCTCTACGACGAGATCGAGGCGCTGGGCGCGCCGCAGCCGGCCATCTATCCGATGAACCTGGAGGGCGCCAGCCCGGCCGATTTCGCCGACCTCTGCGCCCGCATCATCGAGGGCTGCGGGCATCTGGATGCGCTGATCTACGCCGCCGGTCGCTTGCACGGTTTGACCCCGATCGAGCAGTTCGAGCCGGAAGAGTGGCTGCGGACACTGCAGATCGGCCTGAACGTACCTTTCCTGATGTTGCAGTCGCTGCTGCCGGCGCTACGTGCTGCCGAACAGCCGCCTCTCGCGCTGTTCATGTCCGATGATCCAGATCGCAGCACTGAGGCCTACTGGGGCGCCTATGGTGTCGCCCAGGCCGGATTGCGTGCACTGATTGCCATGGCGGCCAGCGAATGGGCGGCGCAGGGTGTGCGCGTGCTCGGTCTGTTGCCGGCGCCGGTGGCCAGCGCATTCCGGCGCAAGGTCTTTGTCGGTGAGGGTGTGGACGGACTGATCCCACCCGCGCGCTATGCCGAGCTTATCAGCTGGTTGATTGCCTCTGCGCCGCAGGACTGGAGCGGGGCCATTGTTGATGGGCGTCAGCCGCCGGCGGATGCCGCGTGATGGATATCGTCTCGGCGGCGATCCTGCTGTTTCTGATCATGGATCCGCTCGGCAATATTCCCGTCTTTCTCTCGTTGTTGAAGGCCCTGCCGCCGCAGCGTCGGCGTTTTGTGCTGGCGCGGGAACTGGTGATTGCGCTGGGTGTGCTGCTGCTCTTTCTGTACTCGGGGCAGGCGCTGCTGGCCTTGCTGCATCTGCGTCAGGAGTCGGTCAGCATTGCCGGCGGCATCGTCCTGTTCCTGATCGGTATCCGCATGATCTTTCCATCGCGAGACGGCATCTTCGGCGACATTCCCGAGGGTGAGCCCTTCATCGTGCCGATGGCCATTCCCTGCGTGGCCGGACCGTCGACGATTGCTGCGCTGATGCTGCTGGCCAATGATGGCACCGGGCGCAACTTCGAGTGGACCGTGGCTCTGGTTGCGGCCTGGCTGGCGACGGCGGTGATCCTGTTTGCCGCCACGGCGCTCTACAAGGTGCTCGGTCAGCGTACGCTGATCGCGCTGGAGCGCCTGATGGGTATGCTGCTGGTTGCGATCTCGGTGCAGATGTTCCTGGACGGTATTCAGAAGTACCTGGGGGCGATGGGCGCGAGTTGATCGCGGCGGTCGTCGACGAACGACCCCGTGCCCCGTGCTTGCGGCCACGACTCCCGCAACGCCATTGGACCAGCAACCTGCCAACATGCGTCCCCGACTTCTCATCGTTCATCACAGCCATGGCTGGCGTACACGAAAGATGGCCGAGGTCATCGCAGCGGCTGCCGAGGCCACCGATGCCGTTGATGTGATTTCGCGCGGTGCCAGCGAGGCGGGCATTGAGGATGTGTTGGCCGCCGACGGCTATCTCATCGGTAGCCCCGAGACCTTTGGCTCGATGTCGGGCCTGATCAAGGACTTCTTCGAACGGATCTACTATCCGGCGCAGGATCAGCTGACCGGCCGGCCGTATGCGCTGTTCGTGTGCGCCGGCAACGATGGCCTGGGCGCGATCGCTGCCATGCAGCGTATCGCCCGGGGCCTGGGCTGGAAGGAAGTGCAGGCGCCGCTGCTGGCGCGCAGTCATGAACTCGAATTGCGACTGGAAGATTGTGAACAATTGGGCGCCGCAATGGCCCTGGGGCTGTCGATGGGCATCTTCTAGGCAGGAACAGACCCTCCGGATGGCGCCAACTTGCCCGCCCAATTGAAGGTTTTTGCTGAGCAGCGATCCTCGTTGCAGGTCCGAGCAAGAGCTCCAATTCGCTGCGCGCTGGTCCCCAAGTTGTTAGCAAACCGTCATCCAGCACTGTTAAACTCTTCTTAACTCTCGCTGCATCAGCCGCGCTTCGATGATCAATCGGCGTTCATTGGGTGAGTGCAGTCCAATCCCGTAACACAAGTCAGGCAGTCGTCATGAAGAAAAAGCCGCAGATCAAGGCCTTGGTGCTGGGCCTCATGTTGGGCCTCGCCGCCTCGCAGGGCGCCTTCGCACAGGGCACCACCTCGTCATCCCTCAACGGTCGCGTGACCGATCCCGAAGGTCGCCCGATTGCAGGCGCACTGGTCGAGATCGTGCATCTGCCGTCGAACACCCGTAAGACCGTCAGCACTGACGAGCAGGGTCGGTATGCGTCGACCAATCTGCGCGTGGGCGGCCCCTACAAGATCACGGTCACCAAGGACGGTTACGCCGGCGAAGCCCAGGACGACATCAACCTGCTGCTCGGCGAGCCCTCGCAGGTCAATGTCGATCTCGATCCGGCGATGACCCAGATGGAGTCGATCGAAGTGGTCGCTTCGGCCCAGTCGGACGTGTTCCGCGCCAACAATCAGGGCTCCACGAGCAACGTCTCGCGCGAGCAGATCGACTCCTTCCCGTCGATCAACCGCAACATCCAGGACTATGTGCGCCTCGATCCGCGCATTGCGCAGACTGACAAGGCCCGCAACGAAATCTCGGCCGGCGGCCAGAACACGCGCTTCAATGCGATCCGCATCGACGGCGTCAATACCTCAGATGCCTTCGGCCTCGAGTCCAACTCGCTGCCGACGCCCAAGCAGCCGATCTCGATGGACGTCATCGACGCCATCAACGTCTCGGTCGCCAACTACGACGTCACCATCGGCGGCGCCACCGGTGCGGTGATCAACGCCGTGACCAAGTCCGGCACCAACGAATTCCACGGCTCGGTGTATGGCACCTATCGTGAGAATGATTGGTCGGGCAAGGACCAGAACGACATCCGCCCCGAAATCTTCGACACCGATGAGACCTACGGCGGCACCTTTGGTGGTCCGCTGATCGAAGATCGCCTGTTCTTCTTCGCCAACTACGAGAAGAGCACCTTCTCCGGCGTCGGCACCAACTTCGGCCCGGTCGGTTCCGGTGCGACCAACATCGTCAACATCACCCAGGCCAACATCGACGAAATCATTGGCATTGCCAGCGGTTACGGTTTTGACGCCGGTACCTTGCAGCTGCCGAAGTCGCTGGACACCACCAGCGAGGAATATGCGATCAAGCTGGACTGGAACATCAGTGACCAGCATCGCGCCAGCTTCCGCTACAGCAGTTCCGAGCAGAGCCAGGCCAACACTCCGGGCTTTGGCAACAACTCGCTGTCCCTGTCCAGCTTCCTGTATCAGCGCGACTTCCAGTTCGACACCACCACCGCGCAGCTGTTCAGCGACTGGACCGACAACTTCTCGACCGAGTTCAAGCTGTCCTATCGTGACTACTCGGCGGTGCGCACGCCGGTGGACAATCTGCCGGCGATCGCAGTTCGCGTCGGCAACGCCACGCTGAATCTGGGTACTGAAGAGAACACCCACGCCAACATCCTCGAGACCGAGACCTGGAATTCGTATTTCATCGGCAACTACTTCATCGGCGATCACGAGTTCAAGTTCGGTGTTGATTACGAGACCAACGACTACTACAACCTGTTCGGTCGTCGTACCAATGGCGTTTACACCTTCAACAGCATTGCCGACTTCCGCAGCGGCCGTTCCAGTCGCTATCAGCTGTTTGCACCCGCGGGCGGCGACATCAACAACATGGCCGCCATCTGGGGGCTGGACAATGTGGGCGTCTTCGTGCAGGACAGCTGGTCAGTCAATTACAACCTGACGATGACCTACGGTTTCCGTATTGACGTGCCGAACGTCGATCGCAAGCCGACCTACAATGCGGCTGCTTCCCAGGCATTCGGCTTCCGCAACGATGCCACCATCGATGGCAACGAGCTGGTACAGCCGCGCTTCGGTTTCAACTACACCTTTGATTCGGAGCGTCCGACCCAGCTCCGTGGCGGCATGGGCCTGTTCCAGGGCGCATCGGCCACCGTGTGGCTGTCGAATCCGTATTCGAACACGGGTCTGCAGTTCACCGATTACATCTTCAACACCGGTATCACCCAGTTCTCGCCGAATCCGAATTCCCAGCTGACGCTGTTCACGCCGGGCGCTGGTGCCACCCAGTCGGTGGACTTCATCGATCCGGATCTGCAACAGCCGGCGGTTTGGAAGGCCAATCTGGCCTTCGATCATGAACTGCCCTGGTACGGCATCGTCGCTTCCGCTGAAGTCATCCTGACCTCGGTGGAAGAGGGCATCTACTATCAGCAGCTGAACCTCGGGTCCCCGACCGCGGTTGGTCAGGATGGTCGCTACATCTACTGGGATGCCAACGGCCGCAACCCCACCCGTTGGAACCAGGCTGGCTCCGGCTCCAGTGTGACTTCGCGCGCCAATCGCAATCGTGCTTACAACGATGCCATCATCGCCCGCTCGACCAGCAAGGGTGAAGGCGAGCAGCTGACGCTGTCGCTGCAGAAGCCTTACGAAGAGAACTGGTTCTGGCAGGTGGCGTACACCTATACCGATGCCAATGAAGTCAGCCCGCTGACCAGTTCTACCTCCAGCTCGCAGCTGGGCAACGTCGCCATCTTCAATTCCAACGAAGAAATCTCGGCGCGTTCGAACTACCTGATCAAGGATCGTTTCTCGGGAGCCGTGTCCTACCGCCACTTCTTCTTCGACGATCTGAAGACCGAGTTCTCGCTGGTTTATGAAGGTCGACGTGGCAAGCCCTACAGCTACACCTTCGACAACGATGCCAACGGCGACGGTCGTTTCAATGACCTGCTGTACATCCCCTCGGGTCCGGGCGATGTGCTGTTCGGGTCCCCCGCTGAAGAAGCAGCGTTCTGGGCCTATGTCGAAGGCAACGAGTATCTGCGCACTCACCTCGGCCAGGTCGCCGAGCGCAATGCCGACTACTCCAGCTGGGTGCACAACTTCGACGTTCGCATCTCGCAGGAACTGCCGGGCTTCTTTGCCGGCAACAAGGCCGAGATCTGGCTCGACATCCTCAACATCGGCAACATGATCGACAAGGATTGGGGTGTCATCGAGGAAGTCGGCTTCCCGCTGATGCGCGGCATCGTCGAGTACGGCGGTATCGACCCGGCTACCGGTCGCTATGTGTACCGCTTCAACACGCCGGATTCGCAGAACGTGTACGACGATCGCGGCATCTCGCGTTGGGCGCTGCAACTGGGCTTCCGCTACAGCTTCTAAGCTGAGCCCCGAAGTGTGACGAAACGGCCGGCCTTTGCCGGCCGTTTTCGTTGCGACGGTGGGCCTTGTGGCGCGATCTGCGCTTTTTATTGTTCCTTCACCCATTGTCCACTCGTCACCCGACGCTGCAGGGCATAGAATCCGTGCCCTTGGTTTGAATGCCGGGCGCTACTCCATGGTCAACATCAGCCTGTTTGGGCGCTTCGTGCCTTTGCAGTCGCTGGTTCCCTCCGATCGAACCCAACTTGCCAAGCAGAGCAGTCTGGTCAATTACCAGCCGGGCCAGGTGGTGTTCAGTCGCGGCGAACTGGCCCGTACCCAGGCCTTTCTGATCGAAGGTGAGATCGAACTCCAGGATGAGCGCGAGGCCGTCAGGTTACGCGCCACGGATCCTGAGGCACGCTATGCGCTGGCCCCGGGTCCACGGCGCTCGGCAACGGCCTTGTGCCTGAAGGCGGCGCAGGTGCTGTTCGTTGACCGCGAACTGCTGGACGTGATGTTGACCTGGTCGCAGACCGGCGGCGTGCAGGTGCGTGATCTCGACACCGAGGCTGAGTTCGACGAGCATCAGGACTGGATGACCGCGCTGCTGCAGAGCAAGGCTTTCCTGCGCATTCCAGCGGGGAACATTGCCCAGATCTTCGGCAACATGGAGTCGGTCACTTTCGAGGCCGGCAGCATCATCCTGAAGCAGGGTGATCCAGGCGACTACTACTACGTCATCACCGACGGCCGCGCCCAGGTGGTGCTCGAAGACCCCAATGGCAACTCGGAGGAGGAGCTGGCGCAACTGGGGGTCGGTCGTGCCTTCGGTGAGGAAGCGCTGGTATCCGGCGAACCGCGCAATGCCAGTGTGCGCGCACTGACCCGCTGCTCTCTGATGCGGCTGTCGAGCACTGCCTTTGCCCGATTGCTGAAAGCGCCCTTGCTGCGCGAGGTACAGCTCGGTGATATCCATGCCGGCGTCAAGCTGCTGGACGTGCGCTTGCCCAGCGAGTTCGAGCGTGGTCACTGGCCAGGTGCGATCAATATTCCACTGGCGCGCCTACGGCAGCTGGCCAAGACCCTGGATCCCACTCAGGAATACTGGGTGTATTGCGACACCGGCCGCCGCAGTGCGTCGGCGGTGTTCCTGCTGACCGAGCGTGGATTCGATGCCCAACTGGTGCGCGGTGGCATCGGCGTCGCCCAGCTCACCGAAGCCGCGTAATTTCGGTTACGATTCGTTCGTGGGGGCTGGTTTGCCACTGGCAGTACCCGGCCTTCACGCGCGTCAATCCATCGAGTTTCCAGTCATTGCCATGACTCCTGCGGCCACATTCCGGCCGTCGGAGCTGCGCAGCGAAGGGGCGTTGGCAACGCTCCGGGCTCGCGACTGATCCCCACAGAAAACCGGATGCGCAACCTGAGTTGCGCCAGAGCAAGGACGTTCAATGAATCATCGACCTGTCAGTGCACGCATCAATCCCGAAGCCGGGATGGAAGTGCTCTCCAAAGCCGAAGTCAGCCGCCTCACGGCGGCCACCACCGGCGATCTTTACGAGCTGTTTCGGCGCTGTACGCTGGCGGTATTGACCACCGGCATCGAAAGCGATGACGCCCGCGCCGTGCTGGCGCGGCATCCGGATTTCGACGTGCGTGTGGTCCAGCAGGATCGCGGTGTCAAGCTCGATCTGATCAATGCCCCGGCGCAGTCCTTTGTCGACGGCGAGATCATCCGCGGCATCCGCCAGCTGCTGTTTGCGGTGCTGCGCGACATCCTCTATGTCGAGAACGAGATCAAGACCCGGGCCAATCTGAACGAGCCCGAAGGCATCACCAACGCGGTTTTCGACATCCTGCGCAATGCCGGCATCCTGCGGGCGCAGCAGGCCCCGAACATGGTGGTGTGCTGGGGCGGCCATTCCATCGGCCGCACCGAGTACCAGTACACCAAGAAGGTTGGTTACGAGCTCGGCCTGCGCGGCATGGACATCTGCACCGGCTGTGGCCCGGGCGCCATGAAAGGCCCGATGAAGGGTGCCACCATCGCCCATGCCAAGCAGCGCATCAGCAACACCCGCTACATCGGCATCACCGAACCCGGGATCATCGCTGCCGAGTCGCCCAATCCGATCGTCAATCACCTGGTGATCATGCCCGACATCGAAAAGCGCCTGGAGTCCTTCGTGCGCGTCGGTCACGCCATCGTGGTGTTCCCCGGAGGTGTGGGCACCGCCGAGGAAATTCTCTATCTGCTGGGCATCCTGCTGCACCCGGACAATGAGCGTGTGCCCTTTCCGGTGGTTTTCACCGGTCCGGCCGACAGTGCTGCCTACTTCGAACAGATCGACGCCTTCCTCAAGCTCACCCTGGGTGCGGCGGCCTCGGAACGCTATCGGATCATTGTCGGTGACCCGGTCGAAGTGGCCCGTTACGTGAAGCAGGGCATGGCCCAGGTCACCGACCATCGGATCGAGACCAAGGATGCCTTCTTCTACAACTGGACACTGAAGATCCCGGAGGCTTTCCAGTACCGATTCGCACCCACGCACGAGGCCATGTCCAGGCTGGAATTGCGTCGCGATCGCCCGGTGCATGAATTGGCGGCTGATCTGCGACGCGCCTTCAGTGGCATCGTCGCTGGCAACGTCAAGGAAGAGGGCATCCGCGCCATCGAAGCCAATGGCCCCTACGAGCTCAGGGGCGAGCCGGAGATCATGGATGCCATGGACGCCCTGCTGAAGGCCTTCGTGGACCAGCATCGGATGAAGCTGCCGGGGAGCGAACCCTACAAACCTTGTTACCGCCTCAAACCGGCAGCTTGAGCCCGGTCTGCTGCGATCAGGGTGTCACGGCTCGGATCAGGGGTTGACGAAGTCTGCAGACAGTCGGCATTATTCCGCGTCTACCGTTCCCGGATAGCTCAGCGGTAGAGCAAGTGACTGTTAATCACTGGGTCGCAGGTTCGATCCCTGCTCCGGGAGCCAGCTTTGTCGAAAACCCGCGAAGATGACTTCGCGGGTTTTTGTTCGCCGCCAGCACGCCAATGGCGCCCTTGCCCTGTTCGAGCTGTTCCTGGGGTAACTGCGACGGCCATTGAAGCCGGGAATTGCAGGCTGCGCTCGTGCATTGCCGACTTCCCCGGATTCATGCCTGAAGATCCCGGATCAGGGTCGCGCTTCGTCGATGATGTGGGAACGAAGGTATTTTCCGAAGTACTGCGTTTCTCCGGTGCCGCTGGGCTTGTCAGAGTCTGCGGCATCAGCGGTGTGCCACCAGCAGAAGGTCTGCCATATGGCTTCCGGACAACTGGAATGACTGGCCAATCCGGGCGTGAGATCCACGCCCAGCGCTGAGAGCACCGATTCGACGAACATGGCAGAAGGCAGCCCCAGGCCCTCGCTCAGCGGATTGTGCTGGCCGCGAATACCCCAGGCGTAGCCCAGCCAGCGCCAGGCCGACTCGGCGCCGGAGATCACATCGGCGCGACGGCAGTAGTTCTCGATCACTTCGCCGGCAGCCTTGGCCAGGTTCCCCGTGCCGCAGCGATGACGAATGGCTTCGAGCCTGGCCTCACTGAAGCCGAAGACGCCGATGTTCGGGTAGTTGACGGGATTGTCTATGGCCTGGTCGACTCGGTCCTGCACACCGTTGTTCCAGGTGGGGACGTTTCTCAGCAGGCGACGATCACCGTCAAAGGCCATCGGTTCCTGAACCGCCGGCAGATGCATCCCATAGCAGCGGTGAGTGCGGCGCTTGCCGCGTTGCCGCACGAGCAGCGCTACTTCGGACCATGAGGAGGGCGAGCGGTCGTATCTGGCCATGGACTGGGCGAAGCGCAGGGACAGATCCAGTGAGGTGCGGCCGCCGATCAGGATGATGGCAAGTTCTGTTTCGCGGAACTCGGGGGCCTCGAGGGCTCGCGCGAGCCAGCTGCTGTTGCTTTCCGTGGGTTGCTTGCGTTCCCACGCGTGCAGTTGCGCATTGCGCTTGGAGAGACTGGATTCACGAATGCTGAGCATGAGACCTCCGGTTAGTGGGGGAACAGACGTACCGTCATTCCAGCGTTGGGTTTCGAGTTGAGGCTGAAATAGGTCATCGAGGCGCTGACCTCCGCGCTCTGATGGTCGATGGTCAACACGGCCAGCTGATCACCCTCCAGGGCGGCGGGACCGATCTTGCTGCCGCCCCCAGGCGTTCCGTCGCGAGTCCGTGCTTCGAGCGCTTCGGGTTCTGCATAGGACAGCGCGCTGTTGAGCTTGGCGAACGGTCCATAGTTCTTGAGCTCCGCCGGGCTGTGGCGCGGCCACGAGTCCCAGAACTTGAGGCTGGGCAGTCGGTGGTCGAGGAAGCTGCCGTAGACCAGCGCCAGGGGCGAGACAAAGGCCTCGTAAACGCCGGCAGTGGGCGTGGTGGCTTGCCGCTGTTGCGCCCAGCAGACCCGGCCGAAGTGCACGTCTCCGGTGAGATAGATGACACGCTGATCGGCGGTGCTGAAAGCATTGCAGAGAGCGCCGAAGTCCGCAAAGTCGGCTTGCTCGTAATCGGTTTTTGATCGGGTGGGCTTGCGGAACAGCCCCTGGCCTGTGACCACGACTGCTTGCGCCTTCGCCGTCTGCGCATCGGCCAATGCTCGTCGCAAGGCGTCGAAGATGCGTGGATCGGAGCTCAGTCTGGCGGCCATGGCGCTGCCTGCCGGCTGGTCCGATCGGGCCTCCCGGAGCCAGCGCAGATCCAGCGCAATCAAGTGCAGGCCGCCGAGGTCAAGGATCTGGAATCCGCTCACGTCTGGCACAGCCGGGGGCGGGTTCGTGGGTGGTTTCTGGAAGGCCTGGTAGGCCTCCAGCGCTGCGGTCCGCCAGCGTGCCCGACCGTCCCGCGAGCGGGTGTTGCCGATATGAATTTGCGCTTCGGGTGCGTTGTTCCAGAGTTCATGGTCGTCAGCGAGCGTCAGCAGCGGGGCACTCTGCAATAGTTCGCTGAAGCCACCGCCGTCGAACCAGTTGCCGATATAACTCTCCAGAAAGCGGCTGCGCATCCAGTCCAGGCGATCCGGGAAGTTCTCGAGCAGCGGCAGGTCCAGATACACCTGGTCGCCGCAGAGGATGCAGAGGTCTGGTGCCTTGCCGCCGCAATGCTTGCGGATTGCGGCCTGAGCGCGGATCAGGGCGCCATCGTCCACGGCTGGCTTGTAGAAACACGAAGCGACCAGGATGTGGCGACGCTGGCCTGGGCCAAAGCGCTGCGGACTGCTCATGCGCTGCTGATTGACCTGCTGGCCGTTGACCGCCAGCTCGACATTCACCTCGGTTCCGGGCGTCCACGGAAATTCGAACAGGGCAGTGGTGACCGTTCGGTCGAGCCCGGGTGGATTCTGCCGAGAGAGAAGCTGGAGCCCCGCTATCGGCGATCCCTGGGTGGTCAAGTCCAGGTTCAACGGTGGCTGCACACCAATGACACCGGCCCACACCCGAATCTGGCCGGGCGCGGAAGCATGCTGCAGCAGCAGGGTTCTCATGAGGGCGCTCCAGAGCAGATGGGTCGGGGTCTGATCCAGATCCGGTCACGCATGTCGTGATTCATGACATCCCCCTCGGCAGAGCTGCGGGCCAGCCATGCGGCAATCGACTGGCGCGGAAGCGTGGTGTCGCAACTGCTCCGTCGGCCGGTTCTTGACGGAGGGTCAGCCGCCACGGACCTGTTGAGTCGCTCCTTCACGGCTTCGGCTTGGACTGCACCGGCTTGAAAGTATCCAGCCAGTTGCTCAAAGGGTAGTAGATCAACACGCTGGCACGCACATCCGCCTTGCTGTTGCCGTTGAGCGGCGCGTCGATACCCAAACGGCCGGCAAGCCGCCAGCCGCCGAGGATCTCCGCCCGCGGAAACAGCACGGTTCCTTCCAGATAGGCTCTGTCAAAGTAGTCCTTGGCCACATAGTCGTTGCTGGCGTTGACGACCGGATCGTCACCATCACCGACCGGACTGCTGTTCATGCCTGGATCGAGATCCACGAGCAGAGTTCTGGATCGATCGTGCAGGTAGCCGAAGCTCAGCTCGCCGACCACACCGTCGCTGTAAAGCGTCTGGAAATGCAGGCCCAGGCGCGCCTGCGGCTCCACGCGCGAAAATGGATTCGAATCCTGGATCGGCGACGTGGCGCCGATGCCGTATTCCAGTCCCACCCACGGATTCCAATGATTGATGATTCCGGCGCGCACTCGCAGTTGGCCTTCCTGATCGAAGGGATTGACGGGCAGCGCCGTTAGGTTGCTGCTTTCCTTGGGGAAGGGCCCGGGCGTGACGAAGCTGATGTCGGTATAGCCGCGGCACCAGCCGCTCCTGGTCCAGGACTTCGGCGCTCCCAGGCAGGCCTGGTTACCCTGAATGTTGAATACTTCGGTGTTGAAGCGAAGCAGGAACTCCGATCCATTCTTCCACTTGCCATCGTCCTGCAGGTTCCAGCTGGGACCGGCATACAAGCCGTAATTGGCTGATCGGGTTGATGCCTCCAGTGCCGCGGCGTACTCCACTCGCGGCTGCAGGTCGAGCGCCAGACTCTTCATGCCGGCAACGCGCTTGTCCTTGTTCTTGGTGGCGACTTCTTCGGCGGTCTTGGTGTTGCTGACGATGGTCTGATAGCGGCGACCGATTTCCTGATAGACCTGATTGCTGCAGCGGGCGAGGTTCAGGGGTTTATCGTTGACGTCCAACTGGCAGAGGTTCTTGACGATCGCATCTGCTTTCGAATCCGGATTTGTCATGTTTTCATGGAATACCAACAGTGCCCGGATGTCGGTGTCCTGCTGCTGCAGCGCCTTGATCAATTCGTCCAGTTCACCCGAATTGCCTGCGGGTGCGGCGTCATCCTTGGTCTTGGCATCGTCGCCTGTTGACTTCCTGTTGCCTTGGTCGGAGCGCAGTGCCGCGACCGATGGATGCGTGGCCGCCTCGGCGCCTACTGTTTGTCGTGAACGGCCGACATTGTCCAGCACTTCGGCCAACAGCACGCCGACTGCGTCAGTCGATGGTTCCTGGGTTGATTGGCTAGCTGTCGTGCTCCTGGTGCACGCCGCCGTGGCGGCCCCTTCGTACTTGGTCCTGAACTCAGCATACTGGCTTTCACGCGCCAGTCCGGCTGCGATCACATCGGCGAGCACGCTGGATGTGCTGCAGCCGCTGGCATCCCAGGCGGCGGTCAAGGCCATGCTCAAGGCTGTGCTTCGAGTGTCGTCGGTGCCGCGTGCGTCAAACAGCCTGGCATGTGCCTCGGCCGAAGGTGCCCTGATGGTCGCGGCCAAAACAGCACTGGTCTCGCCTGCTATTGCCAACAGTAGTGCAAGGCACAGTCGTGTCCTGATCATGATCGCAACGCTCCCCTGGAAATGCCGCAGATCCGGCACTTGAAAGGAGTGCTCGACACGCGATTTGTCTCAGGGCCCGTGAAGAATTTTCTGGAAACGGGCGCGGAACGCCTGTAAGCGCGGAATCCAGAGGCGGTCTGTGCTCAGCGATTGCGCTCGCGCATGATGCGGCCCTTGTCGCGTTCCCAGTCGCGGTCCTTTTCGGCATCGCGCTTGTCGTGCTGGCGTTTGCCCTTGGCCAGGCCGAGTTCGACCTTGACCTTGTTGCCTTTCCAGTACAGCGACAGCGGTATCACCGTGTAGCCCTTGCGCTCGACGGCGCCGATCAGACGATCGAGCTCAAGCCGGTGCAACAGCAGTTTGCGGTTGCGCATCTTGTCGGCGATGACGTGGGTGGAGGCCGAAATCAGCGGGGAGATCTGGGCGCCGAACAGGAAAGCCTCGCCGTTGCGCAGCAGCGCATAGCTCTCACCGAACTGGATACGGCCGTCGCGCAGGCTCTTGACTTCCCAGCCCTGCAGGGCGATACCCGCTTCAAGGCGCTCATCAATGTGGTAATCGAAGCGGGCGCGCTTGTTGACGGCGATCTGGCCGCTGCCGCTTGAGCTGTCCTTGTTCTTCTTGGTCATGATTCGGTCATTCCATGGCATCCGAGCCTAGCATCTCATCTTCTCCCGATCCGGTGATGGCTGCCAAGTCCGGCGCCGAGCGTTCGGAGGTTCGCGTTCAGCGACAGGCGCTGGTGCCCTATTTGCCTGCCCGCATGTTCGCGCTGGTGGCTGATTTCGAGCGTTATCCCCGCTGGTTCGACTGGTGTTCCGCGGCTCAGGTGCTGTCGCGCGAGGACGGTCGTGTCAGCGCCGAGCTGGGGGTGCGGGTGGCGGGCATTGCGCTCAGTTTTGCCACCGAGAACCTGGAGTTTGCCCCGGAACGCATCGAACTGCGCCTGTTGCGCGGTCCCTTCCGTCAGCTCAGCGGAGCATGGACGTTTCAGCCGGTGGGCGAAATCGGCACGCGAGTCGGCCTGGATCTGAGTTTTGAAGTGAGCTCCTCGCTGGTGGCAGGGGCTTTGTCCCTGGGTTTCCGGCGACTGGCAGACCGCATGGTGGACGACTTCTGCCGTGCCGCCAGGACGGAATTCGGTCGTGGCTGAGTCGGTGCCGGTAGAAGTGGCTTATGCGCTGGCCGAGCGGCAATGGCTGCTGCCGTTGCTGGTGGCCGAAGGCACCACGGCCATCGAAGCCGTTCGCGCCTCCGGCATCCTTGAACTGGCAGGGATCAAGGCACCACTGGACCTGGGGGTGCACGGGCGGCGGGTCGCGCAGGACACGCGGTTAAGCGCCGGTGACCGGGTGGAGATCTATCGCGGTCTGGATTTCGACCCGATGGAATCCCGGCGGCGGCGCGCCGCCAAGTCCCCGGTCAAGGGCTGAAATTCAGCTGTCGACCGAGCCCGAGTCGCCCTCGGCATCATCTTCCGCGGCCTTGATGCGTACGCCCTTGCCGGGCTCATAGTCACCCTCGGTGCGTACCAGCACGTTGTCGTCGAAGACCACGGTCAGACGCTTGAGTTCGATCTTGCCATCCTCATCCTTGAAGCTGGAGACATAGTCCCAGCGGTCTTCTCGGAAAGGGGTCTGCACCGCTGGCGTGCCCAGGACCAGTGCCACCTGACGCTTGGTCATGCCTGGTTTCAGGGCGTCAATCTGCTCCGCCTCCAGCAGGTTGCCCTGCTGTACCGTCTGTTTGTACAGCAAGCCACAGCCGGATAGCTGCATGGCCAGGATCAGGGCAAGAATTGCTCGCATCAGGCTTTCCACGTCTAGGACTCGAAGGCGTGGATAATACAGGTCCCGAGATCAACCGAATCCCAATGAACGAAGAGGCTACCAACATGCCCGATCGCGGTGAGCGAATCATCGAGAGTGACGACCTGCGCAAGGTCGGGCTCAAGGTCACGCATCCGCGGATGCGCATCCTCGACATCCTCAGCAACGCTCCGAAGAAGCACATGACGGCCGAAGACGTGTATCGCGAACTGCTGGAGCAGGGCGATGACATCGGTCTGGCGACCGTCTATCGCGTGCTCAACCAGTTCGAAACCGCCGGCATCGTGGTCAGACACCACTTTGAGGGTGGCCAGTCGGTGTACGAACTGGATCATGGCGGCCACCACGATCACATGGTCTGCGTGGAAACCGGCAAGGTCATCGAGTTCCATAATGATCAGATCGAGCGCCTGCAGCGTGAAATCGCCGAAGCCCACGGCTTTGAGCTCAAGGATCACAGCCTGGTGCTGTATGTCCGGCCGAAGCGCAGCAAGGCCTAGCGAGATCCTGCGAGCGGAACACCGGATTGCCAGGCTTTTGTAGCGTCGAGCTTGCTCGGCTGGGTGTGCGACCGCTTCTGCACTTGGCACTCACAGCGCTGCAGCTTACGATGCAGGCTTGCGGGCGCCGCCGGGGCTCGCTTGTCAGGAGATGGTCCATGGGTAGCGTGCGTGCAGTGGCAGTGGCTCTGATGCTTCTGGCCCCGTCGGCGGCACTGGCTGATGACAAGGGTCAGGTGACCAGCGTGCTCACCCGGCAAAGCGAGCGCCTGTATGCAGTGCGTGTCATCAGTGTAGACGGCCAGAACCTGCCGATGGCGCGCCAGTTGATCCGCCTGGCGCCCGGCAAGCGGCGCCTGGGTGTGGTGGCCTTGATTGAGCGCGACAACGCCTTCAACCTGAATCGGCGCGAGCGCCCGCAGCCCAAGTACGTCGAGATCGACGTCGAGGCGGGCAAGCATTATCGCATCGGCGCCAAGGTCAACGACCCCGCCTACCGCGAATGGTCGACGGTGGTCGAGTTCCGTTGACGGAGCACGCCCACGGCCTGGCGGGTTGCCAGTCCCGGGTCGTCTGGCAGGTGCTCTGACTGGCCAGTAATGGCAGACTCGGGGGTCAACGATCCAACCGGAGTCTGCACTGATGTTGCGTCATCTCCCCCTGATCCTGCTGTTGTTGCCGGCCTTGGCTTGTGCCGAGGCCAAACCCTTCGATGTAGACGATCTGGTGCGCCTGAACCGCGTCTCCGATCCGCAGCTGCGTCCGGATGGCAAGGCGCTGGCCTACACCCTGCGTGAAACCGACTGGGAGGCCAACAAGGGCCTGCAAAGCGTCTGGCAACTGTCGCTCGATGGCAGCGCCGGTGCGCCGAAGCGGCTGACGGCAGCGGGCTCCAGCGCCATGCACGCGCGCTACTCGCCCGATGGTCAGCGCCTGTATTTCCTGTCATCGCGCGGCGGCTCGATGCAGGTGTGGATGCTTGAAGGCCCTGGTGAGGCCCGAGCGGTGACCAGCCTGCCATTGGATGTCGGCGATTTCATGCTTTCGCCCGATGGCAAGCGTCTGGCGTTGGCGCTGGAGGTGTACCCGGAGTGCGGCGCCGACTTCGATTGCAGCAAGAAGCGCATGGACGCCGACCAGACCGAAAAGGCCAGCGGCACCATCCAGGACAAGCTCTTCATCCGGCATTGGGACACCTGGAGCCGCGGCACCCGTTCGCAGCTCTTCGTGTATGAGCTTGATGCGGCCGGCAAGCCGGCCGGTGCCGCCTGGTGGGCTACCCGCGGCATTGACGGCGATGTGCCGACCAAGCCTTTTGGCGATCTCGGTGAGGTGGCGTTCTCGCCGGACAGTCAGCAACTCGTGTTCACGGCCAGAATTGCCGGCACCACCGAAGCCTGGTCGACCAACACCGATCTGTACCGGGTCAGCGTCGGTCGCGACGAGCCGGCAGAAAATCTGACACCGGGCTACGGCGGCTACGATACCTCGCCGCTGTATTCGGCCGATGGCAAGATGCTCTACTGGCGTTCGATGGAGCGCGCCGGTTATGAAGCCGACCGCAATCGCATCCTCGAGCTGGATCTCGCCAGCAAGGCCGTGCGTGAGGTGGCGCCGCAGTGGGATCGTTCACCCGATGGTCTGAGCCTGTCGGCCGACGGCCGCTCCCTGATCACCTATGCCGATGACATCGGCCAGCGCCTGCTGTTCGCCATCGACATCGGCAGCGGCAAGGTAAGGCGGCTGACCACGGCGGGTTCGGTCAGTGGATACGCGGTTGGCAAGAACCAGGTCTACGCAGCGATCGATGCCCTCGATGCTCCCGCAGACATCTACGCGGTCTCGCTCAAGGACGGCGCCCGCAAGGCGCTGACCGCGGTCAATGCCGACGCCCTCAAGCAGGTCCGCTTTGGCCAGTACGAGCAGTTCAGCTTCAAGGGCTGGAATGACGAGGCCGTCTACGGCTGGGTGGTCAAGCCGGCCGACTATGTCGAAGGCCAGCGCTATCCGGTGGCCTTCATCGTCCACGGTGGCCCGCAGGGCAGCATGGGCAACAGCTTCCATTACCGCTGGAATCCGCAGACCTATGCCGGCAAGGGTTTTGCCGTGGTCTTCATCGACTTCCACGGTTCCACCGGCTACGGCCAGGCTTTCACCGACGCCATTCGCGGTGACTGGGGCGGCAAGCCGCTGGAGGATCTGAAGAAGGGCATGGCTGCCGCAGCCGAACGTTATGCCTTCGTCGACAGTGATCGCGCCTGCGCCATCGGCGCCAGCTATGGCGGCTACATGATGAACTGGATCGCCGGCAACTGGCCCGAGGGATTCCGCTGCATCGTCAATCACGCCGGTGTCTTCGACAACCGCTTCATGGGTTACACCACCGAGGAGTTGTTCTTCAATCATTGGGAGATGGAAGGAACGCCCTACGAGAAACCGGAAAACTATGAGAAGCACAACCCGGTCAACCACGTCACGGCCTGGAAGACGCCGATGATGGTCACCCATGGCATGCTCGATTTCCGGGTGCCCTTCGAACAGGGCATCGCTGCCTTCACGGCGCTGCAGCGGCGCGGAATTCCCAGCAAATTCATGTGGTTCCCGGATGAGAATCACTGGATTCTGAAGCCGCACAATTCGGTGCAATGGCACCGTGCGGTGGAAGGCTGGCTGCAGCAGTGGACGGCCGCGGGGACGCCCTGAGCACGATGCGCGATCAGTCCCGGCATGCACGGCACATCTGGTTGCCGCTGGGCCTTAGCTGGCTGCTGGCGGCTGCGCCTGCTGTGGCGCAGCTGCTGCCGGAAGCGGAATCTGGGCCTCCTGTGCCGGTGTCGGCGCCGGCGCCAGCGTCCGACGACCTGACAGCGGTCTGGGAGCGCTTTGCCAATCACACCCGTTTCGACACGGTGCTGGCCAGCTATTCGGTGCTGAACCTGATCCCGCCTGATGGCGCCACGGCGGCCTTGTGCGAGGAATACGCCAAGGAGCTGGCCTGGTCGCGCGCAGTCAATCCTTTCAGCCCGGCGCTGCAGACCACGGCCCAGCAGTGCGCGGAGGCGTCTGAGGACGAGGATCTGCTCGCCAGTGAAAGCGAGCGCAGCCAGCGCCTGCTGGCCTTTCTGCTGGCTGAGGGGCGCGGCGAGTCCGCCTACCAGCCGCTGCTGGTGGGTGCCGAGGCCGATGCCTCGATGATGATCCGGCTGATGGGGGCCACGCCACTGTATGGGCGCTATGTGGTGGGTTCCCCGGGCGGCAGCCTGCCCTTCATCGCGGTCTATTTCGATCCCGAGGCCAAGCGCGAGAAGCAGCTGCATTTCGACTTCATGCGCCTCTGGCAGCGGCTGCAGGGGCGCGAGGGCGAGGAGCTCTACCCGGCCATGCTGCGGGGGCTGGTCGAGCGTTATCTCAATGAGGCCGATCAGGCTGCGAATCCGCGGGCGGAACTGGCCAAGCTGACGATCGAGCTGGGTCGCCAGGAAATCTCGCCGGAGACGGCCGCGGCGCGGATCGAACGCCTGGCGCTGGAAGGCAACACGGCAGCTACCTTCGAGTTGCTGCCGCTGTGCCTGATTCTCGACGACCAGGGTGTCTGCGCCGCCAATGCGCTGGAACTGGTGCGCCCCTACGCGGAGCGTGGCTACGCCGAGGCCATGGTGGTGATGGCGCTGGCGGCCGAGCATCGGGTCGAGGGCGCCGGTGATGGTAGGGAGCTGAAACAGTGGCTGCAGCAGGCGGGTGAGCGGATGGGTGAGCCCGAGGCGCTGACCGCCTACGCGCAACTGTCCATCAGCATCGATCCCGGCCACAAGATCAGCGCTGACGCGGTCAGGGCGATGCGCAAGGCCGCGCGTGCCGACTACGCACCCGCCACGCTGCTGCTGGTGCAGATGTTGCGGGCCGATCGCTTGCGCCGCCAGCGCGGTGACAGCGCCGACCGCTGGCTGCGACGCGCAGCCGATGCCGGCTCGACGGCAGCGATGGCCCAGCTGGGGCTGGAGTATCTGCGCCTGGGGCGCTTCCGCGATGGCTGGCCGCTGCTGGAACAGGCGGCGGCGAAGAACGATCCCACCGCGATGGGCTTGCTGGCCATCGGTCATGACGCCGGGCGCATGGGCCTCGCCAGCGACGAGGAACGGGCGCTGTCCCTGTACCGGGAGGCCGCGCAACTGGGCAACGGCGGCGCCATGCGCCGGCTGGGTCGAGCCTATGCGCGAGGCGAGTTGCAGCTGAAGCCGGACCTGGCCCGAGCCGAGGCCTGGTATCTCAGTGCATCACTGTCCGGCAATCAGAAGGCGGCCACCGACCTGGCCGATCTTTATCTCAGCGGCGCTGAAGGCATGGTCGGCCAGGCCAGCGACGGCTATGCCGTCATCGAAAAACTGGCCGCTGACGGCATGGTGGCTGCGCGCCTGCGTCTGGCCGTGGCCCTGCTGCTGGGGCAGGGCGTCGAGGCCAATCCAGACCTGGCGCTGAGGATGCTGCGCGAACTCAGTGGCGACGGCAGCCTGGCTGCCGACTTCCGGCTGGGGCAGATCTACGAATTTGGTCAGGGCGGGGTGGAGCCGGATCTGCCGCTAGCCCGAGAGCATTATCGAAGTGCTGCCAGAGGCGGGCATCCGGATGCGATCGACTACTACGCCCGCGCCCTGTTCGCCGGTCGTGGCGGTGACCGTGATCGGGTCGAGGCCGTGCGCTGGTGGACCCAGGCGGCGACCAGGGGCCACGGTCCGTCGATCGCCAATCTGAGCTGGGCGCGCTGCAGCAGCAGCGATCCGGCCGTGCGCGATCCGGTCGGCGGCACCCGACTGGTGTCTGAAGCCCTGCAGCGCAAGCCTTCGGCCAATCTCAATGACACGCTTGCCGCCTGTCTGGCTGCCTCCGGTCTGTTTGATCAGGCGGTGGTCACGCAGCAGCAGGCGCTCGATATGGCCGATCAGGACCCGACGCTGGGGGCTGAGGAAAAGCGCGCGTTCGCCGAACGCCTGGCGCGCTATGAACGTCGCGAGGCATGGATCGAAGACTGAGCCCGGGCCCAAGCTCTATAGTAGCGGGCTGAATCATGCTCAGGACTTCCCATGACTGAAATCACCGACGCCGCCGATCTGGCTGCGCGCGAGCAGGCGGCACTGGCCAGATACCAGGCCGGCGACCTGAGCGGAGCCGCCGAAGTTTTCCGCGCACTCCTCAACGTGGCTCCGGAACACGCCACGGCGCTGGAGTTTCTGGGCTTCGAAGCCAGCCAGCGCGGCGACTATGCGAGCGCCGTCGAGTACTACCGACGCGCCACCAGCGCCGCACCCAACGACGCCACCAACTGCTTCAATCTGGCGATGAGCCACTACGGCCTGAACGAACTGCCGGCCGCGCTCGCCGCGCTGGAGCAGACACTGGAGCGTGATCCCAGCCTGATCGAGGCGCAGCTGTATCGCGGCACGGTGCTGGAGCGCATGCAGCTTCCTCGCGACGCTGCGCTGGCCTTTCTGCGGGCGGTACGATTTGCCGAAGCCAATCTGGATCCGCAGCAGATGCCGCCGGATCTCAAGCACTACCTGAACCATGCGCTGGCTGTGGTGCGGGCCCATCTGGACGGCGAGATCGACCGCAGTCTGGCCGATCTGGTCGCGGCGCACGGCGCCGATGCGGTGTCGCGCCTGCGCAAGGCGGGCGATATCTTCGTTGGCAAGCGCCCGCCCGAATTTGCCCACCCCAAATGGCGGCCAGGCCTGATGTATGTGCCGGATCTGCCACCCCAGGCCTTCTACGAGCGCGGCGATTTCGACTGGGTCAGCCGGGTGGAGGCCGCCACCGAGATGGTGCGCGCCGAGTTGATGAATGTGATGACCGAGGGCCGTGGCTTCGCCCCCTACGTGAATCATCCTGAGGGTACGCGCGAGGCCCAGATCTGGAAGGGCATCAATCAGTCCTACGACTGGTCAACCTTCCACTTCTACCGCCACGGCGAGCGCGTCGAGGAGAACTGTGCACGCTGTCCGGGTACGGCGGCCCTGCTTGAATCCATCGACATCATGCGGGTGCCGGGATATGGCCCGGAAGCCATGTTTTCCGTGCTGAAACCGCATTCGCGGATACCGCCGCACTATGGAACGGTGAACGGCCGACTGATCGTGCATCTGCCGTTGATCGTGCCGGAGAACTGCGGCGCCCTGAAGGCAGCCGGCGAGGCCCGCGGCTGGGAAGAGGGCAAGCTCATGATCTTCGACGATTCCTTCGAGCACGAAGCCTGGAACGACAGCGACCAGACCCGCGTGGTGCTGATCTTCGACACCTGGAATCCCAACCTGAATCCGGTTGAGCGCCAGGCCTTCAGTCGGGTGCTGGAAACAGCCCAGAACTTCGAGCGCTCGGCGTTGACGTGATTTGAGCCAGCGGGTCAGCCACACCGAAGCGTCATTGCAAGGGGCGTAGTGACGAAGCAATCCAGAGCTTGAGCGGCTGTGTGTCTGGATTGCTTCCCCCGGATCAAGTCCGGGTCGTAATGACGCCGTTTCAAGGTCCACGGCCTGCACGCAGTGCCGGGCCGATACCGACTGCCCGCAATGATGACGGTGCTTGATCTGACGGGTTGAGTGCCATGCCCATCGGACAAGACTGACTCGGCAAGGCATCGAAGGAGCCTGCGCCCCGATCTGGCTAATCGCCGCCGCCACCCATGGCCGCGGCGCTGGTCGCGCTGCCGCCGGCAATCTCCGAGGCATAGCGCTTCTGCAGGATGCCGACGCGTTGCACGTAGACCTGGGTCTCGGCGTAGGGCGGAATTCCGCCGTAGCGCAACACCGCGTTCTCGCCAGCGTTGTAACCGGCTGCTGCCAGCTCGAAATCGCCGTCGAACATGTCCAGCAGCATGCGCAGATGCTTGACTCCTGCGGCGATGTTCTGCGCCGGGTCGAAAGCGTTGTCGACGCCGTACATGCCGGCTGTTCCCGGCATCAGTTGCATCAGGCCCTGCGCGCCCACCGGCGACAGGGCCTCGGTTCGGTAGGCGCTCTCGGCGTGAATGATCGCCCGCACCATCGACTCATCCACCTCGTTCAGGCGTGACGCCGTGACGATCTCTTCCCGGAATGCGGTGACATTGAGACCGGTGTGGGTCCAGTCGACCTTGGAATCGACCTTGCACGCCGGGCAGGAGTAGGTGCCGATGACCTTGGCCGCCACACCCTTGGGGCGAACATTGGTATAGACCGTGACCCCGCTCTTGTCGGTGTATTTGTAGATGTTCTCGCGCGCCGCTTCAGCAGTCTGGGCGGCGGCGGTGCACATGAGTAGCAGGGCGAACAGACGATGGGTCATGGAAGGAGTAGGGCAACTCTGATGGGAGGCTTGACAGCTGACATCAACAATAGGCGCTAAGTTTCTGACAATTCGATCTGTTTGGGTAGTGCCGGGCGCCGGATGCAGGTGGATACGCGGCCGTAGATGTGGAATTGATCGCATGACTTTGTGGTTTCAGCCTCGCCTGCGCCGACCCGGAGTCGCCATTTTTTCCCGTCAGACATCGACAAGATCGCCATGAACAGGGAGTCACGGTGAGATCATGTGCTGTCGTCAGGAGGGTCCCTAGATGTCAGATTCGGTTGTCATTGCCATTCCCGCCCGCTTCGGCGCCAGTCGCCTGCCCGGCAAGCCACTGCTGCTGGCAGCCGGCAAGCCGTTGATCGAGCACGTCATCGAGCGCGCACGTCTGCTGGCGACGGCGGAGCTGGTGGTGGCAACGGACGACCAGCGCATCGCCGACGTGGCGCAACGGCTGCAGGTGCCGTCGGTACTGACCAGCGCCGCGCATCCGACCGGCAGCGATCGCCTGGCGGAGGTGGCCGATCGTCTGGGCTGGGCTGATGATCGTATCGTCGTCAATCTGCAGGGCGACGAGCCCCTGATGCCGCTGAGCTGCCTCGAAGCCGTCATCACTGCCCTGCAGAAGCATCCGAATGCCGCAGCCGCGACCTTGGCCACACCGGTGCTGGAGGTGCGCGAGCTGTTCGATCCCGCCTGCGTCAAAGTGGTCTGCGATCTGCGTGGGTACGCGCTGTACTTCAGTCGGGCGCCCATTCCCTGGGCGCGGGACGCGCTCGCACGTGATCGCGAGCAGTTGCCGCCCGAAACGATATTGCGCCACGTCGGTCTGTACGCGTACCGGGCTGGCACTCTGCGGCGCTTTGCTGCCCTGGCCAAATCACCGCTCGAGCGGGCCGAGTCGCTGGAACAGCTGCGTCTGCTGGAAAATGGCCTCAGCATTGCCGTCAGCCTGGCCCGGGAACCCATTCCCGCGGGGATCGATACGCCTGAGGATCTTGAGCGCTTCCGGAACTTGCTGGGCAAGGGGCCCGGTGGCGAATCCTGATGGCGGCGCCGGACTCGCCACTTCTGGACTTCGCCGGGTACACCGGGCATCGTCAGTGTCCAGATGCTGGTGTCGTTCTGGCCCGGTCCGGCGCTGCGCCCAGGCTGCGGCCGGTGGGCGATCCGGCACGGTTTTCCCCGGCGCGCCGGTATTTCGTGCGCTAGCCACTTTGGAGTTTAGGCATGAGCGGTGACATCTACCTGCAGGAGCTGCCCGCAGAGCTCGAGTGGGTCAATACGGACGAGGCCATCAGCCTGTCGCAGCTGCGCGGCAAGGCCGTGCTGCTGAATTTCTTTGCCGGGTCCAGCATAGCCTGCGAACAGCAGGTTCAGGATCTGAGGTTGCTGGAGACCAAATTCCACGACGGTCTGGTGGTGCTCGGGATACACACGGCCAAGCATCCGGTGGAAGCGGACAGCAAGCTGCTGCTGAAGACCTGCAATCGCTGGAATCTGCGGCATCCGGTGGCCAATGACCGCGAATGGTTGCTGTGGCGCCAGTTGGGCATCGAGACCTGGCCGACCGCGGTGCTGATCGACTGCGAAGGTCGCCTGGTCGGCATCTATCCCGGTGAGGGGCGGCGCGCCGAACTGGAATCGCGTATCCAGGAGATCCTCGATCAGGCAGCCGAGAAGGAGCTGCGTAGTTACGATCCGGCCCCGACTGCGCGCAAGCCGGAGTCACGGGGTGCCTTGCGGTTCCCGACGCGTCTGGTGGCTTCCGGGGCCCATCTGTACGTGGCCGACAGTGGTTACAACCGGGTGCTCGAGGTCGGCTTCGATGGCCGGATCAATCGCCAGTTCGGCTCCGGGAATCCGGGGCACTGGGACGCCAAGGGCACCGAGGCCGGCTTCCGGTGTCCGATCGGCCTGGCACTGACCAAGGACTTCCTGATGGTTGCCGACACCGGCAATCACGCCATTCGGCGCGTGCGCCTGATGAGTGGAGATGTCGATACCATTGCCGGCAACGGCCTGTGCGGTCGCCCCTCGGCCGCCGACATCTCGGCCCCGCGGGCGACGCCGCTGGCATCGCCGGTGGACATTGCCCTGCAGAATGATCGGCTCTACATTGCCATGGCTGGCTCGCACCAGATCTGGCAACTCGATCTGGGACGAGGCTCCTTGAGTCTGCTGGTGGGCAATGGCCGCGAGGATGCTGTCGACGGCACCGGCACCTTCAGCAGTTTTGCCCAGCCCACAGCCTTGACGGTGCTCGCCGAAAACCTCTATGCGCTGGATGCCGCCAGTTCCTCTTTGCGCAAGATCAGACTGGAGGACGGCCGGGTCAGCACGCTGGTGCCGGGTGGATTGTATTCGGACGGCGTTACCGACGGCCTCGGCATGGCCGCACGCATGTGTCACCCCACCGCTATCCACGCCGATACGGCCCGTAACGTGTTGTGGATTGCCGACACGCTGAACAACAAGCTGCGGGCCTATGGTCTGGCCAAGAACGAGCTGAAGACACTGAACATCAACTACAGTCTGCAGTCACCGTCCGGTGTCTGTGTGGCCCAGGGCGCGGTCTGGATTGCCAACACCCACGCCCACGAGATTCTCAAGCTGGATCTCAAGACGGGTCGATTGGCGCGGCTTGCCATCAGCACCTGAGTCGGGCGGTGGCTACGACGTCCATAGCAGCTGCGGGTGAATTCGACGGTCGGGATTTCGCGCGCACGCTGACCACCGAGCCCGGCGTGTATCGCATGCTGGGTAGCGGCGACCAGGTGTTGTACGTCGGCAAGGCACGCAATCTCAAGGCCCGGGTCGAGAGTTATTTCGCCCGTGGCGCCCATGACGCCCGCATCACCAGCATGATCATGCAGGTGCAGCGCATGGAAGTCATGGTCACCCGCACCGAGGCTGAAGCGCTGTTGCTGGAAGCGCAGCTGATCAAGGCGCTGAAGCCGCGTTACAACATCGAACTGCGTGACGACAAGAGCTATCCGTGGATACGCTTGACTGCCGGCGACGAGTTTCCCCGGGTCAGTTTTCATCGCGGCGCGCGGTCTGCGCCAGATCGTTTCTTCGGGCCTTTCCCCAGCGCCTGGGCGGTGCGCGAAACCCTCAACCTGGTGCACAAGACCTTCAAGCTGCGGCAGTGCGAGGACAGTGTGTTCGCGCACCGCACCCGACCCTGTCTGCAGCACCAGATCCAGCGCTGCAGCGCACCCTGTGTGGGCTTCATCGACCGTCACGACTATGCCGCCTCGGTACGCCATGCCTGTCTGGTGCTGGAGGGACGCAGTTCGACCCTGATCGATGAGCTCAACCACGAGATGGAGCGCGCCGCCCGGGAGCTCGATTTCGAACGTGCCGCCGGGTTGCGCGACCAGGTGGCAACCCTGCGCCGTGTGCTGGCCACCCAGTTCGTCCAGGGCGAGCGCGGCGATCTCGACGTCATCGCCTGTACCAGTCGTAACGGCAAGGCCTGCATCCAGGTGCTGTTCTTCCGCGGCGGCATGAGCCTGGGCAACCGCAGCTACTTCCCGCGCTTCCTCGGCGCCGCTGCCGAGGCCGAGGTGCTGCGGGCTTTCGTGGTGCAGCACTATTCGGCGCAGACCGCGCCCGCTGAACTCCTGCTCAGCCATGCCATCGACGACCAGGAACTGGTGGCCGAAGTGCTCAGCGATCAGGCCGGGCGCAAGGTCAAACTGATCGACCGGCCGCGCGGCGATCGCGCCCGCTGGGTGGACATGGCCATGCGCACCGCCGAGGCGGCACTGGCGAGCGAGTTGGCCGCCAACGCTACCGTCAGTGCCCGCCGCGAGGATCTGCGCCAGTTGCTCGGTCTGGATCAGCCACCTGCGCGGATCGAGTGTTTCGATATCAGCCACACCATGGGCGAGGTGACCGTGGCCTCGTGCGTGGTGTTTGACGCCAATGGCCCGCTGCGCAGCGACTATCGGCGCTTCAACATCGACGGCATCGAGCCCGGCGACGACTACGCAGCCATGCGTCAGGCCCTGCAGCGCCGCTTCTCGCGTCTGGCCCGGGGCGAGGGTGTGGCGCCCGATCTGCTGTTGATCGATGGCGGCCTGGGCCAGCTGCGTCAGGCTCTGGCGGTGTTGGCGGAGCTCGGCATCGACAGCATCCTCTGTGTGGGCGTGGCCAAGGGCCCGGAACGCAAGCCCGGCCACGAAACCCTGATCATTGCCCCGGACATGCGCGAACTGGAGCCGGGACCGGCGTCGCCCGGATTGCATCTGATCCAGCAGGTACGGGATGAAGCCCATCGTTTCGCCATCACCGGACACCGCGGACGGCGCAGCAAGGCCCGCCAGAAGTCGGTTCTGGAAGACATTCCTGGAGTCGGCGCCAAGAGAAAACAGGCTTTGCTCAAGGCATTCGGCGGATTGCAGGGCATTACGCGCGCAGCTGTGGAAGACTTGAGCACCGTGGACGGCATCGATCGCGCTCTGGCGCAACGCATCCACGATTCCCTGCATCAACGCTGAGAGCCGGCATGAGCACTTCCAATCGACATGCGATGCCGCTGAACTTGGCGACCTTTCTCACCCTCGGCCGGATCGTGCTGATTCCGGTGCTGGTGGTGCTGTTCTACGCGCCCTGGGAATGGACCCATCGTGCTGCAGCCATGGTGTTTCTGGCGGCGGCGTTGACTGACTGGCTGGACGGATGGGTGGCGCGACGTTTCGATCAGGCCTCCAGTTTCGGCGCCTTTCTCGATCCGGTGGCCGACAAGCTGATGGTCGCAGTGGCGCTGGTGCTGGTGCTGCAGCGCGATCCGCACCCCTGGCTGGCCATCGCCTGCGCCGTGATCATTGGTCGTGAAATCAGCATCTCTGCGCTGCGCGAATGGATGGCCGAGATCGGTCAGCGCGCGATGGTGCGCGTGGGTGGCATGGGCAAGGTCAAGACCATCGTCCAGATGGCCGCGTTGACCATGCTGCTGTGGCGCGATCCGATCTGGAAACTGCCGATCTACGATATCGGTCTGGTTGCACTGGGCGTCGCTGCGGTGCTGACCCTGTGGTCGGCGGGTCAGTACCTGAGCGCAGCGTGGCGGGTGTTGCAGGGCGAGGAAAGCGATTAGCGGCGGGGAGTATGTCTGGATGGGGTGCTGCTGAGTTGGCCGTCGCGACGGAAGCGGGGAAGGGGCACGGGGCAGGGGGCACGGGGAGCCTCGCACGCTGAGCCCGGCGCAGTGGATGGAGGTGCGCGGGTCAGAACAGCACTGGGTGAGCTTCGAAGTCGCCGCACCAGCCGGGTCCAGCACGAGTTGCCGAGTGTCGTGAGGAGGTCTCAACAATTTCTTTCAAAGGGGTGTTGACTTCGTCCGTCCTTCCGATATGATTGTCGGCTCTTGCGGGAATAGCTCAGTTGGTAGAGCACGACCTTGCCAAGGTCGGGGTCGCGAGTTCGAGTCTCGTTTCCCGCTCCAGATTCAGGGCAAAACCTCGGGTGACCGGGGTTTTGTTGTTTCAAGGGCCTGAAAACCCGAAGGTTTGGCCAGGTGGCAGAGTGGTCATGCAGCGGCCTGCAAAGCCGTGTACGCCGGTTCGATTCCGACCCTGGCCTCCAAACCTTCAAGTCCCCACCGAATCCGCGCTGGTGTAGCCTGCAACAGCCAGCCCGCGCCCGGATGGCGAAATCGGTAGACGCAAGGGACTTAAAATCCCTCGGACGCAAGTCTGTGCGGGTTCGAGCCCCGCTCCGGGCACCAAATTTCGATATCGCTTTGCCTTCATGGGCTGCCCCTGCCAGGCGCGCTCAGCGCCACATTGCGCAGATGTTGCGCAATTCCTGTTATTCGCATCTGAGCTTCCGTCCTGTTCGGGCTGGGTCGTTCGGCTTCTGCGCGCGCATGCCTGTATCCTCCGAGTCCACTTTTGTGACGGAGTTGATATCTATGGCGAAGCAGCTTTTGCTTGGAATTGCGCTGCTGGCGCTGGGTTCGGCGGTTGCGGCACAGAACCCGCGAGTGCTTCTGGATACTGATCGTGGTCCTTTGCTGCTGGAGCTGGACAGCGTCCGGGCACCGATCACAACGGCGAATTTCCTGTCCTATGTGGATGATGGCTCCTACAACCGCTCACTGATCCAGCGAATCGTGCCGAACTTCGTCGTCCAGGGCGGCGGTTTCAAGGAAAGTGGAGCGGCCATCGTCAAGCGCGCAGCGATCGCCAGCGAGCGTGGAAACGGCTTGACGCATACGCCGGGTACCGTTTCGATGGCGCTGACGTCGACCAATGGCCTCACCAACATCAACAGTGCGACATCGGACTTCTTCATCAATACCAACACCAATGCCTCGCTGAATGCGGACTTCACGGTTTTCGGGCGGGTGGCCTACGGCTACAAGACCCTGGAAGAACTGAATGCCACGGCAGTCTTTACCGGCAGCGAACAACCGATCCGAATGCCGTTGATCCGCAAGGCGGCGCGCGTGGCGCCGGGCGAATTCCCGATTCTGCCCTTGCACACCGGCACCTGGTTCGACCCTGCCAACACCGGCAAGGGCTTCCTGATCGAGATCACCAAGGCCACCGGTGCTACCAACAGTGATTCCCCGATCGTGGTGGTGTCCTGGTATGACTTCTTCGAAGGTCGGCAGTTCTGGACGATCGGCTCCGCGCCCTTTGCCTGGGGCGCCAGTTCCGTGCAGGTGCCCATGCAGATCAGCACTGGCGGTCAGTTCGGCAGCGCCTACATGGCTTCGCAGGTGACCAGCAACCCGCAGTGGGGCGTGCTGACGCTGCGTTTTCACGATTGCGATGCAGGCAACTTCAGCTATAGCTCGGTCTATGGCAACGGCACGATCCCGGTGCGCAGCCTGACCTCGCCGCTGTATGAGAAGTGTCCGGGCAACTGATCGACTCAGCGCAGCTGGCGATTGCTGGCTAGCGTCGATGCGGCGATGAGTGCTGCAAATCTCATCGCCGCCTGGATCGAGCGCTAGCTGATTTGGAGGAGGTTCCGGGCAATCTGTGAGGGAGTGGTCGCTCGGGCCATTGCGCTGATTCGCGCATCAATCCTCGGAGGTAGGTCACGTTGACCCGAAGGGTCTACGTGACAGCTGCATCAGTGACGTAGGCCGCTTCGCGGCCTACGTCACCTACATTTAAATCAAAGACTTGCGGCATGTTGGGTTAGGGCCGGCATTGCCCGCGATCAGCCTCCCCAGACAGAATCCGGATGGCGCTACTCTCAGCTCTCCGGATACAGCATCACCGAGGTGGCGGTGATCTGGAATTCCTGGGTGTCGCCTTCGATCTTGTCAGGATTCTGACCGGCGTCCTCGGCCAGGTGCCTGGCCATCTTCTCACTCATGGTCTTGATGCTCAGGGTGCCGTAAACCACGGCGTTGCCAGTGGTGTCGGTGGGAATGAAGAAATCGTCCTTTCCGAACATCACCCGGGCGTGGTTTTCGCCCTCGGCCAGCACCATCCAGCAGCCCTTGGCCTGGCAGACCTTGGTGACGCGCCCGCTGAATTTCTGCGGCTTGCCGGCATAGCTCTCGCTCTCGGACAGGGCGGTAGCAATCGCGGTGGCAGCGCCGGCCGGCATGGCTGCGCCATAGACCGGATGACCGTCTAGCACGGATGAGGGCTCCGGCGTGGTGGCGGCGAAGACCGGGTTCAGGGCGAGGATGGCGAGAGCAGTGAGGACGGGTCGGATCAGGGTCATGACTAGGCTCAGGGGCTGATGGGACAGGGCGCTATTGTCGCCGATCGGATGCTGCAGGTGGGAGCTTGCCGGGGCGGTGGAAGCTGTCGCGGCTGAAGCCGCTCCCACAGGTGGCGTGGGACCGCCTGGCTAAGCGAAGGGCAGGGCTTGCGCGCTCAGCGTGCCGTGCTCGTCGCGGGTGCTGTATTTGCCCTTGTCGTCGCGCTGCAGTCCGGCCCAGGCCACTTGCGGGTCGTGGGTGAAGTACAGGCGCACATCGCGGCGCAGCTTGTCGGCCAGGAAGTGGCGCTTTTCGTCGATCAACAGTTCCGGATAACGATCGTAGCCCATGGTCACGGGCAGATGGACCCAGGCCTTGCCGGGAATCAGGTCGGCACAGAACACGATGCCGCCGTCGCCACCGATCTCGCTCAGCATCAATCCCGGCGTGTGGCCGTGGGATTCGTAGAAGCCGACCTCCCTGCCCAGCGCCTTGCAGTGGGCGGGCAGGGCGCCCGGATTGCCGATGGCATTGGCCGGACCCAGCTCCACCAGTTCCAGCCTGCCGCTGTTGGCCAGCAGAGCATTCAACTCGGGGATGAAGGAGGCGCGGTCGCGGGCGTGCGGTTCCTGGGAGCGCTGCCAGTGATCGCTGCCGACGATGTACTGCGCCTTGGGAAACAGCAGTCGCGGCGGCTGACCTTCTTCCCAGGCGGCCAGCAAGCCGCCGGCGTGGTCAAAGTGCAGGTGGCTGAGTACCACCACGTCGATATCGGCATCGCTCAGTCCCAGAGCGGCGAGCGAATCGAGCAGCACGTGGCGGTCTTCGAGCACGCCGAAGCGCTGCCGCAGCTTGGGTTCAAAGAATGCGCCGATGCCGGTTTCGAACAGCACTCGTCTGCCGTCATCCAGCTGCACCAGCAGGGCGCGGCAGGACAGGGGGATGCGGTGTTCGTCGTCGGGCTGGATCCAGCGCTCCCACATGGCGCGCGGCACATTGCCGAACATGGCGCCGCCGTCCAGGCGCTGGGTGTTGCCTTCGATCGACCAGGCTTTCATCGGAAGATCATCTCACGATCGCGCGACTCGCCGCCGCCCACGCCTTCCCAGCGGGGATCGGAAGCCGCGTCCACGCTGCGGTCCTGCTTGTTCCAGATGACCACCTGCATATTTCCCCAGGGGCGCTCGGCGGGCGCGACCGTGTAGCCGCGCTCGGTCAAGGCGCTGATTTCGGCCTCGCTGAGAGCGCCGGGCTCCACGGATACCGAGTCGGGCTGGTACTGGTGATGGATGCGCGGGGCCGACACGGCCTCGGCGGCACTGCTGCCCGCCAGCACCTTGCTCAAGCCGAGGAAAACCATGGTGATGATGCGACTGCCGCCCGGAGAGCCGATGGCGGCAACTCGATCCTTGCCCAGCAGGATCGTCGGTGTCATCGACGACAGGGGCCGTTTGCCAGGCTCGATGGCGTTGGCATCGTCACCAATCAGACCGAAGGCGTTCGGCACGCCAGGCTTGACCGAGAAATCGTCCATCTCGTTGTTGAGTACGAAGCCGGTGCCGGGGACGACGAATGCGGCGCCAAAAGGCAGGTTCACGCTCTGGGTGACGGCGGCGATGTTGCCTTCGCTGTCGATGATCGAGAAATGCGAGGTGTCGCTGCCTTCAGGGCCAGCGCTGATGCCGGGCAAGGCGTCGCTGGGCGTGGCCTTGCGGGTGTGGATGGATGCGCGCAGGCCTGCGGCGTAATAGGGGCTGAGCAGCATCTGCATCGGCATCTGCACAAAATCCGGATCGCCGAGGTAGATGGCGCGGTCGCGGTAGACCCGGCGCATGGCCTCGATCTCGACATGCAGGCGCTGCACCCGGTCGAATTCAGCCAGCGGATAGCCGCTGAGTATCTGGAACAGGCCGACCAGAGCCACGCCGCCGGAAGAGGGCGGTGGCGAAGTCAGGATTTCCTCACCCTGGAACTGAAAACGCAGGGGCTCGCGTTCGACGGCCTGGTATTGAGCCAGATCGTCCAGCGACCAGATGCCGCCGGCCGCCTTGACGCCCTCAACCAGTGTCCTGGCTGTCTTGCCGTCGTAAAAGCCGCGATGGCCTTCGCCTGCGATCCGCTCCAGTACCTTCGCGATATCCGGATTGAATATCCGATCGCCCTTGGCAGGCGGCTTTCCCTTGCGCAGAAACAGCGCGGCTGCGCCCTCGGACTTGGCCAGCTGTTCGGTTCGGAACCCGATCATGGCCGCGTTCTTGGCGCTCCAGATATAGCCCTTGCGCGCCAGACGGATGGCGGGTGCCAGCGATTGTTTCAACGGCAATTTGCCATAGCGCTCTGCCACCAGCACTAGGCCGGCGGGTAGCCCGGGAATGCCGGCCGCCAGGGCGCCATTGACGCTGAGCGCGCGCTGGGCGTTGCCGTCGGCATCCAGATACATGTCGCGGCTGGCTGCCAACGGCGCCTTCTCACGCGCATCGACAAACACGGCCTTGCCATCGCTGGCGCGGTGCAGCAGAAAGAAACCGCCGCCGCCCAGCCCCGAGCTTTCTGGTTCCACCACGGCCAGGGCGGCCGACACCGCCACGGCAGCGTCGAAAGCGTTACCACCCTGCGCCAGAATCTCGAAACCGGCTTCGGTGGCCTGCTTGTTCGCGCTGGCGATGCCGGCTGCGTGTGGTTTGACCTCGGCCAGCGCCAGCGTCGGCAGCAGAAGCAGCGCCAGCCACAGCGCGATCCGCGGCCAGCGGCGGATGGTTTGATGCCTGGACTTCATGCGGTTTCCTCGTTCTTCAGCTGCTCGGCCTTCGCCAGCAGCTGCTCTCGGGTTTCCGGTACAGCGGGATCGACAAAGATGCACTCGACCGGACAGACGACCACACACTGGGCCTCGTCGTGATGGCCCACGCATTCGGTGCAGCGACTGGGATCAATCTCGTAGACCTGCCGGCCCTGATAGATCGCCCGGTTGGGGCACACGGGCTCACAGACGTCGCAGTTGATGCATTGATCGGTGATCAGCAGGGCCATGCCAGTTCCAGTGTTCCAACTTCAGGCGCGAGCGCTTCAACCTGGCGGTCCGTCGGAGCCCATTGTCGACTCTCCACCTCGCAGATCAGGCGCTGCTGCTTGCTTCCGCAGCCGATCCGGCTGGCATTGCCAACCGTCTTTGTCGCTGCCCTGAAGTCGACGCCTGCCCGCGAGCGGCGGGTAGGCGCCAGAGTCAGCGTTTGGATTTATGTCCTGCGCTACTTCGCCTCGTGAAAAATGAAGCTTGCACCCCAGGCCGTGACGGCCGTGCGCACACGTTCTTCTTCGGCTTTCTGGCCGATGAAGATGACGCGGATACTCTTCAGCAGATCGGCTCGCGGTTCGGCGAAAGCCTGCTCAACGATACTGGCCATCAGCGGGGAGTCCGGCGAGGCAAACAACAAGGTTGTCCCCTCGGCAATGCCGCGGCCGATGAAGTTCTTGATGTTCTCGATGGTGCGTGCAGTCTTTTCTTCGTCCTGGCCGTACTCGACAAAGGTGGCGAAGATGCGCGAGCTCTGGTCAGCTGGCACATAGGTCTTGGAGATGGCCGCCACGTACTTCTTCCAGGCAGCCGAGTCGGTGGGAACCGTCGGCACGACCTTTGCCGGATCTGGCGGCGGCGGCGGCTCCTCACAGGCGGTCAACGTGAACAACACGCCCGTCAGGGCTGCGATCGCAAGTAAACGGCGGAACATGGTGAAGCTCCTTCGATAGGTCATCCCGAGTGAAAGCATGTTACCAGCACCCGCAACATTAAGAATGGTTCAGACTGCCTTGACAGCACCAATTCTGTGCATTCCAGTTTGACTCCGCTAGCGTGCCGAATCTTGCGTCTGGTCAAACTGTGAACCTGATCCTGGCTGTCCTCAGACACTCAGCGCTTCCACAGTGACACCAGCCGCTTCTGCACCGCCGGCGGCACGAATCCGGAGACGTCGCCACCGAGGCGGGCCACCTCTCGTACCAGCGAGGACGAAATGAAGCTGAACTCCTCGGCCGGCGTGAGGAACATGGTCTCGGCCTCGGGAATCAGGTGCCGGTTCATGCTGGCCAACTGGAATTCATATTCGAAGTCGGACACTGCCCGCAGTCCGCGCAGGATCACCGAAGCACCGATATCGCGCACAAAATGGGCCAGCAGCGAATTGAATCCGCGCACTTCGACATTGGCAATGCCAGCCAGAGACTCTCTGGCCAGCTCGATACGCTCATCGAGCCCGAAACTGGGCCCCTTGATCGGGTTGTGGGCGATCCCGACCACCAGTCGCTCGAACAGCGGCGCGGCACGCACCACCAGATCGACATGGCCGTTGGTCATTGGATCGAAAGTGCCGGGGTACACGGCAATACGCGAACACGGGCGCGCCGCTGTCGGGTCTTTCACGCTGTGTACTCCACTGCTTTCCGGACTCACAGGCTAGCTGAGGGCAGGCTTCGCTCCAATAGACAGTAGTTGATTCGCCCGGCGCGCGCCTGCTTGTACACCCGCCATGCTTCACCCAGCTTCAGTTCCACGTCGATCGGGTGCTCAACGTAGACCAGGGCCTTCGGCTTCAGCCAGATCGGCAATCTGGCCAGCAGATCAGGCCATAGCGAGGCCTGGTAGGGCGGATCCATGAAAACCAGATCGAAGCCCTCTGCGGCCTGGCCGGCCAGCAGCTGCCGGGCGTCTTCATGCGTGACCCGCGCGCGCTCGGTGAGGTGGAAGCGTTCCAGCGCCGCCGTGATCTGGGCCGCCAGCGTGTAGTCGGTTTCATTGAAATGGACGAAATCGGCGCCGCGCGACAGCGCTTCCAGTCCCAGCACGCCGGTTCCTGCGCACAGGTCCAATGCTCTTGCGCCCTGTACATCCGGGCCCAGCCAGTTGAACAGGGTTTCGCGTACCCGATCCGGCGTCGGCCGCAGGCCCGGTCGGTCCGGAACCGGAAGCTTGGAGCGCTTGAGCGTTCCGCCGATGATGCGGACTTCTCCCTGGGATCGGGCAGGTGCAGCTGAATGGCGTGGTCTGTTCACGAAGATCAGGATACGGCAGCGGTGCAGGACCGCTAGAATCGCGGGCTTTACAGCAAACAACAATCCAGCCGCGCATGTTCAAGTGGTTACGCAAGGACAAGACTGAGGTTCGGGGTCGGCCGCCGGAACTGGCAACGCCACCCGATGAGTCGCTCACGCCCGCCAGTGAAGCGGTGGCTGCGGATATCGCGGTGCCCGAGGTTGCGACTGTGGTGAGCGAGGCGGGCGCGGAGCTCGTGGTCGAGGCCAGCCCCGAGCGGCCCGTTGATCCGGCTACCGACCTGCAGCCGGAGCCAGAACCCGAACCCGAGCCGGAGCCGGAGTTCTTCGATCCGGCGCTGGCCTTCAGCAGCGCCATCGATGCAATCGCGGCCGAACCCAGGCCCGCGCCACCGCCCAGGCTCAGCGAGCGGCTGGCGGCATCGGCACGGGCGCTCACCGGCAGCGTGGGTACGCTGTTCAAGCGCAATCCCAAGCTGGATGAAGACCTGCTTGAAGATCTGGAAACCGCGCTGATCCAGGCCGATATCGGTGTCGTCGCCAGCACCGAACTGGTCGAAGGTCTGCGGGTGCGGATGCGCAAGCGCGAATTCGCCGATGCTCATGAACTGTTGGCCGCTCTGCGCAAGTCGTTGCACGGATTGATTGCCAACTACGCGCTACCCCTGCAGATACCGGCGACGCCGCGGCCCTTCGTGATACTCACGGTCGGCGTCAATGGTGCCGGCAAGACCACCACCATCGGCAAGCTGGCCATGCGCTACAAGCTCGCCGGGCACAGCGTCATGCTGGCCGCCGGCGATACCTTCAGGGCGGCTGCGGTCGAACAGCTCAAGACCTGGGGCGAGCGCAACCAGGTGCCGGTCGTGGCCCAGGGCAGCGGGGCCGATTCCGCGTCGGTGATCTTTGATGCACTGCAGGCCGCCAAATCCCGCAACATCGATGTGCTGATTGCCGATACCGCCGGTCGACTGCACACCCAGGGTCATCTGATGCAGGAACTGGCCAAGGTCAAGCGCGTGCTCGGCAAGATCGACCCCGGCGCGCCGCACGAGACCTTGCTGGTCATCGACGGCGGCACCGGCCAGAACGCGCTGAATCAGGCCAAGCAGTTCAACCAGGCGGTGGGCGTGACCGGCGTGGTCGTCACCAAGCTCGATGGCACCGCCAAGGGTGGCATGGTCTTCGCATTGTGTCGCGAACTTGGTCTGCCGCTGCGCTTCATCGGCGTCGGCGAGAAGCGCGAGGATCTGCGTGAGTTCGTCGCCGAGGAATTTGTCGACGCGCTGTTGCCGCCGGAGCTGGGCAGGGTTTGATCAGAAGTAGCCCGGGTAAGCCGAAGGCGCACCCGGGAGGCGAAGTCGGAGCGCTGAGGCTCGCCGGAGCCTTGCCGGTCCATGCCTCCGCTCCACTCACCCTCACTGAAACCAAATGCATGCAGGCAATCAAACTCACTGATGACGGGAGCGCCCAGGAGCACGTCCGGGAAAGCACTGAAACCGATTTCGCCACCCGCCTGCTGGCCTGGTTCGATCAGCATGGGCGCCATGATCTGCCCTGGCAGCATCCGCGCACGCCTTATCGCGTGTGGCTGTCGGAAGTGATGCTGCAGCAGACCCAGGTGCAGACCGTCATTCCTTACTTTCAGGCCTTTCTGGCGCGCTTTCCAGACCTGCCGACGCTGGCGGCTGCCAGTCTGGACGAAGTGCTGGCGCAGTGGTCTGGCCTGGGCTACTACTCGCGGGCGCGCAATCTGCATCGAGCGGCGCAGATCTGTGCGCTCAAGTTTCAGGGCGAACTCCCCGTCGATTTTGATCAACTGCTGGCGCTGCCGGGGATTGGTCGATCCACCGCCGGTGCCATACTGGCCCAGGCCCACGGCGCCCGCCACGCCATCCTCGACGGCAATGTGCGGCGGGTGTTGTCGCGTTATCGGAGGGTTGCCGGTGATCCGGCCAGCAGCGCCACTCAGGCCACCCTCTGGCAACTCTCGGAATCGCTGCTCCCCGACGAGCGACTGGCGGACTACACGCAGGCGCTGATGGATCTGGGCGCTTCCGTCTGCAGTCGCACACGTCCGACATGCCTGTTGTGTCCGCTGCAGGATGACTGCGGCGCCCATCTGGCCGGCGCTGTAGCCCAATTCCCTCAGGCGCGGGTCCGGCGCGAACGCCCGCTGCGCCGTTGCGTGCAGCTATGGGTGCAGGACAGCCAGCAGCGCTTGCTGCTGAAACGGCGACCACCGACCGGCATCTGGGCCGGGCTATGGTCCTTGCCGGAAGCCGATACGCAAGACGGCGCGGTGGAAATCCTCCGCGCCGATGGCTTGCGACCCCTCAGCAGCAGCGTTTTGACCTCCCTCAGGCACGAGTTCACTCACTATTCGCTGGACATCCAGGTTATGGCCGTTGAAGTCGAGAGCCTTGCCCTCACCGATAGTGAGACGCGCTGGATCAGCGCGCCAGAGGCATTGGCCCTGGGACTGCCGCAGCCGGTGCGACGCCTGATCGAGAGTCAGGCTGCGGCCAGTGCTCATCCCCTTTCCCATTCATGAGGTATCCACCGTGTCCCGATTGATCCATTGCGTACGCTACGGCGCCGACCAGGAAGGACTGGCCCGCATTCCTTATCCCGGAGAACTCGGTCAGCGCATCTACGATCAGGTTTCGCAGCGCGCCTGGGGCGAATGGCTGGCCCACCAGACCATGCTGATCAACGAAAACCGGCTGTCGCCGGTCGATCCCAAGGCCCGCAGCTTCCTGCGCGAGGAGATGGAGACGTACTTCTTCGGCGAAGGCTCGATACAACCGCCGGGCTTTGTGGCACCCGAGGCCTGAAAATCCCAGTGCGGGCCGATGTTCAGGCAGGCTATGGGGCGTCGGCGTGCGCAGCCCGACGTTCCTGCTTCAGTGCCTTGTAGTCCACCGGCTGGATCTGGCTGAAGAAGCACACCTGATTCTCGAAATAGATCTTGTCGAAGCGCCGATCGATGATGTTGTTGGTCGAACTGATGCCGATGCTCTGCTGAAACTCCAGCCCCGAACACGGCGCCCGCAACGTCAGCAGCCAGGCGCGGTTGACGCTGGTCCAGATCACCACCTTGTCGGGCGCCAGCGCCTGCCAGCGATCGATACCCATGAAAGTGCGGATCTGCTCGACCGGTTGGCCCGCGTGCGCCTCGAACTGCGCCAGATTCGCATCCTGGCGCTCACGAAACTCACGACTGCTGACGCAGGCCCCGAGCGCCAACACCAGCGCCACGCCCAAACTCCTGACGAACCCGTTCATGTGCTTGCTCCGAAGTGCCGCGATACCTCCATGATCGCTCCAAACCCCTGTCCAGAGTGCAAGCAGCAAATGAAGCATCGTTCATGGATGCAGGCAATCGCACACCGCCCGGGCTCACTGGTCATTGGAATCACCGGACCTCTTCCAGGCTCATGTGTCATTGGAAGAGGCTGCCACTTGACGAAGCGCCTGTGGAAAGGCTTAATACGCGGCTCCCACGCAGCGGGTCTGCTCTCAGACTCCAATCGCTCGTGAGGCGCTTGGCCGGGTAGCTCAGTTGGTAGAGCAGGGGATTGAAAATCCCCGTGTCGGCGGTTCGATTCCGTCCCCGGCCACCATTTATCAAGCACTTAGCCACAAACGCTATCTCTCGTGGGACAATGCCGGGACAATTACGGCAACGCGGGACAGCACATGGCAACCATCGTCAAGCGTGAGACAAGCCAAGGGACACGGTACCAGGTCAAGGTGCGATTGCTTGGCGAGAAGGCCCGTTCTAAGACCTTCACCAGACTGACCGACGCGAAGGCGTGGGCAGCCTCGGTTGAAACGGATCTCGGGCGCGGTGTCTATGTGCCGACTACAACAGATCGGCGCCGAACGGTTGCCGACCTGATTGATACAACCATCCGCGACCATCTGCCGAACAAGCGCCATGCCCGTGACAACGGCAAGCTAGAGACCAAGCTGATCTGGTGGAAAGAAGCAATCGGCCAGACTGGCTTGGACAAGCTAAAGCCAGATGTGATCGGCGAGGCCATCGCGACACTGCGCAAGAACAAGACCCGCTCCGGTGCCGGCGTGGTACCGGCGACTGTGAACAGATACCTGGCCGCGCTGTCGGTTGCATGTGAGTTCGCGGTCAGGACCCTTCGATGGTTGCCAGATAATCCGGTTCGGCGGATCGAGCGCGGCGCAGAGTCGGCCGGCGTGGTTCGGTTCCTGAGTGATGACGAGCGGGCACGGCTCATTGCAGCGGCCAAGGCCGACGTGGACCCGAACATGCACGCGGCAATCGTGCTGGCGCTGGCCACGGGTGCGCGGGTTGACAACTTGCGGCGGTTGACCTGGGCAGATATCGACTTCGACCGCAAAGCCGTGCGGTTCGATACGACCAAGAACGGGCAAGGCCGATGGGTTCCTCTGATTCCGGCTGCGGTTGACATGCTCAAGACGCAACAGGACAGAGACCCGCAAGGCACAGATGCCAGCACACATGTATTCAAGTCTCCACGGCATGGTGTGCCGGCGATGCTCAACAGCGCACCATGGCGGCGCGTGCGGGATGCCGCCAAGTTGGATGGCGGGCTTCGGTTTCATGACCTTCGACACTCAACGGCGACTTACTTGCTGGCCGCTGGCGCGAACACAATCGAGATTGCGGCGGCACTTGGGCACAAGACCCTGGCAATGGCGCAGCGCTATGCGCACCAGTCCCCGGACATGGCGCGGTCAATCTTCGACAAGCTGGCGGCCAAGCTATGAAACGTCCTTCAAAAGAAATTCGCGACGCTGACGAATTGCGGGCACTGGCGCCATGGGTTCAGTTCGGACCCAAGGGCAAGCAGTACCCGCGTGACGAGCTGGCCAGACTCAAGCGCTTCGATTACGGGAAGAAAAGAACACTGCAAGAATGGGCGCGCGCGGTTGAGCCTCGGGCTGCTTGGCTTAGAGCATTGGAGCTGGGTGATACGCAAACGGCGAACAGGTTTCAAACATCAGTTAGTGAGAATCCATGGCCAGAATTGTCTGTTGGAGAGGCCCGCATTTCCTGGGGGCAAGAGCCGGAAATCCTTGCGGATGCCAAGGTCAAACATGTTCTCCAATGGGCCAAGATTCTCAGTCCTAACTATGATGGTCGAGTGTGCGACCCCGGGCCGCGCGTTGGCGCATCAAGGGCTGAATTTGAAGCCAAGGCCCGGGAACGTCATGGGGCAATAGTCGAAAGACTGGATGAACCTAGCGTCCGTGAGACCGCGCTGCATTCACTTCCTGCGATCTTCAGTCCCGGCGCTCAGCCGGTCCCCCATCGGTTTCTCTTGCTCAATCTGACAGCACCAGATGACGTCCTGCACCAGGCATTCGATGCTTGGCTAAAGGAAGCGCGGCGCATGGCGATGATCTACCGGGCCAACAGTCGGCCGGCAGGTATGACTGACATTCCGACCCGGGATCATGGTGCTACAGATTGCGACATGCAGTCATGGGTAGATGATCGGCTCTTAGCTGTTGCCGACTACGTGCTGGCTGCGCGAACAAAAGGGAAAAGGGCGGCGGATAGTTCGATTGCGGCAGCGCTCGGTGTGCCGGTATCGCGAGTACAGAAGTCTCTTAGGCCGCGTGCATTGGCGCTCATATCCGATGAAGTGGTGTTGGTATTGCGCCAACAGGCGTGGATGGGAATGCAGTCCACGCGCCAGCCAGCGATGAAACCACGGGGCCTCTCCTCCAAGGTTAAATCGCGCGCGGTTTAGCGTCTAAACCGTGCGGAAGTTCTGAGCTATCCGCGCCATATCGTCTCAATCGCCGGCAATAAGTCGGAAGATTGAGGAAAGTTTCCATGTGTAGGAATTTGCGGCGGGTCGGTCAGTTCTGCACCGAGAACCCAGCCTTTACGCCAGCCAGCCTTCGCTGGTTGATCTTCAATGCAGCACACAACGGAATGGACAAGGCCGGGGCGGTTGTTCGCCTGGACCGGCGTGTGTTCATCGATGCAGATCGCTTCTTCAAGTGGATCGAAAGTCGGTCGGGAAATTGCCCGGAAGGCAAAGGAGGCGATCAGTCATGAGCGCTAACGCGGTGTCGATTCCTTCCCCGTTGCTGGACACAACCGTGCAGACCATCCACGAAATGCACGGCGCGCTCGTCAACTTGCAGACGCTCTTGCGCACAATCAGCGCCGACTCGGTGTGCCTGGACGATCTGACAGAAGGCTTGTGCCATGTAGGGACTGCACTGGCAGAAAAGTGGATTGGCAAGGCTTCTCTTGTCTCGTGCGATCTCGAAGGGGCGATCAAGGCGGCGGCCACGCAAACGCCAGAAGGCCAGCCGGCACCGGCACAGCAGGCCGGCGATTGCGCTAAACATGCGATGGAAAGCATGCAGCGCTTCGAGGAGCTGGCGGGCCTGTTCTATGCCATCGAAGCGGCACAGATCCAGAACAACCGCGCGACGGTCTTGGTGTTGGCATCGCTCGGCAAGCGCACCGCGGATGATCTTGTCTTCAAGTGCGGCGATGTGCACTTGGCCGCCATCTGCGCCGCTCGTGCCGGCGTGGGGTCCAAATCATGAGCAAGATGCTTTGGCACTACACAACCGGCGATCGGCTGGCGCAAATACTGGAGTCTGGTGTGGTTCGTGTTGCGCGGTCTTCGGCGCTTCCTGGCGAGCGTGCATTGGCCTGGCTATCTGCCAACGAAGACTTCGAGCCTACGGCGCGAAAGTGCATCGTCGAGGACGGAGCTATTCGGGTCTTGACGGTGGCTGAGCTGGCGCTCATGGCGGGTGGTTTGGCTCGTCTCGGACTGTCCGAAACAGCAGCGCGAGCCATGGGCTTCATGCGGTGGCCGGCGGTAGCGGGTTTGGGAAGGATCAAGCACCGGGAGGTCGCAGCCATGGCCATGAAAGGCGAGATTCAGGGGGCTGTGCCGACTGATTGGTGGGGCGGCCGTGCAGTCTTGGTGTCGCAATTCGAGAAGATCGAATTCCGCAGGGTTGCGTCTGATTCGTGGGCGCCGTTCCAGAATCAGATAGAAGTCAGAGGCGCGGCATGACTGATCCCATCAACGCAATCAGTAGCGCACTGCGTACGGTGGCAGATGCGTTCATGGTGCTGGCGGCCGCATTGGACGAGCCTAAGCAGGACCGGACCGAATCGGCAGCGGCGCGGCCACCAGGCCGGCAGGGTCGGGCATCGGTAATCATGGCCTTTGTTCGGGCAGAGATTACGGCTGGCCGTATGCGCCATAGTCCCCACTGGCGAGATGTGCGGGCTAGCGCTGAGGAACTGCTAAGGCGCAACGGCACACAAGCTGCAGCGGGGCGCATGGCTGGCCTTGGCAAAGTGGCTATGTCTTCCGCACTACGCCAGCCAGAGCGGGCAGCGAACCTGACTAGGCTGCAGGTGATTGGCGCGGCCGAGCTATTGAGGCAAGGACGGCTGGAACCTATGGCCGGCGAGATTGCGGCGGCCGGCAACAGGCTCCTAGCCAAGGCTGGGGGTTCGCATCGTGGCGGCTGACCCGGAACCATCTGCAGGCGCTGGTAAGCCAAAGCCGAAGCCAAAGGGCAGACAGAAGCACGTAGACATCAAGGCTGTTGGAGTCATGGCCTTGACTGTTGCCGCGACAGTTCTGGCAAATTGGCTGCCGGGTGGAAAGCAGAAGGGTGCGGAGTGGGTCGCACGCAATCCAACCAGGTCGGACAAATCTCCCGGTTCATTCAGTGCCAACATGCACACGGGGGCGTGGGGTGACTTTGCAAGTGGGTCCAAGGGTGGCGATCTAGTTTCGCTGGTCGCCTACGTGGACGGCTGCAGCCAAGTAGAAGCAGCCCGACGCCTGGCCAAGTTCCTTGGCATGGCCACGGATGAGGCGCCGGCATCCATGCCGGCGACACATCAGAAGCCGACCAAGCCGGACGCGGCAGAAGGCGTGCCCGTTTCGCCTGTTCCTGCAGACGCGCCAGCTGTACCAACGCGACACCCGAAGCATGGCAAGCCGTCAAAGGTCTGGATCTATCGCGATGCAAGCGGCCTTGAACTGGTGCGTATCCTTCGGTTCGATCGTGCCACTGGAAAGCTGGTCCTGCCGCTGTCGCTCTGGACGATCGGCGGCGCGCTGGCGTGGAAATGGAAGGCGCTGCCGACACCGCGACCGCTGTACGGTCTGGATCGATTGGCAGAACGTGGCGGCGCTGATGTACTGGTGTGCGAGGGTGAGAAGGCGGCTGATGCAGCTGGCGAGCTGCTGCCGGGGTTTGTTCCTGTCGCCAGTCCCAACGGCTCGCAATCGGCCGACAAGGCAGACTTTGGACCAGTGCGGGGCCGCAAGGTCTACGTCTGGCCAGATGCTGATGAGGCCGGCGCTGGTTACGCTGCTGACGTTGTGCGCCTGGCTTATGCGGCCGGCGCCCGTTCGGTGTCGGTGCTGAAACTGGATGTGCTCGCAGCGCATCGAGGTTCGCCGCTTCCGGCTGGGTGGGACGCGGCAGACGCCAAGGCCGAAGGTATGGATCCGGAAGCACTGGCGCGGGTGTTCGATGCGCCTGGCACATGGTCAGAGCAGGCGCGGGTGGTGTCGCTCAAGGCGGTGGCTGAGAAAGCACGCGGGCCTGCGCGGTCGCGCTTTTTCTTGGTGACACCAGAAGACACGAAGGGCCGGCGAGCCGGTGTCTACTTTGTTCCGGTGGGCAACGACAAGGCGACCGGCGAGCCCGTAGAAGGTGAGCCGCAATGGATCTGTTCACCCATGACAGTGGAGGCACTGACCCGCGATGCCAACGGCGGCGAGTGGGGCCGGTTGCTGGTGTTCAAGGATCGCGACGGGACCGAGCATCGATGGGCCATGCCCATGACCATGCTGGCGCGCAATGGCGACGAGATGCGCGAGCATCTTTTGTCTCAAGGGCTTGAGATCACATCCGATGCGAACCGGCGCAGGCGCCTGGGTGAGTACATTTCAAGCGCGGATCCGGAAGCCTTTGCGCGATGCGTGGCGCGCACTGGCTGGCACGGTGGCGCCTTTGTCCTTCCGGATCGGACCATCGGCGGATCGCTGGTTGAGCCGCTGATACTGCAATCGGCGACACCGGATGGCGCCAAGCTGGGTGCAGCAGGAACCTTGGCAGAGTGGCAGCGAAGGGTTTCTATCCCGTGCGCAGGCAACAGCCGGTTGGTGTTGGCCATATCGATGGCCTTCGGCGCTACTTGTCTGGGGCTGGTCGGCAGTGAGGGCGGCGGCGTGCACCTAAAGGGCGCATCAAGTGCAGGCAAGAGCACGGCGCTTGGCGTGGCCGCGTCGGTTTGTGGCCCGGCTGGATACCGGCGCGAGTGGCGGCAAACTGACAACGCACTAGAAGCCGTGGCCGCGATGCACAGTGACTTGCTGTTACCACTGGACGAGATAGGAACCTTAGCCGCTGTGCATGCGTCATCTGTGGCTTATTTGCTGAGCAATGGCCAAGGTAAGGCCCGGGCTAATCGTGATGGTTCGCCTAGGCGTATTTCTACCTGGCTGTTGTTGTTCCTGAGCTGCGGCGAGATTGGGCTCGCGGATCTGATCGCGGAGGCCGGTGGCCGGCATCGTGCCGGCATGGAAGTCCGAACCATAGACATGCCAGCGGATCCGGGCAAAGGGCTTGGGCTGTTCGAGGTGTTACCGGAAGGCATGACGGCCGGTGTGTTCGCTGACCATCTGCGGCGAGCTTCCAGCGAGGTGTACGGTGTTGCGCTGCTGGCATTTCTGGAGGCGGTAGTGCTCCACCAGGATGATGCTCGAAAGTTCATCGCCAGTGCGGTGGAGCGCTTCACCGACGAGCAAGTGGGGCAGGGTGCATCGGGGCAGGTTCGGCGAGTGGCTGCACGGTTCGGACTGATTGCCGCGGCTGGTGAGCTGGCCAGCCATTGGGGTGTGACCGGATGGCCCAAGGGTGAAGCACGGTCATGCCTGGCGCGATGTTTCAAGGATTGGCTGAGTGCCCGCGGCACCGCTGGCGCGAGTGAGCCGCTGGCCATGCTTAGGCAGGTTCAGCACTTTCTGGAACTCCACGGCGAAGCACGCTTTGCCGGATGGGATCGGGGCGAAGATGACCGGGCGCCGCGCACTCTGATGCGCGTGGGCTGGCGCAAGAAATCAGACACCGGAACTGAGTTCCTGATCTTTGCTGAGAGCTTCCGGCGCGAGGTGTGCGCTGGTTTCGATCCGACTGCGGTGGCCCGCGTATTGCTGCAGGTTGGGGCGCTGCGGCCTGAGTCTGATACCTGCCTGACTCGTCGCGAGCGCTGCCCGGACAAGTCCATGCAACGGTGCTATCGGGTTGACTCATCCGTGTTCGAGGCGGTGCTGTGATGCATGAACATTCAGCATCTGACTGGTCTACATCTGCAGCGCCTTGGCTGGATGGGTTGGACAGTGTTGATCCTGAAACGGACCTGGCCAACGCACACCGAATCAGCCACCACTGCGGCGACCGGCTGCGCTGGTCACAGGGTTGGCAGACCTACGCCTATGGCGAGTGGCGCGATGATGAGGCCGGCGCGCTTGGGATGGCTGCGCAGCTGTGCGCGTGGATCAAGGGTGAGGCCGCCATGATGGAAGAGGCAGGCGCACCAGCTGGTGATGTGGCTGTGCGCAGGGCATGGGCAGTGCAGAGCCAAACCTGCGCAGGCATAGACGCAGCGCTGAGGCTGGCAAGGGCGCTGCTGTCGCGGTTGGCGCGTCCGGTGTCAGGCCTGCCGGTGGATGCTTCTCCAACACATCGTGAGCAATGCTTGGCCGCTGTGCTGGCCGCGATTGCCGAGAGTGACGATGGGGTCAGGGCGGCGAGCTCAGGGCGGCTTAAGGCTACGGCGTTGCAGCGGCGGGTGAGCGAACTAGCGCCGAAGCTTTGGCCTGGGCTTGGTGAGCCACCACTCAGTATCGATCAGATGGAGCGGCTGTATAGCGCCGCGCTGAGCGGCGACATAACGGGCGGCGCGGCGCGGGCGGCAAGGAAATCATCGGCGCGGAACTGAAGCAATCAGACGGGCTTGATCGTATTCGGAACCGAACCGGTAGCGGTGGTCGATCGACGCTCTGGGTCCTCCCTGGGCTTTCCCTACTGCGGGTCGATAGATCGCGGTTTCCGGTCAGTTTGTGGGGTGGTGCTTTGGTCAACCAGTAGATAGGTCATTGATTTAATAGGGTGAATATGAATTCAAACGATGATGACACCGAAGTGAGTGGCGCCGAGTTTGCACGGCTGACCATGCGCGACCCTGGCTTGGTGTCGCGGTGGAAACGTAGCGGCAAGCTGGTGCTGTCGGACTCCGGCAAGATCCTGCTGAATGCGTCGCGTGAGGCGCTGTCCAAGTCCTTGGACCCGGGCCGCGGTGGCCGGCGCGGTGGAACCGAGCAGGCGCCCGCCATCGCTCCGCAGGCGCGGACGGTCGGGCCAGATGCGCTGGACACGATCGGTCTGGCCTTCGCTCTCGGATGGGCTTCAGCCAAGGCGGGCGGCGCGAACCAGGCCAATGCCGCAGACGTTGAGGCCGGGGCCGCGTGCTGGTTGGCGATGGTCGGCAATGCGTGAATGGGTCCTCCCGGGGCCGTGCTCTTTGCGGGTCGATAGAGCGCAGTCTTCGTGCATGTTTTGGGTTCTGGCTTTGGTTCCGGTTCCGGTGGTGCGCATGAGCGCATCTAGGTTGTCCCGGCAACTAAGGTATTGCCGGGACACTGCCGGGACAGCGTTTTGCTTGTAGGTAAAGGCTGTCCCGGCTGTCCCGGCTGTCCCGGCTGGAAATGGCAAAGTTAGATGTGATGACGAGCGAAGAGGTGTGTTTGGTCCCGTTGTCCTAGGCAATATGTCTATATGAGGATCTCGCGCACATCCTATTGTCTGTCTCCCCTTCCCGGGTCCAACCCGTACACCTAACATCACTATCAAACTTCTGTGTTTTTGCCCGGGACAGCCGGGACAGCCGGGACAACCTTTGTAATCAATGGCATAGCTGTCCCGGCAGTGTCCCGGCAGTGCCGTGTGCCCGGGACAAGAAAAGGGCACCAGCACGGCGAGCCGCGCGGATGGATTCCCTGCCGACCCGGTAGGCGCGGCTGATTTTCCGGGCGTGCCCGTAAATTCTCGGGAAGCCAAACACCGGAAATTGACCAGGCTGTTCACCGATTCTGATTCAGCGGACTTGCCGCGCTGAATCGATCGGGCACATGGAACAGGCTGAACAAGTTGACCCGCTGAGGCTTAGGGCGCGATGGGACGCGGCGCCGCAGCTGCACAAGCTGTTCATCAGTTTCGATGCGTGGGCGCGCTGGATGATCCAGAGCGATAGCCCGGAAGCCATCGATGAAAGTCTGTGCGCAGCGTCTGCACTGTACGAGCTCCAAGCTCAGAGCGCGTCTGCCCGGCTGGCATTACTCCGTGACCCTGGGGCATTTCTGCCGCTACTCGATCAGCCGGCGAAGCACTCCGGACTTGACCGGATATACGAGCGCGGAACCTTCTGGATCTATGGGCCGATCACCCGTGACCGGCCCGACTTGGTTTCGCCGTTGTCGGTGCAGCGCGGTCTGGCCGCAGCCAACAGCTATCTGCGCCACGCCGGTGAGCTTCACCTGCGGATCAGTTCACCCGGTGGCCACGTAGAAAGCGCGGCGACCATCGGCGCCATGTTCAGCGGATGGGGTGCGCGCACTCGCATCAGAATCGAAATCGATCACATGTGCCATTCAGCGGCGGCGCTGTTCCTGCTGCCCATCGCTGACCACGTTGTCATGCGCGAGGGCGCGACCTTGATGCTGCACGAATCAGGGCAGCACTTCTGGGGCCGCGCTTCCGACTTCAGGCGCTTTGCGCGAGAGCAGCGGCGCAGCGATGAACAGGACTGGCGTGCATTCGCCAGTGCCAGACGAATTCCCTATGCCCGTGTGCGCCGACTGGCGCTGGGCGAAATCTTCCTATCCGCTCGGCAGGCGCTGCGCCTAGGCCTTGTGGATGAAATCGCGCCAGCACTGCCGGCGCTTAACTCCGAGGATCACGTATGACCATCACCCGCGAAACCATCAACGCAGCCTGCAAACGGCTGCAGGACGCTGACGCCAAGCTCGGGAAGCTGGTGCATCAAATTACGCAAGCGCGAACCCGGGCACATGAGTGCAAGCGCCTGGCTGAAGACCGAAAGGTTCCTGTGCCGATCGATGCGCCGATCGATCAGCACCTTGCCGCAGCCAGCGAGGCCGGCGGCGACTATGCCCGTTACCAGGGTGAGCGGCGCTATTGGGCCGAACTGCACAAGCGACTGACCGACGAGCTATCCGCCACGCGCCTGGCCGTGGTTCAGGCAGAGCAAGATTGCTTGTCGCTGTCTGCGAAGTTCTGGGATGACCGATTCACGGAGCAAGCGCGGGCATTTTTTGAGCGCAACAAGGCTGAGTTGCGCGACTTGTTCGGCACTCTTGCCAAGGTCATTGGTGAAGAGCCGAGCATGCCCGGTCTGTGGCAGGCGATTAGCCGGCATGTTCCGGAAGACGTTGAAACCTACCGCGCTGGCGTGAAGGCGACAGACAAGATACTGCCAGCGCTGCCTGAGGCTGAAAACCTGCACGGGCAGGCCCGTGGTGCGGCTGCCTCCATTCTTGCAGGGCAGGCGGATGAGCGATTGCACCGGCTTCTGGGATCGGTCGGGATTGACACATCAGACGCTGCCTTGGCCGCTGCGCAGCAGCGCCAGCGTGGCGAATTTGTTGCGATCTCGGCGGCTCAGTCGAAGCTGCTGCAAGCCAAGTCCCGGCTTGCTTCGCTTGAAGCTGACCTTGCTGCATGCAAGCACTCTGGAAAATCCGATAGGGTCGATGAATTGTCGGAAAAGGTGAGTGAGGCCAAGGTGGAATGCGCGCGTCTGGACAGTGCCGTGAAGGGAAGGCAGGCCACCGCCGATGAGTGCAAAGCAGAAATCGAGGCCATCGCGCTGGAGCGCGCCAAGCTCGCAGCGGTCGAGGTGAACTGAGATGGCCAAGGAAATCATCGAACAAGAATATCGGCTGATCGACAAAGTAACGGCCGGGTTCAAGAACATTGCCAGCAGCCTGGGCGGGCTCAAGGGCAACTTCACCGAGTTGAACCAGGCTGCAGAGCTGGCCGCCAAGGGCATCAATCTGGTGAGCGAGGCGGCGGCCAAGATCGGCGATGCGGTGTCGGGCGTGGCTGATTATGAGGAAGCCATGAGGCGGGTCAGCATCCGCACCAAGGCGACCGCTGAAGAGCAAGTGGAGCTGCAGCAAGCGGTGAGGGATGCGGCCACGGCAGTGGGCGCCACAAGTGAACAGGCGGCTCGGGCGTTGCTCGGCGTGGCCGAAGATGGCTATAGCGCCCGCGCTGCGATCGACAGCCTTGGCGAGGTGTTGGCATTTGCGAAGGCGCAGGCACTCGGAACGGCGGAAGCGGCGGCCGGTCTGGGTGGCATTCTGGATTCCTTCGGCGAGCGTGCCACGGGATCGGTCGGGGCGGTGGCGGATGCACTGACGGCAACCGCTGCGGCTGCCGGTACCACGGTCGGCACGCTGACAAAGGGCCTGGCTACACTCGGGACAGCGGCGCAAGAGAACAATCTGAATTTTGCTCAGACTGTTGCGCTGATGGGGCAGCTGGCCACGCGGAACTTTGAGGCAACCGACGCAGCCAAGCGCTTGGCTACCATTCTGGACGAGTTCCGAGACCCTGCTACGCAGGCCGGCGAGGCATTGGCCAATCTGGGCCTGAGCGGCGCTGAATTCTCTACGGTACTGCAGCGCCTGAGCACCGACAGCACGGCGGCAACTGCCGTGCTGGAAACCCTCGGGCGCAAGCCGCGTGAGGCCCTGTTGGCGCTGCTGGCCGATGGTGGCGGCGCACTGCAGGAGTTCAACGTCATTGTGGCGCAAAGCGCTGGCGCTACGCAGGTCGCGGCCGACGCGCTGAACGGGACTTTCAATGAATCGCTCAAGAGCGTCATTGCGCAGCTGGATGCGGCCAAGGTGGCGTTTCTGACGCCAGTCCTGAAGCCGTTTGCCGATGCACTCAACCAGCTGGCCAAAGACATTGCCGAGTTTGCTGATTCTCCGCTACTCGCCAACGTGGCGGCAGACATCGGTGAGTCTGTGGCTGCGGCTTCACGGCGTCTGATCGAGTTTGCGAAGTCCTTCGACTTTGAAGAGGCCGCGGGCAATCTTGAGGCGTTCTATACGTCTTCCAAGTCCGTGCTGTCTGAGCTCGGGGCGGCGGCGAGTGCGACCGCAAACGCTATCGCAGGAATCCGGAGCGCTTTCGCTGCGCTGCAAGATTTTGACGTCAACCCGGTGCAAGATTTTGTAGACAAGCAAAAGTTGCTGCAGGAACAGAGCGAAGCGGTAAGCGCTGCCCTGGAGTCTGCCAGCGCCTTCGCCAAGAAGTTCGCCGACAGCATTATCGGAACAGGAAAAGCGGCGGAGTTCAGCGCGCCCGTTCTGGATGCGTTCGGGCTGGATCTCCAGCGCATCCGCATATCTGGAAAACAGGCTGCAGAGGGCATCAAGGAGGCCGGCGAAGCTGCAATGTTGAGCGCTGGCGACTACCGCGCACTGCAATCGGAGCTGGCGCGTACCGTTGGCGAGCTGGAAACAGCGCGGGCGGCCTACAAGAAGGCTTTCGAGTCCGGCGCGGACAACGTAGACGAAGCCTGGGAAGCGGTGAAGCGAGTGGGCTCTGCCGTGGCCGACCTTCGCAAGCAGCTGGATAACGCCAAGCTGGCCACGGCAGACGTAACGGCTGCTTTCAAGGAGCTGGGCTTTGAGTCTCAGAAGGCCCTGCAGGAGTCCGCGAAGAAAGGCGCCGATGCGTTCCAGCTGATTGTTGAGGCAGCGCGGGAAGGGCAGGCGACGCAAGCGGATGTGGCCCGTGCATTCGAGGAATACGCCAAGCGCCTGGCCGATACCGCGGTCCTGGCTGACGCTTCCACCAAGCGCCAGATAGCACAGCAGATCGAGCTGGCCGGCAATGTGGCCGGCGTCAGAACGGAACTGATACGGGCAGCGACAGCTGGCCTTGAGGCTGGCGATGCGATCGAAAACTCGGGCGCCCGCGCTGCCGATTCCTGGACCCGCGTAAAGGCTGAGGTACGGGATACCCGCGACAGTCTGGAAGAGGCTGCCAGTGTTGCCGAAGATTCGGCCGACCGCATTGCTACGGCTGCCGAAAAGGCTGCGCAGGCTCAGAGGAACGCCACGGGCGCGGCGCGTGATGCTGTGGAGGGTCTGGTGGCTTCGGCACAGCAAGTTCAGGCGTACAGCGATGCCATGGAAGTGCTGATTCGCCGAAATGAAGAGTACGTATCCCGGACACTGGAAGTGACTGCCACGCTGCGCGATGCGAACAAGGAGCGCGAGCGCGGAATTGAGATCGTCCGCGAAGAGATCGCAGTGGCCAAAGAGCAGGCCGCTGTGGCTGGTGGCTTGGGCAACCAGCCAAGGGCCGGTGCGCAGGATGCACCAGCGGCTACTGCCAGCCGTGGAACGGTTGCAGAGAGCCAGCCGGTTACGGTGAATATCACTGGACTGGACCCGACCGATAGCGCGTCATGGCGGCGGATTGTGGCCGATCAGATTGTTCCTGAGTTGGATCGTCTGCGGAGGTTGGGACGATGACCGTCACCGGAAACGAGCCTGAAGAAATGCGTGCGGCAGCAGTGGAGGCGCTAAGCATGCCGGCGAGTCTCGGACAAATGCAGGCGGCGTGCACCGCAGCACTTAGCGCTATCAAGGACAATCCGACGAAAGCCGGCGAAGTGCTGAATGGCCTTTCGGCCGACTTGCGGGCCATCGTCTCAAGGTTGCTTGATCTGTCCGACCGACTGTTGAAAGGCCGGCGCGAACTGGAGGCGATGCGGCAACGTGTGTCAGCGACTCGGACCATTGCAGATATGGAGTCCTACACGTTGCTGGCCTGGGCGCGTGAGGCTCAGAGCGACATGGTGGGATTTGTTGCGTTTATCCGCAAGAGCATCGATGAAGCTGTGTTCGACGATGACCAGGGCGCGCTGGATCGTGCGCAAGAGGCGGCGACGGTTATGGAGCTGATGTCATCGGCCATTGCTGAAACCGTCAAGATGGCACGGGAGCGAAGGAAGCCCGCAGCGCAGTAGGCAGCGAATCCGGCCCATTCTTGTCCTCTGGGTCGTGGTGCGAGGCACCCGGACAGGCCGGCAAGTGTCCGTAACAACACCGGCGGTCGAGGCGTGTTTCCGTAGCGCGTGACTCGGCAACAAGGCCCGCCTGTTGGCGGGCTTTGCTTTTGTCTCAGTCGGTCTGAGCTGACGACAAAGAATCCCTAATACGCTTGACCGTGCCGCGTCCAACGTGGTGGCTCGCACAGATTGAACGAACCGACTTGTTAGCTCTTAGGTCTGCCTTGATTCGCTCCAGAGGGTAGCGTGGGGCTCGCTCGGAAGGAATGTAGAGGTCTTGGGATGGGTACTCTTCCACCAGGTAGGCGACGATTGAAGCCACCACATCGGCAACTTCGTGGCGCCCGTTGCCAAGCCGATGAACGGCGGCGCTTGTCAATTCGGCGGCCAGATCAGCTACCTTTGCGCTTTGCCGGGTTGTGTGACGTTGGGGCACGGTTTGCTCGACTAGCTAAACGTGATCGCGGAGGATATCGCTAATCTGCTTCAATGATGATGAAAAAGGTCCAGCCAAGTGCTTGCAATTGTTCGAGGGCGTGAGGTTCTTCCCTACGAACGTATTGGCGTTTCGGACCGCCTGCCATCGGGACATACCAAAGCAGGCCACTGCCAGCTAGCGCTTCAAGGTCTTCTGCTTTTTCGATCTTTTTGAACGCTTCCAATTCATTCCTGCCAATAGTTTTCAGACGAGCGGTACGCTGTCGGGTCGTCGTATAGACGTCTGGACGTCCAAGTATAAGGGACAATTGAGGGACAGTGAGCGCAACAAATACCAACATTCAGCAATCAGAAAAACATCCTAAGGTGTTGTTTTCTAAAGAATACAACAACCAGCAACAAGCGCTTTGAAGGATTGAAAATCCCCGTGTCGGCGGTTCGATTCCGTCCCCGGCCACCATAAAATCAAAGACTTAGATCAAAGTCGATTCCACGCCATTTCTAACTGGAATGCCTCTGGCGCGTTTCGTGTCCCCCTTCTTGGGCGAAATGCCACGAACAAGGGGGTGTCACCGGAGGCCACGTATGGCGCCAACCCTGCGTCGCCCGACGCCGTTGAGCGTAATTGCCGACTGACCTTCGGTCGATGTCAAGTATCGAACCTGCCGCTGTGGCGTCCGCTCCCATGCGGCGCCGCGGTACTTCGTGCCCGTTTGGTACTCCACCTACCGAGTTTCGCTGCGCTGGAAGGTTGGCACGCATCAGGCGCAGAGTGCGTATGTCTCCCGGCATGGGGCGCTGCTGTCTGTCTGGATCCGCCGAGTTCCCGCATGGATCAGCTGCCTTTGGCTCTTGGGTGTCCACTTCCAGGGGGCCCATTTCCAGGGGTCTGTCTGGATCCGGCGAGTTCCCGCATGGATCAGCAGCCTTTGGCTCTTGGGTGTCCACTTCCCACTTCCCAGGGTTGTGGTTTCTGGGTTGCTGGAAAAAGCTGCAAGGGCGGGAACATCAAGCGGGATTAGGACAAGGAGTCGTAGAATCAGCACAACAGTTGATGAGTTGACGAACATGAGCGCGAATCCCGCCGAGATCAAACAGCAAGTGCTCGACCTGATCGAGCAAGTGCCGCCTGCCGCTGACTGGCTGGGGCTGCTGCACGATGTGGAACTCGCCACCGATCGCGCCAGCGGGCTTCTGGCGCAGGAGATGGACCCGAACTCGCCGTTGCGACAGGCGCTCAATCGCGCGCAGGCAGAAAGCGAGGCGGGTCTGGGTATTGATCACGACACGATCCGTAGCCGCTTCCTGACGCAATGAAACTGCGTTGGATGCCGACGGCGGAATCGGCACTTGAAGAGATCGAAACCCATCTGATCGAACAGAGCTCGGCGGCCCTTGCCCGAGCGGAGATCAAGCGCCTGATCGATGCGGCCGAGAAACTCCCGCAGACGCCGCGTATGGGTCGCAAGGTGCAGCCCGAAAACCGGGACGATCTACGCGTGGTGCCGGTGCGGCCTTACTGGCTCTACTACCGCGTCTGCCCTGACGCGATCGAGATCCTGCTGTACTGGCATTACCGCCTGGAACGACCGACGCGCATCGGCTGATGTGCGGCGGCGCGGCTTGACGCTGCGCTTTGAAGCCGACGCCGAACGGGCACTTCGGCTTGTCTGGAGGGAAAGCACGCTCCGGCTTGGCCGAGAGGCGATCGTGCGAGTCCTGATCGCGTGCTCACCCTTCCTGCCCGTCTTCGTTGAGCGTCGCGCTCCGACTGGACATGCTCGGCTTCCTGCCTAGCGCCAGCGTGAACACGCTGTGCGCGTGCACGAAGCCGATCCCAGCCAGCACGCAGCAGCTGGGCCCCTGCGCGCTGGCGGCTCCGTTCGACCGCTGCAGTCCCCATCCCCGTGTCGCTGCGGAAATCCACGCTCCGGATCACGCCAGCGGCAGTGGCTCACGGGGCTATCCGCGGCCCATGACATAACGCATTGTTGGTCGCAGGCGTCCCGCCTGTCTGGCGCGGTGCGCGGCTCCTGCCGCGCTTACAGCGCCGCGCCCGTCCAACCAGCGTTATGTGCAACGGGCCGCCAGCGCATCCATGCGCTCATCAAGGCCTGCCGCTCCTGCGGCACAGCTTGCTGTCCCTGCGCGCTGCATGCCTTTCGCCAATGAATCTCTCATTCGAAGCCGTCATCAAAAACGCGCATCACTTCGGTGATGTCGAAGAGGAATACGTCATCGATGCCGTTACCTGGCGCCGGCAGAATCTCATCCGTACCGCGGATGACAACGAAATTGCCGTTGGCCGAAATTGAAGGTTGCAGCGCTCTACCGTGGGCCTGTCCTTCAGCATCGCCGTTCAGCATGACTCTGATGCCGCTTGGTCTGTCAAACAGGACCAGAGGATCAGACGCTGTCAGTCGGATACCGTAGACAATTCTGGATCCGTCGGCGGACATGGTCGCCCCTGATGGCGCAAGGGAAAGCTGTCCGCCGTTCAAGTCCGTACTGACTCTTGAGATCGACCCGTCCTGGCGATCCGCCAGGAAAATATCGGATCGGCCGTTGGTATCACCCACAACCAGATTTGATGCTTCCGAGCCAAAAAGAACCCAGCGCCCGTCATCGGAAATCGAGGGTCTGGATCCAACGAAACCGGAGCTTCCGTTTGGCTCTGCACCGCCCACGCCAATAGTGACGCGAGAGGTTGTCCCGGCAATGCGATCCCTAACGAAAACATTGCCTAGCGTATTCGTGGGAGGGCCCAACTGGCTCGCTGCGGAAACGAAAGCGACAAACCGGCCGTCGGCCGTGATTGCTGGGAACTTGCTGTTACCATCCAATGTCGGTTCGCCATTCGAAGTAACGCTGATCCGCTCAATGGTGCTGCCATTCATGTCGCGTACGAAAACATCGAAGAAGCCATTGCTGTCACCGGGGACCAGGTCATCAGCACTGCTGTCAAAGGCGACGAAGCGCCCGTTCCCCGACAACGAAAGAGCCTCGACTGTTCCATTGCTGTTGCCACCACCTGAGGGCTGATTCACGCGCTCGATGACGCTGTTGCTCAGGTTCTTGCGGAAGACGTCCGGTAGACTGGTATCGCCCGGCACCAGATTTGTCTGCCCCGTCACGAACGCAACAAAAAGACCGTCTCGCGACAAGGCGGGGACATAGATAGGTCGAGTTCTGACGGCCGGCTCCACTACCCAGTCGGTTGAATTGGCGGAGCGGTTGCGGAGGATTGAATAACTGAATGCAAAGCCGTCGTCGAAGTCCCCAGGCACCAGATTGAATGCACCTGAAGTGAACACAACGAGATTGCCGGCATCAGCCACGGAAGGCTGCTCGGATATCGCGTTACCCTGCTCACCCGCAGCATTGACGCTGATCCGCTCGATGGAAATGGCGCCGATCGCATTCATCGAGAACAGAACGCCGAGGAAAAACCAGCATTGTCGAAACAACTTCATTGGATCCGCTCACTGACCATCTGGATGGTCACCTCCAACAGCCCCGATCATGGCGCAAGGTACAACAAAGGACACACAAGAGTCAGGAATTTCCTGAGTTTCGTCGACTACACCGGCCGCCAGATTCGAAGTAACAGACGTGCTGCGATCGAAGGTCCAGCGCCGACGGCGCTGGTGCGCTCAGGCTATCGTTTGGAGACCTCGACAGGTCGGCGGAGTATTGCCTTTGGGCGATCGTTGGCGATGCGGTAGGGGCGGGGTTGGGAATTGCCAGCGCCGGGCCCCATCTGCGGGCACGCTTCCGCACCCACCTGCGCCTTGCCGCCGATGGCAAGGCGCTGAATTGGCGATCGAATCCGCCCGCCGATCAAGATGATCGCGACAATCATCGAGTTGAGCACCGTGAGGAACCGTGAGGTAGCAAGTGCCAGCGGTAGCCACCGGAGGGTAGGAAAGTGGATGTCCCGTTTCCTGACGTCTGGCGCTACACGCAGTACGACGCCGACGGCCAGCTGCGCAGGATGGAGGACCCCAATGGCCTGGTCACCACCTACACCTACGATCCGCGCCAGCGCCTCACCGCAGTCAACGAAGACGGCGAGATCACCGTTTACGGCTATGACGAGGCCGGCAATCTGCGCCGCATCACGTTGCCCGATGGCAGTTTCGTCGAATACACCTGGGATGGTGCCGAGCGTATCGAGAAGGTCGAAGACAATCTCGGTCATTCGATCGTCTATGGCCAGGATGGCCTCGGTAATCGCACCCAGGAAGACACCTTCGATCCGAACGGTACGCTGGTACAGACCCTGAGCCGCGTCTACGACGGCCTGGGTCGGCTGAACGATACCTTTGGCGCCGAAGCGCAGAAAACCACCTACACCTACGATGGCAACGGCAACGAGAAGACCGTTCTCGACCCGCTGTTGCGCCTGACCGAGCACGACTACGACGAACTCGATCGCCTGAAGAAAACCACCGATCCCGATCGCAACGAGATCGAGTTCAGCTACGACGCCCAGGACAATCTGCGCACGGTGACCGATCCGCGTGATCTCACCACCGTGTACGACTACACCGGCTTCGACGAGCTGCGTACGCTGACCAGCCCCGACACCGGCGTTACCGGCTACACCTACGATGCCGCCGGCAACCTGGACACGCGCACGGACTCGCGGCTGGTCACCGCCGAGTACGACTACGACGCCAACCAGCGCCTGCGCGCGATCGACTATCCGGCCTTTCAAGGCCAGCCGGCGGAAACGCTGAGCTTCGTCTACGACGAAACCAGCGGCGGCAACTTCGGCAAGGGTCGCTTGACCAGTCTCAGCGATGGCTCGGGTAATACCGCGTTCCGCTACGACATCCACGGTCGCGTGCTGGCCAAAACCCAGACGGTGGGCGCTGGCGCACCCCGAACGCTGGAGACCAGCTATCTGCCCAATGGTCAGACCGAAGGCCATGTGCTGCCATCCGGGGCGGTGGTGCGCTACAGCTATCGCGCTGATGGCCGGATGCTCAGCATTCGCGTCAATGGCGTCGAAATCGTTAGCCAGATCGATTATTTCGCCTTCGGCGAGCCCAAATCCTGGCAATACGGCGCGGCCGACAGCTACCAGCGCACTTTCGATCGGGATGGACGGGTCAAGGAACACACGGCCGGTCCCGCGATCCGCACGCTGGGCTTTGATCCCGCCAGTCGCATCCGCAGTCAGACCGACAGCGCCGGTGGCCCCAATCAGTGGGCCTACGATTATGACGATCTCGATCGCCTGGAGACCGCCAGCAACACCGGCACGCAGGGCGCCATCGCCAATCTGGCCCTGGGATGGGATTACGACCCCACCGGCAATCGCATCCAGGAAACCCGCGGCGCCAACCCGCCGGTGCCCTATGTCATCGCCCCCACCAGCAACCGCCTGAGCAGCGTCAATGCCGTCAGCCGGCAATACGATGCCGCCGGCAACACGCTCAACGACGGCGCCGGACTCACCAGCGTCTACAGCGCCCGCAACCGGCTGATCCAGACCACCAAAGCCGGCCTCACCACCCACTATGCCCACAACGCCTTCGGCGAGCGCGTGTGCAAGGCCAGCAGCGGGCCCAACTGTACCCAGAGCAGCGACCGCAGCGAATACGTCTACGACGACGACGGCCATCTGATCGGCGAATACCCGGTCAATGTCGCCGAACACACCGAAATCCTGTGGCTCGATGACACCCCCGTCGCCCTCCTGAAACGCCGCAACGGATCCACCGACGGCGGCCCCAGCGGCGGCGGCAGCGCCAGCCCCTGGTCAGGCACCCCCGCCGGTGGCGTGGACGTGTACTACATCCACCCCGACCATCTCGACACACCACGAGTAATCGTCAATGCTGCCAACCAGCCGATCTGGCGCTGGGACAGCGCGCCGTTCGGCGACACCGCCGCCAACGAGCAACCCAGCGGAGGACTACCGAGCTTTACCTTCAACCTGCGGTTCCCGGGACAGCAGTACGACCGGGAAACGGGCACGCACTACAACTACTTCCGCGACTATGAGGCGGGGAGTGGGAGGTATGTGCAGAGTGATCCGATTGGGTTGTTCGGCGGCGTAAGTACTTTTGGATACGCCTGGAGCGGCCCTCTTGGGTATTCAGATATCGAGGGACTTGGTAAGAAGGGCGGCAGCGGGGAGAAGAAGAAACGAGATGGATGCGGGCTCACCCGCCCGGGTAAATATGCGAAGACACCAATTCCCGTATCTGGTGGACATGGTGCAAAACCGACGAAAGATGAGCAAGACCTGATAAATAGCCAGCCCTGTCATAGATGTGGCGCATTGGAGTCCGGCACAAAGAAAGGTAATATGATCGGCGATCACCAACCAGCTACCAGTTTATGTGAGCCTGGCACTCCGCAGTGTTTCTTTCCTCATTGTCTGCGATGCAGTTTGACTCAAGGTGGTCATGTGAGGGCGCTCTTGCAAGGACTTATAGAAAGTGAATGACGAAGTTGAAATTATTGTTTCCAACTCCTCTGTAGAAACCTTGGGGCTTGTCTCTTTTGGACACCAGGAGTTACGTATTCCTGTTGATAATCAAGATTTGATTGGAGACACATACTCATTGGCGCTTCGCTTGATTCGATACATTCGAGGCAGTGCCTCAAAAATTGTACCGGGTGAGACTGTAAGGCAGGGGATGTGGGTAATTAATTTTGAACTAGACGGCGGAGTCCTCGTTGCTAGTGAATACGACCCCGTTTCAAAAAAATTCGTTGCAGGCGCTACTCGTGCGCTGACATGTTTGAAGGCGCAAAACACGATTTGCCAAATTTGCTGTTCAAAATTCAATCCTCCTCACCTGGATCAGTTAATAGTTATAACTGACGGTGTCGAAAACGGTGCTGGGTTCAGGGGGATTCGGTACGAGGCGCCATCACACATGTCCGGATGGTGGCTGCTGTCGGAAGAATACAAGGGGACTCAGTCGCGCAAGGAGACTCTTTGTGTCAAGGATCTCCTAAGCATTCGACCAGACGTAATGCCATTCTTGGCACTTGACACCCATCGAGGATTTGTCCATCCGTTCTCGTGGCAAGAACAAGACTGACTATTTACAACAACAAGACAACAACAAGACAACAACAAGACAACAACAAGACAACAACAATGGACAATGGACACGAAGCTTGGGACACCGACACGAAGCTTGGGACACCCACTTTGTGGGTTGTCAATCGTCTTCCATTCCATGCTTCTCGACGACGAATGCGCGTCAAACCACTCGCTCACCGCGGTGCGCTGGTATCAGGAATGTTGCTGCTCACCCAAAACTGACCACCTCTGCTCGTTGAAAATTGACCAACCCGCGTAAGGTGCGGTAACCAGATGTGGTGAACCCGCGTAAGATGCGGTAACCGGGTAACCCGTATCACACACAATTGGACACCCAATATCTGGGTTGTCAAGATAACCCGCGTAAGGTGCGTTAACCGGGTAGGATGTGGTGAGCGCAGCGAACCGCATCTGTCGTGATTATGGGGATCGCGTTTCCTCGATTGATGCGGTTCGCTTTGCTCACCGGCATCCTACTCGTGGTGCGGGGTTATTCGCGCATGTGGTTGGGTTCTTGGGGTGGTGTGCTTCCCCAATCGATTCCATGCCATCCTTTTTCAACGTATCGATGGAAGCCCGCGTAAGGTGCGCTAACCGAGTAGGATGTGGTGAGCGCAGCGAACCGCATCTGTCGTGATTATGGGGATCGCGTTTCCTCGATTGATGCGGTTCGCTTTGCTCACCGGCATCCTACTCGTGGTCTGGGGTTATTCGCGCATGGGGTTGGGTTCTTGGGGTGGTGTGCTTCCCCAGTCGATTCCGTACCATCCTTTTTCGACGTATCGATGAAATGTGGAATGCGGCCAATCGGCGACGCGTTCTACCCATCCGTGTTTGACCGGGTTGTAATGGATGTAATCGATGTGGGCGGCCATATCGGCATCGTCGCGGATCTGGTGTTCCCAGAATCGTCGTTGCCAGATACCACGTTCGCCGCGGACTATTCGGCTGCTGCGTCGGCGTTCGGTCTTGGGCAGGGCGCGGGAGAATCCGGACTTGATCAAACCCCAACGAATGCCGATGGCGTGATCGCCGGGTGGTAGCGTCCAGATGGCGTGCAGGTGTTCGGGTAACACGACCATGGCATCGATGCGAAAAGGATGGTGTTGCTTGACTTGGCGCAGCGACTCACGCAGGTGGTCGACGTGATCGACCAGCAAGGTGTTTCCTCGGCGCTGCGCCAGGTTGACCGTGAAGAACCAGGTGGCGCCGGGGGTATGTGGGCGGCGGTATTGGGTCATGGTTCGCCGTTGGTTCTTGTTGGTGCGCTGGCCGGGATGTTATCGGACATGGATCAGCGTCGGGATGCTCTGGAACATCTCTTTCGAATGCTGGAGAAAGGCTTTGATCCATGTCCGGGCACGATGGATCAGGTCCATTTGGCCGGCGACATAGCCGACGGCGAGTAGTACCGTGGATCCGAGGAACCGGATGACGTTGGTCATGTGGTGCCAGCGCTGCCAGCGTTCATTGACGGATTTCTGGACGGCGCTAGTTCGGGCGGCTTCCAGGGGGGGCGCGGCGCAACTCGGCATCGCGCTGGATCTGCTGGCGGATGGTGCTGCTTTTGGTCACGAGCGTATCCACATGCGGCCGGATTGCTTGTTCCAGGAACGCCGCGTTCTGGATTCTTCGTTGCTGAGCTACGTGCTTGGCTTTAGGGAGCGCCTGTCTTGCGAGCGGGTCGACTACGAGCCGGGCGATCTCGGCAGGTGAGGTGGCTCTCGAAGACGCATTTGAAAATGGGCGAAATAGCTCTTGTGAACGCCAGATGAATGCCTCAGTATTCCGCGCGTCCTGGTTTGTTTGGGGTCTCCTGGGGGAGGCTCGGATGATCGAACAGCGTAGCGCGGGGGCGCGCGACGCAGCGCCGGGGTCAGGGCCACTCTAATTGGGGATTCAAATGTCAACCCGCTACTCCAGGCACGCTCTGGCGTGCATGCTTGCGCTCGGATTCAACGCCGCTGTCGCGGCCAATCAACCTGCGCCCACGTCGAGCAACTTCGACAAGGTGCTGCAGGCCAACGAACAAGCTTTGCGCGCACACCGAGCCGACTTTGTCGGCTACTTTGCCGAAGCCTATCGGCGCTATCCGAATCTGCCGGCCGGCAGCCTGGAGGCCATTGCTTATTCCGCCAGCCGCTGGCAACACGTGGTTCCGGATTCCAGGACCGAAGCGCATCAGCATCAACCGCCTGCGTATGGCGTCATGGGATTGCGTCACGGTGAGGGTGGATTTGGCGATCTGCTGACCCAGGCCTCACAGGCTTCGGGCATCAGTATCAAGGAGATCATCCAGCTACCCCGAAGCAATATCCTGGCCACTGCGGCCCTGCTGTCGCAGTGGTTGAGCGACCGCCATGCCAAGGCTGTACGCCTGGAAGATCTGGTACCGGAGTTGACCCGCTTGTCTGGCATTGGCGGCAGCAAGCGCTCGGCAATCAGCGACTTTGCCGCCGAGGCCTATGCCTATGACGTGTTGCTGGCCGCAGACCGTGGATTTGACGATCAGGGCATCCGCGTGCCGGAGAAAGCCATCGAATGGGAACGGGCCTTGCCGATTGCCGCATTGCAACGGCAACGAGCGCCCTTTGTGCGCCTGGACATGGACAAGGACGCGATCGACGGCAGCGTTTTCGACCAGATTTCGGGCACCCTCAAGGACTCCGACGCCGCCACCAAGAGCACCGACTATGGCCCCGCACTGTGGGTCGCGTCGCCCTACTATTCCACCCGCAGCGCGGCCGTGTCGGCGGTGACCATCCACACCATGCAGGGCAGTTACGCCGGGTCGATTTCCTGGTTCCAAAGCAATCCCTACAGTGTCTCTGCACAGTATCTGATCCGCAGCTCTGACGGCCAGATCACGCAAATGGTGCGCGAGTCGAACGCTGCCCATCATGTCGGCTCGCACAACAGCTACACCCAGGGCATTGAGCACGAGGGCTATGTCAACAATGCCGCCTGGTACACCACCGCCATGTACAACGCCTCGGCGGCGCTGACGCGCCATTTCTGCACGCGCTACGGCATCCCCTGCAGTTCGGCTTACAACGGCGCCTCGTCCAGCGGCCTGAACGTGTTGCCGACCAGCACCAAGATCAAGGGACATCAGCACTACTCCAGCCAGAGTCACACCGATCCGGGCATCAACTGGGATTGGCGCCGCTACTACTCGCTGCTGAATCCGGGCAGCGGTGGCTCGGTCACCACCGTGCTCGACAGCTTTGAAACCAGCGAGGGCCATTTCAACCAGAGCCCCGCCTACTCGGGCAGCACCACCGGCATCAGCACCGCATCCACCGCCGAGCGCGTGTCCAGCATGAAGAAGAACGGAAGCTGGTCCGAGCAGCTGATGCTGGTCGACAACGCCTCATCCACGGCCAACTGGGCAGTGCGCTTCCTGTCAGGTGGCGGCACGCCGTCGGCCAATGCCTCGCTGGCGAAGGCCGGCGGTCGCGTCGGATTCTGGGTCTATTCCGGTGGCACCGGGCTGACAGCGGCACTGGGTATCGACGATTCCGACGGCACCGAGCGCTCGGTCGCCAAGACCATCCCGGCCAACGCCTGGACCTACCTGGAGTGGAAGCTCGACGACAGCAGCCAATGGTCAGCCTGGGTCGGCGGCAACGGCGCCATCACCGCCGGTTCGGTGACACTGGATGCCATCTGGTTCTACCGCGCGCAGACCAGCTACACGGTCTACGTGTACATCGACGATGTCAGCTATCGCAAAGAGTGAGCCCTGGCTGAGACTTGAGCGCGCCTGCATCGCTTCGGTGCGGGCGTGCTCATTCCGGTTTTACGAAGCCTGGATCACCGGATCACGTCGGCAATGGCCGCAGTGAGACGAGAGTGCCATCAGATGGCGGAAAGTTGCGCTCCCATCCTGACTTCCGCCGTTGCCCTGGTGATCGGCCTTGGTCTTTCGATGGTGGTCGCGGGCGGGATCTGGTGGATGAACTGACGGTCGCTGGTCACTCCTGGGTTGGCGCGTGTGCCCGGATCGCAGGTGCGTGCAGCCAAGGCCGACCGGCGAGCGACATAGAATCTGAATAAAGCGGATTGGTCGCACGACTCAGCTTTCAGCAGTTATCATCCCACTGGTCCCTATCGAGCAGGCCGCCGGATCACCGTCATGGTGTATCCGTGGGTCTTGTCGCACCTGGAGTGATGAATGGCGCGTGTTCCGGCAATCCTGGCCCTGGCAGATGGCAGTATTTTCAATGGCTTGTCGATCGGTGCCGTGGGGGCGCGTAGCGGCGAGGTGGTGTTCAACACCTCGATGACCGGCTACCAGGAGATCCTCACCGATCCCTCCTACGCCCAGCAGATCGTGACGCTGACCTACCCGCACATCGGCAACACTGGCTGCAACGCCGCCGATGAAGAGTCGCGAGGCATCTTTGCCACGGGGCTGGTGATCCGCGATCTGCCGCTGGTGGCCAGCAACTGGCGCAGCGAGGGTGATCTGGGCAGCTATCTGCAGGCCCGCGATGTGGTAGCGATTGCCGACATCGATACCCGCAAGCTGACCCGCATCCTGCGCGAGAAGGGTGCCCAGAACGGTGCCATCGTTGCCGGCCCCGATGTGACGGCCGATCAGGCGCTGGCACTGGCGCGCGCGTTTCCGGGCCTGAAGGGCATGGATCTGGCCAAGGTGGTCAGTGCCAGCGAGCGCTACAGCTGGAACGAGGGTGTGTTCGACCTCGGCAGCTCGCAGTTCAAGGCAGGTTCGGGCGAGTTCAAGGTGGTGGCCTACGATTTCGGCGTCAAGCGCAACATCCTGCGGCTGCTGGTCGATCGCGGCTGCAGCGTGACCGTGGTGCCGGCGCAGACCCCGGCCGCCGAGGTTCTGGCGATGAAACCCGACGGCATCTTCCTCTCGAACGGCCCGGGTGATCCGGAGCCCTGCGACTACGCCATCGCCGCCATTCGTGAGTTCCTGGCCGCCAGGATTCCGATCTTCGGCATCTGCCTCGGCCACCAGCTGCTCGGCCTCGCCGCCGGGGCAAAAACCATGAAGATGAAGTTCGGCCACCACGGTGCCAATCATCCGGTGATCGATCTGGCCACCGGCCGGGTCATGATCTCCAGCCAGAATCATGGCTTTGCCATCGACGAGAGCAGCCTGCCGGGCAACGTGGAAGTCACACACCGCTCACTGTTCGATCAGTCCAACCAGGGCATCCGCCTGACCGATGCCCCCGCGTTCTCGTTTCAGGGACATCCGGAGGCGAGCCCAGGGCCGCGGGATGTGGAGGGGTTGTTTGATCGGTTTGTGGGGCTCATGCAGTCGGGACCGGGGACCCGGGACCCGGGACCCGGGAAAGCGGGCTGATCGCTGCCATGTCCGCTTCGCACTTCCGGGAGCTGGAAGTCTGGCAGGTCGCCATGTCTTTGGTTCGCAAGGTCTATGCGCTCACGGCTGATTGGCCCGCAGAACATCGGTTTGGTCTGGCCGCTCAGATTCAGCGGGCGAGCGTGTCGATACCGTCGAATATCGCGGAAGGAAATGCACGACGAAATCGACGGGAGTATCTGCAGTACCTCGGAATTGCTTCCGGGTCTACGGCGGAAGTGCAAACGCAATTGCTCATCGCCCAAGACCTCAGGCTCGGGGAGATGCACGCACTGGAGCAGGCGCTGATGGTGGTCGAACGAGTGAGTCAGATGTTGAGAAGGCTGCAGCAAGCGTTGCAGCCGGGTGCGACCACCGGGTCCCGGGTCCCCGGTCCCGGGTCCCGATTCAATGAAAGGACGGATAGCTAAGACATGCCAAAGCGTACCGACATCCAATCCATCCTCATCATCGGCGCTGGTCCCATTGTCATCGGGCAGGCTTGTGAGTTCGATTATTCCGGGGCGCAGGCTTGCAAGGCGCTGAAGACGGAGGGTTACCGGGTGGTGCTGGTCAACAGCAATCCGGCGACCATCATGACCGATCCGGACATGGCTGATGCCACCTACATCGAGCCGCTGCACTGGTCGTCGCTGGCCCGGATCATCGAGCAGGAGCGCCCCGATGCGCTGTTGCCGACCATGGGTGGGCAGACGGCGCTGAATGTGGCGCTGGAGCTGGCCGATCGTGGGGTGCTGAAGGAATTCGGTGTCGAGCTGATCGGGGCTTCGCGGGAGGCCATCAATCTGGCCGAGGATCGCGAGCTGTTCCGTCATGCCATGGCCGAGATCGGGCTGGAATGTCCGCGGGCGGAGATTGCGCGGTCGCTGGACCAGGCGCTGGCGGCACAGGTGAAGGTTGGTTACCCGACCATCATCCGGCCCTCGTTCACCCTCGGTGGTTCCGGTGGCGGCATCGCCTACAACCGCGAGGAATTCGTCGAGATCGTCAGCCGTGGTCTGGATCTGTCGCCGACCACCGAAGTGCTGATCGAAGAGAGTGTGCTCGGCTGGAAAGAGTACGAGATGGAGGTGGTCCGCGACCGCGCCGACAACTGCATCATCGTCTGCTCGATCGAGAACTTCGATCCGATGGGCGTGCATACCGGCGACTCGATCACGGTGGCGCCGGCGCAGACGCTGACCGATCGCGAATACCAGCGCATGCGCGATGCCTCGATCGCGGTGCTGCGCAAGATCGGCGTGGATACCGGCGGCTCCAATGTGCAGTTCGGCATCAATGCCCGGGACGGGCGCATGGTGGTCATCGAGATGAATCCGCGGGTGTCGCGGTCCTCGGCGCTGGCCTCCAAGGCCACCGGTTTTCCGATCGCCAAGATCGCCGCGAAGCTGGCGGTTGGTTACACGCTGGACGAGTTGCGCAATGACATCACTTCGGGTCTGACGCCGGCCTCCTTCGAGCCCAGCATCGACTATGTGGTGACCAAGATTCCGCGTTTCGCCTTCGAGAAATTTCCGAAGGCCGACGCCCGCCTGACCACGCAGATGAAGTCGGTGGGCGAGGTCATGGCCATGGGTCGCACCTTCCAGGAGTCGCTGCAGAAAGCGTTGCGCGGCATGGAGACCGGCAACGATGGCCTCAATCCGCGGGTCGAATCGCCCTATGACGAAGAGGCCATGGCGGTGCTGCGGCGTGAATTGCGCGAGCCGCGACCGGATCGCATCTTCTACGTCGCCGATGCCTTCCGCGCCGGCATGAGCGTGGATGAGGTCCATGACCATTGCGCCATCGATCCCTGGTTCCTGGTGCAGATCGAGGATCTGGTGCGGCTGGAGCGCGAGGTGGAACAGCAGGGCATGAGCGCGCTGGATGCCGCGCGCATGCGCGAACTCAAGCGCAAGGGATTTTCAGATTCGCGGCTGGCCACCCTGGTGGAAAGCGACGAGGGCGCGCTGCGGCAGTTGCGACGTGCTCTGGGCGTGCGCCCGGTCTACAAGCGAGTCGATTCCTGCGCCGCCGAATTCTCGACCAGCACCGCCTATCTGTATTCCACCTACGAGGAAGAGTGCGAAGCAGCGCCGACCAGCAACAACAAGATCGTGGTGCTGGGTGGTGGCCCCAATCGCATCGGTCAGGGCATCGAGTTCGATTATTGCTGCGTGCATGCGGCGCTGGCACTGCGCGAGGATGGCTATGAGACGATCATGGTCAACTGCAATCCGGAGACCGTGTCCACCGATTACGACACCTCCGATCGCCTGTATTTCGAGCCGGTGACGCTGGAAGACGTGCTCGAGATCCTGGACAAGGAAAAGCCCAAGGGCGTGATCGTGCAGTACGGCGGCCAGACGCCGCTGAAGCTGGCGCGGGCGCTGGAGAAGGAAGGCGCGCCGATCATCGGCACCTCGCCCGATTCCATCGATCTGGCCGAAGACCGTGAGCGTTTCCAGCAGTTGATCGAGGAGCTGGGGCTGAAGCAGCCGCCCAACCGCACCGCGCGTACACCGGAAGCGGCCGTGGCGCTGGCGCGCGAGATCGGCTATCCGCTGGTGGTGCGGCCGTCCTATGTGCTCGGTGGTCGGGCCATGGAAGTGGTCTATGCCGAGGCCGATCTGCGTCGCTACATGACCGACGCGGTACGGGTATCGAATGACTCGCCGGTGCTGCTGGACCGCTTTCTCGATCACGCCATCGAAGTCGATGTCGATTGTATCTGCGACGGCCGTGAGGCCCTGATCGGCGGCATCATGGAACACATCGAGGAGGCCGGTGTGCATTCCGGCGATTCTTCCTGTTCGCTGCCGCCGTTCTCGCTGTCGCCGGCGATGCAGGACGAGATGCGCCGGCAGGTGGTGATGATGGCGCGCGGGCTGAATGTGGTCGGCCTGATGAATACCCAGTTCGCGGTGCAGGGTGAGGACATCTACATCCTCGAAGTGAATCCGCGCGCCTCGCGCACGGTGCCCTTCGTCGCCAAGGCCACCGGTGTGGCCCTGGCCAAGATCGCAGCGCGCTGCATGGTCGGACAGACCCTGGAAGAGCAGGGCGCCACGCACGAGGTCATTCCCAAGTACTTCTCGGTGAAGGAACCGATCTTCCCCTTCGTCAAGTTTCCGGGCGTCGATCCCATTCTCGGTCCGGAAATGCGCTCCACCGGCGAAGTCATGGGTGTCGGACCTTCCTTCGGCGCAGCCTTTGCCCGCGCCCAACTGGCGGCCAGCGTGGCGGCGCCGGCGATCGGCAAGGCCTTCCTGTCGGTGCGCGATGCCGACAAGCCGCGGTTGGTGCCGCTGGCGCGTGATCTGGTCTCGCGCGGATTCCGCCTGGTAGCTACCAGCGGTACCTGCGATGCGCTGATCGCGTCCGGCGTACCCTGTCAGCGCATCAACAAGGTCATGGAGGGGCGACCGCATATCGTCGATCTGATCAAGAACGACGAGATCACCTTCATCGTCAACACCACCGAGGGGCGTCAGGCCATCAACGACTCCTTCTCGATCCGGCGCGAAGCGCTGCAACACCGATTGAACTACTCGACCACGATTTCCGGCGCCCGTGCGATAGTGCACGCACTGGATTTTGGCGCCATCGAAACGGTTTATTCGCTGAAGAAACTGCATAGTGAACTGGTCGGTCACCGCGGGCGTCAGGTCGCGGCTGGCACCCGCAAGGAAGCACAGGAATCATGAGACGAGCACCATTGACGCAGAAGGGCGCCGTGCGCCTGCGCGGTGAACTGGACCACCTGAAATCGGTGGTCAGGCCGCAGATCATCGCCGCCATCGCCGAAGCCCGCGCGCACGGCGATCTGAAGGAAAACGCCGAATACCACGCCGCCCGCGAGCAGCAGAGCTTCACCGAAGGCCGCATCAACGAGCTGGAAAACACCCTGGCCAATGCCGAGATCATCGACACCGCCAAGCTCAATCCGGGCTCGCGGATCGTCTTTGGCGCCTACGTGGAACTGCAGGATCTGCACAGCGACGAGACCGTCAGCTACCAGATCGTCGGCGACCTCGAAGCCGACATCAAGCTGCGCATGATCTCGGTCAGCTCACCGGTGGCACGGGCGCTGATCGGCAAGAGCGAAGGCGATGTCGTCGACATCGTCACGCCGGGCGGCAACAAGAGTTTTGAGGTGGTCGAGGTGCGGTACGTTCAGTAATGTAGGAGCTTGTGATGGCGGCGACTCCTCGGGCTGATCAGTTCCGGGTTGCGATTGCGCCAGCACATGGTCATTGTTAGACAATTCTCGGATTCGGTGCCACCCGGTGTCGGGCCATGCTTACGGCTTTTGGTCCTGGGGTGGGCACGTTGGAATGACTTGGGTATTCATTCCTGATGAGACGTCTCCCGAGGGTTCCCAGCCGCCACCTAATGCCATCTTGTGTCCTGTCCTCGAGGCGGAGTACGAGGCCCAACTGTGTGATTTGTTAATGGATGGACAGTCACCGGGTGTCATTGTGAACTTCGTCAATATGCCAGAGCATTTGGCCGCGGTCGCAACGGGGATTACAGGCGCTAGTTTTACGTCGGCTATTCAGAATGTGATGTCCTGCTATAGCGTGCGCGGTCAGTCCTCGTGCAATGCGGATGCCTTGAGAGAAGCAACGCAAGTCTGTGAATCCGAGTCAATGACGCAGACATGGGCTCAAGAAGCCATTCACGACCTGGGCCTTCGTGGCAATATGATAACGATGCATGTTGATCAGGCGCGAATCGATTGCCTAGGTACGGATGTTTCGGGGCTCTCGGGCGGACTGATCTCTCCGCAGACAAATATATGGTATATTCGGCAGCAATCTGTGACGATGTGCTATGAGTTCCAGGCAATGTTAAACGAGCATGGATGTCAGTTTTGAACCGCATGGCGGCTAAGTTGCTCGCTGTGACGATAGTCACGGCGATGCTTTCGGGCGCTTGGTGGCTTGCTGCACACAAGCAATTGGACGAATCCTCGGGGGCGTCAGTGCAAACGAGGGTCGAAAGGCCGGCGAGTGCCGCGGACGAAGGGGATGTCGGCCACAGCAGTCAGCACGCTTTGCAGGATATGCCTGCCGACGAAATGTCGGTGGCTACATTCGTGCGACCGCAAGGACGGCAGGTCATCTCTAGTCCAAACGCTTTGGCGGCAATCGCCGATCCAATCGAGGCTATGCTGACCCCGACGAGTGCTGATGACGCGGCTTGGCTCGATGAGCATGGCTGGCCTACCACCAACGACCTTCAGCAAGCATTGGACCCGACAATCGAATGTAGCAGGCGCGACCCCACGACGATGTTGGATGATAACCGTTGCGCAGCTGCCTTGTGGCAGCGAAATGCACCGGACGATGCAGATAGGCTCGAGACGATTGCGGCTAGAGGTTCAGCGTTTGCAGCTAGGCTGCGGCTCATGAGGGAATTGGCGAAACCGATTGGTGAACAAGACACCGATCTAATGCGGCGTATGGTTTTGGACGGAATCTTGGTAGGAGACCGTGGTATTGAGAGAATGCTCGGCAATCGCCCACCGTTTAACTACCACTTGTTTGAAATCGCCGGCGCTCAAGAATTTTTAGCTTCTGCTAATGCTGCTCAAATTAGCGCTGGGGGACGACCGATGACCTACCGGCAACGGCCCAACGTGGTTGTTGCAGCTTCACCCGGGGCCGACGGGTGGGTGCCGCCCACGCCCCGCAATCCTTGATCGTTCAATTCTTAGGGTATGAGTAAGTTGTGCTCTACAGGCCAGTGGATTCTTGATCCGTATTCTGCGGGAAGAGCCTTGAGTTCAAGTATGAGCTTTGCCCACTTGGCAATAACTCCGGTAGATTCGATGTTCAAGTTGCTCGAGAAATGCGAGCTGGAAGAGATGCGCGCCTCAATTTCAGACGCCACGCGTCAAACGATAGGCTGGCGAACGACATATGGCGCGGTGGGTGGTGTGGCATTGCCAAGTGCTACGAGAGTAAACTCGCTGTTGCGTGCGGCCAGGGCGGATCTTCGAACTACGGAGAACTCCGCATCGCCGAGCGCAAGAGTTTGCGCGGCAGCGAAAACCGGCGCTTATTTGATGATGATCCATCCATTTTCCGATGGAAATGGTCGCATTGGCCGGTTGATCTGGGCTCGAGCGCTATTTTCGCTTCTCGTTGATCTTGAACGAGTTTCGAATTTTTTTCGAGTTTTTCTGCACGAGCGAGACAGATATCAGTCGCTAATGCGACTGGCGAGCGAAGGTAACCCTGAGAACATTGTGTCTTATTGGATGGAAGTATTCGAACTGGCGAAATAGCTGATCGGAGCACCTCTTCTCCTGGCGGGCATTGGTTCACCTAGATGTCAGTATTTCCATCTTGCTTGGACGACCAACTTCTGTGGGCTACGCGCTTGCTCGCGCAAAAGATGGACTGCCTTTCCTTGCACTCGGGAGTATCAGAGCCTAAGTGCCGCTAGACCGCATCCTATGAGCACGGACGTGTCCGAACCCGCCAAGGCTGCGGAGCGTTAGGTGCCTGCGCCTACGGCGTCTGCAATCGCCAGACCGATCTGGCCGGCGACCCATGTGCAATTGCTTCAACATACCTTCCTGCACCATTTTGATGCCGCGCGCTTTCAGATGCATGCTTGCGGTGAAGTGATCGGCGTTCTCGCCCATGCCGACCATAATCTTACAGCCACATTCGGCTTCCTCAGCGGTGGCTTCATCAGCCTCTGGACCGTGCTCCTGCTGCCGGCCGGCCAGAGTCCCACAGGTTTCGGCTCTGATTGCTCCGTGCCAGTCCCCGCTTCTCCTGTAGCAGGAGAAGGGGGTGCTTGCTGATCCTGGGCTTACTTCAGCGTGACTTCTTCGCTGAAGACAATGCCCTTGTCGGTCAGGCCCAGACGCACGTCGACCTGGTCCAGGTGCTCGCCCATGCTCGTCAACATCTTGCGGGCATCCTCGGTTTCCTTGGCCTTGGCCTTGGCCTTGGCTTCATCGCCATCGGCATCCGCTTCAGCATCGACGTCCGCTTCGGGCATGTTGGCGGCGATCAACTTGAAGATGTCTCCGGAGATGCCATAGCGCAGGATCGTCCCGTCCTTGTTGGCGGGCATCGTCGCTGCTGCGGTGAAGCTGGCATCGGCGATATCGCTGGTCGCCACGCCGAAGCTCTTGTCGGTCATGATCGCCTTCAGTTCCAGCGGCATCGGCAGCGGCAGCGCGTCGGCCGGCAGGGCGACAATCTTGCCATCAGTCGAGATCTGAACCTTGGCCAGCGCCGGTACACCCTGCTGGGCGAAGCCCCAGAGCATCACCGGCGAGGTCGAGCCCAGCGTGGCGAAGGCCGACAACTCGCTGGGCATGCTGGCACCCGGTTCGACCTTCAGCGTACGCACGCCCAGATGAATGGCGGTCATGGCGCCGGCCATGGCCAGGCCCGGATTGGCGAGGTTCTGCTTCATTTCGGCCGCACTGGCATTCAGATCAGCCAGTTCTTCGCACTGAAAAGGTTCGGCCGCGATGCTGTCGGCAACGCCGCCAAGGAAACGCACGGTTTCCGGCAGGTCGACCGAAAGCGCCATGCGGAACATCATCGGATCGGTGCTGTCGGCACCCGGAATGGGCGCGGACAGTTTCTGCATGGAAGTCGCCAGTGCCTGCTCCATTTCCACCATGCCATTGAACTTCAGGTGCTTCGCGCTGAAATCGGTGGTGCCGAAGACCATGCGCGGAAACTTCTGGGTGATGCTGTCGAGTTCTGACGCGCAGGCATCGGACAGCTTCGGAATCTCGCCACCAAAGGCGGTGATGACGGCATTGTCATCCTGGTTGCGGCCGCTCAGGCGCTGGGCCAGGCCGCGGATGTCGACGTAACCCGACAGGTGGCCGTCGTAGCCATACTGTTTGTCCAGGGCTTCGAGACCACCGGTCTTGGCCAGTGAAGACTCGGGCATGGTGAGACCGAGCTGGGCTTTCAGACGCGCTTCGTCCGCATCGACCGGAGCCACGGTCATGACCAGGAATTGCCCTATCGGCCCGAACAGCACGGTGGCCTTGTCATCGCTGAACTGCCACAGTTCGACGTCGTCGATCTTGCGCTTGGCCAACGTCTTGCCGGCGCGCTTCTCGATGCGGGCGACGGTCTCGGTGAAGCGCTTGGCATCTGCCAGTTCAAGGCGATACACCGGCATCAAGCCGTAGCCATAGAGGGCGATGCGCGCCTCTACGCTGAGACCCAGCCCTTCGATGCCGTCAATCGAAGTCATGTTGGCGAATTCCGGCAGGCTGGCGCGCAACCAAACGCCCATTTCGCCCTCGATGTCCTTCATTTGCTGATCTTCGACGAGATCCTTGTAGGTGTCGCCGAAATTGTCGCCATACATGCTCATCCAGGCTTCGGTGACAGCCTTCGGGACCACGATCCGATTGGCCATCACATAGGGCGTATCGGCAGGCAACTAGGAGAGCTGGTCGGTGGCCTCATCCTTGCCGCACGCGGCCAGGCCGAATGCGATGGACGCCACGAGCAGGGCGCGGCGGGTGCTGAGCATCATGGTTTGACTCCTGGTTGAGATTTTTTTGCGATTGTAAGGCTTTGCGTCTGGTGTTTCGAATCTAGACGGATTCCCCGCGCCCGGCAGGCTCGTGAGGAATGCGATTCGGAGTTGCCGACGCCTTCTCGCTGGTCAGAGCTTTGCCGCCAGCGCGAAAATCACCGAGGGCAGGATCAGCCGCAGGATGGTTAACGTCAGGATCGCCAGAGCAGGGGACAGGTCGAAGGGGCCAACGGCAGGAATGCGGCGACGGAAGGCATTGCAGATCGGGCTGGAGAGTCGCTGGACGATGGACACGATCGAGGAACCAGCGCGGGGCTGGAAGAAGGTGAACAGCACCCAGACAAAGATCACCACGATCATGAATCCGAGCGCGAAGCTGATGGCGCCGGCCAGCCCATTCAGCAGCCAGATCAGGATGTGGCCACTGAACAGCATCAGTAGTGCCTGTTCGAGACTGGCCACCAGCCAGAACACCAGCACCGCTGCCAGACTGAGATTGCGCCAGCGTGGCACGAGCCGCTCGATAGGTTGCAGCACTGGCGTCGTCACCGAATAGACCCAGCCCACCAGCGGGTCTGAGAACGGCGCCCGCACCAGCGGCAGTGCGATACGCAGGAACAGGATGGTCAACGGAATCCAGAACAGGAACTGGATCAGGTAGCTGTAGATCATGTAGCCCATGGGTTCAGCCTCCTTGTGCCAGTTCGCGACCGCGCCGGGTGGCGGCAGCGACGGCAGCATCGACCAGTTCGGCAAAGCCGCCCGCGGCAAAGGTGTCGAGCGCCGCAGCGGTGGTCCCGCCCGGCGAGGTCACGCGCTGACGCAGGATCTCCGGCGGCTCGCTGGACTCCAGCGTCATCCGCGCGGCGCCCAGTGCCGTGTGCTTGGCCAGTGTCGCCGCAGTCTCCGGCGGCAGGCCCTGCTTCACGCCGGCGGCAATCAGGCTTTCGATCAGCAGGAAGAAATAGGCTGGCCCGCTGCCCGACACCGCAGTCACCGCATCCATCTGCGCCTCGTCACGGATCCAGACCGTGGCGCCGGCGGTGGCGAGCAGTTGCTCGACCAGCAAGCGCTCGTCTTCACCCACATCGGCATCCGCGTATAGGCCGGTGATGCCGGCACCGATCATCGCCGGCGTATTGGGCATGGTGCGGACCACCCGTGCGCAGGCGCCCAGGGCGGCGGCCATGCTGGCGTGGGTGACACCTGCGGCAATCGAGACCACCAGAGGCGCCCGGTCGGTCGCCGCCGGCGCCAGTTGCGCCAGCACCTGCGACATCACCTGAGGCTTCACCGCCAGCACCCAGATGTCGCAGGTCAGCGCGGCGGCCAGATTGTCGCCGTGGGTCATCACGCCGAAATCCTGCGCCAGCGCGTCGCGCAGCGCCGCGTTCGGCTCGGCCACGTGGATGGAATCGCGGCTGCGGCCCTGGCGAATCAGCCCGCCGATCAGACTGCGGGCCATATTGCCGCCACCGATGAATGCGATACGAGTTGCCATGCCTGGAGTCCGCGCCAACAAAGCCGAGGAGCATAGACGCTCGGGGCGGTGAGTGCAGGGCTGGAGGTCCGTTCAAGGTCGCCGTGCAGTCGTTGACGAAACCGATGGCTCCAGGTGCACGCCATTCCGGGTGGTTCGTGCCGCTGGCATGGAGGGCGCCGCGCTGCGGCGCCGCTTTGCTGTGGCAGCGCGTAGCCTGGTGTGCCGCGTAGCGGCTCACCGGGGCTCTACCCAAGTGCACTTCGTCCTGGGTTGTTCGTGCCGCTGTTGTGGAGGGCGCCGCGCTGCGGCGCCGATTTGGTGTGGCGGGAGATCAAGAGCGGCCGCGCAGGCGCGCGTCCCTCCACAAGGCCGCTTCGGATCTGCCATCGTGCTGGATGCTCGGATTGGCAGTCGCGCTCAGAGGGCGCTTCAAGTGATCCGGAATCCGGTTGCGCCACAGAGCCGAACAGCCCCGGGGAACCGCTGCGCGGCACCCCGGGCTACATCTGTCCGGGGTCAGAACTTGAGTTCAACGCCGCCCCAGAAATTGCCGTCGCTGCCGGATTCGAAATCGAACCAGGTGTAGCTGGCGCGCAGGGCCCACTGGGGATTGAGCTGGAAGCGCCCGCCGACCTCGGCGTAGACGCCGGTGTCGCCGAAATCGACGCTGATCGGGCCGGCGATGCTGGAGCCGTCGCCGTCTTCGTTCAGACGGAATCCGCCGACGCCGGCGAGCAGATTGAACTGCTCCGACAGCGGGAAGCTGCCGACCACGCCGAGCTGGTAGAGCGCACCATCGACATCGAAACCGCCGTCAGCAATATCGCTGCGCTGGCTGCTGCCCAGATTGGTGGCAGCGAACTCGATGGCCAGATTGGGATTGATGTTCCAGCCCAGGTAGCCACCGAACGGGGTGTCGGTGTCGAGCTTGCCGCCAGCGTCATCGAAGCGGCCGTCGAGGTTGGAGCCAACGCGCAGGCCGGCGTAGACATTGGTTTCGGCAAAGGCCGGGGCGGTGAACAGGGTGGTCAGCAGGATTGCGGCAATAGCTCGACGCATGATGACTGTAACTCCATGTAAGGTGCGCCGATGCTAGTCCTGTCCACGGCACCCGCAGCCGTGCCGGAAGACACACGCATCGTGCTGATGCAACTGGCATTCAGCTGACAGAGAAGTTCGGGTACTTGCAGTTCGCGGCGTAGACGTCGGCCGCCCGCTGTTGTAGGTCCAGACTTGTCTGGACGCTCTTCGCTCAGCCGTTGGGAAGCATCCAGACAAGTCCGGACCTACGGCAGCCCCGGCTCCGCCGAAGCTTGCGCTCCCTGCCGAAACTCGCGTGGCGTCGCTCCCGTCCAGCGCCTGAAAGTGCGGCTGAAATTGGAGCTGTCGGCATAGCCGAGGCGTTCGGCGATGCGCTCGACTGGCAGCTCGGTATGTACCAGCAACCAGCGGGCACGCTCCAGCCGATGTTCGTCGACCAGTTGCTGGTAGCTCAGACCGATGGCCTTCAGGTGTCGATACAGACTGCGTGGGGACAGATGGAGCTTGCGGGCCACGTCTTCGGCCAGCGGCAGCTGTGGATCGCTCCCGGCCAGCAGGCTGCGGATGCGGCTGGCAAGTCCGGGCTCGGCGTTCGCCAGGTCCAGCTGGCGCGCGCACTCCAGGGTCGCCTGGGCACAGGCTTGTGGGTCTGCCGTCAGGCAATCGCTGTCCAGGGACAGATTGTCGAATTCCATGCAGGCCATCGAGGCGGGCTCGAAGGCGAGTTCGCCGGAGAGATGTTCGCGGTAGCGCGCGGACCATGCCGGTGCGGCGTAGGGCAGGGTGTATCGGGCAATCCGCAATGGGGTCGGCGACAAGCTCTGCAGCATGCGCTCCAGAATCACCAGCATGGCGTCGTGAACAAAGGGCGCTGCAGCACCCAGCGGCAGTTGCGGCAGGATGCGCACCTCGGTGCTGTGGCTGCCGCGGCGGATATCGAAACGAAGCAGTCCGGTGCGCAGGCTGGCGAAGCGGGCGAGGGTGCGCAGCGCTGCATCCAGCGTGGCACTGGCAATGGTGGCGTTGCCGACCAGACCGTGGGTGTGAATCTGGGCAGCGGCGCCGAACTCCAGGCCCAGCCAGGGACAGCCGCTGGCCTCGATGGCCCCCAGGATCAGGCGCTCGATCGGGGCGTAGGGCAGCAGCGTGTCCTGCCGCAACTCACTGTGGGTGAGCTGCGCGGCGCTCAGCAAGGCCTCGGTGTCGATGCCGCGACGAGCCAGCAGCACGCCGAGCAGCCTGGCGTAGACCGGGTGCAGGGCCGATTGCACGGGACTGGTTGCCATCAGGGACGTGCGGGTCTTGGGGAATGCGATCGTGGCACAAAATGACGACTCTCTGCCAGCTTGGGCGGTGGCTCATGACCAGGCTCTGCGCCAAGCTTCGATCAGGCTCGGAGCGGTCTGCGCTGATGCGTCTGTGCCTGCCCACAAGGAGAAGCTCGTGACCACGATGACCCGGCCACTGGATGACAGCCAGTCCTACCATGACCGCAAGCGCTATGCCTGGTTGCTGTCGCTGGCGGTGCCGGCATTGGTGGGCGCCGGGCCGCTGCTGTACCTGGCGCTTGGTGATGTGCGCTTGCTGTGGCTGCCGATCGCGCTGGTCTATCTGTTCCTGCCGATATTCGATTATCTGATGGGCGTGGATCAGAGCAACCCGCCCGAATCCGCGGTGCCGGCGCTGGAAGCCGATCGCTACTACCGCGTGATCACCTGGCTGCTGGTGCCGATGCTGTGGGCCGAGTTCATCTTTGCTGCCTGGTTTGTCAGCAGCCGCGAACTGCCCTGGCACGGCTGGCTGGCGGTGGCGCTGTCCACCGGCGTGGTTGGCGGTTTCTGCATCAATGTCGGCCATGAACTCGGGCACAAGCGCGAGGCCCTGGAGCGCTGGCTGGCCAAGCTGGTGCTGGCGCCCACCGGCTACGGTCATTTCTACGTCGAACACAACCGCGGCCATCACCGTGATGTGGCGACACCGGCCGATCCGGCCTCCTCGCGTCTGGGCGAGTCCATCTATCGATTCCTGTTGCGGGAAATGCCGGGCGCCTGGCGCCGTGGCTGGGCGCTGGAAGCCGAGCGCATGGCGAGTCTGGGCAAGCCCTGGTGGAGTCTGCACAACGACATCGTGCAAACCACGCTGATCACCGCCGGGCTGTGGCTGACGCTGATGCTGTGGCTGGGGATCGCGGTGCTGCCCTTCCTGCTGCTGGCGTCGTTCTGGGCCAACTTCCAGCTGACCAGCGCCAACTACATCGAGCACTACGGCATTGCCCGCAAGCAGCTCGCGGATGGACGCTTTGAAGCCTGCAAGCCGCAGCATTCCTGGAACAGCAACCATATTGTGTCGAACTGGGCGCTGTTTCACCTGCAACGCCATTCCGATCATCATGCCCACGCCACCCGGCGCTATCAGTCGCTGCGCACCTTCGACCATCTGCCGCAGCTGCCCAGCGGCTATTTCGGCATGTTCCTGCTGGCCTATGTCCCGAGTCTGTGGTTCAAGGTCATGGATCGACGCTTGCTGGAGCTGGTCGGCGATGACATCGAGCGCATCAACTTCGATCCGGAAAGGCGCGAGGAATTGATGCGCCGCTACGGTTTGTAGGGCGCAGGCGGGAACAGCCAAGGCCAAAGCCCAGCCAGAGCAGCGGAGCAAGCTCCGCTCTACGACGGCGGTGGTGTGCGAGGCCTTTGTAGTGCCGAGCTTGCTCGGCAGGATGTGCTGTTCGGGCAGGCGGGAAGAGCCAAAGCCCAGCCAGAGCAGCGGAGCAAGCTCCGCTCTACGACGGCGGTGGTGTACGAGGCCTTTGTAGTGCCGAGCTTGCTCGGCAGGATGTGCGGCTGTGCGGGCAGGCGGGAACAGCCAAGGCCAAAGCCCAGCCAGAGCAGCGGAGCAAGCTCCGCTGTACGACGGCGGCGGTGTACGAGGCCTTTGTAGTGCCGAGCTTGCTCGGCAGGATGTGCTGTTCGGGCAGGCGGGAACAGCCAAAGCCCAGCCAGAGCAGCGGAGCAAGCTCCGCTCTACGACAGCGGCGGTGTACGAGGCCTTGGTAGTGCCGAGCTTGCTCGGCAGGATGTGCGGCTGTGCGGGCAGGCGGGAACAGCCAAGGCCAAAGCCCAGCCAGAGCAGCGGAGCAAGCTCCGCTCTACGACGGCGGTGGTGTGCGAGGCCTTGGTAGTGCCGAGCTTGCTCGGCAGGATGTACGGCTGTGCGGGCAGGCGGGAACAGCCAAGGCCAAAGCCCAGCCAGAGCAGCGGAGCAAGCTCCGCTCTACGACGGCGGTGGTGTGCGAGGCCTTTGTAGTGCCGAGCTTGCTCGGCAGGATGTGCGGCTGTGCGGGCAGGCGGGAAGAGCCAAAGCCCAGCCAGAGCAGCGGAGCAAGCTCCGCTCTACGACGGCGGCGGTGTACGAGGCCTTTGTAGTGCCGAGCTTGCTCGGCAGGGTGTGCGCCTTCCAGGCGGCGGAGCAGGCTCCGCTGCACGTCGGCCGGGTCTCAGGGCGCACGCGGCGGCGGGCGACGGCCATCTTCGCCCCGGTGTCCGGGCGGCGGCGGGCGCGCCGCATCCAGGGCGACCAGTTGATCGGGCGTCAACAGGGCCGCCAGCTCGGCGCGGTGACGCTCGCGCAAGCCGGCATCGGCCTGCTCCCGCTCGGATCGTTGGCGCAGCAGCGTCTCCCTGACCTGGTTGCGGGTAGCAGCATCCAGCGACAGCTGTTCCAGCACGCGCTCCACCGGTGGCGGCAGGCGGCCAGGGTCACGTTCGGGCGCAGGCTGGGCCTGCAGCCATGGGGCGATCAGCAGTGCGGCGAGCAGCATCGAGTGACGGGTCATTCTCATTTCCATCAGGCCGATGGGGTCTTCGGCAGTGAGCACAGTGTGCTCGGCAACTGTGGAGGGAGTTTGCAGAAACGGGGAACAAATCGCGCAGAAGGGTGCCGAACTCGCGGCCGCCGGCGCGAACAACCGCTGACGCCCGCCGAAAGTCCACGCGCGCCGGAGCCGCGCTACGTCCGTTATCCCGGGCCCTGATTCACAAAGCGTCGGCCGCGAGCGCCGCGTGGCGATGCGCCGGGCTTTTCACGCCATCGCCCGGAGAGCGCTGCGCGCACTTCGGGCTACGCCAAGTCGGTAGCCTGGGAGCGCGGCTGCTCAGAGCAGTTGCGCAAAGCGGAACTGATGCGGCTGCCGGAACAGCAGCCAGCGCAGCACGCCCTCGCGTTCGAAGGGTTTCCAGCCGCCTTCGGGCTGTGACAAACGATCGGCAATCGCCCACAGCGCCAGCGGATTGACGCCGATGCCAAGGTGGCTGGCGGCGATTTCGATGTTCTCGCTATGCGGAGCTTCGGGTGCCAGGGAGGCGCGCCAGGAGACGATGCCATCGGCCTTGCTGAAGATCGAGGTGTTGGGCATCAGCGGGCTGGCCTTGGCCATTTCGTGCAGCTCCGGATCATCGCTGCGCCAGCCGCTGACAGCCTCGAAGATCTTCCAGGCATTGGTGGCATGGGGATGCGGCTGCACCGGCGAGCCCAGTGTCACCACATTGCGCACCTGATCGGGCATACGGGCCCCCAATGATCTGGCCATGGCGCCACCCAGGGACCAGCCAATCACGCTGACCTTGCGACCATGCTTGCGATGAATATTGCGCACGCGCGCCAGCAGTTTGGGCACCGTTTCGCCGCGCGGGCCGAAATTGACACCCAGCTTCCACGGATAGGCCACGTAGCCGAGCTCTTCCAGAAAGCGGCGCAGCGGCCAGGTGCTACTGTCGCCGGCCACCAGACCTGGCAACACCAGCACCGGGTGACCGTCGCCTTTGGGTGCACGTTTCAGCCAGGGCCACGCCAGTGCAAAGGACGCCCACTCGAATACGGCGCGCGACTCCAGCGCCAACAGCAGTCGCGAAGGGGCTTGCGGACCTTGCTCTGCCTTGCTTTGCCTTGCTCCGGCTACACTCATTCCTTGATGCTCCGTTCCAGTGCGTCCAGTCCACGTGACAGACCCCGGGCGATGGTGTCCGGACGCTCCACCACATCCCTGGCGCTGATCAGGCCGAACTCAAGCTTGCCGGCATAACTCTGTACGGTGATGTTCAGGCCCAGACCATGGGTCACGATCGACACCGGGTAGTAGTGGCGCAGGCGGGCACCGGCGAGAAACAGATCCACCGGCGGTCCGGGCACATTGGAAACCACCAGATTGGCCAGCGCCGGCAAGCGCTCCGAAATTCGGCCGCGAGCCCACAGTCGACTCAGCCCGGAGGCCCAGATCGGCGCTGCGAGGCCCGGGAAGTCGGTCGGTATCAGATCCTTGACCGCGGCCACGCGATTCTTGATGCCCGCCGTGGATTCGTGGATCGCCCGCAGCCGCTGCAGCGCGTTGGCGATGTGGGTGGGAATAGGGCACTGGACCATCGAAACCTGGTTGTTGGCCTCGCCATCGCCGGCTCCGCGCAGGGAGATCGGCATCGCGACCACCATCGCCTCGTCCGGCAGTGATTCTTGCTTGCGCAGGTATTCGCGCAGGGCGTGCGTGACCATGGCCAGCACCACGTCATTCAAGCTGACGCCGAAGGCCTTGGTGACGCGCTTGATCCGGGCCAGATCGAAGCTGGCCACGGCGAAGGCACGTTCAGGGCCAATGTGGACGTTGAGCGCAGTCTTCGGCGCCAGCAGCACGGTTTCGCGCAATCGTCCGACCAGGCTGCCGGCCTCGCTGAGTGCGTGACCCGCCATCTTCAGCGTCGCCGGGACCGCCTGGATCAGGCGCGCGAACTGGTTCACTGTGGCCCGAACCGCAGTGTTGGCGCGGTCGCGCTTGCGCGGGGCCGAGTCGTCGTCCGCTGTAGTGCTGTCCGGACCGCGGGCTTTGGGAATGTGCGACTCCAGATCGAGCAGCGCCTGGGCGAGGGCAATGCCGCCCTGACCGTCGAGCAGCGCATGGTGAATTTTTGAATAAAGGGCCACTTCGCCGCTGGCCAGGCCGTCGATCACCACCAGCTGCCACAGTGGGCGAGTGCGCGGCAGTATTTCGGCATGCAGTTCGGAGACGCATCGCAGCAGCTGGGTTTCATTCCCGGGGCGCGGCAGGCGCACGCGCACGATGTGGGCGTCCAGATCCAGGTGCCTGGCCTCGCTCCACATCGGGTGGGCCAGTTCCAGCGGCGCTTCGACCAGTTGCCGCTTGAGCGCGCGGGCCTTGGGCAAGCGCTCTGCAATCAGTGCCTGCACCGCGCTGTGGAAATCGTAGCCACGCTTCTTCGGTGGGGTCAGCAGCATCAGACTGCCGACGTGCATCGGAGTGCCAGCGGCCTCCAGGTACAGGAAACCGGCATCCAGGCCGCTCAAGCTCCTCAATCGCACTCGATCAGAATCCTTCTGCGCAGGCGAGTTGCCAGCATATTCCACGCGCTCCGGGTGTTTGTTGTGCACTGCGGCATTTTTCGGCCCCCGGAAAGGGCGTTCGCAACACCCTGTGGGAGCGGACTTCGTCCGCGATCGGCACTGCCGCAAGGCCGATCGCGGACAGAGTCCGCTCCCACAGATGTCTGATTGACCTGGCGGCATGCCGACGGATTTCTCTTTTCATCGGGCCTTGATGTTTCTGGAGCCGCCCTGATGTAACAACCGCAGGCCTGAAACCGCAGCTGGTGGCTGTGGCATACTAGGCGGCTATTCCGTGACTTTGTCGCGTCCCATCATCGCCAACGAGCAGGACTTCATGGACTTCTTGATCTCCCCCGCGTACGCGCAGGCCGCCGGGCAACAGCCCAGCATGTGGCCCAGTCTCATCATGTTGCTGGTGTTCTTCGCCATCTTCTACTTTCTTCTGATCCGTCCGCAGCAAAAGCGCATGGCTGACCACAAGAAGATGGTCGAGGCGCTCGGGCGTGGCGATGAAATCGTTACCACCGGCGGCGTGCTTGGCCGCATCGAGGAAGTCGGCGACAGTTTCGTGACCCTGGAAATCGCCCAGGGTGTGCGCATCAAGGTGCAGAAGCACGCGCTCGGCGCGGTCTTGCCCAAGGGCACCTACAAATCCGCCTGAGCTTTGCCAGGTTCCTAACCATCCCTACGTTTCTGTAGCCTCGATCGGGGTGATCGATGTTCGAATATCCTAAGTGGAAGCTCGGCCTGGTGGTCGTGCTGATCGTACTGGCGGGCCTGTATTCGCTGCCCAATGCCTTTCCTGAGCAACCGGCCATCCAGATTTCCGCGAGCCGCGGCGCGACCATTGATGCTGCCCTGGAAGGGCGCGTCGAGGGCACGCTCAAGGGCAAGGAAATCCCGTACTTCGGGGTGTCCCGTACCGAAGACCGCCTGATGGTGCGTTTTGACGACGCCGATCAGCAGCTCAAGGCCTCCACGGCGCTGAAGGAAGATCTGGGTCAGAACTACACGGTTGCGCTGAATCTGGCGTCGACGGTGCCGGGCTGGCTGCGGGCCATCCATGCCCGACCGGTGACCAAGGGTCTGGATCTGCAGGGCGGCGTGCACTTCCTGATGGAGGTGGATCAGGCCGCTGCAAGAACCAAGCTGGAAGAGCGTTATGTCAGCGAGCTGTACCAGATCCTGCGGTCGGCCAAGATTGCCTATCGCAGCGTCACGCCGACCCGCGATGGCCTGTCGATACAGCTGATCACCAATGCCGATCGGGAAAAGGCGCTGACCGAGCTCGTGGAGAAGTCTCCCGACCTCACGGTGGAGGAAGCCGTCAGCTCCGACACCCTGCTGCTGGCCCGCATCAAGCCCGAAAAGATTGCCGAAGCGCAGAAGCACACCATCGAGCAGAACGTCACCACCTTGCGCAATCGCGTCAGCGAACTGGGGGTGGCCGAGCCGATCATTGCCCAGCAGGGCCAGACCCGCATCGTGGTGCAGCTGCCGGGTGTGCAGGACACGGCCGCAGCCAAGAAGATCCTCGGGGCCACTGCCACGCTGGAGTATCGCGCGGTCAATGACACGGCCAATGCCGAGGAAGCGGCAACCACTGGCCGGGTGCCGCCCGATTCCAAGCTTTACTACGAGCAGAACGGTCGCCCGATCCTGCTGAAGAAGGAAGTGATCGCCACCGGCGACCAGCTGGTGGATGCCACCAGCGGTTATGACCAGCAGAGCGGAACGCCGATGGTTTCCGTGCGCCTGGATAGCGTCGGTGGCTCGCGCATGCTGGATTTCACCAGCGACAACGTCGGCCGACCGATGGCGGTGGTCTACATCGAGCGCATTCCCGAGTTCCGGGTGGTGGACGGCAAGGAAGTTCGGTCTTCGAAGGAGACCCAGACCGTCATCAGCGTCGCCAGCATCCGTGGCGTTTTCAGTAACCAGTTCCAGACCACGGGCCTCGAAAGCTCGACCTACGCCAAGGATCTGGCCTTGTTGCTGCGCGCCGGCTCGCTGGCGGTGCCGGTGGACATCATCGAGGAACGTATCATCGGCCCCAGCCTGGGTGCCGACAACATCAAGCGCGGCCTCGAGGCCACGATCATCGGCTTCATCCTGATCTGCATCTTCGTGATCCTCTACTACCGACTGGTGGGCGTGGTCGCGGTGGTCGGTCTGGTGGTGAATCTGCTGCTGTTGCTGGCGGTGCTGAGTGCTCTGGGCGCCACGCTGACCATGCCAGGCATCGCCGGTATCGTGCTGACCCTGGGTATGGCGGTGGATGCCAATGTGCTGATTGCCGAACGTATTCGTGAGGAAATCCGCTCGGGCAATTCGCCGGTCAACTCGCTGCGGGCCGGCTATGAAAAGGCCTGGGGCACCATTCTGGATGCCAACCTGACCACGCTGTTTGCAGCGGTGGCGATGTTTGCCTTCGGCGCTGGCCCGGTGAAGGGCTTCGCAGTCACGCTGCTGACCGGCATCCTGACCTCGATGTTCAGCGCGGTCATGGTGACGCAGATGATCATGACCTTCATCTACGGCAACCGCCGCAAAGTCTCGTCGATCTCGGTCTGACCCGCGAACGACACCAGGAGCTCAACATGGAATTGTTCAATCCGAATGCCAACATCCAGTTCATGCGTTGGCGCAATGTGGCGGTGGCCATCTCCGCGTTTCTGTTCATCGCCTCGATCGTGCTGATCGGCGTGCGTGGACTGAATCTGGCGCTGGATTTCACCGGCGGAACACTGGTCGAGGCTGAATTCGCTCAGCCGGTGGAAATCGAGAAAGTCCGCGCGGCATTGAATCAGGCCGGTTTCGCGAACTTCACCGTGCAGAGCATCGGTGGCGCGCGCGAGGCTGCCATGCGCCTGCCGCCGATCGCCAAGGGTGAGGAGAACGCTGAACGCCAGCGTGAGATGGCCGAAAGCGTCGGCAAGGCGCTGAATGATGCCGGGCTCGGTGCCACCATCAAGCGCAGTGAGTTCGTCGGCCCGCAGGTGGGCGAGGAACTCACCGAGAGCGGCGTGATCGCGGTGGTCTTCGTCATCCTGACCATCATGCTGTACGTGGCCATGCGCTTTGAATGGCGCTTTGGCGTGGCCGCGATTGCCGGTGAAATCCACGACGTGATCATCAGTCTGGGCTTCGTCTGCCTGCTGGGCTTGAACTTCGATCTGACCGTGCTGGCGGGTCTGCTGACGGTGGCGGGTTACTCGATCAACGACAAGGTGGTGGTGTTTGACCGGGTGCGTGAGATCTTCCGCAGCGCGCGCAAGTTGCCGCCTGAAGAAACCATCAACAAGGCCATCAACAACACGCTGTCGCGTACCTTCATCACCGGTGTCACGACCTTCTTTGCCTTGTTCTCGCTATACCTGATCGGCGGTCCGGCGGTCGAAGGCTTCGCCATCACCGTGATTTTCGGTGTGTTCATCGGCACGCTGTCCTCGATCTTCTTCTGCAACCCGATCCTGCTGTGGCTGGGTGTCACCAAGAGCGATCTGCAGGTGGTCAAGAAAGAAGATCCGGCGCTGGCGCTGCGTCCCTGACGCCAGGATTGACGCTTTGGGAAATGGCGCCTGTGTGGCGCCATTTTCTTTGGTGCGCTGGTGTGGTGGCCGGTAAATGCCTTGAATTGTTTCCGCGACTTTCGAACCCATGCTGCGCACGGGCCATGAACGGTAGGTTGCCGTGAAGTTGGTTCAGGCGAGCGCTGTCGCTCCCTCCCCGATGTTCGGGGAGGGCTGGGGAGGGGTTAGGCAAGAAACCCCATGCAACGGTCATGGCACCAGCGACTTTCATGATGGCGAGTGGCCCGCAGCCGTGAACGTTGGGCAATGCACAGCGTGCCCAACAATGCACGCTGGTGTTGGGCACGCTGCTTTGCCCAACCTACATCAGCTTCGTCGCTGCGCGCCTCGCAATGACGGATCAATAACCTACGATATGGCTTCATGGACAACGCAGCGAAGCAATCCAAACGCGAGTCGCAAGTCTCTGGGTTGCTTCGTCGCTGCACTCCTCGCAATGACGCCTCGACAACGGACGATATGGACTCCAACCACTGGCATCCGCTGCGCGCGGCCCGCAGACTAAGGGCATGAAGCCAAGTCTCCAACTCCGCATCGGCCAACAGCTGACGTTGACCCCGCAGCTGAAGCAGGCGATCCGACTGCTGACCTTGTCCACGCTGGAACTGCAGACCGAACTGGCGCAGGCCCTGGAAAGCAATCCCATGCTGGAATGGGATGATGTCGAGGGTGCTGGCAGCGAGTCTGAATCTGCGGCCGAGATCGAGTCGGTCACGCCAGAGGCATCTTCGGACAGCGACAGCCCCGAAGCTGCGGCCGAGGCCGCCGCGGAAGAAGATTGGCGCGACCAGGCCGACTTCGAGATGCCCGAGTACGCCTCGGGATCACGCAATGATCAGGACGACGACGGTCAGGGCGATTCGCGCTTTGCCGCCGTGCCGGACCTCGGGGATCATCTGCTCTGGCAACTGCATCTGTCGCACCTCAGTGCGCGCGATCTGGCGATCGCCCATGCCATCGTCGAGGGACTGGACGACGACGGCTATCTGACCGAAGCCGATGAGGCGATCATTGCCGCTGTGGCGCCGGAATATCGCATTGACGCCGACGAAGTGGCAGCAGTGCGGCATTTCGTGCAGCAGCTCGATCCGGTGGGTGTTGCCAGCCGCGATTTGCGCGAATGCCTGTCGGTCCAGCTGTTCCAGTACGAGGATCATCCGGCGCAGTCGCTGGCCTTGCGGGTGGTGGCCACCCATCTGGAGTTGCTGGCACGCCAGGATCGCGCCCGGATGGCACGCGATCTGGACGTGTCCGAAGCGCAGCTGGAGGCTGCGATTGCTCTGATCCGCAATCTGTCACCGAAACCGGGTTCACGGTTTTCGGCGATGACCGCCGAGCACGTGGTGCCGGATGTGTACGTCCAGAAGATCCGCGGCCATTGGGAGGTGGGTCTGAATCCGGGCGCCGCACCCAAGCTGCGCGTGAACGATCACTACGCCAGTTTGTTGCGCCAGTGCGGTCGTGACGAAGGCGCCGCGCTGAAGGGACAGTTGCAGGAGGCCCGCTGGTTGCTCAAGAGTCTGGAGCAGCGCGATCAGACCGTGCTCAAGGTGGCGCGGGTGATTGTCGATCGCCAGGAGGCCTTCCTGGAGCGGGGGGCCGAGGCCATGCGGCCGCTGGTTCTACGGGAAGTGGCCGAGGAGATCGGCATGCATGAATCCACGGTCAGTCGTGTGACGACGCGCAAGTACATGCACACCCCACGCGGTACCTTTGAGTTCAAGTACTTTTTCTCCAGCCATGTTTCGACCCGAGACGGCGGAGAAGCGTCCAGCACTGCGATCCAGGCAATGATCAAGAAGCTTGTTGACGACGAACCGGCCCAGAAGCCCCTGTCCGACAGCAGCATTTCGGAACTATTGAAACGCCGTGGCATTCTGGTGGCGCGACGTACCGTCGCCAAGTATCGTGAAGCCCTGCGTATCCCCTCATCCAACGAACGTGTGCGCTCAGGCTGACAAGAGTCCATGACACCCCGGCGAGCTCGGATCACAGAAGCCGCAGTCGGGATTTTGGCGCACGCACCCGCGGTTTCGTTCCTGGAACCGCCCATCTGTAGAGGAGTCTATCCATGAACCTCACCATCTCCGGTCATCAGTTGGACATCACCGACGCGCTCAAGAACTATGCGCAGACCAAGATGCTTCGCCTGGTCGAGCCTTTCGAGAAAGTGATCGACATGCACGTCATCATGGGGACCGAAAAACTGGCGCAATACGCTGAGGCCACGGTCAACCTGCGCGGCAAGACCGTGTTTGCCAAGGCCGAGGGACAGGATGCCTATGCTGCGATTGATGGACTGGTCGACAAGCTCGACCGGCAACTGGTTCGCCACAAGGAGCGTGTCAGCGAGCACCGCAGTTCGGTAGCCGACGGTTTTGACCTCTGATTATTGACCATGCAACTTATCGACATCCTTGCCCGAGATCGGGTCGTTGCGGATCTGCGGGTCAGCAGCAAGAAGCGGCTGCTGGAGCAGTTGGCGGATCTGCTGTCTGCTGACCATGATGCTGCCGTACAGCGGTCCATATTCGAAGCCTTGATCGCACGCGAGCATCTGGGTTCCACCGGTCTGGGGCAGGGGGTCGCCATCCCGCATGGGCGCGTGGCCAGCGACATCCAGCCCACGGCGGCCTTTGTGCGGCTGAAGGACGCCACCGACTTCGATGCGCCCGATGGCGAGCCGGTCGATCTGCTGTTGGCGCTGGTGGTTCCGGAACACTTCACCGATCAGCATCTGGCGCTGCTGGCGCAGGTGGCGGAATTGTTCAGTCACCCGGAAGTCTGCAGGGAATTGCGTTCGGCTACCGATTCGCAACAGCTGTTCGAGCGCTTGAGTGAGCGCACCTTGCAGTTCAGCACTGTCTGAGTCATCAGCCCTGGCCCCGGAATAAGCCCATGACGCGTTCATTGACTGCGCAGGAGCTGTTTGACGATGTCCGCTCGCGGCTGGAGCTGGTCTGGGTCGGCAACTCGGTGGGTGCCGATCGCAAGATCGAAATCGCCGAAGGCAAACAGCGGCGCCCGTCTCTGGTCGGCTATCTGAATCTGATTCATCCCAACAAAATCCAGATTCTGGGTGCCGAGGAGCTGGCTTTTCTGGATGCGCTGGGGGTCACGGCACGGCGCACCAATGTGCAGCGGATGATGAAGCTGCAGCCGGCGGCGCTGGTGTTCGCCCGTGGTCTGGAACCGCCTGAAGACGTGCTCCGTTCGGCTCGGCGCTCACGGATTCCGATCTGGCGCACCAGCAAGCGCGGCCACGACGTGCTGACCTATCTGCAATACCATCTGGCGCGTTCGCTGGCGCCTCAGACCACCCTGCACGGGGTATTCCTCGAGGTCTATTCCATCGGCGTGCTGATCACCGGCGAAGCCGGTGCCGGCAAGAGCGAGCTGGCGCTGGAACTGATTACCCGCGGTCATCGTCTGGTGGCCGACGACGCTCCCGAGTTCACGCTGGTGGCACCCGATGTCATTGACGGCACCTGCCCGGAGATCCTGCGTGATTGCCTGGAGGTCCGAGGTCTGGGGGTGCTCAATGTGCGTGAGATGTTTGGTGACACCGCGGTCAAGCGCAACAAGTACCTGCGCCTGATCGTGCACCTCGGGCCCACGCTGGATGACGGCCAGCATGATGCCATGAAGCGCCTCTATGGTGACGTCAGCAGCATCAAGGTCTTCGAGGTGGATGTGCCGCGACTGGTGTTGCCTGTCGCGGCCGGCCGCAATCTGGCGGTGCTGGTGGAAGCGGCGGTCCGCAACCATGTGCTGAAGAGCAAGGGCATTGATGCGGCGCAGACTTTTGTGGATCGTCAGGCTCATACGATGAAGCGGCAGCGCACATGGTAGACAGCCCGGGTTCCGATATCAGCGGCAGGGTTCGCCTTGCGGTCGTCAGCGGGTCTTCCGGGTCCGGCAAGAGCGTGGCCTTGCGGACACTCGAAGACCTGGGTTTCTATTGCATCGACAATCTGCCCGCCAGCCTGTTGCCGGCGCTGGCCGAGCACGCACTGGGCGCGGGTGAAGCGCGTTATCCGCGCGTGGCGGTGGGCATCGATGCGCGCACCGCCGGCGGCGATCCTGGCGAGTTGCCGCGGGCCTTTTCGCAACTGGCCGAGCTCGGCTTGCCGCCGTTCCTGGTGTTCCTGGACGCCCGCGACGAGGTGCTGCTGAAGCGTTTCAGCGAGACCCGACGCCGGCATCCCCTGGGTTGCGAAGGCATGTCGCTCAGCGACGCCATCGCCCGCGAACGCGTGGTGCTGAAGCCAGTCAAGCAGATTGCCGATGCCGAGATCGACACCAGCGAACTCAATATCTACCAACTGCGGCGGCGCATCCTGGAAGCGATCGGGATCAGCGCCAGCGGCGTGTCTCTGATGTTCGAGTCCTTTGCCTTCAAGCGCGGCGTGCCCAACGAGGCTGACTTCCTGTTTGATGCCCGGGCCTTGCCCAACCCGCACTGGGAGCCACGCCTGAGGCCCTTGTCCGGTCGCGACGCGGCCGTCGCCGAGTTCTTCCAGGGCCGCCCGGAGGTGGGCGAATTCATTGACGATGTCGAACGCTTTCTCAAGCGCTGGCTGCCGCGCTTCGATCCGTCCGAGCGCAGCTACCTGACCATAGCGATAGGCTGCACCGGCGGCCGCCATCGCTCGGTGTACATCGCCGAACGACTGCAGGAGCGCTTCCGGCAACTCGGGGGCGAAGTCCTGTGTTTCCATCGCGAACTGGCATGAGGGCGTCGGCTTGAGCGTGGGCGTGCTATTGGTGACCCACGAAGGCATTGCCAGCTGCATGCTGGCGGCTGCCCGTCGGGTGATCCGGGTCATGCCGCTCAAGGTCGGCGTGTTCGAAGTGCCCTGGGATGTGGGCGATGGCGTGATCTGTACTCGAACGCTACGCCAGGAATTGCGTGATCTGGACGAGGGTCAGGGGGTGCTGGTGCTGGCCGACATCTACGGGGCCACACCCTTCAATCTGGCCGCCGAGCATGAACCGGGGCGCACGCTGTTGCGCGTGGCAGGACTCAATCTGCCCATGTTGCTGCGCGTGCTCACGTACCCGGAGAAGGGTTTGCAGGAACTGGCCGAGGTGGCCCGCGACGGTGGCCGATCGGGAGTGGTGATCGATGGTTGAACAGGAACTGGTGGTGAGCAATCGCCTGGGGCTGCACGCGCGTGCGGCTGCCAAGCTGGTGCAGCTGAGCGGGCGCTATACCTCCAAGGTATCGCTGATCTGCCGCGGGCGTGAGGTCAACGCCCAGAGCATCCTGGGGGTGATGATGCTGGCTGCGGCAAAAGGTGTCACAGTAGCGGTGCGCGCCCATGGCGATGATGAGGAAGCAGCACTGGCTGCGGTGATCGACCTGTTCGAACGCCGCTTTGACGAACCGGACTGACAGGCATTGAACAGCGCAGGTGCTCCAGCATCTTCTTTCGACCTGCGGCGCTGCGGCGACCGTATCGCTGATGCCTATGCAGTTTCTGGAGTCCGCCCAATCCCGCATTCGCCAGGCTGGGGGTCGTCATGGCCCTGATCCTGAGCGGGCAAGGCGCTTCGCGAGGCATCGGCATCGGCCGCGCCCGAGTGCTCGAAAGCGGCGGCATCGAGATCCCCGAGTACACCCTGGATCCGGATCACGTCGGCGCCGAGATCGACCGCTATCGGGCGGCCGTCTCTGCAGCGCGGGTGGAGCTGACGGTGGTGGCCGAGCGCCTCGGTGCGCAGGTGGCCAGCGAAGTCCGCGATTTCATCGGCACCCATTTGATGATGCTCGAGGACGATGCCCTGGTGGAGGCGCCGGTCGAGTTCATCCGCGCCCGGGCCTGCAATGCCGAATGGGGTCTGAAACAGGCTCGCGACCAGTTGTTTGCGGCTTTCGAGCAGATGCAGGACGACTACTTCCGGGCTCGCCGCGATGACGTCGATCAGGTCGTCAAACGCATCCAGGCGGCCCTGGCCAACCGTTCGGTGCGCAACCTCTTTGCCGACGAGGACGCCCTCGACGACACCGTGATCGTGGCCGACGACATCGAGCCGGCCGAACTCAGTGGGCTGGCCGAACGTGGACTGGCGGCCTTCATCATCGAAACCGGCGGCCAGCTGTCGCACAGCTCGATCCTGGCGCGCTCGCTGGGCGTGCCTTGCGTGGTCGGCGTGCGTGGCGCCCGGCAGATGGTGCACGAGGGCCAGTTGCTGATCGTGGACGGTGACCGCGGCTTTGCCCTGATCGACCCCGATGGCGAACGCCTGACCCGGTATCGCGAGCGCCAGTACGAACTCAAGCGCCGCGCCACGCAGTTGTTGCGGCTGGCCGGCGCCGCATCGCTGACCGGTGACGGGCAGGCCATCCGCCTGTGGGCCAATGCCGAGCAACCCAAGGATCTGGACCTGGCGCTGAAACACGGCGCCGCCGGCATCGGCCTGTTCCGCACCGAATTCCTCTATCTCAACCGGCAGACGCCGCCGGAAGAGGAAGAGCAGTATCTGGCCTATGTCGAGGCCGTCAAACGCATGGATGCGCATCCGCTGACGCTACGCACGCTGGACATCGGTGCCGACAAGCAGCTGCCGCTGGGACAGGATCACGATGAACCGAATCCGGCGCTGGGTCTGCGTGGTATCCGCCTCAGTCTGAAGTTTCCGGAGCTGTTCAAGACCCAGGTGCGGGCCATTTTGCGTGCCGCCGTCTACGGGCCCGTCAACATGCTGCTGCCGATGCTCGGCGGTCCCGGTGATGCATTGCAGGCGCGCGCGCTGATCCGCGAGGTCGAGGAGGAGCTGAGCGCCGCCGGCATCCGTTATCAGGACCATGTCCCGGTCGGCGGCATGATCGAAGTGCCGGCGGCGGCGATCGCGGCGCCGCGGATGGTGGAGATCCTCGATTTCGTGTCGATCGGCACCAATGATCTGATCCAGTACACGCTGGCCATCGACCGCGGCAACCAGGCCGTCTCGCGCTGGTATCAGCCCCTGCATCCCTCGGTGCTGCGCCTGATCAGTGCCGTCATCGACACCTCCACCGCGCTCGGCAAACCGGTGTCCTTGTGCGGGGAAATGGCGGGCGACACGCGCTTTACGGCACTGCTGCTGGCGCTGGGTCTGTGCGATTTCAGCCTGCACCCGCGCGGCATCCTCGAACTGAAGGAGACTCTGTCCAGACTGCAGCGCAAGCCATTGCTCGCCTTGAAGCGCCGCATCCTCGATGCCGGGTTGCCCGAAGATGTCGCCGAGATCCTGCGCCAGGCCCGCTAGTGTGGTGTCGGCGTCGGAAGCGCATGAATCGGTGCCGACATTGTGGAGAACCGGAGGATTCGCCGCAAAGCCATGGTTAGCCTTGCCCAATCGCGCTAGGTTGCGCGTTGATCCTCGATCCAGCCCTCATGGTACGAATCAGACTCTGGCACCGGATGTTCGCCCTGACCGCACTGGCGACCCTGCTGGCGCTGGCAGCATTGCTGCTGGTGCAGCAGCGCAGCTTCCAGAGCGGCTTGCTGGACTATGTCAATCAGTTGAACCGGGAGCGCGCTGAGGGACTGATCCCGTCGCTGGCGGCCGAATATCGGCGTCATGGCAGCTGGGAACGTCTGCGCCGCAATCCGCGGCTGTTTCGCCAATTGCTCGATCTGCAGGGGCCGGAGCCCGCCGATGACCGGCGTCCGCCGCCGCGCTGGCAGGATGGACCGCGTTCCGGGCCGCCCGAAGGCGGCAGGCGAGGTCCAGGCGCGGACGGCCCGCCGCCCCGGCGTGAGCGTGGATTTGATCCCGACCAGCGGCCACTGGAGGGTCAGCGGCGGCCACCACCACCACCGCCGCGACGAGGGCCCGGCGGTGTCGATGACCCGGTCGCACGCTATGCGCTCTACGACGAGCGCAATGCTGCAGTGATCGGGCCGCCCGACAGCTGGCCGGGCTCGGTGCTGTTGCCCGTTGAGGTCAACGGTGTACAGGTGGGCGTGCTTGCGTACCAGCCTTTGCCCCGGCTGGAAAGCAGCTTCGATCTGGATTTCGCCAGAGCGCAATTGCGCAGCGGCATGGTGACAGCCCTGCTGGTGCTGCTGCTGGCCTCGCTGGCTTCGATGGTCTTTGCGCGGCGCCTGGCTCAGCCCTTGCGCGGCATGGCTGACAGCGCCCAGCGCATCGCCGGCGGTGACTATGCGGCGCGGGTGTCGATGGATCGCAGTGACGAGATCGGTGAACTGGCGCGGGATTTCAACGCCATGGCCGAGGCCTTGGCGCAGAACCGCAACGCCCGCCAACGCTGGACCGCCGAGATCAGCCACGAATTGCGCACCCCGATTGCCGTCATGCGCGCCGAACTCGATGCCCTGGAAGATGGCGTGCGCCCGGTCAATCGCGATGCCCTGAAGTCCCTGTCGGCCGAGGCGCAGCGGCTGTCACGGTTGGTCGATGATCTCTACCAGTTGTCGCTGGCCGACGCCGGGGCGCTGGCCTATCGCTTCGAGCCGCTGGATCTGGCCGAGCTGCTGCGGGAGGCCCTGCATTCGCAGCAGCCGGCATTTGAAACGGCCGGTCTGACCGTGGAGTCGGAATTGCCTGAATCGGCGCCCATACGCGGTGATGCCGGTCGTCTGGCGCAGCTGTGGGCCAATCTGGCGGCGAACAGCTGTCGCTACACTGATCGTGGCGGCCTGGTGAGAGTGTCTTTACGGCAGAGCGATAGCCACTGGCGGCTCTGCTGGGAGGATTCGGCACCCGGCGTGTCGGCTGAAGCGTTGCAACTGATGTTCGATCCGCTCTATCGCGCCGATGCCTCGCGCTCGCGGGCGGCTGGTGGTGCCGGCTTGGGCCTGGCCATCGCGCGGCGTATCGTCGATGCCCATGGGGCTGCCATGCACGCCGAGGCATCGGCGCTGGGCGGCGTCGCCATCCATATTCAATGGCCGCGGTCATGAGTCAGATCCAGGGCAAGCGCGTACTCATTGTCGAAGACGAGCCCAAGCTGGCAGCGGTGCTGCGCGACTATCTGGTCGCGGACGGCGCCAACGTCGATCTGATCGGGCACGGCGACGACGCACTGCCGGCACTGCGCCTGAATCCGCCAGATCTGGTGTTGCTGGATCTGATGCTCCCCGGCACCGATGGCCTGACCATCTGCAAGGAACTGCGGCAGTTTTCCACCTTGCCGGTGATCATGATCACCGCCCGCGTGGAGGAGATCGACCGGCTGCTGGGGCTGGAGTTGGGTGCCGATGATTACATCTGCAAACCCTTCAGCCCGAGGGAAGTGGTCGCCCGTGTTCGTGCCCTGCTGAGGCGCAGTCACGACTGGCAGCGTGCGGCAGGCAGCAGTGCCCAGACCGGACTCGATCTGGACGAGGACCGTTACGAAGCGCATTGGCGCGGGCGCAGACTCGATCTGACACCGGTGGAATTCCGGCTGCTCAAGGCCCTGGCGCACCGGCCCGGCCATGTGATGTCGCGGGCGCAGCTGCTGGAGCAGCTCTACGTCGATCACCGCGTGGTCTCCGACCGCACCGTGGACAGCCATATCAAGAACGTGCGCCGCAAGTTCGAGGAAACGGAAGCCGGCAGTGACCCGATCAAATCCATCTACGGCGTGGGCTACAAGTACGAGCCTGAGCTTTGAAGCGGTTGTCGGTTGTCGGTTGTGGGTTGTCGGTTGTCGGTAGAGGCGGGCTCACGCGGAGACGCGGAGGGCGCGGAGAAGGGCACCCGGCTTCTGTAGGTCCAGACAAATCCGGACCTACAACAGCATGCCGGCGCTGCTTCTTCTGCCTGACCTACGCCGGCGCATTCCCGCCCAGTTCGCCCATGTAGCGGCGGTAATGACGCAATTCGGCGATGGAATCGCGGATATCGGACATGGCCAGATGGGCGCCGGACTTCTGGAAGCCGCTCATGATCTGCGGCGCCCAGCGCTTGGCCAGTTCCTTGATCGAGCTGACGTCCAGATTGCGGTAGTGGAAGAACTGCTCCAGCTGCGGCATTTCCCGGTGCAGGAAGCGGCGGTCCTGACAGATCGAATTGCCGCACATCGGAGATGCGCGCTCGGGCAGCCACTGGCGCAGAAAGGCGAGCGTCCGTGCTTCGGCCTCGGCCAGCGTGACGGTAGATTCAAGCGCACGCTGCCACAAGCCACTCTTGCCGTGCTGATTGCGATTCCAGTCGTCCATCGCCTGCAGGCGTTCCAGCGGCGTGGCTATGGCCAGCGTCGGACCTTCGGCCAGTTCGTTCAGTTGCTTGTCCGTGACCAGCGTGGCGATCTCGAGGATGCCGTCGCGATCGGTATCCAGCCCGGTCATTTCCAGGTCGATCCAGATCAGGTGGTCCGCTTGAATCTGCACGGCTTCAGTCACGGTTCCGTTGTTCCTTTTCCAAGAGTCGTTTGCGCCGGAAGAACTCCCGCAGGCGCTCGCCGGCCGCTTCCGCCAGAACGCCGCGGATCACTTCCACGCGATGGTTGTGACGCGGATCAGCGATGACGTCGAAGACGCTGCCGACCGCGCCGGTCTTGGGATCATCCGCCGCGTAGACCAGTCGCGCCAGCCGTGCGTGGACGATCGCCCCGGCACACATGATGCACGGCTCCAGCGTGCAATACAGGCTGGCGCCCACCAGACGGTGATTGCCGACGGCCTGACCGGCCTGGCGCATGGCCACGATCTCGGCATGGGCGCTCGGATCGCAGTCGACGATATTGCGATTGTAGCCGCGCCCGATCACCACTCCATCCAGCACCACCAGCGCCGCCACCGGCACCTCGCCCAGGGCTTCGGCGGCATCAGCCAGTGCCAGGGCTTCGGTCATCCATTGCGAGTGGTCGGGCGTCATGAGTGCAATGCGGGAAAATGGGTAGCGTAAAGCCGGTAACAGCCGTCAGGCGTCATTGCGAGCGCAGCGAAGCAATCCAGAAGCACGGCCTCAGAAGCACTGGATTGCTTCGCTGCGCTCGCAATGACGCAGAGTGCGGGTGTAGTCGACGGCGTCCATCACCCCTGTGGGAGCGGGCTTTGCCCGCGACAAGAATCGCCACCGTTGCCAACAGAAGATCGCGGGCAGAGCCCGCTCCCACAGGGAAGGAGGCGCCAGACCTTGTCGAATTTCCGTCAGCTTCAATGCTCATGACCACGACAACGCCCGGCCTGCCGCTGTTCCCTTTTCCATTTTCCTTTTCCCGTTTTCCCGCTCTTCCTACTCCCACTCGATCGTCGCCGGCGGCTTGCCGGAGATGTCGTAGACCACGCGGGAAACGCCGCGGACTTCGTTGACGATGCGACGGGCGACGTGGTCGAGAAAGGCGTAGGGCAGGTGGGCCCAGTGCGCGGTCATGAAGTCGATGGTCTCGACGGCGCGCAAGGCGATGACCGGCTCGTAGGCGCGGGCGTCGCCGACCACGCCGACCGAGCGTACCGGCAGAAACACGGCAAAGGCCTGACTGACCTTGTCGTAGAGATCGGCGCGGCGCAGTTCCTCGATGAAGATGTGATCGGCCCGTTGCAACACGTCGACGGCTGCAGGATTGACCTCGCCGAGCACGCGCACGCCCAGGCCGGGGCCGGGGAAGGGATGGCGATAGACCATCGAATGCGGCAGCCCAAGGGCTACGCCCATGCGCCGCACTTCATCCTTGAACAGCTCGCGCAGCGGCTCGACCAGGCCCATGCGCATGCGCGCGGGCAAGCCGCCGACATTGTGGTGTGACTTGATCACATGGGCCTTGCCGGTTCGGGAGCCGGCCGACTCGATGACGTCCGGATAGATGGTGCCCTGGGCCAGCCAGCTCACATCGCCGTGGCGGGTGGCTTCTTCCTCGAACACCTCGATGAACAGACCACCGATGATCTTGCGCTTGGCTTCAGGATCCTCGATGCCGGCCAGCGCCGAGAAGAAGCGCTCGCGGGCATCGACCCGAATCACCCGCAGATGCATGTGCTCGGCAAACTGCGCCATGACCTGATCGCCTTCCTGGAAGCGCAGCAATCCGGTGTCGACGAAGATGCACAGCAGTTGCTGGCCGATGGCCTGGTGCAGCAGCGCGGCCACCACCGAGGAATCCACACCGCCGGACAGCCCCAGCAAGACCGCGTCGGTGCCAACCTGCTCGCGCACGCGGGCGATGCCGTCTTCGATGATCAGGGCCGCGGTCCACAGCGTGGCGCAGCCGCACTCGTCGACCACGAAGCGCCGCAAGATGGTTTCGCCGTGCTGGGTGTGGGTCACTTCCGGATGGAACTGCAGGCCGTAGTAGCGGCGTTCGACATCGGCCATGGCCACGATCGGTACCGTCTGGGTGGCAGCAACGGCCACGAAACCAGGCGGCAGCGCGGTGACGCGGTCGCCATGGCTCATCCAGACATCCAGTGCCGGCTGCTCGTTGTCGACCGTGAGCTCGTCCAGCAGCTTGCAGGCGGCGGTCTGCAGCACCGCGGCATAGCCGAACTCGCGCTCGTCGCCAGGTACCACCTTGCCGCCCAGCTGTGCCGCCATGGTCTGCATGCCGTAGCAGATGCCGAGGATGGGCACGCCCAGATCGAACACCGCCTGTGGCGCCCGCGGCGAATCGGCCTCGGTCACGGATTCGGGACCACCCGACAGGATCACCCCGCGCGGCGCGAATTCGGCGATGTCCTCAGGCTTGTGATCCCAGGCCCAGATCTCGCAATAGACGCCAATTTCGCGCACGCGGCGAGCGATCAGCTGCGTGTATTGCGAACCGAAATCCAGAATCAGGATGCGGTCCTGATGAATGTTGACGCTCATGTTCGATGATCCTTGAAGCGGGTTCCGAAACGTCGGGTCAGGAAGAAGGCCAGCGGCAGTCCCAGGCGCGGGTCCGGATTCAGCGTGAACCGACCCTGTTCACCGCCGCGGAACAGCCATTCCAGCTGAATGCCGGCGGGCGAGGGCGACATGGCCACGCTGGTGACCGCATCGGTGGGAAAACGCGCCAGCAGTTTGGGCACCAGTCCCGGCGCAAAGCACATCAGTACATCACCTTGCATCAGCACCAGGGGCAAGGGTCGGCGGCGCCGCCACCAGGTGGCCAGCACGCTACCGACGCCGCATCCTGTCACCAGTGACAGCGAGGCCTGCATGCGCAGCTCCAGTGACATCGGCAGCAGCGCCAGAATGCCCACACCCACCAGGCACAGCACCAGCACCAGCCATTGCTCGGACCCGCGCTCCCGGGTGTAGACGCCGCCGGCGTCGGCCACGTAGGGCCCCGATTCGATCGACAGCAGCTGCTCTTCCTGGTCGGGGCTCTCGCCGTGCATCTCAGTCGAGCCTGTAGTTGGGCGCTTCCTTGGTGATCTGCACATCATGGACGTGCGATTCGCGCACACCGGCATTGGTGATGCGGACGAAGCTGGGCTCGGTGCGCATCGCCGCTACCGTGGCGCATCCGACATAGCCCATGCTGGCGCGCACGCCGCCGAGCAGCTGATGGACGATGTTGCGCAGCGGGCCGCGATAGGGCACTCGACCTTCGATGCCTTCGGGCACCAGCTTGTCGGCATCCGAATCGTCCTGGAAATAGCGATCCTTGGAGCCGCGCTGCATCGCGCCCAGCGAGCCCATGCCGCGATAGGACTTGTAGCTGCGACCCTGATACAGCTCGACCTCGCCCGGTGCCTCCTCGGTGCCGGCGAACAGACCGCCGATCATCACGCAATGGGCGCCGGCCACCAGCGCCTTGGCCACGTCACCGGAATAGCGGATGCCGCCGTCGGCGATGATCGCCGCGCCGGTGTCGCCGATGGCCTTGGCCACCATCGATACCGCCGTGATCTGGGGTACACCGACGCCGGCAATGATCCGGGTGGTGCAGATCGAACCCGGACCGACGCCAACCTTGACGCCGTCGGCACCGGCATCGACCAGCGCCATCGCCGCATCACCGGTGGTGATATTGCCGCCGACCACCTGCAGCTGCGGGAAACTCTGCTTGACCCAGCGCACACGCTCGATCACGCCCTGCGAGTGACCATGCGCGGTGTCGACCACGATCACGTCCACGCCGGCCTCCACCAGTGCGTGCACGCGGGCTTCGGTATCGCCGCCCACGCCCACTGCCGCACCCACGCGCAGACGCTCCTGGGCGTCCTTGCAGGCGTTGGGATTGTCGCGGGCCTTCTGGATGTCCTTGACGGTGATCATGCCGCGCAGCTGGAACTGGTCATTGACCACCAGGACCTTCTCGATGCGGTACTCATGCAGCAGCGCCAGCACCTCGTCATCACTGGCACCCTCGCGCACCGTAATCAGGCGCGGCTTGGGGGTCATGATGCGGCTCACCGGCTCGTCCATGCGGGTTTCGAAACGCAGATCGCGGCTGGTGACGATGCCGACCAGTTCGGCGCCATCGACCACCGGCACGCCGGAAATCTGATGCTTGCGGGTGAGCTTCATCACCTCGCGCACGCTGGCATCCGGCGGCACCGTGATCGGATCACGAATCACGCCGGCCTCGAACTTCTTGACGATGCGCACCTCGGCCGCCTGCTGCTCGATCGTCATGTTCTTGTGGACGATGCCCAATCCGCCCATCTGCGCCATGGCAATGGCCAGCCGCGACTCGGTGACCGTATCCATGGCCGCCGAAACGATGGGTATGTTCAGCTTGAGCTGGCGCGAAAAACGCGTGGCGAGATCGACGTCCCGCGGCAGCACGTTGGAATAAGCCGGTACCAACGAGACGTCATCAAAGGTGAGCGCCTCAGCCACAATACGCATGGGATTGCCTCAGGTGTCGCGAGGCGCGGCAGTATAACCGCTGAAGGTCGGGCGCTTTGCGGGCGCTTCCGGATTGTTCAGACTCTGCATCGGCTTCAAGGCCGAACTCCGTCGCGACCACGGCGTCGAGCTTGTCAAAGACCGCACATCGCTCTAACATGCGCGGCTCTGTGCGCGCCGCTGTAGCTCAGCTGGTAGAGCAACTGATTCGTAATCAGTAGGTCGCCCGTTCGATTCGGGCCAGCGGCACCAGTAAAAACAATAAGTTAGCCTGCATTCTCCGGCCGATGTTACGCGCGTTTTTCGGCCTGTGTAACAAATGCGTAACCATCCTAACGATTCCTAGCGCGTTCTATCCCCTCGCGCGCGCGAAGCGTCGGGAAATTCGCCAAGTGGCTGACCTGATTCGCGCGCGTGCGTGCGCACTTGGCCAAAGTTGTCCATCGCACACTTCCCGAAAGCCTCGCGCGCACGCGCGTACTGGTTGCAAGAGTCGCCCTGTTGGCGCTCCGCTAGAGCGTGCCTTTCACCGCTCAAGAGACTTGCGATTGCCTCGGGCGATGACTCCAGAACTGCGCGCCCACTACCTTGACTTGATCGCGCAATGCGGCGCCCTGCCGCATGACGAGAAAGCCCAGATCGCCAAGCGGCACTTTCAGGAATTGCTGGGCCCGCCAGCGCCCGAGCCCGCAGACGCCTTTGCGGACAAGATGCACTTGCTCATCTCCGCGCTAGTGGTCGCCCAGGTTCGCGGCAACGTCGATGACGAGCGAACCGTTACGCGCCAGATACGCCAGATGATCGCCGCCGCGTTCATGGGTGCCAGTGCGAACGAATCCCGGCACTGAGTGCTGTCCCATTGGTCGCAGCCCGGAGAACACCCTAGCGACCTGCGGGCTCTGCCCCGCACGTTCCTGCGTGGCTCTGGTGAGGTTGGCTTGCCCCTCCCGATGAGTCGATCTTCAGGCAGGAAATCGTCGCGCCAATCGCAGCCATGTCAGCCTGTGCGGCTTGACCTCTCCAAAGCCGGATGTGTTCCAGACAACGGTTGCTCGAAGCCGTCGCGGAACAACCAAGATGAAATCACGCGCAACGGCGGCACGAATCCGCCAGAAGGGACGCCTGTTTCAGATGGGCTGTTCGGCAGCAAGGGAATTCCGCTGCGTTCATCAGGCGTAAGGCCGTTGAAGCAACTCAGGACCTGAGTCCCTGCCCCAAGAAACGCCCAAAAGGATCGCCTCAGAACCGTCTGCGTGGCAGGTCGGTTCGTTTGAGACAGATAGAATACAAGCGGTATCCCAGACGCCTGCCCACCAGGGATCTGAGGGTATGCGGCCGGCATCACGAGCCCGAGCTTCACGCCGGGATGATCGGTGATGTATGCCTGACCCGAACAGTCGGTGGTGGTGAAGAACGCTTGCCCGTTTGAATCTGTATAGATGCCCTCCGGGCGAAGGAGTCGCCCGGTCTCGCGGTCAAATGCGAACCTGTATCCGGTCGGTGAGATCGCGTACTCCTCTTGCGCCTGAGTCCCGACGCCAACGTAGAAGCCAACCACGCTACCGTTCCCGTCGACGGCAATGGGTGTCGCGCGCAAATCGCAGGCCCACGTACTCATCAGCAGCGCAGCAAGCAATCCAATCCTCATGGTCACGCCCTCAAAGTAATCAAGCGAATTGTAGCGCCGGAAATACCGCGGCTGACCGCAAGACCGAGCGAAATTCCTACCAGGGGAATCCGGGGACAGCCAATTCGCGGAGCCTGTATCGGGCGCATGATCCACACAAAGCAGCAATGCGGGAGCGATACGCTGCCGGCTAGGATGCCGGGACCTATCGCATCGTTCGACGCCCTGGTGGCGCCGTTCGTCATTCGTGCGATCTGATTGCCCTCACTGCCCGCGCGGCTCAGGAGGAACCGAGCGATAACGCCACCATGTGCTATTCACAAGCCACGCCATCGTTGTCTCGGTCCAAGTGCTTGCCGTATCCGGGGTCGCCGCGTCGGACCGGAGCTGCACCCGCTCGCCTCGCTTCAGTGCAGTTCGCGTAGTAGGTGCCGCCGCCTAACGCCTTTGCTGGCGGTGCTGGCGGCGGTGCCGAGCGATGACAGTGGTAGCCGCCATTCTTCCTGTCGTTGTGGCATCCCTGCGCATCAAGCCCGCCACCATGTGCAGCGGCTTGAACCGTGACGAGACACGACCCAGCAAACAGGAGAAACATCGCAATAGCTAGCCTCACGGCACGTTCCCACTCTAATAGCGCTGCTGAAGGCAAGCATCTGTAGGTGTCGCGTGAGTGACGATTGTCCCAGCAAGTATTGAAAGCTGCGCGCTAGCCGCCTGCGCAAGAGCCGGGGGCGCCCATCCCTTCGTTCGGCGCCCTGGTGGCGCCGTTCGTCCTTCTATTGCGATACGAGTCCGCGATCAGCACACACCATTGCTGCTACCGATGAGTCCGCGTCATCAATGAGCACAACCTCAGTAGAGGATTCGTTCTGAACGCCCACGAACGTGCGGAATCCAACGTAGGCCCCCATGCGGTTACGTGCATTGACCTTTCCACAGAATTCCGGTCGCTCACCGCTTGTGCAGACCACCATGCTGGCAAATCGGGCGGACTCGGAATCGTAAAGGCGCTCAGTGAGCACCGCACGAACCTTCTCTGTCTCTTGCTCAGTCATCGGGCGAGAAGCCTCGCACCTGATTGCGGGTTTGCCCTTCCGCGGTCGCGGCTCAACATCGATGGTCGTTACGTCATTTCGCGATTCTGAGCACGGACGCTCTGCGTAGGTGGTAACTCCGTCGGTCGATACGCACTTGTAAACGGCCGCGTGATTGGGGCCCGCAAGAGCCATTAAGCCAGCCGCAAAGATCAGTCTTCCCAGCTTCCGATTCACCGGATCTTCCATCGGCGCGCGTCAAGTCGCACCGAGCAAATCTATCATGGCGTCTAGCCGTCAAGAACATGCGGCTATGACTCGCTGCGGTGTTTGCTGGCGATCTGAGCGCGACGGACACGCCTAACTAGATCATTGCCCCCAAGGCGCCCCACGCGGCTCTGGCGGCGCCGGCTTGCCCTTGCGGGTGAACTTGCCCGGGTCCATGAAAACGACGCCACAGGCGCAGCATGCGAAGGCTGGGCGCGCGTTCGGCCTCGCCAACGATTCGTAGCTGGTGCCGCCGCAGATCGGGCAGCGGAAGGGTGTGGGCTTGGTCATGCCGGGAGAATTGCTGCCGTTCGTCTCAACTAGTGAGACAAGCTGCCCTAAGGGTGCTCCTATAGGGCTCGTGACCCTCAGAAGTCCAACCAGAGCAAGGAAGAGTGATGAACGCGATGCTGGCAGCAATCGTATTAGGCGCAGCGGCAACGGCCCACGGTGGGACCGAAAAGGAAGATCAACTGCTCCACGCGGCACGGCTTTCCCATTCTTCCGGTCAGATTCTTGACGCGACGAAGGAAATCACGCCCGGGTGTGTTGCCGTCCCGCTTCCGACGATCCCGAGTGGACCTACGTGGTCGGGCGAGGTCCAAACCAGCAGTTCAGAACGTGTGCGTGTGACGCTTTGGCGAAAGCCATGTGCTACAGCCGGCGATGCTCAGCTGCTCGTCACTTTTGACCCCGTTGTGGGCTCGCCATTTGTTTGTTCAACGCGAGTCGTGATCATTCAGAATGGCGTGCAAACGGATGATCTTTTTCTTGACACGAATCCAAACAATAGCTCCCTTGACAGCTTTTGCGGCGATTTGTTTGTGCCCACGACTGTTGTGATTAATGAAACCGATTCAGCACTGGTCTTTGATGACGATGCTGCATTTACGTTCATAAACAAATCTGGAACGTCGTCGAGTTCCGATCTGATTCTCAGCATCCCAGCATTTGATCCCGGCGCCTACGGACTGCCGACGGTGGTTCAACCCATTTCCGGAAAGCTGAGCGGTAGTTATTACGATCCCGCAAGAAATGGTGAGGGCTTGCTTGTTGAAGTCGGGAAGATAGGAACTCGCCGCGTCTTTTTTGCAACTTGGTACACCTATGCAGGCGGTCTGCAGCGCTGGATCGTTGGGAACATTGACTATGCGAACGGTGCCACGCAAGTCGTTTTGCCGCTGATCGTTACGACGGGCGGTCAGTTTGGATCTGCATTCAATCCAAGCCAAGTTCAGGTATCAAATTGGGGCACCGCCACCATCAGTTTCCCGACCTGCAGCACAATGAGATTTCAATGGTCTGAGAATGGCGGTCAATCCGGGGTTTACAACTATCAACGGTCGGTTGAGGGTCTAGAAGGAATTGCTTGCCCGTAGTTCCCCGTCGACGACTTTGTATTGTCTTTGCTGGACTGTCCATGCTGCCATTGTTCCGGCGATGGCGGAATGTGCATGAAGTTTGCTCGCCGGAGCGTGTTGCTCGGTCGCTGATCACGGCTGCGCGCTCTTGAGCACAATCATACACGGAGCCGAAAATGTTTACTTGCCGTGGCGTAAATTTGAGATTTGCTCTGATTGCGGTACTGATGATCTGGCCAAAATTATCCAGCTCAGAGGTCGTTACGAACGTGCCGCATTTCAGATTGGACGGCTCAGTAGCATCAGACGCTATTGGGCAGGGATTGGCAGGGATAGGCGACTTCAACGGCGACGGCGTCAGTGACATCGCTGCGGGGAACTCAACTTCCAATGCAAACGGACAGGACTCTGGAGTTCTCTTTGTCGCCTTTGGGAACAGTCAACTACCTACGTCGCTTCGCGGATCGGATCTGACTGGAAGCAACGGTTTTATCGTTTACGGCACTAATCCTGGCGACCGTCTCGGCTCAGGCGTGTCGGCGTGCGATATAAATCTTGACGGGCGCAGCGATATACTCGTGGGCGCTAATGGCGTGGCAACCAACGCAGGCATCGTCGCCGTGATATACGGCACAACAATGCCTCAGTCACCGCTAACTTGGATTCAACTAGATGGGGCTCGGGGTTTCCGAGTGACAGGTACACAATCTAGTTCGTTCGGTATAAAAATCCAATGTGCAGGGGATCTCGCTGGAGACGCAGCGCAAGATGTGCTTATTGGTTCTGGGAGTGGCATCAGGCTGTTTCAACACAACCCTCAGACATTACCTGTAGTTATTGACTCGTCAACAATGCCATTTTTCTCAGTGCCTCAGGAGTCCGTCAGTCAGCGAATCGCAAGCTTAGGTGATGTAAACGGCGATGGTATCGATGATTTCGCCGCTGGGTCGGGTAACCACATACAAGGAAACTTCAGTTATGACGCTGTGTACGTCATTTATGGAAGGGCCGACGGCGGCTTCGGGCCGTGGCCCGGAACACCAGAAACCGGGATATTGTTCGTACCAGTCCAGCATAATGGCGGCTTCGGTGTGTCGATTGCGGGTCTAGGCGACATAAATGGAGATGGAATTGATGACATTGCAATTGGCGAGCCGTTTCGTGACCTGGGAGGTGCGTTTGGGATAGACGTTGGCGTCGCCTACGTGATTTATGGGCGGCAAGGTGGGCTTCTGCCAATTGATTTCAACTCAATCCCCTCCGATGTAGGCTTCCGCATCGTTGGCGAACTTACCGGTGATGGCTTCGGCCGAGTTGCATCCGTGGGCGACGTTAACCGTGACGGGGTTCCCGATCTGGGTGTCGGGGCGCTCGGAGCGGATTTTAATGGCTCCGGTAGCGGCTCGTTCTACGTGATGTACCTTGGAGGCGCCTATTCGTCTGATGTAATGGCCGCTAGTCTCGTTGGTTCGTCTGGGATGCGTTTGGATGGCGCCGCACCCAATCATAATCTTGGACTTCGTGCTGCTCCTGCGGGTGACTTCAACAACGACGGCAATCCTGATTTTGTTGTAAGTGCGCATTCCGCAAGTTTTTCAGGGGCGTTTTCTGGGTCGGTGTATGTCGTCTTTGGTAAGGGGGATGATCTATTTCGCGATGGCTTTGAGTCGCTTCAATAGTCGCGGAACTGATGGCGAACGTGACGATGGTTTGAGGGTTCAAATTGAATTGGGCGCTTGATGGCGGGTCCCTGTTGCGCCATCCGCCCCCACGGAGTCTCTGTGGCGCGGTGGTCGCCGGCTTTCGGATTCCGCTAGAGGGGTTAACTTTCGCTCTGCCATAATATGTCGCAGCCTTGCTCTTTCGTTTTCGTTGTCAGGTCGGGCTTGGCTGGTCCTTGATGCTGCGGCGCATGCGCGCCAACTATTGACGGACCCCGCGCTGAGCCGACCGTGGTAGTTCCTAGCCGCCTCGCAGGGACCCAGGCGCGTAGGGGACGGACATTTGCCGCAAGTCTGGCGCTACGCAGGAACAGCGCTCATGGACCCGAAGCGCTATTCCATCCCCACAGGAGCCTTGGACACTCCCGGAGCGGCCTAGGCGGCTCGCCAGTTGATCGACGTCAGTCATGGCTTGCCCCCTCGAACGCATCGCAGACACGCATGGCCAGCGGGAAGTAGGGCCATCGCCCACGATCTGGCTCGCCGTCCTTGCACGTCCCTATGCCGGCCTGTGGGTTGTTGTGGTTTCGGATGAACTTGGAGCAATCCCCGCAGCGAACCAGCGCCACCAACTTGCCGCCGTAGGTGTCGCGCTGCACTTCGATGACTGGATTCGCCGTTGTCGCTGGTTCGAGAATTTCCCGGATATGCTCATCCTGCGAACTGACAGAACTGACAAAAGGGGCTTTTGTCAGTTTTGGCAGTGAGTCACCTGACGCATTTACCAGTTTTCTTGCTCTCTCGCGCCATGTGCTCATGGTTCCGGCCTCCACACGTAGACGGCGGTCGGTCGGCCTCCAGTGTCGGCGGTGAACTCACTCAGTTGCCCATGCTCAATCAAGACTTCAATCGCAGCCTCTGCTGACTCCCGATCCAATCCAGCCCAGCAACGGCGATACACGTCGCGCGCCGTGAACTGTTCGGGCAAGTCGCCGCGATGCTTGACGAGGAGGTGAGCGGCGCCGATCCCGTTGTCGCTGGCGGGCGCGTACATGCGCCGCGCGTGTGGCTCCAGGAACTCGCACCAATCCAGTGCCAATCCGATGGACTCAGCATTCACTGGCCCGCGATTGTGGTCGCATAGGTGCAGAACTAGCGCCAGCCGTCCAGCCAGTGCCGGATACTTTGCTAGATGCGCCTCCATGTGCGGCGGCTCACTGCCTGCCCGCAGACGCATCATCAGCGCGGTTTGCCATTCGATGAACAGTCCCTGTGCTGATTCGTCCAGTCTGAGGAACGGAACATCTATGGCGGGATGTTGCTCCGCTCCGATCAACTGCATATCAAGTCGGTCTAGTCGATCAAAGACTGATTGCGCTGCCGCTTCTGCGGCTGGTGACGGTGCCCGATCTACATATCGCCAGCTTGCTGGAACATCGGGATAGACCGCCATCTGGAACCGTTGAAGTAGCCCGTCGTCGGCCATGCCACCTTTGACTGCGCCGCGCACGTAGTCGGTGAGTTTTCCCGGTTGGATGCCGCCAAGTATGCTGACCGCTGGCGCTTCGATTCGGACTGTTCCGCGTCCAATGCGATCACACGTATATGGACCCTGACCATTCCAGCATTCAAGCCAGAATCCGCGATCTCCCTCGCGGCCGTCGCGGTCCAGACTGGCGAGCCATCCGGCTAGTTCATCGCGGAACTGAATTAGTCCGCGCGGATTGCTGTTGAGGATTTCACCTAGCTTTTCGATAGTCGCATCGTTCACCACTAGGCGCGGCTCCTGTGGTTTCTCGCCATCTCCGGCAAGCTCTCGGAGCGCATCGCGCGCGCCGGTCTTGTCGCCGACTTGGAGCATTTTTACGACTGCCTTTTTGGCAATGACGCGCTCCTGCTCTTGGATGATCTCGGTCACGGCTGCATCGCCCATATCCTGTTCCCAGGCATCGCGCCGGCCTCGCTCCAGTCTTGCCAACATGCGTTGTGCTGGCCTGAGTGCGGGTGACTTCGATGTGCTCGGCCGGCCGATGACCGCGCCCCACAAAATGCAACGCTCGATCCAGCGTTCATGCTGTTTCAGTGCGATGCCAACTTGGAGGCCAATGACGCCAGCGGCTGCCACGATTGCCGGGACTGCGCAGAATTCCAACGGGACTTGCAAGCCATCGGCCATGTCTTGAACCCACGACCGCAGACTTCGCGGTATCAACTCGGGGTCAAGACTTGGGACTGGTGGTAGTGGGTCCGGTAGCGCGCGAATTTCTACAAATGCGCCATCCTGCTTACTGACAAAACTGACAAAAGGGTCGGGAGCCCTTGCGTTGACGATGCACTCAGCAACGGCACCATGACGATGGCGAGCCAGGTCGTTGAAGTCTGTCCCTTGCTCCGGACGATCCGGCCCAAAGTCTGGAACCGCCAGCAGTGCGCCGGATGCGCGCGCCGCGTCAGTGGCTTTCGTCAATCCGGGATTACCGTCTGTCCGGTGATCATCATCAGCGCAGACAACCAGGCGCGCATCAAGACGGTGTGCTCTGATTGCCTTGGCTACGGCCTCCAGATTTCCGGCATTGAATGCGCACGCGACGGTGTGCCCGGCTTCCTCTCCGATGCTGGCACCTGTGGCGAAGCCTTCGCAGATGGCGATGGTGTTTGCTTCGTCCAGGTTGCCTATGACGTACATGCAGCCTGCGACGCGCCCCCCGGTGAAAAAGAGTTTGGCGCCATCGGTGGCTATGAATTGCAGCGAATGCAACATCCCGTCGGCGTCACGGACCGGGACTATCAATCGCCCCTTGTAGGCGCGCAGCCCGTGCGGCTGAATCCCTTTGGCGACTAGATACGGATGGTCTGCCGTTGCTGGCTCTGCTGCCTCCCATAGCGCCGCAGCCTTCGCCTGTGCCTCTGCATGGCGATGGACCTGTTCCTCTGCACGCTGGCGCTTGATCTCGTCCAGACGCTTGCGCTGCGCTTCCCTGTCGGCCTGTGAAAGCCGATCAGATGGTGTTGCGCTCCAAGTCTGTTCAATGCCAGTGCGCCAGTCTCCAAAAGCACCGGCAGCAATCCCGTCTGGATACAGCACATACCAGCCGGCCCGATCCGATGCTCTGCCGTTTGCGCTGAATCGGTGAATCGCGCCATCCGGAACAATCGACTCGGGCGGCTCAATTCCTGCCGCGCGAATTGCATCGCGGAACATAGACACTGCATCACCGCTTGCCCTACCATTCATCGACAGTCCGCCTCTATTGGTCTGTGAACTTGCGACGCCCGGCCCGCCAGCCGGGTTTTGCTTTTGTGGGCTATGCATTCGGAACCTCCGAGCAATTCGCGGCAGGCTGCGAAATAGTCCGGTTCCAGGTATCCAGGAACGTAGACATAGACTCCCGCTCCGCAGCCTCCACGCGCACGGCATGGTCCCAGCGATCCAGATCAATCAGGGACCGGATAGCCGCCTCGGTACGCTTGCGCAGGATCACGGGCGATAGAGCGTCCAGTTCCCAGCATCGATGCCCATATCGTTCTGCAAACCAGCGATAGCGCGGGTCCTTGCTCTTGGTGTCCGCCATGAAATGCGGGATGTTTGTTCCGGCGGCTACGTCGGCAGGACTCAGGGCAATGCGGTGAATGGTCACCTCGCCCCCATATCTGGCCAGCCTTGCCGGTACGTCGATCTCCGACATATGCAGCCCGCTTGGGTCCCAGTCGCCGACATAGAACACGGTCAGCGGCTTGTCGTCGGACACTGAATCCAGCGCTGCCGTATGCAATGACGTTGCGGAGCCGTAGCCGTGCATGACGCGGAAGGTCACGCCGTAATTCCTGAGCACAGGTGACACTGTTCCGCGAACGGTGCCTTTTTCAGACCACACCTCAACTCGATACGGCTGGTCCTGCCAGTAGTCGCGGCGGTAGCTGTCAACGGCTGTTTGAATGATCTCGTCAGGGTTCGCCCACGATGAGATACGCTCCGCCTCCCGCGTCTCGTCAACGATCCACGACCAATTGATGAGACCTTGCTCACGAGCCCAGACCAATTGCTTGCTCACCCTGTCGGTGCTGAGTTTCCGCATGTTGTCGATCAAGCCCATGGTGAACAGGCGGTAGCAAACAGCGCGGACGCTTGCGGGCTGAATCTCCCTGAGAATTTCGACGGCAGCGCGAACCAGTTCAAGGGATTTTTGAGCCTTGCCCCTGCCACGCTTTTGACTAGGCTGCATGGTCGGCCTCCTGAGCATTCGCCAGGAACGCGGACCTGATCCGGCTGCGCTCGTGCTCGGGCAGAACTTCGAGCCCAGGCGCGTCTGCGGTTTCGGCGCGAATCAGCTTGACGCTACCGTCAGGCATTGCCAGCGTGACCAGAATCAATTGCCCGGCCGGCCGCAGGTAAATTAGTCGGGCGCGAGGATTCGTGGCGTACAGGGCCGCCCATGCGGCTTGGTGGCGCTGGTGGTCGGTTGGATTCATGCGGCGGCCCTCACTTCGCCGACTGGCGCCCATGGGTCCGAAGCCGTCGCGCGGAATTCGATCCGCTCGAATGCACTAATCGGGGTTGCCTTGCCTCCCCACCAGTCACTCGGGTTGGCACCTTGCGCCCGTCCGGCTACTTCTAGCCCGGTGATTACGTTCTGCCGCAAGCGAGCCATTCCCGCGACCATCGGCCAGCGCTGAAACCCTCGGGACTGTGCCGTGCTGACACTGAGCCCAAGCCGAGCTAACCCTCCAGCGTGGAAGGCCAGTTCGGCGAGGGTCAGGTGGTGAAGTCGCCCGAAGCCGTCAAATGCGGTCTTGATGGCGGTCGGCTCGAACTCTTGATGCGCAGAGAGCCAGACCAGCGGACGTTCACCCGGACCAGTCGACGAGCGAGCCACGCGGACCACGCCCGATTGAATGATCGCGCGCAACAGGTCGCCGGTCGTGTAGTGCCAGAGCATAGTGGTCGCGGTCATGCGGCCGCCTTGGCGCGCGCCTCGGCTTTGCCGGTTTTGACGCGCTCAATTGCCGATGCTGGCCAGTAGTTGCGCTTATTGATCTTGATCGGCTGGGGCAGAATGCCAGCTTGCACCCATCGCCAGATCGTCATCTCTGAAATGTCGCCCAGTTCAGTTCGGGCGGTGCGACTCGAAACAAGTTTCTCTGTGTTCACTTTTGTGGCCTCACATTGGAGTGAGGTCACTTTGTAGACCAAAATTGCCACGGTCAAACAAATCTGCTGAATCTAACAACGCCCAGTTAACACGTCGTTTGGATTCTCAACGAGGACTTAGGGGTTGTTGGATTTCTGGCGAGCCCTTACGGATTGTTGCTTCTTCTTCCCGAATTTGATGCCTTTCAGCATGTCTGTAATTGTCTGAATCCGCGTTCCTGTCAGGGGATGGCTGATGCTGTCAGCATATTCCAACACTTGCGACTGAATTTCTTCTGCGGCATGTGTGGCACTGCGAAAGCTGGCCCGCGTAGGCTCAACAAGGCTGCGGGCAAACATCCGTACTTCTTCCTTGCGTTCTGCTTGGGTACGGGAGCCGAGCGCACGAATCTCATCGGCCTTTGCCTTGACTCTTCGCAGCGCTCCGGAATTTGTCCTTGCGCTAAGCGTCGCAAACGCTGATCTGTTTCTATCTTCAATGTTGTAAACTAGCGCTTCGGCTGTCAGTAACAGAAAATTCACTGAACCGGTGTCTAAGAAGCGCTGCAAGCACGACAATCCAAATAGTGCCCAGGCGCGTGCAAGTCCCATCGTCCAGAGTACGTCCATGGGGGTCGGCTCTAGATTGGCCTCGCCGATGGTTTTCGTAGTCATTTTCGAGTTCTGTATTCTCACTTGAGAATTACGAAACAGCTCAAGTGATAACGGGTCCATCAGTGCGCATTCGTCTTCCGATATTTCCATCCAGAGTGATGGGTCCGCACGGACTAGTTCATGCTCTACGCAAGCGAAATTTCCCCACGTGTGCCTTCCCTCAAATGCAATGTCCATTAATTTCCGAGCATCCCCCTCCGCCTTGTTCGCACCCAGCGCGGACAGGGCTCGATTTAGTCGAGGTAACTCGCCTATTGCAGCATTCAATGCCGTTCTGATCTGAGCCTCTGGCGCGATACGTGGTTCACCGTCCAATGCAAAATTGATTGCGAAAAAGCTGTGGAACATTGTGAATAGAGATTGGTTTTGACATACACTAGCAAGAAGGCTCTCGCGGATCTCGAAAGGCAACGTCATCGTCGCTGGATTCTGATTGCTCATTTGGTTTCATCCATGATTATGGTTGAAAGTCTCGCATCCCACGCCTCCAGCGCCGCTCGCACATGCGGCCGATAGTCAGCATGGTCGTATACCTTCCGCAGCCCCGGCAAAGCGTGGTTTAGCACGCGCTCGGCAATGTCTGGTGTCACGCCACATTCGCCGGTAAGGCTAGATCGCAGGGTGCGGCGCAGATCATGCGGTGTCCATCGGTCGCGCTCTGGTTTTTGCTCAGTGCCGTAGCCTTGTTTTGCTCGTTCGGCGGTGTATTTCTCATCCACGAATCGCGCCCGCACTGATGTCCAAATATCGCTTCGTAGACCGTGCCGGCCTCCGCTGGCGGACAACAGAAACGGTTGTTTCTCGAAGGTAGGGCAAGCCTCCACGACCTCGCGCGCCAGCGGTGCCAGATAGACGTCTATGCGCCGGGCCGCTTTGTTGTTGGATTGAATCCACCATTCACCGTCGCCGCTGATATCGCTACGCTTGATAGCGCCAATCTCGCCGATACGTTGCCCGGTGCAGAGCGCGAGGCGCAGAGCGTGGCCGTAGGGATAGCCGATGGTCTTGCACGCCGCCCATAGCGCGCTGATCTCGTCAGGGTCTAGCGTGCGGTCGCGGTGGCGTTGTTTCGCCGGGTTGCGTAGGTCAACGGCTGGATTGTTCGGAATGTCGTGTGTATCTCGTGCGTATTGGAACAGTTGCCGGATGACTACCGCGCCGGTGTTGCCGTCACTCGACGCCATGCCGATCAGGTAGTCGCGCAACTCCTTGCGGGTGAGCGTGCGCACGTCGCAGTTAGGAAACTTGGCGCAGAGCTTGGTGATATGCCGCTGGTAGTCATTCAGCACGGAGCGCGAAAGCGGCTTGTCGCGCTTCTGTCCGCGTCCGTCGTGTTCTTTGTGATGCTTGAACCAAGCGACAGTGAGCTTATCGAGCATCAGCTCTTCGTCAGACTGGATTGACTGGACGAGTTCCACGCGCTGGCGCTGTGCTTCGGCTCGTGGATGCTTGCCGGCCTCCACTACGTCATCTTGCGCGGCATGGGCCTTGCGGGCGCCAGCAAGCGATAGAGTAGGGTAGGTGCCCAGCTTGATACGTGTCAGCTTGCCGGCTACGCGCATGAATCTGTACCACGTCGCCGACGATGGCCCTACGGTCAGACATAGGCCAGGGTGCGACTGGTCAAAGTAGTCCAATCGCTTGCTCGTGAGGCGCGTCGCCGCTTCCCTGACGTAGCCGTCTATGGTCTTGCTGGTCAGCTGGACGCGCACTGGTAGAGCCTCATTGCGTAACGGGCTGCGTAACAGCGGCAATGATAGCGCTAGTTTTAGATTGTTACTAACAACGCCTAACGCTAGGTCGAAAACCCTTTAGGTAAAGGCATTTCTGGCGTTCTGAGTGTGCGGCTCTGTTGGGCTCTGATTGGTGAATTCAATCAATTCGTAATCAGTAGGTCGCCCGTTCGATTCGGGCCAGCGGCACCAGAGTTGGCGACGCCTCATCGTGAGGCGGTGTTCCGCCCACCGGCTTCGTTTTTCCCTCATTGATGCTCGTCAAGTTGCGGCGCCGCCAGGTGCCTGGGCCCGCGATGGCTGCCGTTTCCTGCCTGCTGAAGCTCGCAGCGTTTGCCCGTGAAACGTAAGCATTCGCCCCGCCCCATGCTCGCGCAGCGCGCGATATTTCTGCCACTCGTTTAGATCGGCAGCAGCGCCTCATAGCGCGCATCTGCGTCGCTGCTTTCCGGATCGATCAGCGGC
>JALHRS010000006.1:10980-127936 GCA_022841325.1 Lysobacterales bacterium | reverse complement strand
TCGACACGCACCTGGATGGAGGTGTCGGAGCTCAGACCATTGGCGTCGTGCGCTTCGAGAATAAGGATGTAGACGCCATTCCACATCATGGTGGGATCGAGCTTGCCGAGCACACCAGCGGTGATCGACTGATCGCCCTGCCCCAGGATCAACGGCGTCGCCGTGGGCGAATTGCCCGGGCGCATGGTCAGCTTCCACGACACCAGACTGTCATCGGTAACGGTGCCGATGATGTCGGTGGGTTTGCTGACCTCGGCGTCGTCCACCGGCGTGATCAGGCTGACGACCGGCGCGCCGACATCGCCCGGTGAACGCACCAGCAGATCCTCGCGCTTCTCGTCGATGTTGCCGGCTTCGTCACGGGCACGGGCGATGATCGGAATCAGCCCGGCGCGGGTCGGTGTGTAATTGGCTTGACCGCTACTCAGCGTGATGGCCTCGCCGGCTGCCGTCACCAACAGACTGACGACGCCCTTGTTGTCGGTGGCGCTGGTGCGGATCAGGGTGCTTTGACCGAGGTCGATGGTCAGCGGATTGACGCTGAGGCTGACCACTGGTCTGATGGGATCGATCAACGGGGTGATCGAGAGGATGGGATCGATCAGGCCGCCGAACAGATGCTCGTCGATCAGTGGATCGAGACCGCTGCCGGCCACGTGATCGAGCACGGCACCCGACAGGATATTGATCAGCAGATCGCTCAGGCCCAGATTCATCGGCCCGCTGGCGACTGCATTCAGACCGTCGCCGGCGCCGATGGCGCGATCGAGTTCACCTTGCCACTGGTTGAGCAGAACGGGTGGCGCGTCGTCGCCCAGCCAGCCAGTCAGCAGCAATCCGCGGGCGAGGGTGTTGGAAACACTGGCGCCCTGGCGCTGGCAGCCGGTTTCCGGCCGCACCTGGCCGAGCACGAAACTGCTGCCGCCCAGCGCCGCCGGATATTCGATCTGGGTGCCATAGCCGCTCCAGCTGCCCAGCGTCTGCGGACTGGCCACGAAGGTGCTGTTGTCGCCGCGGGTGAGCGCGGCGGAGATGGGCGCATTCACCGCGGCGGGCAGCGCAAGCGCCGCGAGATCGCCCAGTTGCTGCGGCAGATAGCGGTAGACGCGCTGATTGATATCCAGCGCATGGCGGAATACTCGGGCGGCGGAGCGGCCTTCACCACCATAAAGTTGCTGCAGCAGCAGATGACCGAAGTTCGATTGCGCATACAGACTCTGGTGCACAAAACGGGCTTCGCCACCATTGGCCAGCGGCGCGCCCAGATGCGGCGGCGAAACATCATTCAGCGCCATGCCGGCCGGATAGGCGGTCGTGATCACGCCGAAGGGTGCGGCCACTTCCAGCGCGGCATAGGCGGAATTGACACCGAAGGCGCGATAGAAAGCCACCTTGCAGGTACCGGCCAGCCAGGCCTGATAAGCATCGGAAATGGCGAGATGACCGCGACCGGCAACCTGCAGCAGCGCATCGGCAATCACGGTGGCAGAGGCGTTGCCGCCCGCGGCCAGCTGCGACTGCGCATCGCGCAGGTGCTCGACCGATTGCGCCAGCGAGTCCGCCAGTCCGCCGTGCCAGCTCAAACTGAGCGCCCGCGACTCGCCGGCGAAAGCGGTCTCGGTCTGGGTGCTTTCGATGCCATCGGGGCGACGCAGGCGCAGCCGCGCATGCACGGTCTTGCCGAGGCCGAGCGGACCGCTCTGCGCGAGCCGGGTATCCCCCAGCCAAAGTTCGGCCTTGAGCTGGATCAGGTAGGCCGGCAAGGCCTCGGGCAGATCATCGAAACTGCTCAGCGTGCCCGGAATCAGGGCCAGAAGCACATCGCGATCAATGGCTTCGGCCGGCACATAGCGGATCTGCACTGCCGAGCCAGCCAAGGCTACCGTGGGCTGATCGAGCGTAAGCAAAGTCGCACCCGGAAGGCCGTTGTCATCGATCTGCCAGGTCCACAGCAGACGATGGCGGTGCTCTTCACCCAGACTGGCGGCAGGCAAGGTGTTGGCCAGAACCTTGTAGGGCAGATTGCCAAGGAAGAAGGGATAGTCGGGGGTGGAATCGGTGGCCCGCGGCAACAGCTCGCCGACACGGGCATCGAGCAGGCCACGACTGCGCAATACCTCGCGCAGACGCGCACTGGCGCCGGAAAGCTGCTGTGCCAACACATTGGCCCCCAGCGCACTCAGATAATGACCACTCTGATCGACCACGGCGGCGGCACTGATGGCGTTGCGGATGGTGGTGGCATCCAGGGCCATCAAGGTGGCGAGGTCAAGTCCGGCGTCGAAGCTCAGATCCTTGTAACTCGGATCCAGACCCACCCAGGCGTCACCATTGCGCTGCACGGCGCCGCGGGAGGGCGCGAAGTCGATCCAGGCTTCCACCCAGACGTGCGAAAAGCGGATCGCCGAGACGCTGCCGCCGCTGACGACCACCTCGAAGGGAATGCCACCCTCGGTGAACAATTCGGTCACCGCTTCAATGCGATCCACACCCAGCCAGCGCTTGGCACGAACGGCCTCGATCTCGACGTTGCCGGTCACGTAGCGAGCGTGCACGCCCGAAGCCCGCAGCAGAGCGATCAACAGACTGGCCTGATCGGTCGCGTTACCGCGGCGCGTCTGCAGGGTTCCCAAGGCGCCCTGCAGCGATCCCGACGACGGCACAAAGGCGATGTTCTTGCGCACCCATTCGAAAATCGGCACCGGCTTGTTGCCCAGCGCCGCGGCCTGGGCCTGAATCTCGGGCGAAATGGGCGCGTCCAGTGTGGGCGCGAGATCGGCAGGACCCGGCGCACTGCGAGGCGCGCGTTGCAGGGGCACTTCAGCCAGAGCGAGCGCCTGCGGAATGCCGGGTTCGCTCTCGGCGGACTCGCGCGATGCACTCGCCAGCAGCTGGTTCAATCGGGCGTTGGCCTGGTCGCGATCGGCACGGGCAGCATTACCACGGTTGAGGGTATCGAGGGCGGCGGCGGCATGTGCGTGTCCTGCCTGCACGGTGCTCTCGGCCTGACGCTGGCGATCGAGCAGCTCGGGATATCGTTGCCCAAGCTGATGAAGCACGTCCCTGCCCTGCTGCAGCTGCCGGTCAGCCACCGCGGATTGCTGCTGCAGTCGCTGCGCATGGGCTTGCGCGCTGTTGCCCGGTTGACCGACCGCCGTGTCGTCCTGTGCCCAGGCGAACTGCGCCAGAAACACATTCAGGCACAGCAGCAGCAAGGTGGAGCGCACAACACCGCGGCTGGTTGCGGTACTCATCGGCGTGTTTTCCTGCTGCTGCAGCGTGAATGAAGAGTCTCGGCGTCGCTGCTCAGAGCGAACGGACCCGCGAATCCTGCACGGTTTGCCGTCGTGAATCGTGCCAAGTGAGGAATCGGAGTTCATGGCGCACTCCCGGTGCAGCTCAGATTGCCCGCCTTGACCAGGAAGCTCAGGCGCGTGCCGTCTGGCGGCGCGTTACCGGAGAAGTTCAATCGCACCGTGCCTTCCAGGTTGATGCCGCTGCGCAGCGGTGGATAGAACAGGCTGAGTCGCGCCTCGCTGTTGTTTCCGCTGGTGGCCAGCGTTTGCGTGAGGGCCTTGCCGTTGAGCTGCGTGGTGGCGACCGTCAAGGTGGCATTGCCTACACCGTTGCTGGCTAGGACATGGAGATCAATGGCGTCTCCGGTGCGCAATCCAACGCCGCCATTGGCGTTGAAATCGCGCACAAAGAGCGAACTGCTGCCGTCGAAAACCTGGACGCGGCCATTGCCCTGCGCGTCGTAGCTCAACGTGAAGCGGTAGCTCTTGCCACTGGTCCAGTCGAGGTCGGCTTGCACGAACTGTCCGGCCGCCTGGGTGTTGGTACCGAGTCCCCACTCCCAATCGGACCCACCCTTCTTGCCGCCGCGCACTTCCATGCGTTCAACTGAGGCGAACGCGGTGAAGGTGCCAGCGTTCGGGCCGATCACCACCGGCGCCGCCGGTTGGCTCAAGCAAAGACTGGTTGCCGTGATGCCGCAACTGCTGCGCTGGGTGATCTCCAGCAGGCGCGCATTGGCCAAGCGCCAGCTGGCGACCGGGACGCTGGTGATGCGCACCATCTCTTCCGCCGCATCGACCCACTTGGCAATGGCCGCCAGGGGCTGCTGCGCTGCCTGCGCCTGCAGGGCGTCGGCGATATCCCGTACCGCCCGATCGCGTGCAGCCCGCTCGCCGCCGGCCAGATTGGCGCCATTCAGTTCAGCAATCAGCTGTGTGCTGGTCGCACTGGCATCGCGGATTACCAGTGCTTGCGAGACATTGGACAGGGGCTCGAGCAGAGCGCCGTTGCGCTTCGACAACTCACTCAGCACTCCGATCCCGGATGTCGGCGTCGAGGGCATCCGCACGCCAAGGTCAAAGCTGCGCAATTGTGAGGCGCCCAGATTGAAGTCCCAGGCCGCCGACTGCGTATCCAGCACGCTCGGCGTCGGCGCCGCCCCGGCCACGGAAGCCGGCGCAGCTACTGAGGAGCGCAGACGCAGATCCACAGCCTGCGCCCGATTCTCCAGCGTCGTGGTCACCGGCACATAGGCACCCGTTGCGAAATCGGCGTTGACCACCGTGGGTGCCGCAAAGACCAGTCCATTGTCGAACAATCGGGACGAGGCAGGCTGGGCGCTGTCGCGCTGCAGTACCTCCACCAGATCAAAGGCGTAGCTCAGCGCATGTCCTTGACCAAAGACATTACTGATCACCGCGGGCGTGCTGGTGGATACGAAGCTTGCCTCCACCTGACCCGTGGACGCTTCCAGGCGCAGGGCACGGCCGTAGGTGGCAACATCGGCTACGGGCAGGAGCGTGCCGGTTCCGCGCAGGACCAGATTCGGCTGCGGCAAATGACCGCGGAAGTTGTAGCCCGACATCTCGTCGATGAAGCTGGTGCGCTGGTCGTGGCTGCCATCGATGATCAATCCCTCGCCACGGTAGATCGTCTCGCGCAACTCCTTGGCATCAGCCACCGCAAGCTTCTCACTGCCCCCACTGAGCCAATAGGTGTTGTAGCGGCCACAGCGCAGTTCGCGCATGAAGTCCTCATCGGCCGTGACCACCTTGTGCTCGATCGCCAGCTGCGAAAGATACTGCTCAAGGAAGGTCTTGCGCGACAGCTCGCAGGCCGTAGGTGCCTGGGCGCGACCTGGATCGCTGTCATTGCCAGGGGAAGTCGACGACGACCCGCTCGCGCCCTCACCTGGCGCGCAGCTGACCAGAACCAGCAGGCGCGCATCGCGCTGGATGCCGATCTGCATGTCGACATCAACCGCTGCTCCTTCCACCGTGATGCCCGCCGTCGAAAGCGTCTGCCAGGCACCGCCGAACTGCGCGAGGACTACGGCCTGGAATTGGCCGGCAGCTTGCGATTGCCACTGACGCGCGATCAGATGCGTACCGCCCGGCGCAATGGTCGCCGTCTCGTTCCAGGCATCCAACACCGTTTGCGTGTCGAGGCGACGGACTTCCATGCGTACGGGCAAGTCCGTAGCCGCCAGGTTCCCCAGATTTCGCACTTGGGCCGAGAGCTGCACTGGTGTGTTGATGCCGACGGAACCGGGTGTGGCGTCAATGGTGCCGCTGATCTGGATGTCGCGGATGACGAAGTTCGCCTCGGCCAGCACTTGCAGCTGAGCGCCGGATACGACGCTCCAGCGCGCTCGAAAACCGCCTACCCCCAGTGATGCCGCCGTCGCAGACTCCATCCTGGTCAGGCTGCCGCCCACAGCCAGATCTGCGTTGTATGTCCACTCGCGTACCACCGCATTGCTGTCGGTACGCAGCACTTCAAGCCTGAATGCCAGCGCGGTACCGGGAAGATTGCCCGAGTTGGTCGCCTGCGCGGAAAGGTTGATCGTATCCGCGGGAGTTGCGTCGGCTGGCATTGCCACCAAGGTACCCCCCAGCACGATGCCAGCTACACGGACCGCCTTCTGATCCAGAACCGCACTCTGCGAACCGATAGATCCCAGAATGGTGACAATGTAGTCGCCTAAAGCAACTCCCGCAGTGTTCCAGACCTGCGAGAGCTGCACCGACTCACCCACACCGATGTTCTCGCTGAACAGCCACTCCACGACCAACCGATTACCGTCCGCAGGATCCAGCACCTGGAGTTTCAGCGGAACCGCCGTCAATGCAGAATTGCCCCGATTCTGGATCTGGGCGCCAAGATTGACCGCCCCCCCGCGGACGACCACCGATGGATCGACCGTCAAAGCGCCGGACAGCGCATGATTGCCGAGCTCAGGCAGGACATCGAAATCGGTGCTTACAGAACTCAAAACCACATCATCGCTGTCGAGGACTTTCTGCTCCACGTGATAGCGACCTGCAGCCGCCGCGCCCAAGGGCAGCGAAAACTGCAAACGCGCCAAGGCGTCAGGCTCAAGGCTCGCTAGGGGCGATTCGAAGCTGGCGAATTCAGCCGAATCCGGCCCAAACACCCGCTCCCGAACCTTCAGCGCGGTGAATCCTCGATTCGAACTAAGGTTGCGAACCTCAGCGAAGAGGATCGCAGTCTGTTGGGGACGATACTCAACCTGGTCAGTTCGAACCGTTGAAGTCAGGCTAGCCTCGGGACCGCCGGCAACAATCTCGAAGTCGGAACTGGAGCGAGCAACCACACGATCATCGTTGTCGAGGATCTCAGCCACCACGCTATAGCTGCCCACCCGATTGGAACCCGTGGTGAAAGGCGGATCGAGTTCACGCTCCTCCAGCGGCCCAAACACCTCGGCGCGGTCGATCAGCGTCTCGACAAGAGCACCAGAAGCATCTTCGACGCGCACCCAGAGCCGGCCGACCTTGCCAAAATCGTCACGATTGCGCAAGAACGCATCGATATCGACATTAGTGTTCTGAGGGTAGCTGGACAAGTCAGTGGCGACGTCGAGATCAATCAAGTCTTCCACCAAGACCGATGGCACCTGCACCGGTAATCGAATAGTCCCCTCGGTGAATGTGTTACGGAACTCAAGCCAGGCCGCGTGGGCCACCTGCCTAGATTCACCCCTCGCCAGATTCGTGAGCGACGTCAAGTAGCTCAAGTCCACTCCTTGGCGATTCACGTCACGAAGCAACCAGACAATTTCCTTTCGCCCGTCAGCGAAATTAATCATTTGCGATGCCGGCGGATCAACCAGATCCAGCGTCTGGTCAGACGTCAACACGATATGCAATTCCACATCAATGGCACCGCAGGTTACCGGCAGAGAGAATATCTTGGCGCCACTCGATTCACTCATCACAAGGATTCGACTGGCAAAACGGTCGTACACAATAAAGTCCATATCCAGGAGATCATCACTGATAACCTGCCCATTCAGAATCGGACCAATCTCACCGGTAGAACCAAGCACTTGGGCGAGAGTGTACTCCTCTCCATTCTGGCCAACTCGATCGTAAACGTTGGGAGTAAAGAACAGCCCCTCCGCGCAGGTACCCGCAATATTCACGCCCTCGTACTCAAAGCGCGCATCGGTGAGCACAGCGCTAACATCGCGATTCGCATCGATTCGGTAAATGATATTTCCAAGCATTTGAACATAGATGTTCCCCGCGCCGTCACGGGTGATCCCATACGGGGTGCCACTTGGAAGCAAGGCATAATCGCTGACCGCCCCATCTTGCTTGATCTGCAAGATCCTGTCAGCCGTCAGCGCGTAAATGTTGTCACCTCCATCGATGGCCATCGAAACAACAGGCTCCGGAAAACTAGCAAAGACCTCCGAATTACCGTTTTGCTCTACCCGGCGAACCTCAGAAAAACTGGCACCGGATACCGTTATCCGGCGAGCGGCATAGGCTCGCTGCTGGGAATCGATCGGGACTTCTCCACGGATTGCCGCATACCCTGTCAGCGAACCCACACGCAACCCCGACTGCCCCGCGAGAGCTCGATACAGATACCCACTTGTCACATACCAAAGAGCCCCACCCGCGTCCATGCCCATGGCGGGAGGATAGACAGCATTTGGCAAGAGCAACTGGAGCTGACTGGAATCAACCCTCGACAGCGAAGAAAAATCGCCACCCTCAATATGCGCTTCCACCCGAATCTGCCTCGTACCCGGAGTCACGTTTCCAGGATTGACCGAGAGGTGGGCCACGGCATTTGGACCTACATGAATGCCGGTCGTAGCCTGACCACCGACCTCGGGATTGGCCAGCTTGACTGTGACCTCGTAGTCGCCACCAACCTGCGGCAGCCAACCGTCAAAGTCCAGCGACTGGGCACCTGACAAGCCCATCGGCGCAATGCTGCGCGTCGCGCGATGGACGACCGTGCCCACTGGCACCAGCGGAAGGGGCGATGGAATGGATATTTCCCGAATTCGGTTACTCCCTTCTTCGATAATCCAGGCCGTATCACCATCAATGCGAGAGATCTTGGGCACAGAAGCGAAGGGCGAAATCGGCGCTCGCGACCATGCGCCCTGGGCATTGGCCAACACAAGAGACGAACTATTACCAGCGATAATCGCATTCTCTGCAATTACCGAAATCGTATCCACAGAACCAAATCCAGAAGCAAAGTATCTATAACCAGTCGAATCGAGCCGCCCGATTGAGGCACTGGATGCATCAGCGATGTACAGCCGACCGACAGCATCCACATCCATATCGGAAACCGTACCAACGCCGGAAGAAAACGGATCTATGAAGACACCATTTCGCCTGTATATGTTACCACCAGACGTCATTGAGAAGTCATTTTGCGCATTGCGAACTAACAGAATCGGATTGTAGTTAACTCCAGAAGGCATCTCTCGCAAAGACGCCAAACGCACAAAGCTCCCATCGCTGTCCAGTCTGCCCAGAGGAACTGAGGAACTCAGAGCCACAAGCTCATTACCGCGTCTTATTACATCTCTCAGGCCAGCCGGGTTGCGATTGATCTGCCGACTGCTAGATCCATCGGGCGATATCTCCACGATAGTTCCTGCCCCAAGGGAAACCCAATAGCCATCAGATCTCTGCGCAAAGCCCGTCGCATTCTGGATCGGCGCAAGTGTAGCCAAGAGCCCGCCATCACGCACCAATACAAGTTCCTGAGTTATAGAGTTGGCAGCTGCGAGATAAGCCCCTCGCACAGCGAAGAGCGCATATTCATTCGAGTTCCACTCAGGCCGCGACCAGAAAGACGAAAAGCTTCCGTCCACCTCCAGTTTGTCAACTCCGGCACTGCGACTGACATAAACAAATCCTTCATCAGTATCCAGATTCCGGACACCCGGCGAATCCCCACCCAAACGGCTAGGCACGCCGTCAACTGAATACCTCGTCAGTCTGCTTGATCCGTCCCGAACGAAGATTCCTCCGGCGCCGATCCTCATCGAAGTGACTTCGCGCGGCAAATGGGAGGTTTGGATCGTCACCGCGTTCGCATCAAGAACGTCGAGGCTCATTAGGGCTCCGCGATACACCAGTGGCAAATCCTGGGGCATTAGCGCCACATCAGAGAACGCACCAGACAATGTGTAGCGCAGCTCCTCCTGATCCTGATCACCTAGCCGGTAAAGCTTAGCAGCGCGTCTAATCCACAGTCGGCCGTCGCTGCCCATTAGCGTGGAGCTGACCTGAGTCGCCACTTGCGTCTGGCTGGCGCCATCAAGACGCATGAGAGTGGAGCCCTGACTCCCAAAATATATTCGGCCCAGATGATCAACGGACAGGTAATAAACATACTGAGTCGAATCCAGCGTAGCGACGGTCTCGACCTGAGAGGTGACTGGATCCAATCGGTCAATACTCCGTCCCTTTCCATAGAAGACACGCCCAGTTAAATCGACGGCGACACCGTGGACCAAACCCGGAAGGCGCTCGGTAATTCTATAAGCGGAAGCGGTAGCGACATCTATTCTGAATAACCCTCCTATTACACCAGATCCCCCGCTGTCGTAAGCATAGAGCTCACCTGAGGCGCCCGTGAATACGTCTCTCAGTCCACCAAAACCAGTGGCAACTGGCGTTGTTCGACCCTCTTCGTCCAAGCGATAGATACCGTAAGATGAATATATCACTGGACCATCGGGCGAACGGACCACCCCTGCGATACTCTGAGGCACCACGAACAATCGTTCCAAACCGTTGCCGACGAGTCTGTATAGACGTTGCTCGCGGCCTTCCGTCCACACGAGCACATCGCCGCTGTTAGACTTGGATATAGCAACGATGGTCTCGCCGGCCACTGTGATGACCGATGTCACCACACCTTCGCTGACACGTTTGATTGAACTTGTTTGCGCAATCAGAAACTGACCCGGCGATTCCTCTAGGAAATCCTTCACCCCGACTAGGCCAACCGCGAGTGTCTCTTGACTACCATCGGGCTGTCGTCGGCGAATCTGGCTACTGCTCGCTGCCACCAGCCTGTTCTGAGAATCCAGCAGGACCCGCACTGGCCGATCCACCAACCCTCTAGCAAAGGGATGGTGCACACCTTGAGGATCAACGCGCCGAATCTCACCTGCACCACCATTCATCCAATAAAGCTGACCGTCGTTACCTCGCTGAAGCTTGTTGGTACCAGTGGGCAACGCCTCGGCGAAATCGGTCAGCGTACCGTCGGCCGCCAATCGTCGAATTTTTCCCGTAGTGCTCTCTGCAATAAAGAAGCTGCCATCGGAGTTGGCAACGATTCCATTTGGCCTGGTTAATCCCGATGCAAACGGAGCGACGGCCCCGGATTGGCCGTCAACGCGATATACAACCCCCTGCGCATCGTTGGTAATGTACAGATGCCCATCGATTCCGGCGACTGCTCCGCCGGGATTATTTATTCCGGCGTCAACTGCGACCGACAAGAGCCCGCCCGGCGAGCGTTTCAGCACCCGATGCCGACCTTGATAGGTTCCAGATATATACTCGTTGCCACTGGAGTCGACCACGTAGGCCGAGACTGACAAGATCGGTAGCTGGGTACTACTCTGAAGATATGGCTCCGTCAGGTCCACGCGAGTTATCCATCCAGTGATTGATGCGATTCTTAGCGCACCATCCGGATGCAGAGCAATATCGGTAACCTGCGAAATATTTGTTCCCCCCTGTCCATTGGGTCCTGAACCCGTGCCAAGCACGCGAAGCAGGTTCGTCGAGCCGTCTGGCGCGATCCTGAGGAGCTCTCGCGTGTATCTGTTGACGGTGTAGACATTTCCGGACGCGTCTGCAACACCCCGCAAAGGCCGATCAAGGGGCGCGCCGCTCACGATAGTGTTTCCCATAACCGGCGGTAGCGGCGCCGGAGGACGTGTGTCTGTCCGAACCAAAGTAACGGATAGGTTCGCTTCACCGGCTGGTATCGGCAGATTTCCAAGATTGGTTAGGCGGGCACTCAAACCAACTGTCTGCCCCAGGCCAGCCTGCAACAGTGGTGGGTCTGCAGAAACCGCCCCACCAATACGCTTGAGTGGCACTATTCGATAACCCGTCGAGCCCTCAACCGCAACCTGCCCATTGGGATTCACGCCCCGGAATAGCACCGAATAGGTGCCGGGCGCATCATCAAGAGTGCCCCAGATGATGGTAACCGATCGGGTGGCGCCAGCTGCAACTGGAAGGATGTTCTCGCCTGAGCTTGAGTTGAATACGAGCCTAACTGCCGGCACGTCGCGAATGAACTGCTGATTTGAATCCAAGACGATTGCATTGAAAATGAGCCCAGCCTCTTCAAGCCCCAAATTGCGAATAGTTCCGACCACCGAAGCCTCGCTGTATGGCTGGTACTCGGCCGCCGACATCACAACACTCTCAAGCGCAAAGTCCCCTCCCGTTAGCTTGTCGAGCGCCACATCTGCGACAAAGCTGCCGTGTACCTGGGAACCCGCTGTCACCGATCGGGATTGGTATCCAGCGGCGGTGGTCGTCAACGTGAAGGGAATCTGGGCTATGCCTTCGATCTGGTAACGACCATCGGGGCCGCTGCTTGCGCGCAAACCGCCGGCGGAAACCTCGATCAGGGCACCGACGATGGGAGTGCCGTTGTCGGCATCTGTAATTCGGCCAGTGACAGTACTCGTTGTTGCTGCTTGATCCGGTGCAAGGCGAATCATCCCGATGTTGTTGACGCCAGATGCCAAGGTTCCATTGATCTGTGCGGACAGGAAGCCTGCGGCGGTGATCTGGGCGCTCAGGGCGCCTGCGGGAAGATCTACCAGCTGGAAGGCGCCATCAGCATTGGTTTGGGCCTGTACCGCACCCACTTGTACCGTTGCGCCCGCAATCGGAGCATCGCCCTCTGAGGAAACCACCACACCTATCAGCACGGCGCTGCCAGGTGGCGTGAAACCATCCGGATACAGGGCAGGAGAAAATTCCAGCACCCGACCGAGAACGAGATTTCCGCTGGCTTGGGCGGTTTGAAAACCCGCCTTGGAGACGCTGACCGTGATCGCACCCGCGCTCTGGGACACGAATTCGAACCGCCCATCGGGGCTGGAGATGATCTGCTGGCTCACGGCGCCGTTTACGGCGATCGCTGCCCCAGCCAGGGGACTCCCGTCCCGAACATCGGTCACGCGGCCGCGCAACACGGCCGTTGATGCTGACCGGACCAGATCAATGAACCCAAGATCCAGGGTCTGTCCGGCAACCACGTTCAGGCCGCTCAGCGTCGCTGGTGAAAAGCCAGTTTTTTCAACTGCACCGGTATAGACACCTGGCTGGAGGTCCGCGAGGATCACTGCGCCATTCCCGGCGGAGCTTCCAGTGACGGTTCCGGCACCAGTTAACGTGATATTCGCACCGCTGACAGGCGCCAGTACCGAAGCCTCACGGATAGTTGCCGTGATTCGGCCGGTCTGCGGGGGCGTCGTGACCACCGCTCCGATCAAGCCGCGCAGGGCCAGCGCAGTCAGATAGGGATCATCTTCCCAACTACCGTTGGCCATCTGGCTCGCGCGCAGGGCGGTGCGCAGATCATCAAGCCCTGTTCCACTGGTCGAGCTGAATCCGAGCGCGATCGCGCCTACCGCGTTGAGCAACGCCTCCAGGTACGCTCCTTGTCCTTGCTGCGCCAGCAGATAGGTACGCGCTGCTTCTACCGCCTGCGCGATGGGAAACTGCGCCGCGTACGACTGCAATGCCATCAGTACGTAACTGGCAACGTAGGGACGTGAGCCGGCTTCGAGACTCAGCGCCTTGTTGTCCAGCTCGGCAGCTCGGGTGGCGAGATAGGTCACCGCGCGTGCCAGGTCATTTCCCGAGCTCACGCCCGCAGCACGCAGAGCAATCAGCGCAAAACTGGTGTCCAGCACATTGCTGCCAAACTTGGCGCTGCCGCCGAACCCGCCGTCGGCGTTCTGGTAGGCCTTCAGCTGATCGATCCGCGCCGCGGGAACCGTACTGATGCCTGCCTGGGAGATGATCTGACGGGCCAGATGCTCCACCGCCGAATCAGGAGTTTGCTGGCTGAGCAGCGACGCCAGGGCCGTGGGCGTGCGCTCCAGACGCTTCAGCGTTTCCAGCACCTCGGCACGCGTTTGCGTCTGCGTTGCTATGGTCGTCGACTCACCCGTAACGCTTCCGTCCGTGCGGACTTGGGACGCAAGCCAGTCCCGTCCCTGGGTGACCTCGGGTGGAAGGGTCTGTGCGCCCAGCGCGCAAACCGTCAGAAGAAGGGCAAGGAAAGACCCAAGCCGGCTGCACAAGCGCATCGGAAGCTCCCATCAGCGGATTTACAATCGAGACGGAATGCAACCTGCACGCCGGCGCGCGTCGCGATGATCTTTAGTCACACTTCAATTGTCAATCTTTTGCGAAGATAAGATGAACAAGGGGTGCACTTGAAAACTCCAGTGACTTTCTGTAACAAGCCGTATCCTGATTCCGTCCCCACAGCGCTCATGCCAGTTCGACATCAATGCTCCCTGCTTCTGATGGCGGTCATGGTTGCGCCGAACGCAGGTGCTCATGCTGTTTTCGACGCACCCCGCCAGTTCGGGAAGCCAGGAATCACTCAGGAACTGGACCTTGGTCCGCAAGCCCAGAGCTTCATGCGCTTCGCTCAGGTCGCGCATGGACATGCCGTCAAGGATGCGGAGTCGCTTCGTCTGGCAGTCAACGCATTTCTCGATATGCCAGATGAAACACGCTTGGAACGTGCGAGATCTGCGTGGCGCGAGGCCAGACCCTCGTACCAGAGAGTCGAAATGTTGCGCTTCTTCAACGGACCACTGGATCATCCATCTGCTCCCGGTGTGCCCGCCGGACCGGAGTCGCGCATCAATGCGTGGCCGGTCAATGAAGCAGCGATCGACTATGTCAAGGGATCGCCCCTCAGTGGCCTGGTATTTCGCTCATCCGCGCCGTTGACACGCCAGGAAATTCTTGACGCCGACCAGGTCGCTGATGAAGCCGATGTCACCACCGGATGGCATGCAATCGAATTTCTGCTGTGGGGGCAAGATTTCCGAAGTGATGGCCCCGGTGAACGCTCAGCTGATGACTATCTTCCCGGTAGTCCAAGTCGCGACAGACGCAGGGATTACCTGCGGTTGCTGGTCGATATGTTGATCCAAGACTTGAGTCAGCAAGCCCAAGCCTGGGACGGTTCCGTTCCACAAAGCTATGCGCAATGGCTATCCACACAACCGGCGGTCGAGATTCTCGGTAGGGGCATACACGGCGCCGCTTCTTTGGCCGCCATCGAGATCTACGGTCAGCGCCTCACAGCCCCGCTCGATTCGGGTTCGCAGGAAGACGAACACTCCTGTTTCAGTGACAACACCCTGGCGGACCTGCGCAACAACCTCCTGGGAATCCGGTACTTCGCTGAAGCAAGCTACGCCGACGAGAAGCTGGGAACCGGGCTGATCGAACTCCTGCAATGGAAGGATCCGGCGCTCGCGAAACGTCTGAGTCAGGCGCTGTCACGCGCCGAGGCCGATCTGGCGGCAGTTCCCGAACCCTTCGACCAAGTGCTGGCCTCTCCGGAGGGCTCGGAAGGGCGCAGTCGGGCCGAGACCGCGGCAGAGAGCGTGCGTCAGGTCGCAGTGGCATTGAAGGCAGCTGCCGAATCGCTGGGAATCGACATCGTCGTCCCAGGTGTTTGAGGGTACCTGGTCAGAGCGAGTTGACGAAGGCCAGCAGTTCGTCACGTGTCTCCTGTGGTGCGGCAATGAATGCCCGTCGCGATTTGCGCGCCTCGCCCCCGTGCCACAGGATGGCCTCCGCCACGCCTCGAGCCCGGCCATCATGCAAGAGAAACTGGTGGTCATTGACGACCGGGATAAGCCCGATGCCCCAGAGCGGAGCGGTCCGCCATTCGCGGCCACTCGCTTCGAATTCCGGTCTCCTGTCAGACAGACCCTCGCCCATGTCATGCAGCAATAGGTCTGTGTAGGGCGCAAATACCTGATTCGCCAGCAGCGCGGGGCTCGCGTCAGAGGCGGTCCTCAATTCCGGACGGTGGCATTGGGCACATCCGAACGCCGCAAAATGGACTTCACCCCGAATCACGGCAGGATCATCAAGGTTTCGACGCGAAGGTACACCCAGGAATTGCAGATAGAGCGTCAGCTTTTCGAGATTGCTGTCACTGAGTTCTGGCTGACCGCCACTCGGCATTTGCCCGCAGCCCTTCTGACGCAGGGGGCAGTTCTCATGCGGAAACAGACTGGTGGTCAAACCGACGTCTCCCAGAGCGGCAGAGGCATTTTGCGTGACCAATCGAGCAACGCCGGCCTTCCAGCCAAACCTGCCCAGCTCCGGCTGTTTTCCAGCCGGGTCGTGGACACGGTTGGGTTTGCCGGAGATCCGATCTCCGTTGCGATCGAAAGGGTCTGCAAACTCCAGAATCGCGTCTTCGCTGACGGCCGCCAACAGGCCCATCCCGATCACCGCCGGCGCAACTCGAGCCGAGATCTGGATATTGGGGGGCAAGCGCCCATAAGCGGCTCGCGTCAAATTGATCCGCGGTCTTCGAAGTGAATATCGGACTCCATCGTCGAAGTATCCAATCTGTTCAATCCAGTTGAGTTCAACGGCTGCCTCGGGCTTCAGTCCACCCAAGGCGCGGTCATTCAACTGTGATCCGTAACCAGGAACCGGGCGCGGTTCGCCGCTCAGGCCGCGGCCGGGAATGCTCCAGCGAATCAGCATCGACAGCAGTTGCTTTTCGTCGTCGATGGGCGGGCGCCCGCGACCATCGCGCAAGTGACACCCTGAGCAGGACACCCGGTTGAAGGTTGGACCAAGGCCATCGAGGAGATCGACCGATGCCGGGGCGGCGACCCAATTGGTGTTGAACAGACGATTGCCAAAGTTGAAGACTCTGAGCTGGGAACCGTCAAGCGAAGGCGCCGGCTGGGCAAATGCATCGCGGTTGCTCTCGAAGTGCGTCAGTACCCCGCCGGTCATCGTTGGCTCCGACGTCCCGGATTCCTGTTCCGACTGCGCGGCGACTGATCCAAAGGGCCAGAACAGCGCCATTGCCGCGACTACGATGCACTTGAGATGGCAGCTATGGGTCACGGAGATGCACTTAAACGTGCAAGGAACATATACGGCAGCCCCACCGTCAGCGCGATCAACAGCGCCACCGCCAGCAACTGCATCAGCATGCGGCCCGGATTGGCCTTGAGTTCGCTGAGGACGGTGGGTGCCCTGCCCTCGCGGATTTCCTGGGCGCGTTCGGCGCGGACTCGGGTGAGGCGTTCGCTCTGGTATTGCTGCAGCAGTGTCTTGACCTCGGCGGCGCGTTCGAGATCGCGCAGCCAGATGCCGCCGGCGGAGATGCCCCAGAAGCCGGGTTGGGTCTCGTACCAGTCGACATGGTGCTGATCCAGCAGTTCGCGGGTTTCGGCGGCTTCGTCGTCGGTGGCGAGGCGCAGATTGAGCAGGAGTTTGGGCACCGGGGTTCCGGGTGGTGATGGTTGCAGGGGTGATGATGCCGTACGGCGGGTCCTGTGGCGAAGCACGTGCGCGTGCGAAGCGTCCAGACAAGTCTGGACCTACAGCAGCAACGGTGAATCCGGAGCGTCCAGACAAGTCTGGACCTACAACAGCAATGGCGTCCGGGCCTGCGATTGCGATGTCAGATGTCGATCTTGTCCAGGCCCTGATTGCGCTCGAAGCTGGCCATGTCGCGGCGGTCGCGCTTGCTGGGGCGACCGGGTGGGGGCTGGAAGCCCAGGCGGGAGAGTCGCTGGGCTTCGCGTTCGCGCTCGCGGCGGGCGATGCTTTCTTCGGTTTCCTGATACAGCCCGGTGGCCTTGGTGGCGGGTCCGCGGATGGCGGACAGGGCGGCGACGACGACTTCGAAGCGTTCGATGCCGCGGGAAATGCTGAGGGTGTCGCCGATGTGGAGGGTCTTGGCCGGCTTGCAGCGGGCTCCGTTGACTTCGATCTTGCCGCCTTCGATGGCCTGTTTGGCCAGCGATCGGGTCTTGAAGAATCGCGCGGCCCAGAGCCATTGGTCGGCTCTGATGTGGGCGGCGGGCGATTCCTGGGCGTGGCTCATGGGTGATCATTCTCCGGTCTTGGACGGTGTTGCGCCAGAGCGTGCGCTGGCGGGGTCCGGTCGAAGGTGGCCTGCGCTTTCAAGTCGGACGGCATGGGGCGGAGGGAATGCATCATTGCGAGCCGCGTGTATCGGACCGACACCGCTCACGGGCCATGAACCGTAGCTTGGGCTAAGCGCAGCGTGCCCAACAGATGGGCTCGCCGTCGTAGGTCACGTTGTCCGCGTTAGCGGACTACGTGACGTCGAGGTGCGTCACGTAGCTCGCCACGCGAGCAACGTGACCTACAACAGCAAATCAACACCTTGCGATAATTCGTAAATGGCCGACTTGCGTAGCCCGGAAGTGCGCGCAGCGCTCCCCGGGAGGTGACGCGAAAAGCGCCGGTGAGCCGCTGCGCGGCACCCTCGGCCTACTTCGGTTCCGAGGGTTCATGGTCCGTCGGCGGCGTCTTGAAAGACGCTATTCCAGTTCCAGACCGCAATCGACAGAGGCGAAGAAGCCCCGGTGAGCCGCTGCGCGGCACACCGGGCTACGCGCACCGATGCTGGACTCGGCTACGTCTCGAAAGACGCCGCTCCCGTCTCAGGCCGCAAACAACAGTCCGTTCAAGCGGCGCACGAAACCGCTGGGGTCTTCGAGCTGGCCGCCCTCGCTGAGCACGGCCTGTTCGTAGAGCAGGGTTGCCCAGTCGGCGAAACGGGCCTCATCGGTTTCAGCGGCGAGCCTGGCGGTGATGGCGTGCGCGGGGTTGAGTTCCAACGTCGGTGCGCCGCCGCCGGCAGCGGCCTGTCCAGCCTGCTTCAGCAGACGCTGGGTGTGCAGGCTGAGCTCATGCTGATCGACCACGAGCACGGCGGCCGAGTCGCGCAGACGCGAGCTGCCGCGCACGGCCTTGACGCGATCGCCGAGCACGCTCTTCAAGCGATCCGCCAGACCTTCGGGCAGGTCAGCGGCGGGCGGCACGCTGGCGCCTTCGACATTGTCGATGTTGCCGAGATCGATATCGCCCTTGGCCACCGACACGAAGGGCTTGCCGTCAAACTCATGCAGATAGGACAGCGCCCATTCGTCGATGCGATCGGAGGCCAGCAGCACCTCCACACCCTTGGCGCGGAAGGCCTCCAGATGCGGCGAATTGCGCGCCGCCAAATGACTCTCGGCGGTGATGTAGTAGATCGCCGTCTGGTTGGGTCGCATGCGGCCCAGGTAATCACTCAGCGACACCGTCTGCGCGGCGCCTTCGCTCTGGGTGGAGGCAAATCGCAGCAGCTTGGCGATACGCTCGCGGTGGGCGAAGTCTTCGGTCAGGCCTTCCTTGAACACCTGGCCGAACTCGCGCCAGAAATCGGCGAATTTCTCGGGCTGGTCCTGCGCCAGCTTGTCGAGCTGATCGAGGGTGCGCTTGATCACGGCCGAGCGGATCTGCTGGGTCAGTCGGTTGTCCTGCAGCAGTTCGCGCGAGACATTCAGCGGCAGATCGTCGGAATCGATGACGCCGCGGACGAAACGCAGATAGGCCGGCAGCAACTGCTCCGCGGCATCCATGATGAAGACGCGCTTGATGTAGAGCTTGAGGCCATGGCGCTCATCGCGACCGCCGCCAAACAGATCGAAGGGCGCCTTGCTGGGGATGTACAGCAGGCTGGTATAGCTCTGGTTGCCCTCGACCTTGTTGTGGCTCCAGCAGAGAGCCTCGCCATCGGAATGGGCCAGATGCTTGAAGAAGCCCTGATAGTCCTCATCGCTGAGATCCGCCTTGGGACGGGCCCACAGCGCAGCGGCCTGGTTGACCGTTTCCATCTCGGCGGCTGCCGGCTGCGGCGCCTCGGCGCCCTCTTCCGCTTCCGGTGCCGGCGGCTGTTCGCCGCGCATGCGGATCGGGAAGGCGATGTGCTCGGAATATTTGTGGATCAGCGAGCGCAGGCGCCACGAGGAGAGGAACTCGCTCTCGTCTTCCTTCAGGTGCATGACGATCTCGGTGCCGCGGCGCGGGTACTCGACGGTTTCGATGGCGTATTCGCCCTTGCCATCGGAGCTCCAGAGCACGCCCTCATTGGCTTCGGCGCCCGCGCGACGGGTGCGCAGCTCGACCTTGTCGGACACGATGTAGGCCGAGTAGAAACCGACGCCGAACTGGCCGATCAGCTGCGCGTCCTTGCGGGCGTCGCCGCTCAGGGCATCCAGGAATCGACGGGTGCCGGAACGGGCGATGGTGCCGATGTTCTCGACCACCTCATCGTGACTCATGCCGATGCCGTTGTCGCGGATGGTCAGTGTGCGGGCGGTCTCGTCGAACTCGATCTCGATCGCCAGCTCCGGGTCACCGGCAAGCAGTTCGGGCTTGCTCAGGGCTTCGAAACGCAGCTTGTCGAGCGCATCGGAGGCATTCGACACCAGCTCGCGCAGAAAGATTTCCTTGTTCGAATACAGGGAATGAATGACGAGGTTCAGAACCTGCTGGACTTCGGCCTGGAAGGCACGGGTTTCGGTGGTCATGGACTCGGGACTCAGACAAAGAGGTGGTCTGGAATTGGGGATCGTGGCTGGGTTTTTCAATGGCGGTGTCGATGCTGCGGCGGCATTGCGAGCCACCGGTATCGGGTCGACAGTGCTCAAGGGCCAAGAACCCTCAGCGTCATTGCGACCCCGGACTTGATCCGGGGGAAGCAAACCAGACATTCAGCGGCAGTAGCACTGGATTGCTTCGTCGCTGCGCTCCTCGCAATGACGCATCAATCACTGACGACATGGGTTCATGGTGAGCCACCGCTATCAGGTCGACGCTGCGCAGCGGCCATGAAGCCTGACCAGCACCGAGTGGCTTTGCCGAGGGCCGCGCGCCTGCGCGGCCGCTCTTGAGGTGCCGGAAAGGCAAAGCGGCGCCGCAGCGCGGCGCGGTCCACAGCGCGTAGCCTGATGTGCCGCGCAGCGGCTCCCCGGCGCTTTTCGCATCACCGCCAGCAGAGCGCTGCGCGCATTTCGGGCTACAAAAGCGGCGCCACGGCGCGGCGCCCTCCGGACAACTGCTCTTCTACAACTCGATTCGCAGAGCAGCGGCGGCACGACGGGCCTTCTCGCGGGCGGCGAACAGGGTTTCGCCGCGGGCCAGGGTGACGCCGACGCGGCGGCGGCCATGGACGTCGGGCTTGCCGAACAGGCGGATTTCGGTGTCGGGCTCGGACAATGCCTGTTCCACGCCATGGAAGCGCGGGCCCTTGCCCTCGCCCTCGGCCAGCACCGCGACCGAGGCCGCGGGGCCGCGCTGGCGGATCACCGGTATCGGCAGGCCGAGGATGGCGCGCACATGCAGGGCAAACTGCGACAGATCCTGCGATGCCAGCGTGACCAGGCCGGTGTCGTGCGGTCGCGGCGAGACTTCGCTGAACAGCACCTCCTCGCCGCGGATGAACAACTCGACCCCGAACACGCCCCAGCCGCCGAGATTGTCGGTGATCGCCCGAGCGATCTCCTGGGCGCGCTTGAGCGCCACCGCCGACATCGGCTGCGGCTGCCAGGACTCGCGATAGTCGCCGTCTTCCTGGAAGTGGCCGATGGGCTCACAGAAACTGGTGCCGGCGCGATGGCGGACCGTCAGCAGCGTGATCTCGAAATCGAAGGGCACGAAACCTTCGACGATGACACGGCCGGCGCCGGCGCGGCCGCCACTCTGGGCGTAATCCCAGGCGGGGCCGATGTCGGCCTCGCTGCGGACCACGCTTTGGCCCTTGCCGCTGGAGCTCATCAGCGGCTTGATCACGCAGGGCAAACCCAGTTTGGCAATGGCGGCCTCGTATTCCTCCCGGGTGGCGCAGAACTGGTACGGCGAGGTCGGCAGGCCCAACTCTTCAGCGGCCAGGCGGCGGATGCCTTCGCGATCCATGGTCAGTCGCGCCGCTCGTGCGGTCGGGATCACACGCAGGCCTTCTGCTTCCATCGCCTCCAGGGTTGGCGTGTGGATGGCCTCGATCTCCGGCACCACCAGCGTGGGGCGCTCCTGCTCGATCAGGGCTCGCAGCGCATCGGGATCGAGCATGGGCAGCACCTGCGAGCGATGGGCCACCTGCATTGCCGGGGCATTGGCGTAACGATCCGCGGCGATCACCTCGATCCCGAGCCGCTGCGCCTCGATGGCCACTTCCTTGCCCAGTTCGCCCGATCCGAGCAGCAGCAGGCGGGTGGCATTGTCGGTGTAGGCGGTTCCGATCACGGTGTCGACTCCTGAATGGCTGCAGACATTCTAGTGTGGTGTCCTCAGGCCACGGGTGCCGAGGCTGAACAAGGAGTGTGACTGACGGCACCCTGCCCTGATCAAGTCACAATCCATTTGGCACAATACCCGGCCCTGTGTAGATCAGCCGAAACCTGATGCGTCTCGCCGCACTGCTGTTGGCCATCGGCCTGTGCGCTGCCACCCTCGCAGGTGCGGCCAATCCAGATCCCACCGAACGCACCTGGCGGGCCGTGCTTTTTGACGGGCGCAAGGTCGGCTTGTCTCTGACAGAGCGGGAAGTTCAGGCGGATGGCGCCGTGCGCAGCGCCGAAATCCTGGAGCTGGAAATCCAGCGCGAAGGGGTGTCGGTATCGATGCGCTCGCTCGAGGAAACCGTGGAATCGGCCAGCGGCGAAGCCATCAGCTTCCGCGCCGATATCCGCACGGCGGGCCAGGAGCTGCGCTACGTCGGCACCCGGACCGGCCCGCAGGAGTTTCAGGTGCGCATGGAAGGCGCCGGCGATACGCGCACGCAGACCCTCCAGGTGCCGGCCCAGGCGCTGTTCTTCGAAGGTCAACGCAAGGCCCTGCTGGCGGGCTTGCGTGGCGAAAAGAGCCTGATTGCGCTGGATGCCTTCATTCCCAGCCAGCTGATGGTGGTACCGCTGGAAACCAGCTTCAAACCCAGACGCCGCATCGAGCTGATGAAGGACGAGGCCGAGCTGACCGAAGTCGAGCAGCTGGTGCGCTATCCGGACGGCCCGATGCAGGTCTCGGCCTTCGTTGATGATGAATTCAACGCCCAGCGCATCCGCATGGATCTGGCTGGCATGAAGGTCGAATTGCTGGCCTGCGACGAGGCCTGCGCCCGCGCCCCCAACCAGCCCATCGATTTTCTCGACAAGCTGGTGATCGATGCGCCGCGGGCGCTGAGCGCCGGTGAACGCCGACGCGCTCTGACTTTCGAGGTCAGTATCAAGGGCACCGATATCGCTCCCGCATCGACCGGCCAACAGCAGGTCAGGGAACTCGGCCCGGGACGCTTCTCGATCCAGATCGATCCGCAGGCCAGGCGCCCGGAGAGCGACGTACTTGCGCTGTACCAGGAGCCATCGGTGTGGGTGCAATCGGACAGTCCGATCATCAAGGATCTGGCGAAACGCGCCGTGGGTGATGCCACCGACGATCAGGCGCGGATGGCCAATGCCGAGGCTTTCGTACGCCAGTACATCTTCGGCAAGACCCTGTCGGTGGGCTATGCCTCGGCGCTGGAAGTGGCGACCACCCGACAGGGCGACTGCACTGAGCATGCGCTGTTGTTGACGGCCATCGCCAGGGCGCTGGACATCCCCGCGCGGGTGGCGACCGGCCTGGCCTATGTGCCGAGCTTCGGTGATCGCGATGATGTGTTCGTGCCGCACGCCTGGACCGAGGTCTATCTGGATGGCCACTGGCAGGGCTTCGATGCCGCACTCGACGGCTTCGATTCCGGACATATTGCGCTCGCCGTCGGCGATGGCGATCCGGTCCGCTATTTCGCCGGTGTCGCGCTGCTCGGTCGGCTGCAGATCGATCGCGTCGAGCGGGACCCTCAGTGATGCGCAGGCTTGCCCTGGCTGCGCTCGGTCTGGCGCTGGTCGGCACACTGCAGGCGGAGCCGCAACGGCCGGTCAGCCGCCTCGGCATTGCCGGCATCGTGACCGATCCGGCGCTCGGTGAACTCAGCGGTTTGGCCGTATCGCGGCTGGCACCCGATCGTTTCTGGGGCATCAATGATGGCGGCAACGGCAATCGGCTGGTGCTGATCGATGGTCGCGGTCGGGTGCTGCGCGAGTTCGTGGTGACCGGCGCCGAGAACGTCGACTGGGAGGATCTGGCCAGTTTCGCCTGGAGAGGCCAGAACTGGCTGTTGGTGGCCGATACCGGCGACAACTCCGGCAATCGCGAGCAGGTGTCCCTGTGGTTGTTGCCCGAGCCCGATCCCGATGGCAAGGCCAGTCAGACCGGCACCGCGCGTCAGCTGCGTTTCACCTATCCGGATGAACCCCACGACGTTGAAGCCATGACCGTCGATGCGGAAGCCGGCCTGATCTACATGGTGTCCAAGCGCACCGTGCCGCCGATCCTGTTTCAGTTGCCGCTGGACGGCTTTGACGCCGAGGAAGCTCTGGTGGCTGAGCGAGTTGCCACGCTGGATCGCATTCCCCAACCCACCCCCGCCGAGATCAAGCGCGATGGCAGCCTGAGCCGCTTTCGTTCGCAGACCACGGCCCTGGAACTGGACTGCACCGGTCTGAATTTTCTGGTGCTGACCTACGACGCGATCTATCGCTACAGCCGCAGCAAGGATCAAGGCTGGGCCCAGGCCTTGTTGGAACAGGAACCGACCCGCTCCAGCATCAGCTTGCTGCCGCAGGCCGAGGCCCTGGCGCTGGACCAGGGCTGCCAGCATGTGTACGTGGGCAGCGAAAAGGCGCCGGTGCCGCTGCTGCGCTTCCGCTATCGACCCGCACAACCGGTGCAGCTGGCACCGGCCGAACACTGAAGCCGCCCATGCAAGCCCGAACTGCACCACACCATCGGCGACTGCCGTCCCTGGCTCTGGATCGTGCATTTCTGCATGGTTTGCGCTCGGGCCGATTGCGGCTCACCAGCCTGCCGGTCAAATTGCGCGGCAGCAGTTTTGCGCGCATCCGCCAGCGCCTCTCGGAACTGGATTCACCGCAGCTTTCAAGCATCGAGAAGGCCCGACAGTTGCAGACGGCAGAACAGCCGTGCGCGGTTGAGCGTCTGCCGCACGCCGAACTGTGGCTGAGCACGGCGAGCGCGCGGCATCTGCCTGCACATGGCGAAGCCGCCTTGCTGGAAAACGCCGGCCGCGACCGCTACGGCCGCAGTCATTGGCTGCAACCGGCAGCCCTGCGTGCCTTGCGGCGCCTGCATCATGCCGCCGCCCTCGACGGCGTGGAGCTGGAGCTGATCTCCAGTTTCCGCAGCGCCCGGGACCAGTTGCGCATCCTGCTGCGCAAACACGCCAGTGGCCAGAGCTGGGAACAGATCCTCAAGGTCAATGCGCCGCCGGGTTACAGCGAACACCACAGCGGCTGCGCGGTGGACTTCGCCGTACCGGGAGCACCGCCGCTGACCGAGGCCTTCGAATTCACGACCGCTTTCGAGTGGCTGCAGCAGAACGCCGGCAGATTCGGTTTTGAGCTCTCCTATCCGCGCGACAATCGCTGGGGCTTCATCCATGAGCCCTGGCACTGGTGCTATCGGGGTTGAGGGCGAGAACACGATAAGCGATTGATCTTGAAGTAGTTCAGGTTGGCCGCGTAGCGGTCTACGTGACTCGCTGAGCTGCCTCGGGGACGGCAGCAAGAGCGTCGCGGCTGAAGCCGCTCCCACACGCTCGACCTACTTTCCGGGGCACAACAGAAGCAAGAGGCTTCGCGGCTGAAGCCGCTCCCACGGGGCTGGGTCAGTTCAGTACCACCGGGCCGGAGGATGGTGGGTTCTGGTTGAGCTGCTGCGGCAGATCCATGGGCAGGCGGATGTTGTGCAGTCCCAGATCCTGCAACAGGGTCTGGGCGCGGATGGACAGCACCGGGAACAGCTGTCGGGCCAGCACCGTGTGGTGGGTGGCGAAGTCGGTGGCGTTCAGGCCTTCTCCGCCTATCTGTCGGTACAGCGCAAGCGCGCGTATCTCCAGATCGAAGAGCTTGATACCCGGCACACCGCGCACCGGCGTACCGACACAGGTCAGGCGGGTCTGCAGCGCGAACTGCGGTGGCACCGCCCCTTCAACCGCCGAGGGCGTGAGCTGAAACTCCACGTGAGCATTGCACTCGGTGGTGCGCGCCTCATTGCCGTGCAGCGCTGCCTGCATCGCAGTCAGACTCAGGTTTTCCAGCGTCAACCAGCGAAACAACTCGTCTGCAGTCATGATTTGCCTTCCCTGGCGCTATCCAAAGCCCGCCAAAGATACAGGCTTGCGAGGCTGCGGTACGGACGCCAGGCGGCACCGAGCTGCGCCAGTTCAGCTACCGAGGGCATGGCCGGCAAGTCATGCACGAGTTGAGCCCCGGCGCGCACGCCATAGTCAGTCAGCGGCAGGACGTCGCAACGCCCCAGCCTGAACATCAGCAGCATCTGCACCGTCCACGGTCCCACACCACGAACCACCGTCAGGCGCGCAACCGCATCCTCATCGCTCATCTCATGCAGGGCCTCAGGCGACGGCAATCGGCGTGCGCCGGCGTGTTCGGCCAGATCCTTCAGCGCCCGGGCCTTGGCATTCGAAACGCCGGCCGTACGCAGTTCCTCCACCGATACGGCTGCCAGCGCCCGTGCGGTGACCTGGCGTACACCCAGCAACTGCTGCATGCGGCCGAAGATGGTTTCCGCGGCCTTGCCGTTCAGTTGCTGAAAGATGATCGAGCGCGCCAGCGCATCGACCACCGTGAAGCGCGTGCGACAGGGCAAGGCGAGTTCGCCGATACGTTCCATCCACACGGCCAATCGCGGATCAGCCCGTCGCAGATGCTCCCGAGCTTGCGCGTCAGTGGACAAGGGCTACGGTCTCCAGAAATGTCGTTGAGGGCGCGATAGCACCAGGGCACGAAAAATCAGGAGCTCGCGTCGTTCCTGCTCTTGCGTGCCCTCTCGCCCTCGTATCAGAACCAATCCGGCCCCGTTTCCGGGGCCGGTGGAGCTTGCAACTACGGACGGAAGTCCAGGCGCTGGCGTTCGGCGGCCAGTGCCTGATCGCGGTTGATGATCAGAGTCTTGTAGCGATTGGTCAGCCAACGACCCAGCTGGCTGGCATAAGTCGGCGAGCCGAGCACGCCGGACTGGCCGCCCGGATGGATGTTCTCGGCACTGATCGGTGTGGCCAGCGAACCGACAAAGCGCCGCGCCGGTCCGGAGCCGAACATGAAGCCATTGACGGTATTCGCCCGAACCGAGTGACCGGCCACATCGAGCGTGTCATAGCCGCCCGGACGGGCAACACCGGGCAATTGCGGCGACAGATTCGCAAAACCGTAGGGATTGGCGCCCGGCAGATTGAAGGGGCCGCCCAGCGGATGATCGAAGACGATCCGATGCAGCCGGCCCCAGCGATAGTCGTCGAGATTGGTCGAGTTGCCAAAGGCAGCTGCAAAGCTGTCCCCGGACAGCGCGTTCAGGCTGTCACGCAGGGCTCGCAGCAACACGACATCCCGTGCCGCCTCCGGACTCGGGGCACCGGCCACCTGGAAGAAGTTGACACCGCTGGCACCCACGCCACGCGCGGTCGGATAGTTCTTCAGCAGATTCAGCAAGGCACGGATGGATTCCTCCGAACCTGGCGCCTGACTGCCGAGGCCGATGCGCGTGAGCGTGCTGTCGACGACACCGCGTATCGCGAAGGAGCGCCACACCGCGAACAAGGTCGCAGCAGTTGAATGGCGGATCTCGGTCGCGCTCGGCTGCGGCAGATTGCCCGGATCATCGCCCGGATCGAAGCCTTCAGCGATGCCGGTGGGTGTGGAATAGTCCCAACCGGCGAGGCGGTTGATCGCGGCGGCAACCCGAGCGTCGTTGATCAGCGTACGCAGCTCCGACCAGGCATTTGGTGCACTGGCATTGGCTGCGGCCGTCAGCAGATACGGCGTCAGCTTCTCGGCATCCAGCGGCTGATTGTTGGCCTGCGTCTGCTTGATGAAATCGACCGTCACCGGCTGCCCGGATGCAAGTCGCGTATTGAGCAGTCTGTCGATGCGTCCCTGGCGGAAACCGGAATAGCCGATGTCCAGGTAGTAGATGCCGCCGCCCGGCCGCAGCTGATTGAGGCCGTTGTTGTCCAGGGTGTTTCCGACCGGATCATTGTTGCAGTTGGCGATATAGCCCGACTGCGGATTGATCACGAAGGGCATTTCCCCTGGCGGCAGAATCTCGTAGGGCAGCGACTGATTCGGGTGGTTGCTGGTGCGCGGCAGCCAGTCATGCTTGCGGGCGCCGGATCCATCGCGGATCAGGAAGGGCGGAATGCCGCCATCCGGCGCACCCAGCGTTTGCAGATCGGTGCGCAAGGGCGACTCGGCCGTCGTGAAATAGGCAATGTTGCCGGCCACATCGGCGTAGGAGAAATTCTGCGAACCGACATCGAAATAGGACAGGTTGTCGCGGAATTCCTGCAGATTGCGCGAGCGCGGCAGCCGCCGGAAGGTCTCCAGTTCATTGGTGGCGCCCCAACCGGTGTAGGCGGCCGACAGGCCGGAACTGCCGCTGATCTGCAGCACCGGACCGTTGTTGCGTCGTGGCACGATGATGGTTACGCCGCCATTGGTGTAGCCGATCGAGTTATTGCGGGTGATGTTGTTGGCAATGCCATCGCCAAGATTGTTGACAAAATAGCTCTGGAAGATCCAGACCACTGGTTCAGCCACGCCGTTGTGGATGGTGTGTGTGGGCAAGCCATAGGTGTTGAGGCGGAAGGTTTCCTGAAAGACGTCGGTGACATCCATCGGATTGGTGGTGAGGCCCCAGCAGAAACTGTCGGTACAGCCCAGCAGCGGCCCTGGCGCACCGGCGACGGACGAGCCGCTGAAGTTGTAGGGAATCGGGAAACGGCTGTCGGACGAATACAGACGATTCTCGTAAAAGGTGGACGGTGTATCCAGACCCAGATGGGGATCATTGGCCAGAATCGGCTTGCCGTCGGCGGTCTTGCTGCCGGACACCACCCACCAGTTGCTGGCACCACGATCCTCGCGGAACTTCAAGGCCGGGCCGATCAGAGGGTGATCGGCAATCTTGTCGCGATAGGATTGCGCCAGCGCCACCGTTTCCAGGGCAACCTGTGGCACTTCATCTGCCAGTATCTTGTCGGCCTCTCCACGCCCACCGATCGAGGCAAGAAAACCCGGAATCGAGACCCGATCATCGCCCGGCTGGGTGCGGTGGGTATCCTCGAAGAACAATGCCGTGCCGTTGAAGTTGCCGGCAGCACCGGCGGCCTGATAGGCAGCCAGGCGCAGGGTGAAATCGATGTCCAGATCGAAGGAGAGCTGGAAGGCCAGCGCCTTGCCGATCACCAGGGTGTCCACCGGCGACCAGGGTTCGGCCTGGGTCAGCTCCAGCGCGCCGTATTCCGGCGGCAATGCCGGCGTCGTTCGCAGCCAGTAGTTCACGCCGTTGGCGTAGGCCTGCAGGAAATCGCGCATGTCCGGCGACAGCTTGACGTAACTCTCCCAGGCCGCGCGGCGCAAGCCGAGTGTGCGGATCTGCACATCATTGGCCAAGGCAGCTGCACCGACGAGTTCGGACACCGTGCCACTGGCGCCTCGGCGGGTGAAATCCATCTGCCAGAAGCGGTCGCGCGCATGCGCGTAACCCTGCAGATAGGCCATGTCCAGATCGTTGCTGGCAACGATGCTGGGCACACCCTCGGCGTCGTAAGAGATTGATCCGTTGGCAATAAGGCCCGGAGCCACAGTAGGCGTCGATTGCGCCAGTGATGCGCCGGTCCAAAGCAGGAAAGCGGTGGCAACCACCAAAGGTCGCCGCGCCAGTTTGGCAATGCTCATGATTTACCCTCCCAGGCATGACGCCACCGAGAGGCGGCGCTTCGTCCGATTATGCCCCTACGAAGGCATGGAGGAGCAAGCGGGTCTGAGCCTTGATTGCATGCGAATGGGGAGTGAACGTGCCGAGCTTTTGAGGGGCACGGGGCACGGGGCACGGGGCACGGGGCACGGGAAAAGCTGCGGGCTTCGGGCTCTGGTGGGTCCAGACTTGTCTGGACGCTTCTCCAACCATGCACCAAGAGCGTTCAGACAAGTCTGGACCCACCAGAGCATGCCCACGGGCCATGAACTCGCCTGCTGCGCGTAGGCCGAGGGTGCCGCGCAGCGGCTCCCCGGCGCTCTTCGCATCAACGCCCGGAGAGCGCTGCGCGCACTTCGGGCTACAAGAGCCGGCACTTGCGTCACTACGCTCCTCGCAATGACGCCGCCAGGGAGCACCGGGCACGGCCAGGATTATCGAGCCCGGGCCTTCCGCAGAAACAACAAAGGCGCCCTGAGGCGCCCCTGTGGCGGAAAGAATCCGGAGCTCAGCGCTTGGAGTAAGCCGCCAGATCTTCCTTGATGCGCGCTGCCTTGCCTTCCAGCTCGCGCAGGTAGTACAGCTTGGCCGCACGGACCTTGCCGCGACGCTTGACCTGCACCGAATCGATCGCCGGGCTGTAGGTCTGGAACACACGCTCCACACCCTCGCCGTGCGAGATCTTGCGCACCGTGAACGAAGAGTTCAGGCCGCGGCTCTTGATCGCAATGACCACGCCTTCATAGGCCTGGATGCGCTCACGAGCACCTTCCTTGACTTTCACATTGACCACGACGGTATCACCGGGGGTGAACACCGGCAGTTCGCGGTTCATCTGCTCAGCTTCCAGCTGTTGAATGATTTTGCTCATGGCACGTCCCTCGCAGTACACACAGACTTAGCCCGTCATTGTACACCGTTTTCTGCTTTATGGTCATCCATAAATTCACGCAACAGCGCCTGATCCACTTTGTTCAGATTCAGCTGTGCCAGCAGGTCCGGACGCCGCAACCAGGTCGCGCCCAGCGACTGCTTGCGGCGCCAGCGCGCGATCAGCGCATGGTTGCCGGAGAGCAGCACCGCCGGCACCTCGCCCTCCTCGGATTTTTCAGGTCGCGTGTAGTGCGGACAATCCAGCGTGCCGTCCATGAAACTGTCTTCGATCGCCGACGCATCGGTGTGCAGCACGCCGGGAAGCAATCGGGTCACGGCATCGATCACCGCCAACGCCGGCAACTCACCGCCGGAGAGCACGAAGTCACCGATGGAGAGCTCCTCGTCGACGTAATGGTCAACAAATCGCTGATCGAGACCTTCGTAGCGACCGCAGACGAAGATGGCGCCGCTGCCGGCCGCCATGGATTTCGCACGCGACTGGTCGAAGCGCTGCCCCTGCGGACTCAGCAGAATCACCGGATTGTCGGGGGCAACACGGCGCGCCGCCTGAACGGCCCGTCGTAGCGGTTCGATCATGAACACCATGCCCGGCCCACCGCCGTAGGGCCGATCGTCCACGGTCCGGTAATTGTCCTCGGTGTAATCGCGCGGATTCCAGCAATCAAGGCCAATGATCTGGCGATCGAGCGCCCGACCGACCACACCGATGGCCATGGCCTGACGGATGAACTCGGGAAACAGGGTGATGACGTCAAAACGCATGATCAGGTCCGGCGATTCCTGGGAAAGCGGCATCGGGCCATTGTGGCGTGTTTGCCTGCCGAGTGTCTCCGCCCGGCACGGCGCGCCAGCACGACAACGGTAGGTTGGGCAAAGCAAAGCGTGCCCAACAGTTGCGCCTGATGTTGGGCACGCTTTGCTTTGCCCAACCTATGGCAATTGAAGCATCCGCAGCTGTATTGCTTCCCCCGGATCAAGACCGGGGTCGCAATGACGCCGGTTCAGCGACTCTGGACATCTTCGGGCCACCATGCAGGGATCGCGGCGACATCGTTTCGTGATCCATCGGCAGCCGCAACACAGGCGCTGGTCAGAACCCTGGTGTGGCATGACCTGCAATGGATCTAGAAATCAGCATCCCAATCGACCTGGATCCGGCCGGCATCCAGATCGACTGACAGCACATGTTGGTCCATCACGAAAGGAATCAGGCGTTCACGCTCGCCGTCGCGGACCACCAGGATCGGATGCGCGCCATTGCTGAACAGGTGATCGACCCGACCGAAGTCGACGCCGTCCTGATTCAGCACTTGCAGGCCCTCGAGATCGGCCCAGTAGTATTGCTGCTTGCGCAACGCGGGCAGCAGCTTGCGGTCCACCGCGATTTCCACGCCTTTCAGCGCAGCAGCGGCATCGCGATCAATGATGCCTTCGATATCGGCGATCAGACCCTTGGTCGACACGCTGCCACGGAGGAGCTTGACCGCCTGCACGCCGCCATCGCGGCGCAACCACCAGGTCGGAAAATCCAGCAGACGTCCTGGCGGCTCGCAGAAAGAGGCCACCATCAGCGAACCTCGAACCCCATGGGCGCCATGGATGCGCCCCATCGTGATCAGCCGCTCCGGAACCGAAGCGGCGCGATCCGACGCCGGCAACACTGCCTCAGGCAGCTGCAGCGGCGGGCTGCTGCGCCTTCTGCGCAATCTTGATCAGCTGGCGGACTTTCTCGGTCGGCTGTGCGCCAACGCCCACCCAGTGCTTCACGCGCTCCAGGTCGACCGTCAACGGCACTTCCTTGCCCTGGGCGATCGGATTGTAGTAACCCAGACGTTCGATGCTGCGGCCGTCACGCGCATGGCGCTCATCAGCGACGACGATGTAGTAGAAGGGCCGCTTCTTGGCACCACCACGGGCAAGGCGAATCTTGACCATCTTTGATTCCTTTCAAAACTTCTATGGAACGAGCTAAGCCCGCAAGTTTAAATGATTCGGCGGGCTACGCCAAGAAAGAAACTGAACAATTGCCCCTGATCGCATGCAGGCCACACCTTGCCGCTCCCGCCAGAGCACTCACCGGCGTCATTGCGACCCCGGACTTGATCCGGGGGAAGCAATCCAGGCCATTGATTCTACTACACCTTCCGGATTGCTTCGTCGCTGCGCTCCTCGCCATGAACCCATATCGTAACGTGTTGATTCGTGGTCGTTGATGCAGGTTGGGCAAAGCACAGTGTGTCCAAGACCGGCTTCCATGGTTGGGCACGCTGCGCTTTGCCCAACCTACAGTTCATGGCCCGTGGGCGGTGTCGGGACGGAACCGGTGGCTCGCAATGACGCCAATCCAGAAGGCGATGCCCGAATCCCGACGGCAGATGGCAACAGCCCCATTGCCAGCGAGAATCCGGGACTCTGACGCCAGCAGTTCCATCTGCCAGCGCCCTGCCCGTGCCCGTGAACGCGCTTCGATGTAGAGTCCGCGACCTTCTGAACTGTCATTCGATCCCGCGATGAGCACTGGCGAATTGTTGCCCTTCGAGCAGATTCCCCTCAAGGAATACGCCGAGAAGGCCTATCTCGACTACTCCATGTATGTGGTGCTGGACCGCGCCCTGCCCTTCATCGGCGATGGCCTGAAGCCGGTGCAGCGACGCATCGTCTACGCCATGAGCGAGCTCGGCCTCAATGCGGCGGCCAAGCACAAGAAGTCGGCGCGCACCGTGGGTGATGTCATCGGCAAGTACCATCCTCACGGCGACTCGGCCTGTTACGAGGCGCTGGTGTTGATGGCGCAGTCCTTCAGCTTTCGCTATCCGCTGATCGACGGCCAGGGCAATTTCGGTTCGCCGGACGATCCCAAGAGCTTTGCGGCGATGCGCTACACCGAATCCAAGCTCACGCCTTTCGCACGCCTGCTGCTGGAAGAACTGGGCCAGGGCACGGTCGAGTGGGAACCCAACTTCGACGGCACCCTGGAAGAGCCGTCCTGGCTGCCCTCGCGGGTGCCGCATGTGCTGCTCAACGGCACCACCGGTATTGCCGTCGGCATGGCCACCGATATTCCGCCGCACAATCTGCGTGAGGTGCTGAGCGCCTGCATCCGGCTGCTGGACGATCCGGACGCCACCACGGCCGATCTGTGCGAACACGTGCGCGGCCCGGACTATCCGACGGTGGCCGAGATCATCACCCCGCGTGCCGATCTGATCCGCATGTACGAAACCGGCAATGGTTCGGTGCGCGTGCGCGGCGTCTACACCCGCGAAAACGGCAATGTGATCATCACCGCGCTGCCGCATCAGGTGTCGCCCACCAAGATCATCGAGCAGATCGCCGATCAGATGCGATCGAAGAAGCTGCCGATGATCGAGGATCTGCGTGACGAGGGCGATCACGCCCAGCCCATCCGCATCGTGCTGATCCCGCGCTCGAACCGCGTCGACATCGACGAACTGATGCGGCACCTGTTCGCCACCACCGACATGGAGAAGAGCTTCAGGGTCAACGTCAATCTGATCGGGCTGGACGCGCGCCCGCAGGTGAAATCCCTGAAACTGCTGCTGAGCGAATGGCTGCAGTTCCGCACCGACACCGTGCGCCGCCGTCTGCAGCACCGCCTGGGCAAGGTCGAGCGCCGGCTGCATCTGCTGGAAGGCCTGCTGATTGCCTTCCTCAATCTGGATGAAGTGATCCGCATCATCCGCAGCGAAGACGAGCCCAAGCCGGTGCTGATGGCGCGCTTTGGACTGAGTGAGGATCAGGCCGAGTACATTCTCGAAACCAAGCTGCGCCAGCTGGCGCGCCTGGAAGAGATGAAGATCCGCGGCGAACAGGCGGAACTGGAAGCTGAGCGCACGGAGCTCAAGGCCATTCTGGATTCGAAATCGCGGGTCAAGGCGCTGATCAAGCAGGAACTGGAGCACGACGCCCGCGTCTACGGCGACGATCGACGCTCGCCGTTGATCGAGCGCGAACAGGCCAAGGCCCTGTCCGAAGCTGATCTGACCCCCTCCGAACCGGTCACCGTGATCGTCTCCGACAAGGGCTGGGTACGCGCCGCCAAGGGTCATGAAATCGACGCCACGGCGCTCAGCTATCGCGAGGGCGACAAATACCTCGCCAGCGTGCGCGGACGCAGCAATCTGCAGGCGGTGTTCCTCGACTCGACCGGCCGCTCCTACGCCACGCCCGCGCACAGTCTGCCCTCGGCACGTGGTCAGGGCGAGCCGCTGACCGGGCGCTTCGATCCGCCCACGGGGGCGCGCTTCCTGGCGACGGTCTGCACCGACGCCGATACCCGGCTGTTGCTGTCCACCAGCGCCGGCTATGGTTTTGTCACCCGCTTCGAGAATCTGGTCTCGCGCAATCGCGCCGGCAAGCAGGTATTGACCGTGCCAGATCGCGCCGAAGTGCTGGCCCCGAGCCTGGTCCCCGGCGCCGTCGATACGGCCCTGGTGGCAGCGGTGTCGCTGGATGGCCACCTGCTGGTCTTCCCCTTGAGCGAACTGCCGGAACTGGACAAGGGCAAGGGCAACAAGATCCTGGCGCTGCCTGGCGGCAAGAACGCGGCCAGCGCCAAGGTCATTGCGGTCGCGGCTTTCCAGCCGAATCAGGAACTGGTGGTGGTGGCGGGCGGGCGTATCACCCGGCTCAAGGGCCACGACCTGGATGCCTATCGCGGCGCCCGCGCGCAGCGCGGTGGCCTGCTGCCCAGGGGCCTGCAGCGGGTGGATAGACTCGACGTAGTGTGAGCGCTTCAGCTTGAGCCTGTTATCGTGCCGGCGATGAATGAATCGATCCTGCCCGCACAAACTCTCGCTGACCGCTTCCGCGGTTTCTATCCGGTGGTCGTGGACGTGGAGACCGGCGGTTTCGATGCCGCCGGCGACGCCCTGCTGGAAATCGCCGCCGTCCTGCTCGACATGACGGTCGACGGGCGCCTGGTGCGCACGCAGACGGTGTCCACCCACGTCAACCCATTCCCCGGCGCCAATCTCGATCCGCGCTCGCTGGAAATCACCGGCATTGATCCCACCCATCCGCTGCGCAATGCGCTGGACGAGCGGGAAGCGCTGGAGTTCATCTTCGAGCCCATCCGCAAGGCCATGAAGGCAGCCGAATGCCAGCGCGCCATTCTGGTCGGCCACAACGCCTCCTTCGATCTCGGCTTCATCAATGCGGCGATTCGCCGCACCGGCCACAAGCGTTCGCCCTTTCATCCCTTCAGCACCTTCGACACGGTATCGCTGGCCGGACTGGCCCTCGGTCAGACGGTGCTGGGCAAGGCTCTGCGGGTGGCGGGTCTGGAATGGGACAGCAAGTCGGCGCATTCGGCGGTTTACGACGCCGAGCAGACCGCCGATCTGTTCTGCGGCATCGTCAACCGCTGGCTGGATCTGCACTTGAATGCCGGCGCGACGGTCGCACCCATGATGGATGAAGTCGCAGTCACTCCCTGAGAATCTGAGCATGCCGATCTACGAGTACACCGCCACCGACCCAGCCCAGAGCTGCGAGCAGTGTGCCCACTGCTTCGAGATTCTGGCACGCATCAGTGATCCGGAACTGGCCCAGTGCCCGAACTGCGGTGCCCCGGTCAAACGCGTGATTTCCGTCGCCAGCGTCATCGGCGGCAATGCCCACGTGCTCAAGGAGAGCCACTTTTCCAAGCACGGCTTCACCCAGTACAAGAAAGCCGGCGGCGGCGTCTACGAGAAGACCGCCGGCGACGGGCCGAAATACATCAGCGACAAGGATTAGGGGCCGAAGGGGCACGGGGCACGGGAGAGGCTACGGGCTTCGGGGCTGTTGTGGGTCCAGACTTGTCTGGACGCTCTTTGCACCATGATGGAGAAGCGTCCAGACAAGTCTGGACCTACCAGAGCACAGGACCCGGTGTCATTGCGAGGAGCGCAGTGACCTAGCAATCCAGCGCTCTGCAACCCTGTCTCTGGATTGCTTCGCTGCGCTCGCAATGACGCCAATCCCAGGCGGCATCGGCTCCCTCCCTGTCGCGATTCTTGCCATCTACACGGCGCCCGCAAACGCCCTCGCCATCGACCGTGGGCTATGCTCGGCGGCTTGTCCTTTGTCGGGTCTGTCCCATGCGTCTAACCCTCTTGCTTGTTGCCACCCTGGCCTGCGTGGCCTGCACGCCGTCTCCCGAGAGTACCGAGTCGGTCGCCGCGCCTGAGCAGAAGCTGGCCTATCCCGCTGCCCGTACCGTGGACCAGGTCGACGACTATCACGGCATCCAGGTGGCCGATCCCTACCGCTGGCTGGAAGAACTGGATGCGGCCGACACCCGGCAGTGGATCGAAGCCCAGAACGCCCTGACCCAGGTCTATCTGCAGAAGATTCCGCAGCGCCCGCAGATTCATGCGCGGATGACCGAATTGTGGAATTACGAGCGCTTCGGTCTGCCCAGCCACGAAGGTGATCGCTACTTCATCACCCGCAACGACGGGCTGCAGAACCAGGCGGTGCTCTACACCATGGACACGCTCGATGCCGAGCCGGTGCTGCTGCTGGATCCGAACACGCTGTCCAGCGACGGCACTGTCGCCCTCTCCGGTACCAGCGTATCGCCGGACGGACGCTGGCTGGCCTACGGTACGTCCTCGGGCGGGTCCGACTGGCAGGAGTGGCGGGTTCGCGATATCGCCAGCGCCAGGGACAATGAGGAGGTGATCCAGTGGGTCAAGTTCTCGGGCGCCACCTGGGCCAGGGACAGCAGCGGTTTCTATTACGGTCGCTATGACGAGCCGAAGGGCGAAAACGCGCTCAAGGCTGTCAACGAATTCCAGAAGATCTATTTCCACACCGTCGGCACGCCGCAGTCGGCCGACACCCTGGTGTACGAGCGTGCGGACCAGCCCAAATGGGGCTTCCATACCGACGTCAGCGAAGACGGTCGCTACCTGATCCTCTCGGTCAGTCAGGGCACCGACGAGCGCAACCGCCTGTTCTACCGGGACCTGTCGCAGGCCGGTTCCGAGGTGGTCGAGCTGATTCCGGATCTGGAGGCCAGCTACCGCTTCCTCGGCAACGAGGGTCCGGTGTTCTGGCTCCAGACCAATCTTGACGCCCCGCGCTACCGGATCATTGCCATCGATACCAGTGCGCCGGACCGCGCCAACTGGAAGACGCTGGTGCCGCAGTCGGATGCCACGCTGGTCGACAGTACCGTGGTCAATCAGCAGTTCATTCTCGAATACCTGCGCGACGCCCGCAGCGAGGTCCAGCGCTTTGCGCGCGACGGCAGTCCGATCGACACCATCGCCCTGCCCGGCATCGGCACCACCGCCGGTTTCCGCGGCAAGCCGGACGACACCGAGACCTTCTACAGCTACACCAGCTTTACCGTTCCCACCGACATCTTCCGCCTGGATCTGAGCACCGGTGTGTCGACCCTGTTCCGCAGCCCCAAGGTGGCCTTCGACGGCAGTCGCTTCGAGACCACCCAGGTGCGCTACACCAGCAAGGACGGCACCAGCGTGCCGATGTTCATCACCGCGCGCAAAGGCCTGAAACTGGATGGCAAGCAGCCTACCCTGCTGTACGGCTATGGTGGCTTCAACATCCCGATCACTCCGAACTTCTCGGTACCGATGGCCACCTGGCTGGATCTGGGTGGCGTCTACGCCGTGGCCAATCTGCGCGGCGGCGGCGAGTACGGTGAGGAATGGCACCAGGCCGGCACCAAGCTCAACAAGCAGAATGTGTTCGATGATTTCATCGCCGCCGCCGAATATCTGATCGCCCAGGGCTATACCAGCCCCGACAAGCTCGCCATCCATGGCCGATCCAACGGCGGCCTGCTGACCGGCGCCACGCTGCTGCAGCGGCCTGACCTGTTCCGCGCGGCGCTGCCCGGCGTAGGCGTGCTCGACATGCTGCGCTTCAACCAGTTCACCATCGGCTGGGCCTGGGAATCAGACTACGGTTCGCCGCAGAACCCCGATGAGTTCAAGGCCCTGTACGCCTATTCGCCCCTGCACAACATCAAACCCGGCACCCGCTACCCGGCCACGCTGATCACCACCGGCGACCATGATGATCGCGTCTATCCGGCCCACAGCTTCAAGTTCACCGCCGCGCTGCAGGCGGCGGCAGCAGGACCCGGGCCCTATCTGACGCGCATCGAAACCCGTGCGGGTCATGGCGCCGGCAAGCCCACCAGCATGCAGATCGACGAATGGACCGACATGCTGAGCTTCCTCGCCCATGAGCTCGCCATGGACACGCAGCCGGCCCAGCCCTGATGCGCTGGCTGCGACGCGCCCTGATCTTTGTGCCGGCGCTGGTAGTGCTGGCGCTGGTCAGCGGCTGGCTGCTGCTGCGCGCCAGCTTGCCACAGCTGGAGGGTAACGCACCGGTTTCGGGCATCAGCGCAGCGGTCGATATCGAGCGCGACTCACTCGGTACCGTCACCGTGCGCGGGCGCAATCGGCTCGACGTCGCCTATGCCCTGGGTTATGTGCACGGGCAGGAGCGCTTCTTCGAGATGGATCTGCTGCGCCGGCGCGCCGCCGGTGAACTCTCGGAGCTGATCGGCGCCGCGACGCTGGCGGCGGACCGAAGTGCGCGTCTGCATCGTTTCCGCCATCGCGCGGAGGGCTTTCTGCAGGCTCTGCCGACTGCTCAGCGCCAGCAGTTGCAGGCCTACGGTGCCGGCGTCAATGCCGGCGTGGAGGCGCTGGCAGCGCGCCCCTTCCCCTATCTGTTGCTGGGCCAGGCGCCCAGTCCATGGACCGAACAGGATTCTCTGCTGGCGCCGCTGGCCATGTACTTCGATCTGCAGAATTCGATGAATACCCGGGAATTGAAGCTGACGCAGATGCGCGCAGCGCTGCCGACCGCCAGCTTCGCCTTCCTGACCGCTGCCGGCACCGAGTGGGACGCCCCGCTGCAAGGCGCGGCACTGCCGGATCCACCCTTCCCGGCCATGCAGGAACTGGATCTGCGCAGCACCGAGATCGCTGCCCCACCAGTGGATGCACCGCCCAGCAGTGAAGGCATCGGCAGCAACAATTTTGCAGCGGCCGGCAGCCTGTCACCGCACGGCGGAGCCATTCTCGCCAACGATATGCATCTGGGCCTGCGCGTGCCCAACATCTGGTTTCGGGTCGAGCTGAGCTATGCCGACACCCAGGGCGAGCCGCGCGTCATCACCGGACTGAGCCTGCCCGGCACGCCCTTTGTGGTAGTCGGCAGCAACCGCCATGTGGCCTGGGGCTTCACCAACAGCTATGGCGACTGGCTCGATTTCTTCGAACTCAAGCTGGATCCGCAGGACCCGAACCGGTACGCCGGCGTGGACGGCTGGGAAAGCCTGCAATCGGTGGTGGAAACCATCCAGGTGCGCGGCGCCGCGGACGAGCAACTGACCGTGCGCGAATCCAGTCTCGGACCGATCGTTGCCGAGTCCCCGGATGGCAAGCCGCTGGCACTGTCGTGGACCGCGCATCATGCCGAAGCCGTCAACGCCAGTCTGGCCGACATGGAAGGCGCCCAAACCCTGGAACAGGCCCTGGAAGTGGCCCATCGCGCCGGCATTCCGGCCCAGAACGCGTTGATCGCCAGCAGCGACGGCCGCATCGCCTGGACCATCATGGGCCGTATTCCCAGACGCGGCGCTGGCAGCAATCCGCAGTTTCCGCTGGACCCGAGCGTGCCCGGGAATCGCTGGCAGGACTGGTATGACAGCGCCGAGATTCCGACCGTGGTGAGTCCGGACTCCGGGCGGCTGTGGACCGCCAATGCCCGGGTCGTCGACGGCGACCCGATGGCCATGATTGGCGATGGCGGCTACACCATCGGCGCCCGGGCGCGCCAGATCCGCGACGACCTGATGGCCAGCCGGACGCTGTCGGAGGCCGATCTGCTGAAGATTCAGCTCGATGATCAGGCTGTGTTCCTGACCCGCTGGCAGGAACTGCTGATCAAGACGCTGGAACCGACCGGCGAACCGCGCCTGATCGCGCTGCGTGAGGCGCTGGCCGACTGGAACGGGCGCGCCAGCGCCGAGAGCAAGGCCTACCGGCTGGTCCGGGATTTCAGGTTGCGCGTGCATCGACGCTTCCTGCAGTTGTTCGAAGCACCGCTGCTGGCGAAATACCCGGACTGGACGTGGCCGTCCCTGCCGCAGATCGAAGGCGTGGTCTGGAAGACCATTCAGGAGCGGCCGCCGCATCTGTTGCCGAAGAACTTCGCCAGCTGGGATGCCTGGTTGCTGGCGGCCGCCGGCGACACGCTGGACCGCCTCGATGCCAGCAAGACGCCGCTCGACCAGGCCACCTGGGGACAGCTCAACACCAGCGCTATCCGCCACCCGCTGAGCGCGGCGCTGCCGCTGATCGGCGGCTTGCTCGACATGCCGGCACAGCCCCTCGACGGCGATCAGTACATGCCGCGCGTGCAGGGCCCGCGCTTCGGCGCCAGTGAGCGCATGGTCGTGGCTCCCGGCCATGAGTACCGCGGCTACCTGCACATGCCCGGCGGCCAGAGCGGCCACCCACTGTCACCCTACTATGGCGCCGGCCACGCCGACTGGGCCGCAGGCAAGCCAACGCCATTCCTGCCGGGAACGGCAGAGCACACGTTGACGCTGGTACCGCGAACAGATCGCGCTCCTTGACCGACCCGTAGGTCACGTTGCGCCAACGGCGCTACGTGACGCGGCGTAGCGCCGTTGCTGGAACTGGCCATCGCGCTGCCACGGCAACTCCGCTGCTTCACCTCGTCACGTAGCCCCTGCGGGGCAACGTGACCTACGACAGCTGCCTCAGCTCCTGGCGCCTTGCTGCGAAAGCGTCCAGACAAGTCTGGACCCACAAGAGCCAGGCGCGGCACTCCCGGGTCGCGCGGCCTGATCAATCCCCAATCGGCCGCACCTGTGCGCCCGGCTTGATGTCACCGACCACGTCCACGCCCGGCGGCGGGTCGAAGACGAAGGTTGCCGGCGGCAAGGTACTGTTGCGCTTCCAGTCGGCAAACACGATCTCGGTGCGCTGACCGACGATATCCACCATCACCATGCGTACCAGTTCGTTCTGGCGCAGACCGAGATCGACGTAGGCAAACTCGGCGTCCTTGGACTTGGGCGTGAGCCGCAACCACTGGGTATCGGCCACCGCCGGGCGCTCTTCGGTGTCGAACTGCAGATCCAGTGAGGGCAGATCCAGCAGCACCGCCAGCGGACTCTGCTGCTCGTCGAAGGACTGCGGGCGCACGCTGACCTGCTCCAGCTCGACATCGTAGATCCAGATATTGTCGCCGTCGGCAATGATGCGCTGCTCTTCCGGCTTCAGGTAATCCCAGCGAAAGCGGTTCGGCCGCGCCAGAGCCAGCGTGCCCGAGGCCGAATCCAGGGCGTTGTCGCTGTCGTCATAGACCTGCTGCACGAAGCGCGCCGTCAGATTGTTGATGTTCTCGCCAAAACGGTCGAGCTCGGCGCGAGCGGGCCCTGGCGTCGCCGCCCACGAGGGAAGAGCCAGACTGCACAGCACGGCCAGCGGAATCAGATAGCGCATCGGTTCCAGTCCATCGAAATAGCTGCGGCAAAGCTAACCCATGGCAGCCCAACGTAGGCTGTCGGGGGGAATCCGCACGAAGGTCGCGGAGCTAGCCTTGGCAGCTCAATGACTGTCCCAGTTGAACATCACGCGTGAAAAGTCTCCGCGGGCAAGGTCCTCCGCCGGAATGAAGAAGTTGGCAACCCCGGCGTCTCCCCACATCAGATACTCGTCCGAATCCAGTTGCAGCAGCAGTTGCAGGTTCGAATCCGGCCCACGTGGATCGTCCTGGGCAAAATCCGGCCAACCCCCGACCTTGTGTCCATACCCGGCAGCCAAGGGCATTGCCTCAGCCACGGCGTACTCCGAAACCCTGAGCTCCTTGGCGAGACGCTCAGCCAACTCGAAGGGATCGAAGCCGACCCGCTGTGGAAAGCTCGAATCCGCGGGCGTGATGGCTTCTTCCGCCGCCGAGAACCGCATGCGCAGGACCAAACCGGACATCAGTGACATCGGCGCCGGCAGCTGGGCAGGCAGTTGCTCCAGATCAGAGGATTGCTGTGGCCAGAACACGACCCGAAAATAGGTCTGCCGACTCTGCTGCGCCACACGATCTCCGCGAAATTCGCCAAAGTGCCGCAGCTTTGGATCCTCGGCGACGAAAAACTGCAACAGGCCTGCGCGCGGATGGCCGTCCATCGCTGGCAATTCCGCGAAATCGATCTGGGCCAAGAGGGCCATCGGGCGCCCCGGGTGATCCGGATCGAGGGGAAGCTGGGCACCCTTGGGCAAGTAGGGCCTGCCGCCGATCTTGCTGGACCAGAGTTCGTCGTCGGATGTCGGTGTCAATTCAATCCGAGCGTATTTTCGAAGCGTGGCTTGCAGCGCCGCATCAAATGGGGCGAAGGCTGCCTTCACTCTCGCGGCTTGTTCGGATGTCAGCTCGGGCACAACAAAATTGGTCGCGGGAACGTCCTTCTGATCGGGACCCCGGAACGTCCCCGAGAACAACAACAAGAAGCCCACAACCACAATCACCAGGAGCACCGGGAGGTAATTTGTCCTCGCCCGTAGCTCGCGGGCGGCCGTAGGCAGCATGAAGGCCGCAACGACCTCCGGATCAGTCTCAATTCGAAAGCGCAATCCAAGCAGCCGGGAGCGACACCCTCCGTCGAGCGCTTCCAGGCGTTCAAGTGCATCCGATCCGGACAAGCGCATGATGGGTGCCCCACCCTTCTCGTGGATCGTTTGCGTCAGTTGAATCGCGTCATATAGCTCGAGGCCGCATGCCGACATGAGCAATCGAACCACGGCGTCTGCCGGCGTGTAGTTGTCGTTCAAGGCTTCGATCAGCACTTCCCCATCGCCGAAAGAGGCAGGGTCCGGCGGTGCGGGTCGTGGCGAACCATGCGTGATCAGATCGACAAGCGTCGGCGCTGACACCTCATGCCTTGCGAATGCGCGAGTCAGCACTTCAGGCGCCCCTCGGAAGATCACCGTCAGCAAGAAGCGAGCATCATTGGTCTCGGCGCCGGGACGGCTGCTCAGCAGATCCATCACCACGGCCTCGATGCCCGGGGACAGCAAATCCGGGTTCTTCAATTCCGCCAGCAACGCTGAGGGCATGGGCCCGATCAGTACGGCGATCTCAGTTCGCTCCAGCAGTCGAGAGAGCATGAGTGCCACGCGGTCCTGAGTTTCTGCGCGAAGCACATCCAACAGGGTCTGATCATTGTCGGTTGGACTGGCCATGACACACTCGTTGAAGAATGCTTCAGGCTAGCTGGAAATCAGCGCATCTGGACAGATTGCTGCAACTCACTCAACACCCTCAGCGCCTGCTGCCCCTGCTCGACCGGCACGAAGATGTGATCGTGCAGCGCGCCGGCGATGACATTGCAGCTGATGCCGGCATTGCCAAGCGCGGTCGAAAAAGCGGCGGTCAGACCGACGGCGGTCAGGTCGGAGTGCACTTGCAGGGTGATCCAGGCAGCCCGGAAACGGATCGGCAGTCCTAGTTCGAGGGCGTCGGCCTCGCTCAGAATCAGGGTGACGCCTTCGGGCTCGCGGATCAGGGCGATGATCTGATCCAGGTCAACGTGGCCCGGATCCTCGACCTGACAGTAGACGTAGCAACCGGGGTTGAGCACCGCTTGCATCGATCGCAGCAGCACGCCGAGATCCGAGATCCCGCCGCTCACGGGCATCAATCCTTGGGCGGTGGCGGGGCCAGCACGGTGCGATTGCCGTTGTGCTCCGGCGCGCTGACGATGCCGGCGGCTTCCATCACTTCAATCAGTCGCGCGGCGCGGTTGTAGCCGATCTTCAGGCGCCGCTGCACGCCGGAAATGGAGGCGCGGCGGGTTTCGGTGACGATGCGCACGGCCATGTCGTAGAGATCGTCGGCCTCGCCGTTGGCTTCTTCGGGCAATCCGGTCTCGCCGACCACACGACCATCGCCCAGCTCCTGGGTGTCTTCCAGAATGCCTTCCAGATACTCGGCGGTGCCGTGGTTCTCGCGCAGATACTTGACCACGCGGTGCACTTCCTCGTCGGACACGAAAGCACCGTGCACGCGCTCGGTGGCAGCAGTGCCCGGCGGCAGATAGAGCATGTCGCCATGTCCGAGCAGGGTTTCCGCGCCGGACTGGTCGAGAATGGTGCGCGAGTCGATCTTGCTCGACACCTGGAAGGCCACGCGGGTGGGAATATTGGCCTTGATCAGGCCGGTGATGACGTCCACCGAGGGCCGCTGCGTGGCCAGGATCAGATGGATGCCGGAAGCGCGCGCCTTCTGCGCCAGACGGGCGATCAGTTCCTCGACGTTCTTCCTGGCCACCATCATCATGTCGGCGAATTCGTCGATGATGACGACGATGTGCGGCATGCTGTCGAGCGGGTTCGGATGCTCGCCCGGCGCGGCCTTGGCCACATTGAACAGCGGATCGAGAATCGGCTGCCCGCTTTCCTTGGCATCCTTGACCTTGCGGTTGTAGCCGGCCAGATTACGCACGCCAACCGCGGCCATCAGCTTGTAGCGGCGCTCCATCTCGGCCACGCACCAGCGCAGCGCATTGGAGGCTTCCTTCATGTCGGTCACAACCGGCGCCAGCAGATGCGGGATGCCCTCGTACACCGAGAGTTCCAGCATCTTAGGGTCGATCATGATCATGCGCACGTCCTTGGCGCTGGCCTTGTACAGCAGCGACAGGATCATGGCGTTGATCGCCACCGACTTGCCCGAGCCAGTGGTACCGGCGACCAGCAGATGCGGCATCTTGGCGACATCCACCACGGTGGGCCGGCCGCCGATGTCCTTGCCCAGCGCCAGCGTCAAAAAGCTGCTGGCCTTGTCGTACTCGCGTGAGCGCAGGATTTCCGACAGGAACACCATTTCGCGGTGCTGGTTGGGAATCTCCAGACCGACCACCGACTTGCCCGGAATCACGTCGACCACGCGCACGCTGACCACCGACAGGCCGCGGGCGATGTCCTTGTCCAGCGAGGAAATCTGGCTGCCACGGATACCGGGCGCCGGTTCCAGCTCGAAACGGGTGATCACCGGCCCCGGATAGACACCGACCACGCGGGCCTCGATGCGGAAATCCTTGAGCTTGAGTTCCACCTGCCGCGACAGTGCTTCAAGCGCCTCGGGCGAATAGCCCTTGCCGGTCTGGCGCGCTTCGTCCAGCAAGGACAGCGGCGGCAGATCGCCGGAGGGGATGTTCTCGAACAGCGGCATCTGCAGCTCACGCTCGGCGCGCTCGCTCTTTTCCATCACCGGAGCGATGGTTTCGATCTTCACCGGCTCGCGCTTCTTGCGCTTGACCTTCTCTTCCTCACGCACGACTTCGCGCTCGGCGCGGGCCTTGCGGCCCACGCGCCAGTCGGCAAACTGCTGGCGCCATACGCCGATCCGTGCGGCCAGGGCGATGGTGAAAGCGCCCACCCGATCCATGGCCCGAAACCAGGACACGCCGGTGGCAAAGGTGGATCCGATCAGGAACAGCACCATGGAAAACACCGTGGTACTGCCGCGACCCAGGCTGCGCACCAGAAAATCGCCGGCAAAACTGCCGAGCACGCCGCCGGCGCCGCCGGGCAGGCCATCGGCCCGCATCTGGGCGTGACAAAGGATGGTGCCACCGATCAGCGCCACCACCAGCCCGGCAATGCGGGTCAGCGGCACCAGCGGATTGGCGGCGCCCGGTCCGTCCACCGGATCACGCAGGAAGCGCCATGCATACCAGAGCAGCACCAGCGGCAACAAGAAAGCCATGCGACCGATCAGGTACAGCAGCACATCGGCCAGCCAGGCACCGGCACGCCCGCCCCAGTTGTGGACCTCAAGACTGGAACCCGCGTGCGACCAGGCCGCATCGTTGATGTCGAAACTGCTCAGGGAGACCAGCAGATAGGCAGCCAGCGGCACCAGGAGCACAAAGGCGCTCTCGCGAATTGCCCTTTGGAATCGGTCGCGCCAGCCCATCATGGCCACAGTCATCGCCATTCGAATTCTTGATCCCTTACGCGAACTATCGCACGCAAGGTATTCAGTCTATTCGAAAAGGCGGTCGGACGTAAAACGCCAAACGTTAAACCTTGCGCGTGTCTCCCGCACCAAAACACCCCAGTGGGAGCGAACTCCGTGCGCGACGGCTGGACGGAGGCTTGATCGCGGGCAGAGCCCTCTCCCACAGGAGGCCGATTCTGATTGACCGGAGCCCTTCTGGATTGCTTCCCCCGGATCAAGTCCGGGGTCGCAGTGACGCCAGTTCCCAATGCACAGACGCACCAGGCGAAAGCGGGCGATCTATTCGGCGCCCGCCTACGCCAGGCCCCAAAGCCTGCCCAGGCGAGCTCTACCCTTTTCCTTTTTCCCTTTTCCTTTTCCCCGCCCTCAAAGCAGCGCCGGATGCACGACCTTGCCACCGTCGATGTTGATGCCGGTGCGCAGCGGCTCGTAGTCGCGCCACTTTCCGCTGGCCAGCCGCAGGGTGTAGGGCAGGATGGCAGCAGAGATCGCCTGCGAGGAGGTCTGCGGCACGGCGCCGGGCATGTTGGTGACGGCGAAATGAGTGACGCCGTGCTCGACATAGGTCGGTTCGGCGTAGGTGGTCGGGCGGATGCCCTCGACGCAACCACCCTGGTCGATGGAGATATCGACGATGACGCTGCCCGGTTGCATCGACTTGATCATCTCGGTGGTGACCACGCGCGGCGCGCGGGCGCTCGGCACCAGCACCGCACCGACCACCAGATCGGCCGACGCGACTTCACGGGCGACATAGCTCTCGTAGGGATACAGCGCGGTGACGTTGGCACCCAGCGCCATCATCTGCTCCAGGCGATCCGGACGCTTGTCGAAGACCACCACGTTGGCGCCCATCGCCGCGGCCAGCGCCGCGGAGTTGCCGCCGGCGGCACCGGCACCCAGCACCACGACCTTGCCACGCTCAGCCGAGGGCAGGCCGCCGAGCAACTTGCCCTTGCCGCCTTCGGGCTGGTGCAGCAGGTGCGTGCCGACCTGCACCGCAATACGCCCGGCAATGATGCTCATCGGAGCCAGCAGAGGCAGTCCGCCATGACCGTCTTCCACGCTCTCGAAAGCGACACCGGTCAGACCGATGTCTACCAGACGCTGGGTCAGCTCGGGCAAGGGCGCCAGATGCAGATAGCAGAACAGCAGATGGTGCTTGCGCAACAGGTTCAGATCACCCGCGATCGGCTCCTTGACCTTGACGATCAGTTCACCCGCCTCGTAGAGCGCGGCGGCATTTGCCGCGATCTTGACGCCGACGCTTTCAAAATCAGCGTCGCTGAAACCGCTCTTCAGACCGGCCCCCTGCTCGATGAACACCTCATGCCCGGCGTTGACCAGATCGCCACAGGCGGCTGGCACCAGCGCAACGCGCCCTTCCAGAGTCTTGGTTTCCTTCGGTACACCAATGCGCATGACTGCCTCCCGGGCGTTTGGGCGCTGAACAAAGAAGCGGAATTCTAGCAGCAGCTCCCGCGCGCTCGCGCGGGCCATCGCAACACCGCAAAATCCGGTCACGCGGCCGTTCAGGGAGCTTCTGAATGCCAGCGCACCGGTCAGAACACTTGAATAGCTGTCATCCGCCCCCTAGTTTGCCGGTCTTCCCGCCATTCCCCGCATCCCGCGTCTGGAGCCCCACATGTCCGCATCCAAGCATTGCCGAGTTCTGATTCTTGGCTCCGGTCCCGCCGGCTACGCCGCCGCCGTCTACGCCGCCCGCGCCAATCTGAAGCCGGTGCTGGTGACGGGTGTCGAAGCCGGTGGCCAGTTGATGACCACCACCGAAGTCGACAACTGGCCGGGCGATGCCCACGACCTGACCGGACCGGTGCTGATGGAGCGCATGAAGGCCCATGCCGAGCGTTTCGATACCGAGATCGTGTTCGACCACATCCATACGGCCGAGCTCGGCGAGCGTCCCTTCAAACTGATCGGCGATGCCGGCAGCTACACCTGCGATGCGCTGATCATCGCCACCGGCGCCTCGGCCAAGTATCTGGGCATCGACAGTGAGACCGCGTTTCGCGGCAAGGGCGTCTCGGCCTGCGCGACCTGCGACGGCTTCTTCTACCGGCAGCAGGACGTGGCGGTCATCGGCGGCGGCAATACCGCAGTGGAAGAGGCGCTGTATCTCTCGAACATCGCACGCAAGGTGACGGTGGTGCACCGCCGCGACAAGTTCCGCGCCGAGAAGATCCTGCAGGACAAGCTCTTTGCCAAGGCCAATATCGAAGTCATCTGGGATCACAGCGTCGATCAGGTGCTCGGCGACGATTCCGGCGTGACCGGCGTGCGCATCGCCCCCCGCGAAGGCGGCCCCACCCGCGATATCGACGTCCACGGCCTGTTCATTGCCATCGGCCACACCCCCAATACCGGCGTCTTTGCCGGCCAGCTGGCGATGGAGAACGGCTACATCACGGTCAAGAGCGGATCCAGCGGACTGGCCACGATGACCAGCATTCCCGGCGTGTTCGCCGCCGGCGATGTCGCCGACCCGATCTACCGCCAGGCCATTACCTCGGCCGGTGCCGGCTGCATGGCGGCGCTGGATGCCGATCGCTTTCTGGAGCAGCACGGCTGAGCGGTCGGTTGTCGGTTGCGGAGCACGGGACTCGGGACTCGGGACTCGGGGAAGGCTGGCAGGGTGGCGTCATTGCGAGCCACCTGATTCGGCCCGACACTGCCGACGGACCAAGAACCATCGAAACGGACGTAGGCCGAGGGTGCCGCGCAGCGGCTCCCAGGCGCTTGTCGCATCACCTCCCGGAGAGCGCTGCGCGCACTTTCGGGCTACGCCAGTCGACTTTTATCGAAATATACGAAATTAAAAAACTTACAATATGGGTTCATGGAGGGCCACCGTGGAGGGCGCCGCGCTGCGACGCCGCTCCTGGCTTTCATCAGGATCAAAGGCGGCCGCGCAGGCGCGCGTCCCCCTCGAAGCCGCTCAGTGCCTGAGAGGGTATGGTGCCCGTAGGTCCGGATTAGTCTGGACGGCTCTCCACCCATGCACCCAGAGCGTCCAGACAAGTCTGGACCTACAAAAGCACGCCAGCATCAGCCCCACACACTCATGAGCCATCCGCCAGCCATGTCCCCACCGACACCGCGCCTGCTGATTTTCGGCGCCACCTCGGTGGTCGGCGGCTACCTGTTGCCACGACTGGCGAGCACGTGCTGGCCGGTGACGGCGGTATCGCGCCAGCCGGCGACGGCGCTCAGACAGGGCCATGCGCACGTCGAATGGCAACTCGGCTCACTGCCTGATTCGTGCCCGGCGCCGGATCCGGCGGTCACGCACATCCTCAGCCTGGGACCTTGCGACGCCTTTGTCGCCTGGCTGGCACAACAATCGACGCCTCCTGCCCTTCGACAGGTGATCGCCTTTGGCTCGACCAGTGCCCAGACCAAGCTTGATTCCAGTTCGGCGCTGGAGCGCAATCTGGCGCAGCGTCTGCTGGCCTCGGAGGCGGCGCTGGCGCGGGAATGCGCGCGCCTGGGCGTACGCTGGACGCTGTTGCGGCCAACTCTGATCTACGGCGGTGACCATGATCTGATCGCCCGCATCGGGGCCTTCGCCGCGCGCTGGCACGTCTATCCGCGACTGCTCGGGCCAGCCGGCCGTGGACGACGCCAGCCGGTGCACGCCGATGATCTGGCCGGCGCGGTCATCGCTGCCATGGATTGTACGTCCGCCTTCGACCAGCGCATCGACCTGCCCGGAGGCGAGAAACTGAGCCTGGCGCAGCTGATCGCCCGCGCGGCGCACGCCCGCACCGGGCTGGTCCTGCCGATACCGATCCCCTTCACGCTCGCCACGCGACTGGCAGCGAGACTGCGCTGGATAGGCGGCAGCCCGGGCCTGAGCAGGGATGCCGGGGCACGCATCAGCCGTGATCAGGCCTTTGAACCCGGCCCCGCAGCGCAGGCTCTGGGATTTGCTCCACGGCCATTTGAGCCCTGACCGATTCCTCACACACCCTGGCTGTACCTTAGCCTAGTCTCCCGAGATGCCCGCCGCTCCCGAGATCGACCACAGCCTGCAACTGACCATCCGTCACGGCGTGGCGGATATTGCTGCCGCCGATTGGGACGGCCTCGTCGGCGAGGATGACCAGCCCTTCGTGCGTCACGCCTTCCTGTCGGCGCTGGAGCAAAGCGGCAGTCTGCAGCGTGAACTGGGCTGGTCGGCGATGCCCCTGCTGCTCCATGAGGAAGACACGCTGATCGCTGCGGCGCCGGGCTATCTGAAGGCCAACTCTCACGGTGAATTCGTGTTCGACTGGGCCTGGGCCGATGCCTACCGCCGCCACGGTCTGGCTTATTACCCCAAGCTGCTGATCGGCGTGCCCTATTCGCCCATCACCGGTCCCCGCTTGTTGGTGGGCCAGGGATCTGATGCCGCCGAACGCCGCGGCAAGCTGGTGCGGGCCATCGAGAGCACGGTCGCCCAACTGCGCCTGTCCAGTGCCCATCTGAATTTCCTCAGCGACAGCGACGCCGCCGCGCTGACCCACGATCCCTGGCTGTCGCGTTTCGACTGGCAGTTTCATTTCCACAATCCGGGCTATGCCGATTTCGAGGCCCTGCTGTCGGAATTCACGTCGAAGAAGCGCAAGAACATCCGTCAGGAGCGGCGCCACGCCGGCGCTTGCGGGCTGAGCATCGAATGGCTGGATGGCGCCGATCTGAGCGAGGCCCATCTCGACGATCTGCACGCGCTCTACATCGAGACCTTCGACCGCAAGGGCAACACCCCTGCCCTCACCCGCGAGTTCTTTTCGATGATCCGCGAGCGCATGCCGCAATGCCTGCATGCCGCCGTGGCCCGCAGCGGATCGCAGATCATGGCTGCGGCGATCTATTTCTCGTCGTCGACCACGCTCTACGGCCGCTACTGGGGCGCCCGGGCCGATCTTCCGGGCATGCATTTCGAGCTCTGCTACTACCAGGGCATCGAGAACGTTATCCGTCGCGGCCTCAAGCACTTCGAACCCGGCGCCCAGGGTGAACACAAGATCGCCCGCGGCTTCCTGCCTACCCGTACGCGATCGGCGCATCTGATCATCCACCCCGATTTCCGCCGCGCCATCCGTGGGGCACTCGACCAGGAGGCGCAGGCATTGCGCGCCTACCGGGCAGAACTGGCAGCACATTCGCCGTTTCGCGAGGAGCAGCCTGTCGGTGTACAGATGGGATTTCATCCTTGACTTCCCTGCCATTGGAGTCACATTTTGTTGCCGCGCCCCTTCTGCCGCCTTCACCTAAGCGTTAATCTAGGCGGCGAACCAGGAATCGCCTGAAGGAGGTGTCCCGTGTCCAAGTTCCGGATCAGTCTGATCCCGCTAGCGCTGATGTTCGCGCTGGCATCCACTGCGGCATCTGCAAATACCCTGCTGGTGCAGCGGGTCGAGCGGGCCAAGGCTTCGGCCTTGCCGCACAAGGGCTCGACCATGGAACAGGTCGAATCCCAGTACGGCGCGCCGACCGACAAGAAACCGGCGGTGGGCCAGCCACCGATCACGCGCTGGATGTACCCGGCATTCACCGTGTATTTCGAGTACAACCACGTGATCAATGCCGTGGTCAACAAGTCCAGCCCGGAAGAAAAAGGTCCGATGCCGGTCGCAGCGCGGCAACCCAGGGAATGACGGCGGCGCCCCGCTGGCCGGCCGAGTGGGAACCACAGGCCGGAATCCTGCTGGCGTGGCCGCACCAGGACACTGACTGGGCCGCCAATCTGGCTGCGGTCGAAGGCAGCTATCGCGAGCTGATCCACTGCATCCTGGGCTTCGAGGACGTCTATCTGATCGTCGCCGATGCCGGTATCCGCGCCCGCGCCGAGTCGGTGCTGGGGCGGAGCGTGCTGCATCAGGAAGGGCGACTGCACTGGATCGAACTGCCCTACAACGACACCTGGCTGCGTGACAGCGGACCGATCACGCTGCTCGACGGTCGCAAGCCGCGCTGGCTCGATTTCGTGTTCACCGGTTGGGGCGACAAGTTCGAGGCCAGTCTGGACGATGCCCTGCCCGCCGGCCTGTCGGCGCTGCCGGACTTTGCCCATATTCCGCGTCAGCGCGTGGACTTCGCCCTCGAGGGTGGCGCGGTCGAAACCGACGGTAAAGGTACGCTGCTGTCGACCTGGACCTGCATGGCGCGCCGACATCCGGGCAAATCGCGCAGCGAAGTCGAGAAGATCCTGGGCCAGACGCTGGCGCTGGACCGCTTTCTGTGGCTGGAGCAGGGCGAACTGGCGGGCGACGATACCGATGCCCATATCGATACGCTGGCGCGTTTCGTGTCGCCCGAGCGCATCGTCTATCAGGGCTGCGAATCGCCCTCCGACGAACACTACCGTGGCTTGCAGGCGATGGCAGGCGAACTGGAGGCGATGAACGCCCGCAGCGGACGTCCCTTCGAACTCTTTCCCCTGCCCTTCGCCCCACCCATCCATGCCGAAGATGGTCGCCGGCTGGCTGCCTCCTATGCCAACTTCCTGATCATCAACGGCGCGGTTCTGATGCCGGGCTATGATGTGGACACGGATCTCGACGCCGCCGAAGTCTTGCAGGCGGCGATGCCGGATCACGATGTCATTGTCGTACCCTGTCGCCCCCTGATCGAGCAGAACGGCAGCCTGCATTGCATCAGCATGCAGTTGCCGGAAGGAGTTGTGGTTTGAGTTCAGCGTTGAAGGTAGCCCTGGTGCAGGGTCGTGACCAGGGCAGTGTGGATGCCAATCTCGGCCGTATCGAACAGCGGGTAGCGGAAGCCGCCGCCGCTGGCGCACGCCTGGTGTTGCTGCAGGAACTGCACAACGGCGCCTATTTCTGCCAGCACCAGGATGTGAACGAATTCGATCGGGCCGAGACCATTCCCGGGCCCAGCACCGAGCGTCTCTCTGCAATGGCGGCGAAGCACGGGCTGGTGCTGGTCGCCTCACTGTTCGAGCGTCGCGCAGCCGGGCTGTATCACAACACCGCCGTGGTCTTCGATGCCGACGGCCGCATCGCCGGTCGCTATCGCAAGATGCACATTCCGGACGATCCGGGCTTCATGGAGAAGTTCTACTTCACGCCCGGCGACCTCGGCTTTGAGCCAGTGGACACGGCCGTCGGTCGCCTGGGCGTGCTGGTCTGCTGGGACCAGTGGTATCCGGAAGCCGCGCGCCTGATGGCGCTGGCCGGCGCCGAGATGCTGCTCTATCCCACGGCCATCGGTTGGGATCCACGCGACGATCAGGCCGAGCAGCAGCGCCAGCAGCAGGCCTGGATCATCAGCCAGCGCGGCCACGCAGTGGCCAACGGCCTGCCGGTGCTGAGCTGCAACCGCACCGGTTTCGAAGCCGACCCCACGGGTCTGGGCGCTGGCATCCAGTTCTGGGGACACAGCTTTGTGGCCGGGCCACAGGGCGAGTTCCTGGCCAGTGCCAGCAGCGATCAGGATGAGCTGCTGCTGGCCGAGGTGGATCTCCGTCGCAGCGAGAACGTGCGCCGGATCTGGCCCTTCCTGCGCGACCGGCGCATCGACGCCTACGGCGATCTGACCCGGCGCTTCCGTACACCCTGATCCACCGATGACAACAGCAACGGACGCCACCTTGTACCGATCGGCCGCCAGTTCACGTTGCCCGCGCCAAGGGCAACGTGACATGCTCCGCCGCCCAGGCGACCGCCGGTCAGCCTGGCTGCGGCGCCGGTTGTCGTGTGCCAGCAGGTGGGTGGTGTCACGTAGCCTGCTGCGCGGCCAACGTGACCTACCACGCTCGGGACCCGCAGTAGACCCCAGGAACACCCCGAAAACCCACAATCGGCGCAGCCGCGCAGGACTAAGCTCACTTTGACTCCAGAAACCAACGCTGTTGCCGATGCCCCCGCCGACTACAGCGCTTTCGACGGCCAGCCGCTGATCGAAGTCCGCGTGGGCGATATCGACTACACCCTGCTCGGCACGGCACATGTCTCCAAGGCCAGCGTCGATGCCGTGCGCCACTTGATCGGCAGCCGCGAATTCGATCTGGTGACGGTCGAGCTCGACGAACATCGCCATCACTCGCTGCTGAAGCCGGACGACTGGCGCAATGTCGATCTGTTCAAGATCGTCAAGGATGGCAAGGCCGGCATGCTGGCCGCCAATCTGGCGCTGGGCGCCTACCAGCGGCGCCTGGCCGAGCAGTTTGGAGTGGAACCCGGCGCCGAACTGAAGGCGGCCTGCCTCAGCGCGGCCGAACACGGCACGCCGGTCGAACTGATCGACCGTGATGTCGGTGTCACCCTCAAGCGCGCCTATGCCGCGGTCGGCTTCTTCGACAGGATGAGCATCGTCGGCGGCCTGGTCGCCAGCGCCATCAGCAGCGACGAGATCACCGAGGCCGATATCGAGAAGCTCAAGGAAGGCGACATCCTCACCAACACCTTCGACGAGTTCGCCCGCCAGAGCAAGCCGCTGCACCACGCCCTGATCGTCGAGCGTGACCGCTACATGGCCGCCCGTCTGCGCGAAGTCAGCCAGCCCGGACAGAAAGTCCTTGCAGTGGTCGGCGCCGGACATCTGGCCGGCCTCGCCCGCGCACTGGAAGGCAAGGACGCCGGTGACACCGAATCCCTGGACACACTGAGAGCGCTGCCGCCACCGAGCCTCTGGCCGAAACTGATCGGTTATCTGGTGATCGCCATCCTGGTGGGCGGCTTTATCTGGGCCTTCAGCAAGGGGGCTGACGTCGGCCGCGATCTGGTGTCCTACTACGTATTCGCCACCGGAGGCTTTGCCGCCCTGGGCGCACTGGTCGCCGGCGGCCATCCGCTGAGCCTGCTGGCCGCCTTTCTGTCGGCGCCACTGACGGTGCTGCACCCGGCGTTGGCCTCGGGCATGTTCAGTGCTGGCGCAGAGGTCTGGATCCGCAAACCACGGGTCTCCGACTTCGAGGCGCTGCGGGATGATCTGAAGCAGTGGCGCGGCTGGTGGAAGAACCGCGTCGCCCGCACCCTGCTGATGTTTTTTCTGACCAATGCCTTCACCGGCATTGGTGTCTATCTCACCGGTATCGAATTATTCCGCAGGTTGAGCTGATGAGCCTTTTCTCTTTTTTGTCCAAACCCGCGTGGCAATCGCGCAATGCCGCCAAGCGTGCCGAGGCCGTCGCCCATTCGCGCGAGCCGGCGCTGCTGCCTGAGCTGCCGCAGATCCTGCGCAACGATCCGGATGCGCCGGTGCGCCGCGCAGCGCTCGAACGGATCGACGATCTGACGCTGGTGGCCGATCGCATGAGCAACGACGCCGACGCCGGCGTTCGTGAGCGTGCCCGGGCCAGACTGGTCGACCTGTTGGCCGGCAGTGCGCCAATCGCCGAGCGACGCCGGGCGCTGGGACTGGTTGAGGAACAGGCGCTGCTGGAACAGGTGGCCAGGCGCGCGCCGGAGGCCGATCTGCGCGCGGCCGCGCTGGAACGCTGCACCCGCCTGGGCTTCATTGCCGATCGCGTGCTTGAAGACAGTGATGCCGATCTGCGCCTGGTCTTGCTGGCGCGGGTCACCGCCACGCCGACGCTGGAGCGGTTGGCAGCCCACGCACGCACCCGCGACAAGCGCCTCTATCGCGCCATTCGCGAGCGCCTGGATGCCGACAAGTACGCCGCTGGCGAGGCCCAGGCCCTGGTCGCCAAGGCTGAAGCCCTGTGCCTGGGCCTGGAGCAGCAGCTGCGACATCCCGATGCCGGCACGGTCGAACTGCTGACCCGGGCCGAGGCCGAATGGCCGGCCCTGCGCGCGAAGATCGACGAACGCTTTGATCGCCGTTTCGAAGGCGCGGTGCAAACGCTAAAGGCCGCGCTCCATGCCATTTCCCACATCGGTGAGGAAGCGCCGATTGCCGAGGCCGCCACCGAGGCGCCCGCAGAAACGCCAGAGCCCGCGGCTGAGTCACTGCCCTTAGTGGCCGAACCCGTCGCTGCCGCCCCGGACACCCGGCTTGCGGATCTGTGCGCCCGCGCCGAAGCGCTGGACCAAACCGCGCCGACGGCCGATCTGGATGCGCTCGAACGCCGCTGGCACAGCGCCTGGCAGGACAACCCGGGCGGTGCCGAAGCTGAAGTATTGCAAGCGGCGTTCCAGGCCCGCATGGCCACCCTGCGCGAAAGCGCCAAGGCCCATGAGGCCGAACTGGAGCAGGCCCGGGCGCTGGCCTCGAAGGCTATCGAGAAGGCCGCGAAGGCCGTGGAAGACGGCCAGTTGAGCGCCGCCCGAGCTGCCCGTGCCGAGGCCCGCAGCGCCATCGATGCATTGCCCGCCAGCGCTGCCCGTGCCTTCAATCGGCAGCTGTCGGAACTGGAACCCGGCATCGAGAAACTGTCGCGCTGGCAGCGCTGGTCCGACAACAAGGTGCGGCTGCGCCTGTGCGAGGACGTTGAAGCGCTGATCGGCAGCGGCATGCATCCCGACGCCTTGGCCAACCGCGTGGCCGAGTTGAAGCAGGCCTGGAAACGCATCGATGACAGCGAAGCCGACCCTGGTGCACCGGTCAGCGAATCCGGTCTGGCCAAGCGCTTCCGCTTCCTCTGTCACAAGGCGCTGGAGCCGGCGCGCGGCTATTTCGAGAAGCGCAAGGAAGTCCGCGGCAAGCGCAGCGAGGATTTCGGCGCCTTCATCGAAAGAGCGCGCGAAGAACTGGCGGCGGACAGCACCGAGGTCAGCCAGTTGCTGACGCTCAAGCGTGAAGCCGGCGATCGCCTGCGCCGTGCCGACGAAGTGGATCCGCGTCAGCGCGGTGAAATCGGCAAGCAGCTGAAGCAGCTCATGGAAGCCTGCTCGGCCGCCATCGACGCCCGCTTCAACGCCGTGGCCGAAGAAAAGCAGAAACTCATCAACCAGTTGCGAAGGCAACTGGCACATGCCGAGCTGGACGCGGCGCTGGATCTGGCCAAGGCCGCACAGAAGCGCTGGCAGACGCTGGGCAAGGGCTCGCACAAGACGGATCAGGCGCTGTGGCAGGAGTTCCGCGATCTGATCGATCCGCTGTTCAACCAGCGCAATGAAGAACTGAAGGCGGTGGATGCCGAACGCGATGCCGAGCGCGCCTCGGCGCAGGCCTTGATCGACGAACTCAAGACCGTCGCCGACAGTGAACTCGATGCCACCCATGTCGAGGCCGAGATCGAGCGTATCGAATCGGCATGGCGCGCCGACCCCAAACGTCCGCGCGAACTCGAGCGCGGTTACGACGCCGCCCTGACCGCGGCCCAGAAGAGCGCAGCAAGAAGGCGCAGTGCGGAGCTGGCGGCGCGCGAGCAGCATGCCGTGGAACTGGCCCAGAAGCTGGATGCGATCGAAGCCGACTGGCTGCAGGGTACGGATGCAGCGGCAGCGCTGGCCGAAGTCCAGAGCGCGCTATCGGGACTGGACAGCACCCTGGTCGGCAGCCTCGGCTTGCGTCTGGCGCGACTGCAACAAAGCAGCGATGACAGCCGCCAGCTGCTGACCTCGCAGCAACTGGCGGAAGCCGAAAAGCTGCTGCTGGAGTACGAGTTGCTGGCGGGTGTGGATTCGCCAGCAGAGCAGCAGGCCGCGCGCATGAATCTGCAGGTGGAGAAACTGTCTGCGCGCATGAGCAGCGGCCAGTCCACCGACCCCAGGACCGAACGCGCCGCCCTGGACATGCGCTGGTGGTCCACCGGGCCGATCGGCTCGGAGGACCGCAAGCGCCTGGCCGCACGCCGGCAGCGCGCGCTGGAGACATTGGGCGGCTAGCAGATCGGCTATTGCACAGACTTGAAATTCGATCTGCGCTGTCAGACCATGTCGGCAACATCCACAAGGGCTGTTGCCGGGAGGTCGTGTGCCGGAACGCGAACGCCGACAAGGGCAGCCGCCGCCGCCCAGCCGGGTACTTGAGCGCCTGCTCAACCCCTCGCAGATCGAAACCCTGCGCAGCCTCGAACATTTCGGCTGGGAACTGAAATACGTCCGCAAACCGATGTTCCAGGAAGCCGTGCCGATCGTCCTCGACGGCGATCGCAAGAACTTTGCCGTGATCGAGACCGACGGCCGATTGAACGAGAATCCGCCGTTCAAGTTGCGACCCTGACCGGGAAGAGCTGGTTGTCGGTTGTTGGTTGTTGGTTGTTGGTTGTTGGTTGAGAGTCCGGCAGATCGGGGTTCCGGTCAGGAACATGTGCAGGCGTGATTGGGAGCCACCTGTTTCGGTCTAACGCTGCGTACGGGCCATGAACGATGGCAGACACGGAGCGGCCTTGAGGAGGGACGCGCGCCTGCGCGGCCGCTGTTGCCCCACACAAAGCGGCGCCGCAGCGCGGCGCCCTCCAGAGCAGCGACCCGAAACCCAGGAGGCCGGCGCCGGAATCCGGTTCATGGAGAGCCACCGGTGTCGGTCCGACACTGCCCACGGGCCATGTCCCCCGGCGTCATTGCGACCCCGGACTTGATCCGGGGGAAGCAATCCAGCGGCGTGCGGCGATACCCTGGATTGCTTCGTCCCGCCACGCTGCGCTCGCGGCCGAAGGCGCGCTCCTCGCAATGAAGCATCAATAGCCCGTAGGCCGAGGGTGCCGCGCAGCGGCTCACCGGGGCTCTTCCGCATCACCGCCCGCAGAGCGCTGCGCGCACTTCGGGCTACAAGAGCCGGCTATTGCCGGGGCCCGCAAATTCAATGACTGACGACATGAGTTATCGAAGCAGATCCAGCGTGAACTGATCCGCATCGAGCCATGCCGGAAAGCGTTCACGATGCGCCTGCAGCTTGTCGGCCGAGAGCACGGTGGTCACCACGCCAGGCTCGCTGCCCAGCTCGACCAGTGCTTCTCCTAGAAAATCCAGGGCCACGCTGTCGCCGGCATAATGAATCTGGTTGCCGTCGGTACCCACCCGGTTCACGCCCACGCAGTAGGCCAGATTTTCGATGGCCCGCGCCCGCAACAGGGTGCGCCAGGCGTGCCGGCGCGGGCTCGGCCAGTTGGCCACGAACAGTGCCAGATCGTAGTCCAGACGCTGGCTTGCCGGATCGAAGCGATTGCGGACATAGACCGGAAAGCGCAGGTCGTAGCAGACCAGCGGACAGATGCGCCACCCGGCCAGTTCCACGATCAGGCGCTCCGCGCCACTGGCGTAGCGCTCGTGCTCGGCGGCCATGCGGAACAGATGGCGCTTGTCGTAATGACTGATGCTGCCATCGGGGCGGGCCCAGATCAGGCGGTTGTACACGCGATCGCCGTCACGGATCACCAGACTGCCGGTGATCACCGCACCCACTTCACGCGCCAGTTCGCGCATCCAGCGCACGCTGGTACCGTCCATGGTTTCGGCCTGTGCCACGGCGTCATTGGAGAAGCCAGACAGAAAGGTCTCCGGCAGGACAATCAGATCGGCGCGACCGGCCAAGTCCAGTACCTGCGTACCGTACAGCTCCCGATTGGCGCGGGCATCGTGCCAGACCGTCGATGCCTGCACCAGGGCAATGTTCAGATCGCGCATAGCAGTTCCGCGGCGGCGTCCAGGGTGGCGGTGGTCTTGGCGAAGCAGAAGCGCACCAGATGCTGATCCGGCGGCGATTCGTAGAAGGCCGACATCGGAATGGCGGCGATGCCGTGCTGCTCGATCAGGCTGCGGCTGAAGCTCTGGTCGTCCTCGTCGCTGATGGCCGAATAGTCGGCCAACTGAAAATAGGCACCTTCAACCGGCAGCAGCTTGAACCGCGAAGGCGCCAGCGCGCGCGCGAAATGATCGCGCTTGGCCTGATAGAACATCGGCAGGTCCAGGTAATGCTGCGGATCGGCCACCAGATACTCAGCCAGCGCCCATTGCGCCGGATGAAAGGTGCAGAAGCTCAGGTACTGTCGCACCTTGCGGAACTCGACCGACAGCGTCGGTGGCGCAATGCAATAGCCGACCTTCCAGCCGGTGATGTGATAGGTCTTGCCGAAACTCGACACCACGAAACTGCGTTCGGCCAGCTCGGCATGGCCGAGCACACTCTCATGCTTGCGGCCATCGAAGATGATGTGCTCGTAGACCTCGTCGGAGATCACCAGGATTTCGCTGTCGCGCAGCAGATCGGCCAGTTCACGGAGATCGGCGCGGGTCAGCGTGGCGCCGGTCGGGTTGTGCGGCGAATTGATGATGATCGCCCGGGTGTGCGGCGTGATGGCGTCCTTGACCCGCTGCCAGTCGACACAGAAGCTCGGCGCCTTCAGTGGCACATGCACGGCGCGCGCGCCGGCCAGTTCGATCGCCGGGTCGTAGCAGTCATAGCAAGGGTCGAGAATGATCACCTCTTCGCCCGGCCGCACGACCGCATGGATGGCCGCAAACAGCGCCTCAGACGCCCCGCTGGTGACGGTGATTTCGCTGTCGGCATCCACCCGACGTCCGTACAGCGCTTCGGTCTTGGCGGCGATGGCCTGCCTCAGCGGCGCGATGCCGGTCATCGGCGCGTACTGGTTCCTGCCCTCGCGCGCATGCCGTGCCAGCGCTTCGTGCAGCGCCGCAGGACCTTCAAAATCGGGAAAGCCCTGCCCCAGATTGACCGCCTGGTGCTGCGCCGCCAGCTGCGACATCACGGTGAAGATGGTGGTCCCCACCCTCGGCAATTTGGTTTGCAGTCGCATCCGCCCCAGGCTCATGTAGTGATGGAGGTCGAATGCTAGCAGCGTAGCTGTGTGGGCATTGCAGGCTTCGGGCCGGCAGTCGCCCACCGTAGGAGCCCCCTTGCAGCACGAACGGCGACGCGACAATCCTGCCCGGAAGTGAGATTGGACCAGAAGCCGGACGCGAAGAACGCGAAGGAAAAGCAGAGAGGACGCGAAGAAGAGCATTCAGAGGTACAGAACACGTTGAATTGCTCGCGTTCGTGCAACACCTTGGTACGCCCGACACCCGGCAGGAGCCGGACGCAGCGACTTTGAGGAGGGACACACGCCTGCGCGGCCGCTGTTGCGCCGCGCAAAGCGGCGCCCTCCAAGGCGGCGGCGCGCGTCGCCAGCGGCCGGAGCTGATCCGTATGCAAAGGCCAGATCAACAGCTGCTGGTGGCTTGGCCTTGACTGCCGCGCGCGCACGTTAGACTGCAGGCATGCGCCACGAATACGATCGACTCCTGCGACAATGGCTGCTCCGCCGCAGCAGACTGCGGCGTTTGCTGCGACCGCTGCCGCGGCGCGGCAATCTGCATCGCTATCCGATCATCAAGTGGTTTGCCGAACACGCGCGCAAACGGCCTTTCCTGTGGTCCTTCAAACGCGCACAGATCATTCCGGCACTGTACTGGGGATCGGTGATCTCGCTGTTGCCGCTGTATGGCGTGCAGATCATCATCGCCTTTGCCGCGGCACTGGCCTTTCGTGCCAATCTGACCATCATGGTGGCGCTGCAGTTCATCACCAATCCGCTGACCGTGGTCCCGATCTACGCGACCACCGCCTGGGTAGGCGCAAGCCTGATGCGATTCATGCAGATGGGCGAGCACCTGCCCAAGGCCGTCTTCTACGCCAATGCGCTGTTCATAGGCGGAGTGGTGGTGGGGCTGATCGTGGCCTTGATGGCCGATCTGCTGTGGCGGTTCATCGACTGGGAAGCGCGGGTGTTCAAGGCCCGCTTGCAGCGCCTGCATCGGATCGTGCATCCGCCGCCAGAGCCGGCGCCGCCTGCAGATGACTCCCAACCACGCTAGCGCGCAAAGATCTGGCTGAAGTCGCGGAAGGACTTGAACTCCAGCGCGTTGCCCGAAGGGTCGTAAAAGAACATCGTCGCCTGCTCACCGGGCAGGCCGGCAAAACGGATGTAGGGCTCAATGGCGAAAGCAATGCCCTGCGAGCGCAGACGCTCAGCGAGGGCGTGGAAGCGATCCCACTCCAGCACCACCCCAAAGTGCGGCACCGGGACTTCATGGCCATCGACCGGATTGTGGGCGCGTGGTCCCGTGTCGGCCGCCAGATGCGCGACGATCTGATGACCGTGCAGGTCGAAATCGATCCAGTGCTCGCTGGAACGGCCTTCAGGGCACCCGAGTACGCCGCCATAAAAGGCTCGGGCAGCGGCGAGATCGTGCACCGGAAAAGCGAGATGGAAAGGGGTGAGCATGGATGCTGTCCTGTCGTAAGCGCGCTGCATCAGCCCAGCACGTCGGTGATGTCGTACCAGCCGGCCCCTTGTCGCGCCAGCCAGGTGGCGCTGCGCACGGCGCCCACGGCGAAGATGGAGCGAGAGCTGGCACGGTGGGTCAGCTCCAGACGCTCGCCTTCGGAGGCAAACATCACGGTGTGCTCGCCGATCACGTCAGCGGCGCGCATCACTGCAAACCCGATCTCCTGCGCTTCGCGCCCGGCGCCCTGCCCCTGTCGCGCAAAGCGCGCCACTTCGGCGAAGGAATGCTGACGGGCATCGGCGATGGCCATGCCCAGCGCCAATGCGGTTCCAGACGGCGCATCGCGCTTGGCGCGGTGGTGCACCTCCAGAATCTCGGCTTCGAAATCAGGCCCCAACTGGGCCGCGGCCAGCGCCGTCATCTTGCGCAACAGCGCCACGCCCAGGCTGAAGTTGGCGCTCCACAACACCGGGATGTGCCTGGCCGCCGCCTGCAGTTCAGCCATGTGCCGCGAATCCAGCCCCGTAGTTCCACAGACAAAAGCCACGCGTCGCTGCAGCGCCATTGCCAGCGGCGTTTCCAGAGAATCAGGGGACGAGAAATCGATGATCACATCGACCTCGGTTTCCGGATCCAGCGTGGCCTGGAACTCCAGGTCAGGCGCGTCTTCGCCAAAGGTCAGACCCACCCGCTCTCCGACCCAGGCCGAAGCGGCCCGCACCAGACTGGCCACCACGACGCAGTCGTCGCGCCGACGCGCAGCACGGAGCAACTCGATCCCCATTCTGCCGGAGGCACCGAACAGGGCAATGCGTGCCGGCGCGGCGTTTTCCATGGCCTTTACCTCAGGCGCCGATGCGCCCAAAAAAATCCTTGACGCTGTCCAGCCAGGAACTGGAGCGCGGGCTGTGATCCGCCGATTCTCCGGTAAAGCTGGTTTCCAGCTCCGCCAGCAACTCGCGCTGGGCCGAGGTCAGCCTGACCGGCGTTTCGACGACCACCCGGCACAGCAGATCACCCTTGCTGTGCGAGCGCACTGACTGTACACCCTTGCCGCGCAGCCGGAAGATCTTGCCGGTCTGGGTGCCATCGGGAATGCGCAGCATGGCGCTGCCTTCCAGCGTCGGAATCTTCATTTCCCCGCCGAGCGCCGCGGTGGTGATCCGGATCGGAATCTCGCAATAGAGATCATCGCCATCGCGCTTGAAGATCGGATGCTCGCGCACCGCGATTTCGACGTAAAGATCTCCTGCTCCAGCGCCCGCGGGACCGGCTTCGCCTTCGCCACTGAGCCGGATTCGGTCGCCCTGATCGACACCGGCCGGTACCTTCACCCGAACCAGCTTCTCCTCTTCCAGCCGGCCTGCGCCCTGACACCAGGTGCAGGGATTGCTGATCGAGCGGCCGGCGCCACCACAGGTCGGGCAGGTCTGCTGGATCGAGAAGATGCCGTTCTGCATGCGCACGCGGCCATGACCACCGCAGGTGCTGCAGGTGCCGGTCTTGCCATCGGCCGAGCCGGAGCTGGCGCAATGATGGCAACCCACCAGCGTCGGCACCTTGATCTCGCGCTCGACCCCGTTGACCGCTTCTTCGAGCTCCAGCTCCATGACGAAGCGCAGATCCGAACCGCGACGCTGAGCGCCGCCGCCACGGCCACCACGACCGCCAAAGATGTCGCCAAAGATGTCGCCGAAGATGTCGCCCAGATCAGGACCACCGGGTCCGGCACCGCGACCACCGCCGCTGTTCAGACCGGCATGGCCATAGCGGTCGTAAACCGCCCGCTGTTCGGCATTGCTCAGTACCTCGTAGGCCTCCTTGGCCTCCTTGAACTGATCCTGTGCCGAGGCATCCGGGTTGCGATCCGGATGCAGCTTCATGGCCAGACGCCGAAACGCCTTCTTAAGTTCGTCCTCGGTGGCGCTCTTCTGGACGCCGAGAACTTCGTAGTAGTCGCGTTTGGACATTTGAGATCAGGAAAAGGGAAAAAGGAAAAAGGAAAAAGGGACAGCACGCGGCCGGCAAGCTGGGACTTGCGTGCTCTTGATTTTCCTTTTTCCCTTTTCCATTTTCCTTTTTCCTCTGCTCGCCTCTGAACGACAAGGGCGCGCGGCCCAGAGGCCGCGCGCCCACTCGACAGCTACAGGATCAACGCTTCTCCCCATCCACCTCAGTGAACTCGGCATCGACGACGTCGTCATCGGCCTTGGCCTTGGGGCCGGGTTCGCCTTCGGGGGTGGGGCCGCCGGACTGGCCGGCACTGGCGGCTGCACGCAGGCTCTGCGAAGCCTCCATCAGCGCCTGGGCCTTGGCCTCGATGGCGGTCTTGTTGTCGCCCTTCATGGCCGTGTCGAGTTCGGCGATGGCGGCTTCGATCTTGGCGATCGCGGCGCCGTCGACCTTGTCGCCCGCTTCCTTGACGGCCTTGCGGGTCTCGTGCAGCAGGGCATCGGCCTGATTGCGGGCGCCGACCAGCTCGTGGAACTTCTTGTCTTCCTCGCGATGGGCTTCGGCGTCCTTGACCATCTGCTGGATCTCTTCCTCGCTGAGGCCGGATCCCGCCTTGATCTCGATGCGCTGCTCCTTGCCGGTCTTCTTGTCCTTGGCCGAGACATGCAGGATGCCGTTGGCATCGATGTCGAAGGTCACCTCGACCTGCGGCATGCCACGCGGCGCCGACTCGATGCCCGCCAGATCGAACTTGGCCAGCGACTTGTTGTAGCGCGCCTGTTCGCGTTCACCCTGGAGCACGTGCACCGTCACCGCGGTCTGATTGTCCTCGGCGGTCGAGAACACCTGGGCCGCACGGGTCGGGATCGTGGTGTTCTTCTCGATCAGCTTGGTCATGACGCCGCCCAGGGTCTCGATACCCAGCGACAGCGGGGTCACGTCGAGCAGCAGCACGTCCTTGACGGTACCGGCCAGCACGCCGCCCTGAATCGCCGCACCCATGGCCACGGCTTCATCCGGATTGACGTCCTTACGCGGCTCGCGACCGAAGAACTCCTTGACCGCTTCCTGGACCTTGGGCATGCGGGTCTGGCCACCGACCAAAATCACTTCGGCGATATCGCTGACGCGCACGCCGGCGTCGGCCATGGCGGTACGGCAGGGCTCGATGGTGCGCTTGACCAGATCGTCGACCAGCGACTCCAGCTTGGAACGGGTCAGCTTGACGTTCAGATGCTTGGGACCGCTGGCATCCATGGTCACGTAGGGCAGATTGACATCGGTCTGCATCGACGAGCTGAGCTCGATCTTGGCGCGCTCGGCGGCGTCCTTCAGACGCTGCAGCGCCAGCGGATCATTGCGCAGATCGATGCCCTGCTCCTTGCGGAACTCGTCGACCAGGAAGTCGATGACGCGCTTGTCGAAATCCTCACCACCGAGGAAGGTATCACCGTTGGTGGCCAGCACCTCGAACTGCTTCTCGCCATCGACTTCTGCAATCTCGATGATCGAGATGTCGAAGGTGCCGCCGCCCAGATCGTAGACCACGATCTTGCGGTCGCCGGCGCCCTTCTTGTCCAGACCATAGGCCAACGCGGCCGCGGTCGGCTCGTTGATGATGCGCTTGACCTCAAGACCGGCGATGCGACCGGCATCCTTGGTGGCCTGGCGCTGGCTGTCGTTGAAGTAGGCCGGAACCGTGATCACCGCCTCGGTGACCGGCTCGCCCAGATAGTCCTCGGCAGTCTTCTTCATCTTCATCAGCACGCGCGCGGAGATCTCCGGCGGCGCCATCTTCTTGCCACCGGCATCGATCCAGGCATCGCCGTTGTCGGCGGCCATGATCGAATACGGCACCATGTCGAGGTCTTTCTGCACGACCTGTTCGGTGAACTTGCGACCGATCAGGCGCTTGACCGCATACAGCGTGTTCTTGGCATTGGTCACGGCCTGACGCTTGGCCGAGGCACCGACCAGCACTTCGCCATCCTTGGTGAACGCGACCACCGACGGCGTGGTGCGGTCGCCTTCTGAATTCTCGATGACCTTGACCGAGCCGCCTTCGATGACGGCAACGCAGGAATTGGTGGTCCCGAGATCGATACCGATGATCTTGCCCATGGTTTAGCTCCTTGAAGTCGAAATCTTTCTGGGGACTGGCCCCGACTGACGCATTAGATGGGGACGATTTCTGTCAGCCCAAGTGTGGGCAACAACAGATCATTCACGGTTCAGGCGCCGGAACTGACCAGTACCAGGGCCGGGCGCACCAGGCGATCGTGCAGCTTGTAGCCCTTCTGCAGCACCACCAGCACGTGATCGGCGGGCACTTCGGCCGAGGGCTGCATGCCCATGGCCTGGTGTTCCTCGGGATTGAAGGCCTTGCCCGCCGGGTCAACGACGACCAGACCATGCGAATCGGCCGCCTTGTGCAACAGTTTCAGGGTCATGTCCGAGCCCTGCTTCAAGGCTTCGACACCGGCACCGGGGGCCTCGGCGGCCTTGATGCCCTGCTCCAGGCTGTCGATCACCGGCAGCAGATCGTTGAGCAGACGGTCGACGCCGAACTTGCGGGCCTGCTCGAATTCGCGCATCCAGCGCTTGCGCTGATTCTCGACCTCGGCGCGTTCGCGCAACTGCTCAGCTTCGAGCTCGGCAATACGCGCCAGCAGATTTTCTTCGGTATCGGTCGGGGCAAAGCCCTCGGCCTCGTGGTCGCCAGTCCCTTCGGGACGAGCAGATTCCTGGGATGCGTGCATCGGGATGGCACTCCCTGCAATGAAAAAAGTGTAGTCGCCGTTGTGGGGACGCTCAGGCCAAATTCAAGGCCGCGCCCACCGCCTGTGCAGTCGCCCTCACCACCGGGATGACGCGCTGATAATCCAGGCGGGTAGGTCCGATGACGCCGAGCACGCCGATGGGCCGCCCGTCGCGTCGATAGGGAGAGGTGATCACCGAGCAGGCGGCAAAGGGCTCGAAACCGGATTCCTCGCCGATGAACAGACGCACATCGTCGGCCCGCACGGCATTTTCGACCAGTTCCAGCAGGTCGCGCTGGCGCTCGAAAGCCTCGAACAGTCCGCGCAGCTGCTGGGCATCGCCGAGTTCGCGATGCGCCGCCAGGCGGCCTTCTCCGGCAATCAGCAGCTGATCCTCGTCCGGCGCACTCAAGGCCGAATGCGCGGCATCCACCACCGGCGCGCTGGCTTCATCCAGCGCCGCCTTGGCGGCGGCCATCTCGGCAGCAAGACGATTCTGGATGGCGGGCAGGCATTGTCCGCCGAAGCGTTCGTTGAGCAGTTCGGAGGCGCGCAGCAGTTGCTCGGGCAGAAAACCACGCTCGGTATGAACCAGCCGGTTCTGCACCTGGCCATCATCGAAGACCAGAATCACCAGCAGCCGCCTGGGCGCCAGCTGCACAAAGTCGATCTGCCGCAGCGGCAGACGTTCGCGCCGGGGAACCGAGACGATGCCGGCGCAGCCGGTCAGCTCCGACAGCACCCGGCTGGCGTGACGCAGCACCTCATCGGGCGCCGCCTGCGCCGGCAGGCGCGACTGGATTTCCTCGACCAGCGGCCCCGCCGCTGCCTCGACTTCGATCAGCGAATCGACAAACAAACGATATCCGCGCGGCGTGGGTACGCGTCCGGCCGAGGTGTGCGGCGAGCGGATCAATCCACCTGCCTCCAGATCCGCCAGGATGTTGCGGATGGTGGCCGGGCTCAAATCCAGTCCGCACTCACGCGCCAGCTTGGCCGACGCAATCGGCTCACCGGCCTCGATGTAACGGGCGATCAGATCGTGGAGCAGCTTGCGTGCGCGAGCGTCTAGCGGATGCACCGTCGGATAAGCCTCTTCAGTTGGCGGCAGTCCGCCACTTCATTCAGCTTCCGACTTGGGGGCGAAGTCGCCGGGCTCAAGAGCCGGCATTCGATCTGGCGCCGGGCAGTTGCATCCCCCAGCACTGCCCGGCGATAGTGCCGCAGGTTTTCCCCGGCACTCGGAGTCAGGCAAGTCCATGCTGCACAGTCTCAGTATTCGCGATCTGGCGGTGGTCGGTCGGGTGGATCTCGCCATGAGCACGGGGCTCAGCGTCATTACCGGCGAAACCGGCGCCGGCAAGTCGATACTGGTCGACGCGCTATCGCTGATAGCCGGGCTGCGCGGCGATAGCGGTGCCGTACGCACCGGCGCCGAACGCACCGAAATCGCCGCCGAGTTCGACCTCGGCGCCCTGCCCGTGGCCCGGCAGTGGCTGGTGGAACAGGCACTGGACGAGGACACCGCCTGCCTGTTGCGGCGGGTGGTGCGGGCAGACGGTGGCTCGCGCGGCTTCATCAACGGTCGAGCAGCGACGCTGACCCAGATGCGCGAACTGGCCGGCATGCTGGTGGAAATCCACGGCCAGCACGAACATCAGGCGCTGCTGGCGCGCAGTCACCAGCTTGATCTGATCGACCAGTACGCCCAGAACCAGCGCCTGCGCGGCCAGGTACGCGATTGCGCACTGCGCTGGCGTGAGTTGGGACAGCAGATCGAGGAATTGCGCGGCAATGCCCGCGACGGCAGCGACCTGGCCGATTTTCTGCGGCATGCGCTGACCGAGCTGGAACAGGTCGATCCCCGACCCTCGCGGCTGGCCGAACTCGATTCGGAGCACAAGCGGCTGGCGCACGCGGGAGAATTGATCGAGGGTCTGTCCAGGCTGGAAGAATCGCTGTCCAGCGATGAGGCCGGGGTTGAGCGTCAACTCGGGCAGGCCCATCACGAGCTGACGAAGCTGCTGGCCTTCGATGACGAACTCGGCGAGGCCGCGATCATGATCGAATCGGCGCAGGTACAGGTCGATGAAGCCCTGTCCCTGATCCGACGCCGCCGCGATGCCATCGATGTCGATCCGCGCCGGCTGGACGAGCTGGAACGCGATCTCGGTCGATTGCACGCGATGGCGCGCAAGCACCGCGTCAGCATCGATGAACTGGATGCGCTGCGGCAGGACATGGCCCGGCGCCTGACCGCAGCCGAAACCGCCGGTGAGCGCCTGGAAAAGCTGGAAGCGGAGCTGGGACAGGCCCTCACCCGCTATCAGGCTGCCGCCCGCGAACTCGGCGAAAACCGGCGCGCGGCTGGAGGCAGGCTGGCCGTCGAAGTCACCGCCCTGATGCAGGAGCTCGGCATGCAGGGTGGCAGCTTCGAGTGCGCGCTGGAGTCTGATTTCAGCCAGCCGCAGGCCCATGGCGCCGACAGCGTCGATTTCCTGGTCAGCGCCAATCCCGGCATGCCGCCGCGGCCGCTGCGCAAGGTCGCATCAGGCGGCGAACTGGCGCGCATCAGTCTGGCGATCAAGGTCGCGACCATTGCTCTGGACGACACCCCGGTGCTGGTCTTCGACGAAGTGGACTCCGGCATCGGCGGTGCGGTCGCCGAAATCGTCGGCCGCAAGCTCAGGCAATTGGGCCAGCGCCGACAGGTGCTGTGCGTCACCCATCTGGCCCAGGTCGCCGCCTGCGCCCATCAGCATTATCGGGTGAGCAAGCTCAAGACCGAGAGCAGTACTGAATCCCAGGTGGAAGCCCTGAGCCGCGACGGCCGCGTGGACGAACTGGCGCGCATGCTCGGCGGCATCGACATCACCAAAGCCACCCGCGCCGCGGCTGCGGACCTTCTGCAGCGGCTGAGCAAGTAGGCACTCGTCCTGGCGCCACAAAGCGCGCGGGCTTTGCAGGTTGGGCAAAGGCCGGAGGCCGTGCCCAACCCGTACAGCCTGCCGAGCAAGCTCGGCACTACAAGGGCCTCGTACACCAGCACCCTGTCGCGACCACAAGTTCGTGCGTCGTCGCCGTGCCAGAACTTACTGCGCACCCACCCGTAGCGACCATCCGAACAGTTCGTCGCGGACATGGATTTCGGTGATCTCAAGTCGCTGGCTGTCGCCTTGAGCCAGTCGCTGACCCAGCTTCTGCACGGCATCGGCGTCGAGGGCGTGCTCGACCAGTTCAGCCTGACGCAGGAGTGATTGCTCCAGTTGCTCGACCAGGGCTTGCAACTGCGTCTCGGCGGCACGCTGCCCGGCCGCGGGGGTCGCTGCCGCCAGCTGGCCGAGCGCCTGCTGGGTCTCGGCCAGGAAGTCGCCGGCCGCGCCAGCGGCACGCTGCTGCAACTCGCGCATGCTTTCGTTGTAGCGCTGCCTGGCCTTGGCGGCGTCGGGATCGCGCTGCACCGAAGCGGCGCCTTCGGGTGTGCCCAGGCGCGCCAGAAAGGGCAGCAGGCGGCGGGCGCGCGGGATCAATCCACCCGACTGCAGCAGCCAGGCTATCTCCCGGCATTCGGCCCTGCCCAATCGCACCGGCAAGGATTCCGCATGGTGCACGATCAGCGCCACCGCGGCGCCGGGCTTGAGCACCCGCAGCACTTCGGCCACGGAATTCGACAGGTCCGAGTACTCGAGCCCGTATTGGCTGATGACCAGATCAAAACTGGCATCGGCAAAAGGCAGGGCCTCTGCGGCAACGCCAGCATGAAAGCGCAGCCGATCGCGGACGTCGGCGCCGCAGGCCTGGTACCAGGGCGGAGCTATGGCCGCCAGATCGATGGCGTCGATCTCGGGCAGGGCCGCCGCAGTGCCTCGCGTATCCAGCAGCAGGCGCGGCAGCGCGCCGTTGCCGGTGGCGATGTCCAGCACCCGATCGCCAGCCTTCAATGGCTCGAAGATGCCGCGCCAGAAGCTGCCGATGCTGTCGGCGTAGTTGCCCTCGAAGCTGCCGGCGCAGGAGTGCAATGCCCCGCCCTGCCAATATCGACTCCAGCTGTCCCTGCGTTGTTCATTGCCGCTCATGCGCACCTGATCCTGTATCCGCTGGCGCGATCATGCACGGCCCGGCCGCATTTCTCACGTCTGCGCACGCAGGCTGGCGCGCAGCTGCTCGGCCTGCTGCTCGATGGCCTGACGCTTGCCGGCACTCATTCGGGCCAGGTGCTTCCACTGCAGCGCGGTGCGCGGATGGCGGGCAAAGCGCTGCTCGTGACGGATCAGGAAATCCCAGTACAGCGTGGTGTAGGGACAGGCCTTGGGCCCGGTGGCTTCGGCCGGATCGAACGCGCACCCAGCGCAGTAATTACCCATGCGCTGGATGTACTTGCCACTGGCGCTATAGGGTTTGCTGGCCATGAAACCGCCATCGGCGTACTGGCTCATGCCGATGGTATTGGGCAGTTCCACCCACTCGACCGCATCCACATACACGGCCAGATACCACTCATGCAGCTCACGCGGGCGCACGCCCAGCAGCAGGGCGAACAGCCCGGTGACCATCAGCCGCTGGATGTGGTGGGCATAGCCCAGCCGCAGGGTCTGCTGCAGGGCATCGGCCAGACAGCGCATGGGCGTATCACCCGTCCAGTAGATCGACGGCAGCGGCTCGTCGGCCCCGAGGGCATTGTCCTCCAGATAGTCCGGCATGCGCTGCCAATAGAGCCCGCGCACATACTCGCGCCAGCCCAGTATCTGCCGGACAAAGCCCTCGACCGCCTCAATCGGCGCCCTGCCCTGCTCCCAGGCGTCGATGGCCGCGGCGATCACGGTGCGCGGATCGATCAGCTTGAGGTTCAGCGAACTGGAGAGGCGGGCGTGATAGAGCCAGGGCTCACCGCTCCACAGGGCGTCCTGGTAGCGACCGAATGCCAGCAGCCGATGGCTGATGAAATCGTCCAGCGCCGCCTGTGCCTGCGCTGGCGTGACCGGCCAATCGAAGGCCTCAAGCTCACCCGGATGATCGGGCCAGCGCGTCTGTACCAATTGCAGCACTTCAGCGGTGATCGAGTCGGGCTCGAAGCGGATCGGCGCCGGCAACAGACCTGGCCCACGGGCATCGAAACTGCCGCGATTGTCGGCATCGAAGTTCCAGCGCCCGCCCGCCGGCTGATCGCCGTCCATCAATACACCCAGGCGCTTGCGGAAATGCCGATAGAAGTGCTCCAGGCGGAATTCGCGCCGCCCCTGCGCCCATTCCGCGAACTCGCCCAGGCTGACCAGAAAATGCGGGTCGGGTAGTTCCTCCCAGTCGAGCCCGGCGCTGTTCAGGACCTGATGCAGCTGCTCGCGCACGCGCCAGTCGCCGGGTTCGACCAGAATGACCCGCTGCGGCCGCAGCGCCTCCAGATCCGCCGCCAGCGCTTCCGACAGGCTGCCCGCCTGGTGCTCGCCCAGGCGGCGATAGTGCACCGTGCGGCCGTTCTCGCGCTGAGCACGCGCGTAATGACGCATGGCGCTGAGGTACAGGGCGATGCGCGCCTTGTGCGACCAGACATGGGTGGCCTCCTCGGCCACTTCCGCCATCCACAGGGCATCGCGCGCTGGATCAAAAGCCTCGAACACCGGGCTGCCCGGGTCCAGCTGATCGCCCAGCACAAGGTACAAACGCCGCAATTCCTCGCTCAAGTCGCCGCTTCCGCCTGGGAAAGCACAACTGTCGCAAAAAACCGGTAGCGGCGGCGCGAAGCTTCGGATAACCCGGGCAGCGCTGCGTTTCAGGGCGCCGACGGGGATTTCGGCCGGCTTTTCACACTCGGTCATGCCCAGGCGCCTCAATCAGCAGTCGAACGCGGACTGCTTGCGCGGTTATGATCGGCCATCGTCCTCAATGCCCGACCACCGATCTGATGGATGCACCGATCGAAATCCCGAACTTCGAGCTCTTCAAGGAAATCGGTCGCGGCGGCATGTCTCGCGTCTATCTGGCGCACCAGCTGCAGCCCAAGCGCGAGGTGGCAATCAAGATCGTCTCGCCGGGCTCGGCGCCCGACGAGACCTTTCTGGCCTCGCTGAAGATCGAAGGCGACACCATTGCCGGCCTCAACCACGACAACATCGTCACGGTGTTTGCCTGCGGTGTGGTCGACAAGCATTACTACCTGGCGATGGAGATCCTGCCGGGTGGCGATCTGACCGACAAGATCAAGAAGGGCCTGCGCGCCGAAGATGCGGTCGAGGTGATGATCCAGATCGGCGGCGCGCTGGAGCATGCCCACAAGCGTCACGTGCTGCATCGCGACATCAAGCCCGAAAACGTCATGTTCCACGAGAGCGGCAAGGCCGTGCTGGTGGATTTCGGTATTGCCAAGGAAGGTGATGCCGAATCGAGCTTCACCCAGGTCGGCGCCGTGGTCGGCACGCCGCACTACATGAGCCCCGAGCGCTGCATGGGCAAGTCCACCGACGCCCGCTCCGATCTCTACGCCATGGGCGTGATGTTCTTCGAGATGCTGACTGGCCACAAGGTCTTCGAAGGTCGCGATACCTTCGCCGTCAGCTACGCCCACGTCTACGAGCCGGTACCGCCACTGCCGCCCGAGCATGCGCGCTTCCAGGGCATCATCAACAAGCTGCTGGCCAAGGACCCGAACGACCGCTACCAGACCGCGACCGAAATGGTGGCGGCGCTGAAGAAGCACCGCGCCGGCGCGGCAGCACCGGCAGAGCCGGCTACGCGCCGGGTCGATACCAGCATCGCCTCGCCGCTGCAGGTCAAGCTCAACAAGCTGGCGGCAGCCGACAACAATGTCGGCGCCACCACGGTCAATCAGCCCACCGGGCCGATGCGGCCGCAGGACAGCGAGGGCGCAACAGCGGTATCCCAGCCGATGTCCGGCGCTCCCGCCGAAAAACCGGCGGCCGCTCAGGCCAAACCCAAGCCGGTGATGCTGTATGCCGCGGTGGGGGTGCTGGTGGTCGTGGTGGGTGTTGGGGTGGCCATGTGGCCGAAGGGCAAGAGCACCGACGACAGTGGTATTCCCGACGCCATCCTGTCGGTGGAGCAACGGACCGAAATGGGCAAGGCCCTGGCTGCCGCCGAAAGCTTCCTGAACCTCGGAAATTACGACGCGGCATCCACCAACTACGTCAAGGTCCTGTCCCAGTTTGATTGCAACAACCGGGAAGCACGCCGGGGACTGCAGGGCGTGGATCCGGAGTTGTACAAGAAAACCGTTGAGGCCTGCGAGGCGAAGTAGCGGATCAGATCGCGGCCGCCAGCTCAATGGATAGCACCATACCGAGCGGGTCTTCCGCGCGCCGGACCGCAGTTCAGTCGCGTCACCGAGTCACGTAGCCGAAGCGCGGCAACGTGACCTACGTACCGCTCCCCAGAACCGTCATTCCCGCGAAAGCGGGAATCCAGTGCTTTGAAACACTTGCGTAAGACTGGGTTCCCGCTTTCGCGGGAACGACGGGTACCGAAAGCTCCCAGCGCCTTCCAGCCTTCCCCTTGCGCCATTCTGCGACCTACTCCGCCGCTGCATCCAGGGCCTCGGTCAGGGTCTGGGCGCCGATCACTTCCATCTCGCCGACCAGGCCCTTCTTCGGCCGGTTCTGGGCCGGCACGATGGCGCGTTTAAAGCCGTGGGTGGCGGCTTCACGCAGGCGCTCTTCGCCGTTGGGGATGGGCCGGATTTCGCCGGACAGCCCGACTTCACCGAAGGCCATGGTGTGCATGCCGAGGCTGCGGTTGCGAAAGCTGGAATGGACTGCCAGCAGCACCGGCAGATCGGCCGCGGTCTCGGAAACGCGGATGCCGCCGACGATGTTGACGAACACATCCTGATCGTAGATGGCGACACCGCCGTGGCGATGGGCCACCGCCAGCAGTAGCGCCAGTCGATTGCTTTCATAACCCACCGTGACCCGGCGCGGATTGGCCAGCGGGCTCTGATCGACCAGCGCCTGCACCTCGACCAGCAATGGCCGGGTGCCCTCGCGGGTGACCATGACGATGCTGCCGGGGCCGCGTTCGGCCTGCCCGGACAGGAAGATGGCCGATGGATTGGGCACTTCGCGCAGACCGCGATCGGTCATCGCGAATACACCCAGTTCGTTGACCGCGCCGAAACGGTTCTTGAGCGAACGCAGAATGCGGAAGCGGCTCCCCGACTCGCCCTCGAAATAGAGCACCGCATCGACCATGTGCTCGAGCACCCGTGGGCCGGCGATGCCACCTTCCTTGGTTACATGGCCGATCAGGAACACGCTGACGCCCTGCTCCTTGGCATAGCGCACCAGCCGCGCCGCGCACTCTCGTACCTGCGAGACCGAACCCGGCGCCGAGCTCAGTTCCGGCAACCACAGGGTCTGGATGGAATCAATGATCAGGACCTTGGGCTTTTCCTTGACCGCCGTGGCCAGGATGCGCTCGACATTGGTTTCGGTCTGACAGCGCAGGCCGCCGACTTCCACCTGCAGGCGCCGTGCCCGCTGCGCAATCTGGCCCAGCGATTCCTCGCCGCTGACGTAGATCACCTCGGCCTTGCCCTGCAGGCTGGCATGCACCTGCAGCATCAGCGTGGACTTGCCGATGCCCGGATCGCCACCGACCAGGACCACCGAGCCCGACACCAGACCACCGCCCAGCACCCGGTTCAACTCGGCCAATCCGGTATCCATCCGGATTTCGTGCTCGGTGGCGACGCTGGCCAGATCCGACACCTCCCCGGCGCTGGCAGCGCCGGCATAGCCGCCGCGTCGCGACCCCGGTCCCGAACCGGCCGACACTTCCTCGGTCAGGCTGTTCCAGGCGCCGCAATCACCGCACTGCCCGGCCCATTTGGGCGCCACCGCGCCGCATTCGGAACAGACGTAGCGCGATTTCGGGCGGGCAGTACTCATGCGGGCTGGAATCTCCTCGGATAGCAGCCGCAAAGGATCGCACGCCATCGAGGGTAGGAGCGACCTCACGTCGCGACCGGCAGCGCGCGGCCGCCAATAGCAGGTCGCAGAGGATGGGCCGAGATGAACCCGCGTCCTGCACGTAGCCCGATGTGCCGCGCGGCGGCTCACCGGGGCTCTATTGCCTTAACCGTAGCCCGATGTGCCGCGTAGCGGCTCACCGGAGCTCAATTGCATCACCGCCCGCAGCGCGCTGCGCGCACTGCGGGCTACGGGAGCACGATTGCGGCCCAAGGCCGCGCTCACAGACCCGCCGTGTGCCGGAGGCCCCGCCTTCCGTCTGGGCAGCGACCAGATCGATCGCCGTCCCTGCCGGGTGCAGGACGCATTTGGGGGAGAAGCGTCCAGACTTGTCTGGATCTGCGAAGAGCAGCCCGACCCGCGTTCGGCCGGTCCTGCTCAGCGATGCCTGGCGCGCAGCGTGCGCGCCAGGTCATCCAGACCCAGTCCGCGATCGCGCAGCAGCACCAGCAGGTGGAACAGCAGGTCCGCGGATTCGCCGAGCAGCGCTTCGGCATCCTGGGCGACGGCCGCCAGGGCGGTCTCCACGCCCTCCTCGCCCACTTTCTGGGCCATTCGCCGGGTGCCGGACTCGAACAGTCTGGTGGTGTAGCTGCCGGCCGGACGCTCGGCATGGCGCTGCTCGACCAATCGACCCAACTCGCCGAGAAAAGCCAGTTCCGGACCCGGGAAGTCCCCGAAGCAGGTGACCGTGCCCCGGTGGCAGGTCGGCCCCTGCGGTCGGGCCAGGACCAGCAGGGTGTCGCCATCGCAATCGACGGCGATCGACACCAGCTTCAGCACATGGCCGCTGCTCTCGCCCTTGGTCCACAGGCGTTGCTTGCTGCGGCTGTAGAAAGTGACCTGTCCCAGCGCGCAGGTCTGCTGCAAGGCCTCGGCATTCATGTAGCCCAGCATCAGCACCAGACCGGTGTCGGCATCCTGGACCACGGCAGGGATCAGGCCCTTGGCCCAGTCGATTCCTGGCGGGATGTCGTGGGTGCTGGTGGATTCGGCTGTCTGACTCATCGGTGGATCCCTGATTTCAATGTAGGAGCGGGCTGGTGTAGCGATCCAGGCTGCGATGTCATCACGGCGTCATTGCGACCCCGGGCTTGATCCGGGGGAAGCAATCCAGAGGCACCGCATCGAAAGCGCTGGATTGCTTCGCTACGCTCGCAATGACGCCGAGGGTTCAAGGCCCGTGGGCAGCGTCGGCCCGACACAGATGGCTCGCAATGACGCCACCGCGGAGGCGACCAACTTCCCATTCAGACGTCGCCGAATCATCTTGACCTCGCAATGGCGACCTACACCTGTCTGATCGCAATGCCGGCATGCGCCAATTCTGCTTTCAATTGCGGAATGGCGATCTCGCCGGAATGGAACACGCTGGCGGCCAGCGCGCCGTCGACATCGGCCTGCTCGAAGACCTCGGCGAAGTGCGACATGGCACCGGCACCGCCGGAGGCAATCAGCGGCACCTGGCAGATGGCCCGCACGGCTTTCAGCTGCGGCAGATCGTAGCCCTGGCGCACGCCGTCGACATTCATGCAGTTGAGCACGATCTCGCCGGCGCCGCGCCGCTGCACCTCCGTCACCCAGTCCAGAGTCCGCCGTGCCAGCTCGCGCATCTTGGCGGGATCGCCGGTGTACTGATTGACGCGCCATTCGCCATCGACTTCGCGCGAATCGATGCCCACCACGATGCATTGCGCGCCGAATTCGGCCGACAGCGCATCGATCAGCTCAGGCGTTTCGAGTGCCGGCGAGTTCACCGAAATCTTGTCGGCGCCGGCGTAGAGCACGGCGCGGGCGTCGGCGACGCTGCGGATGCCGCCGGCCACACAGAAGGGGATGTCGATGCTGCGGGCCACCCGCTGCACCCACTCGCGATCGACACTGCGACCCTCCGGGCTGGCGGTGATGTCGTAGAACACCAGCTCATCGGCGCCGTCATCGCGATAGCGCATGGCCAGATCGAGGATTTCGCCCATGACCACGTGATCGCGAAAGCGCACGCCCTTGACGACCTGACCATCGCGCACGTCCAGACACGGGATCAGTCGGCGGGCGATCATGCCAGCGCCTCGGTCAGGCTGAAGCGCCCATCCAGCAGCGCCTTGCCGATGACCACCCCGGCGACGCCGACTTCACGCAGCTCGGCGAGATCATCGAGGCCCTGCACACCCCCGGAAGCGAGGATGGCCGCCTGCGGCGCCAGTGCACGCAGATGCTGGTAGAGCGCCACGTTCGGGCCGGCCAGCATGCCGTCGCGATCGATGTCGGTGACCAGGAAATGGGCGAATCCGTCAGCGGCAAAGTCCTGCAGCATGGCATCGAGCGCCACGCTTTCCAGCGTGCGCCAACCGGCGGTGGCGATGCGGAAGACCTGGCTCTCGTCCACCCGCGCGTCCAGCGCCAGCGTCAGGCTGTCGGCGCCGTAGCGCAGCAGCAGCGCCCGCGCTGCCTGCGGATCGCGCACGGCAAAACTGCCGACCACCACCCGCGAGACGCCGGCGTCGATGAAGCGGGTGAAGTCCGCTTCGCTGCGCACGCCGCCGCCCGCCTGCACCTGTATGGGCACCTGGTTGGCGATGGTTTCGATGGCCGCGAGATTGGCGCTGTCGCCGGATCGGGCGCCGTCCAGATCGACCACATGCAGCCATTCGGCGCCCGCTTCAGCATAGGAGCGTGCCAGGGCCAGCGGATCCAGTTCATAGCGCTGTTCGCGGTCGTAGTCGCCCTTCTGCAGTCGCACCACGCGACCGCCGCGCAGATCGATGGCTGGGTAGATCTTCATCGGTACAGAGATTCCACGTCCAGGGAAAGGAAATTGCGCAACAGACGCGCGCCGACCGCCGCCGAACGCTCGGGATGAAATTGCGCGCCCATGAAATTGCCACGGGCGACGATGGCCGAAAAACCGATGCCATGCTGGCAGGCCATCAGCGTGTGCTCATTCTCGGCCACCGCAAAACTGTGCACGAAGTAGGCGTAGTCGCGCTGATCCAGGCCGGTCACCAGCGGATGCGCGCGCTGCGGCAGCAGATTGTTCCAGCCCATATGCGGAATGCGCACGCCGGCTCTGGCCGGCAGGCGGGTCACCCGCCCCGGCAGCATGCCCAGACAGCGCACCGGATGCTCCTGGGTATCGCTGATGCCCTCTTCGGAATCATCAAACAACAGCTGCATGCCGAGGCACACGCCGAGTACCGGCTGCAGCAGACTGGGCAGGCGCTCGACCAGTTCCAGTCGCGTCAGTTCGCGCATGGCGGCGGCAGCAGAACCGACACCGGGCAAGAGCACACGCGGTGCCTGGCGAATGATCTCCCAATCGCGACTGACCACGACCTGCGCCTGGGCGCGCTCCAGGGCCGCGACCACCGAGCCGACATTGGCGACACCCGAATCGACGACGACCACCGCGCTCACAACACCCCCTTGGTGCTCGGCAGCGTGTCGCCCTCGCGCCGGAAAGCCTGGCGGAAGGTGCGCGCGACCACCTTGAAACAGGCCTCGATCTGGTGGTGGGTGTTCTCGCCCTTGACGCTGAGGTGCAGATTGGCGCCGAGCGTGTCGCACAGCGAACGGAAAAAGTGCGTGACCATCTCGGTCGGCAGGCCACCGACCTGCTCGCGACCGAACTGTCCCTCGAACTCGAACCAGGCCCGCCCGGACAGATCCAGCGCCGCCTGGGCCAGGGTTTCATCCATCGGCAGCGTGAAGCCGTAACGGCCGATGCCGCGCTTGTCCCCCAGCGCCTGCCGCAGCGCCTGGCCCAGCGCCAGCGCGGAATCCTCGACCGTGTGGTGCTCGTCGATATGCAGATCGCCCTGGCACTTCAGTGTCAGCCCGAAGCCACCATGCTTGCCGAGCTGCTCCAGCATGTGATCGAAAAAGCCGAGGCCGGTCGAAATCTGCGGCGCCCGCTCCGAATCCAGATCGACCTCAACCTCGATCCGGGTTTCCTTGGTGACCCGTTCGATCCGGGCCGTGCGCGGCGCATCCAGCAGTTGTCGGGCGATCTCGGGCCAGGACAGACCGCCCGGGCCGCAGCGGATGCCGGCCACGCCCAGGTTCTTCGCAAACTGCAGATCGGTATCGCGATCCCCGATCACCGCGCTGCGCTGGCGGTCCCAGCCCGGATCGCCCAGATAATCGAGCATCATGCCGACCTTGGGCTTGCGGGTATCACTGGGCTCGTGGGCGAAGTGGCGATCGATCTTGATGGCCGCGAAGCGGATGCCCTGGGACTCCAGAATGTGCAGCAGCAGATTCTGTGGCGGCCAGAAGGTCTCCTCGGGAAAGCTCGAGGTACCCAGACCATCCTGATTGCTGACCATGACCAGCTCATAGCCGGCATCCGCCAGCCGTTTGAGCGGCACGATGACATCGGGCAACAGCCGGAACTTCTCGATCGAATCGATCTGCTCGTCGGCAGGCTCCTCGATCAGGGTGCCGTCGCGGTCTATGAACAGGATCTTGCGCATGGTGAATGGACTCAGCGGATCAGGATTCGGTTTTCAGGACGGACTTCGGCTGGCCCTGTGGGAGCGGGCTCTGCCCGCGATGACCTTGCGACCCGGTACCGTCGCGGCTGAAGCCGCTCCCACAGGGAAGCCGAGGCGGCTCTGGTCACGACAAGGCCGCCAGAAAGGCATCATTCTCAGCCGGTGTGCCGATGCTGACGCGCAGACAGTTGGACAGCCCGAGGTAATGACTGACATCGCGGACGATGACCCCGGCCTGCTGCAGTCTCTGCCAGCTGCCGCGGGCATCGTCCACGCGGAAGGCGATGAAGTTGGCATCACTGGGCCAGAGCTGGCGCACCGCCGGATGGGAGGCCAGCGCCGCCTGCACGCGGGCGCGCTCGCTGCGGGTCTGCGCCAGATGCTCCATCCGCGCGGCACTGGCCTGCTCGGAAAAAGCCGCCAGCGCCGCCGCCAGACAGGGCGTAGGCACCGGATAAGGCGCCATGATGCGGCGGATCAGGGCAATGATCTCGGCCGACGCTATCAGCACGCCCAGCCGGGCGCCAGCCAGGCCATAGGCCTTGGACAAGGTCCGCAGCACCACCAGATTCGGCAACTCCGCCATTCGCGTGGTGAGTGAGGGTTGCCCGGAAAACTCGGCATAGGCTTCGTCGACGACCACCAGCGCGCGCCCGGCCAGATCAGCGGCCAGCGCCACGATGGCATTAGCCGGCACACTGCCCCCGGTCGGGTTGTTGGGCGTACAGACGAAGACCAGCTTGACCGGCTCCGTATGCGCCCTGGCGCGAATCGCCTCGAAGTCCGGCTGGAAGTCCTTTTCTGCCGTCAGCGGCACGCTCAGTACCGCAGCGCCCTGCACGCCCGCGGCGACCGCGTACATGCCGAAGGTCGGCGGCGAAATCAGCACCGCGTCCTGAGCGGCACGACAGAAAGCCCGCACCAGCAGATCGATGGCCTCATCGCTGCCACGACCGAGGAAGAGCTGCTCGGCCTTCACGCCATAGGTCTGGGCAAGTTGCTCCAGCAGCGCCCGCGGTTGTGGGTCCGGATAGCGATTGAGTGCCCAGCTATCGCCATCGAAGGGCGCATAGGGCGATTCATTGGCATTGAGCATCACCGCCGCGCTGCCCGCCTCCATGCGCGCCGAACTGTAGGGCTTGAGCGCCCGCAGCTCCGGGCGGGCCAGATCGAGCACGCTCACGGCCGTCCCTCGCTGGCGATGGCCCGCAAACGCAGCTGCACCGCCAGCGCATGCGCTGACAGGCCTTCGGCCTGGGCCATGGTGATGGCGGTGGGACCAATGGCCTTGAGCCCTTCGGCGCTGGCTTCCTGCACCGTCACCAGTTTCTGGAAGCTCTGCACCGACAATCCACTCATGGTGCGCGCGTGGCCGTAGGTCGGCAGCACGTGGTTGGTGCCACTGGTGTAGTCGCCCAGCGATTCGGGCGTGTAGCGGCCCAGGAACACCGAACCGGCATTGTCCACCGACAGCAGCAGGCGGCGCGGATCGGCCACATTGAGGATCAGGTGCTCGGGTGCGTAGGCATTCGAGACTTCGATGGCCTGCTGCAGATCCTGTACCAGGATGGCTCGCCCATGGGCCAGCGAGGCCGTGGCCTGATTGGACCGCGACAAATCCTCCAGCAACTCCCGCAGCGCCTCATTGACGGTCTCCAGCAGCTCGCGGCTGGGCGTCACCAGCAAGGCCTGCGAATCGTGACCGTGCTCGGCCTGCGAGAGCAGATCGGCGGCGACGAATTCGGCATCGGCCATGGCATCGGCAACCACCAGAACTTCCGAGGGACCGGCCGGCATGTCGATGGCGGCGCCACCGGGCTGTTGCGCCACCAGCATCTTGGCGGCGGTGACATAGGCATTGCCGGGGCCGAACAGTTTGTCGCAGCGCGGTACGCTCTCGGTGCCGTAGGCCATGGCCGCTATCGCCTGGGCGCCACCGAGCTTGAAGACCCGGGTCACGCCGCAGGCATGGGCCGCAAACAGCACCGCCGGATCGGCGCTGCCGTCGCTGCGCGGTGGCGTGCACAGCACGATCTGGCGACATCCGGCCAGCCGCGCCGGCGTACACAGCATCAACGCCGTCGACGGCAGCGGCGCACTGCCGGCCGGCACATACAGGCCGACATTGACGATGGGCAGCGGCAGGCGCTCGCACATCACACCCGGCGCGGTCGACAGCGCCATCGGTTGCGGCCGGGTTTCGCGGTGAAAGCGTTCGATGCGGTGGCGCGAATCCTCGATGGCCTGCTTCAGCTCAGCGCTGAGCTGATCCGCCGCCGCGGCAAACTCTTCCGGCGTGACTTCAAACCTGGCCAGTTCGCAGCCGTCGAAACGACGCGTCAGTGCCCGCAAGGCGCCATCGCCATCGGCCTTGACCTGTTCCAGCACCCGCTCGACCGCGGCCTGCAGTTCGGCACTGCTGCTGCTCGCCGGACGCGCCAGGGCCGCCTCGCGCTGCGCCGCCGTCGCGCTGGTCCAATCCACCATCTGCATCTGGGTAAATTCGCTGATCGCACTCATGCCAGCATCTTCTCCACCGGCAGAACCACCAACTGCGTGGCTCCGGCTCGTTTCAAATCTTCCATGTGCTGCCAGTTGATCGCCTCGTGGCAGATCGCCTGCACCGACAGCGTGTCTGCAGGCGCTTCCAGTCGCGACACCGAAGGCGGATCGCCCTTGGGCAGAGCCGCCAGAACCGCGCCGAGCTGCGCGCGGCTCACCTGCAGCAGCACCAGTTTGGTCTCACGCACCCTGATGACACCGTCAATTCGGCGTAACAGGAGCTCACGCAACTCGGTGCGTTCATCGGCGTAATCCTGCGGCGCGCCGATCAGCACGGCCTGGCTGTCCATTATCGACACCACCTCGCGCAGCTGATTGGCGATCAGGGTGGCGCCCGACGAGACCAGGTCGCAGATCAGATCGGCGGTGCCCAGGCGCGGCGCGATCTCGACGGAACCATTGAGTACGACGATATCGGCCTCGACACCGTTCTGGCTCAGGTAGTCGCGCAGCAGATTGGGGTAGCTGGTGGCGATGCGTCGCCCGGCCAGGTTCTGCGGGCCCTCGTAGGCCTCTTCCTGCGGCACCGCGATCGACAATCGGCAGCGACCAAAACCCAGTTCGCGCAGTTCGGCAAAAGGCGCGACACTGCCAGGACCGCCCTCGAGCACCTGCTCGGCCGAGACATTGCGCCCGACGATGCCGAGTTCGCACACACCCTGGGCGATCAGCCCGGGAATGTCGTCGTCGCGCACCAGCAGCAGATCGATGGGCATCGATTCGCCAAAACAGAACAGCTTGTCACGGCTCTGACGGAACTTGAGGCCGCAGCGGCCCAGCAGATCCTGCGAGGACTCCGACAGTCGTCCGGATTTCTGTACGGCAATGCGAAGTCTGTCTCTGGGCTTGGTCATGGTCTTCATTCTGTGTGGTGGATGCCTGCGGCGGCATCCGCGTGAGGCAAAGGCAGCGCAAGAGCCGGTCCGGCATTGCCTATCTCGAATACCTGGGAGCCTGACCGGTCATCACGACAGCAGCGCCATTTCGCGCCTGCCGTTGCCGGGACAAGCGACGGGATCAGTCGCTGTCCACGGGCGGCCAGCGGCCCTTGCGTTGCAGACGTCTGGCTGCCAGCGCGTAACCGCCCTGCTCACCGCCCAGGAACCGGGCAACGCGGCCGATGGTGGTGACACTGACCGCCGTGCGATCATGAATCTCACGGTAGGCCACTTCCCGCAGCAGATAAGGGACGACGCGCCAGCGATCGGTGAGCGCCTCAAGTTCCGCGGGCGTGGTCAGATCGCGCAGGAAGGCTCGCATTTCCTCGACCGTGCGCATCGACATCATGGCCTCGCACAGAAAATCCAGCGAAGCGGTGTCGGAGGTTTCGGGCTGTACCGCTCGACGTTTCATTCACGTAATAGCGCGTTATTACAATGCGGCGGAGCATAGGGGCGATGCTGCATAGCGTCAAGGGCGGGAGTCTGCAGCTCGTTCAGGACCCGGGCCAGGTCTGGACAGCGCGTTGGCGGACCGCATGGCGGAACCATCGGCCCGTGATCGCAGCCATCGGCGCATGCACGGCAGCAGAACCGAGAGCCGAAGCAAAGCTTGAATAGCGCGCCGCACCACCCCAGCATAGTCCAACCATCAAGATGTTCAGCGTACACAGCCCATGACTGACACGCATATCCGCCTGGTCGAAGTCGGCCCCCGCGACGGTCTGCAGAACGAAGCCCGGCACCTGCCCACGGCCAGCAAGATCGAACTGATCGAAAGGCTGGCCGCTGCCGGTCATTGCAGCGTCGAGGCCACCAGTTTCGTCAGCCCCAGATGGGTGCCGCAGATGGCCGATGCCGCGGAGGTCTATGCCGGCCTGAACCGTCAGCCCGGCGTGGCCTATCCGGTGCTGGTGCCCAATCTGCAGGGTTATGAGCGCGCGCGGGCCGTCGGTGTCGAGGAGATCGCCGTGTTCGGCGCCGCTTCCGAAGCCTTCAGTCAGCGCAATATCAATGCCTCCATTGCCGAGTCGCTGGCGCGTTTTGCGCCGGTGATCGAGCGTGCCCGTGCTGACCAGGTCAGGGTGCGCGGCTATGTCTCGACCGTGCTCGGCTGTCCTTACCAGGGCGACGTGCCCTTGTCCGACGTGGTCCGGGTGGCCCGCACCCTGTATCAGATGGGCTGCTACGAGATCTCGCTGGGCGACACCATCGGTGTCGGTACGGCCGGCAAGGCCCGGGCCATGCTGCAGGCAGTGGCTGCCGAGGTGCCGATGGCGGCGCTGGCCGTCCACTTTCATGACACCTACGGGCAAGCGCTGGCCAATACCCTGGCCTGCATTGAGGAAGGCGTGCGCGCGGTCGACGCCTCGGTCGCCGGACTCGGCGGATGCCCCTACGCCGCCGGCGCCAGCGGCAATGTGGCCAGCGAGGATGTGGTCTACCTGCTGCATGGTCTGGGCCTGGAGACCGGTATCGACCTGTCCGCGCTGGTCGAGACCGGCCGCTGGATCAGTGCCCTGCTGCAGCGGAACAACGGCAGCAAGGTCGGGCTGGCGTTCAAGCACTCAGCCTGAAGAATCGTATCCGGCGATGACGAATTCGATCGCTCCCTGCTAACCTCAAGGTTCCGCGGCTCTACCGCCCGCGCCGACCTGACCAGGGCCATGAAGCCAGCGCCTGCGCATCAAACTGAGCTCGGTGCTCGCCTGTTTCCTGCGGCCAACCACGGCCAGCGGTGAGCCCGCAGCGCTCCTCCGTGTCGCGACGGTCAGCGGTCGATCAGACCGCTCGCGAGTTGCTCGAATGGCTGAGCGTGCTGCGCGCCAAGGCCACCGGCGACGGCCTGGATGCCGGCGATCTGGCTGAAATCGCCCGTCGTGTCGGCGAACTGCTGAAGGTCGGCCGCTCGGCGGTATCGCGCTATGTCGGCCTGTTCGATGCCGCTGCCGACGCGATCACGCTGATCGACCGCAACGGCAGCATCGTCGATGCCAACCTGGCAGCGGAGCGGATGTACGGCTGGAGTCGGCAGGAACTGCGCGAACGCAGCGTCTACGATCTCAATCCCAGCCTGCCCGCGAATCACATCGAGCACGTCTGGGACACGCTGGCCGTTGGCGAGAGCACGTCCACCGAAACCACCAATCGCGGCAAGGACGGCCGGCTGATCCCGGTGGAAGTGCACTCGCGCGCCTACATCGATCACGATCAGAAACTGATTGTCGCCATTGCCCGAAACATCAGTGAACGACTGCGCTCTGAGCGCGATCTACGTGCCGGCGAGGAGCGCTACGCAGCGCTGCTGCAGGCGGTGGACAAGGGCGTGATCGTGCACGATGCCAATGGCAATATCGTGTCCCTGAACGCCACAGCCGAACGCATCCTCGGCCTGGATACCGAAAGCCCCACCGATCTGTCCCGGATCACCGAGTGGGATCTGTACGACGACGACGGATCAGCGATCGAGTGGTCGGCCAATCCGGTGCTGCGCGCCGTGCGCTCCGGAAAGCGTGTCGAATCCACCGTACTCGGTCTGGTAGATCGTCGCAGTGGGCATGGCCGTTGGGTGGCCATCAGCGTCGTGCCGCAATTCCGCGAGGGTGAGACCAGGCCATTTCAGTTGATCTCGCTGTTCAGTGACATCACCGAGCTCAAACGCACATCCGAACTGTTCGACCAGGTCCAGGCACTGGCCCGCATCGGCGGCTGGACGGTGGACCTGAAACAGCACACCTTGTACTGGACCGATGCCTTGTACCGACTGATGGGGCGCGATCCGGTATCAGGCATCAGCCAGGATGGCCTGGCCGACATGCTGGTGCCGGAGGACAGGGGTCGGTTTGAGTCGGCGGTGCGACGCTCTGCAGAGACTGGCGCCGCGCTCGACACCGAAGTGCGCGTGGCCCACCCGTCCAACCGGATCATGTGGGTCCGTGTGCTCGGCCATGTCAAGAGTCGCCGCGGCGTGCCCTACCAGATGTCTGGCACTGTCCAGGAAATCACCTCGCGCAAGCTGGAAGAGGAACGTCTACGCCGGCAGGCTCAGACCGATCCCCTGACCGGTTTGCTCAACCGCGACACCATCCTGGCCGGCTTGAGCTCGGCTCTGGTCGGCAACAGCGCCGCCCAGGCAGGACCAGCCCTGATGTATGTGGATCTGGACCGTTTCAAGGTGGTCAACGACTTGATCGGACATACCGCGGGCGATCGTCTGCTGGTGGCGGCGGCCCGGCGCCTGATCAGCGTGCTGCCCGAGGGCATCAGCGCCGGTCGCTTTGGCGGTGACGAATTCCTGGTGCTGATGCCGAGCGCGGTCTCGGAGGAAGAGGTTTGCGCGCTGGCCGAGACCATCAGCGCCGCATTCACCAAGGCGTTTGCCCATTCCGGCGAGGAATTCGTCATCACGCCCTCGATAGGCATCGCCCGCTATCCGAATGACGGCCTGAACGCGCAGCAACTGCTGAACCATGCCGACGTCGCCATGTATGAGGCCAAACGCCGTGGCCGCAACACCTGGCAGATGTTCTCGCCGGCGCTGGCGCTGCAGCTCAAGGAGCGCCTGCTGATCGAGACCCAGCTGCGCCGGGCCATCGAAAACGAAGAGTTCTACCTGCTTTACCAACCCAAGATCGACATGCGCACCGGCTGCGTGGTCGGTGCGGAAGCCCTGCTGCGCTGGCGCAGCCGGGTGCTCGGCGATCTGGCGCCCGATACCTTCATCCCGATTGCCGAGACCTCCGGCGACATCGTCCGTATCGGTGCCTTCGTGCTGGAACAGGCCTGCATGCAGTGGCGCCTGTGGCATGAACGCGGTCTGACGGTGGGCCATGTCGCGGTCAATGTCTCCTTCCGCCAGTTCCTGGGCGAGAGCTTCGAGCGCAATGTGCGGCGCGTGCTGGAAGCCACCGGCGTGCCTGCGCATGCGCTGGAACTGGAGATGACCGAGCGCGCCCTGATCGAGGACGCGCCGGCCACCGAGCAGACGCTGGCGCGCCTGCGTGACCTCGGGGTGGCGATCAGCATCGACGATTTCGGCGAGGGCTACAGCGCCCTTGGCTATCTGCGGCGACTGCCGATCGCCGGCATCAAGATCTCGCACAATTTCATGCACGGAATCCCGGCGCACGAGACCGACGCCAAGCTCTGCCGCGCCATCCTGCAGATGGCGCAGGCCCTGGATCTGTCGGTGGTCGCCGAAGGCGTCGAGACCGTGGAGCAGCGCGATTTCCTGCTGGAACTGGGCGCCCGCTACGCACAGGGCTTCTACTTCTCCAGGCCACTGACCGCCGCGGAATTCGAGCGCTTCGCGCGAGATCGCAAGTGTCTGATATAGCCCGTTCCCGGGACCCCAGCAGGCCTCCGACGCGCTTTCGCTATACTCCCGCGGCTTTGTACCCTCTGGAGGTTCTGTGCCGGCCAAAAGCCAGCCCGACAAGACACGTGGATTCCTGATTCCCATCGGCGGAGCCGAAGACAAGATCGGCGCCACCAGGATTCTGAAACGCTTCGTCAAGCTCTGCGGCCGTCGGCCAACGATTGCCATCATCCCCACCGCTTCCCGGCGTGAAGACGCCGGCATCAACTATCAGGAGCTGTTCTCGGGTTTTGACGCAGCGGCAACACCGATCTTGCGTTTCGCCCGGCGTGAGGACTGCGAGGACGAAGCCGCTTTGGCCACGCTGAAGAGTTGCGATGGCGTTTTCATTACCGGCGGCAATCAGCTGCGTCTGTCGACCACCATCGGCGGCACTTCGGTGGCGCGCCTGCTGCGCCGGAGAAACGCCGACGGCATGCCCATCGCCGGCACCTCTGCCGGGGCCGCGATCATGCCTTCGCACATGATCGCCGGAGGCGAGGAAGGCGCCACGCCGCACGCGGGCATGGTCAGCCTGGCGCCGGGCCTGGGGCTGGTCAACAAGATCATGATCGACCAGCATTTTCGCCAGCGTGACCGGATCGGCCGGCTGCTGACTGCGCTGGCGCTCAATCCTTTTGCCGTGGCTCTGGGCATCGACGAGGACACGGCGGCCTTCATCGGCCCCGACAATGTGCTGGAAGTGGTGGGCAGCAGCACGGTGCTGGTCCTCGACCCGTCCGAAGTACGCCACTCCAGTCTGGCCGAGGCCGAACATGGCGAGCCGGTGAGCATCACCAATGTGCGTCTGCATATCCTGACGCCCGGCATGCGCTACAACATCAACGCCCGCAGCGTCGAGGACATCGAATGAGCTTGCTGATTCGCCCGATTACGGCGCAGGACGACGCCGCCGTCGCCGCCATCATCCGCACCGTCATGCCCGAATTCGGCGCCGATGGTCCGGGTTTTGCCATCCACGACCCCGAGGTGGCGGCGATGAGCGCCGCCTATGGACATCCGCGCCACCGTTACTTCGTCGTTGAGATCGATGGCCAGGTCGTCGGCGGAGCAGGCATCGCGCCCCTGTCGGGCGCCGACGAGGATGTCTGCGAACTGCGCAAGATGTACTTCCTGCCGCGGGCGCGCGGCATCGGCGCCGGCGCCGCCATGATGCGCGCCTGCCTGGACTTTGCCCGCAGCGCCGGCTTTGCCCGCTGCTACCTCGAAACCCTGACCGGCATGGACCAGGCCCAGGCGCTGTACGAAAAGGTCGGCTTCCGGCAGATTCCGGCAGCCATGGGAGCCACCGGACACTTCGCCTGCAACCGGTTTTATCTGTTGGAACTCTGACGGGGCACGGGGCACGCGGCAATGGCGGCGCTGCCGTCGCTGACCCTGTCGGCGGTATAGCCATGGCGCTTGAGCGCGGCCACCAGGCCCTCGCCCAGCAGAGGGTCATCCTCGACTACCAGTATTCGCAAGTCCTTCCCTCCCCGGCATCCCGTTGGCTGCCGCTCAACTCAATTCCACCGACAGCCGCCACAATTCATGGCCCGAGTCACGATACTTGCGCTCGAAGGGACTCACCGGCTCTTCGCTGGCGGCGATCGCGCTGATGATGCCCTGATGGCCACAGGCTTGCAGCGCCAGTGCGAATTCATCCACGTACAGGCGCCAGTTGCTGCGCAGTTCCAGCGCGCCACCCAGCGCCAGCAACTGCTGAAAAACCGGATGTCCGTGCCAGCGCCGCCGCAGATGTTCGGGCTTGGGCCATGGGTTGGGATACCACAGGCAATGACGCAGCGGGCGGATGCCCTGTACCAGCATCAGTCGCCACAGATCTTCCAGCGGCGCCCGCAATCTCAGGGCATTGCCGGGCTCGACGCCGGCCCGACCCAGGCGCGCAGCCGACTGGTCGATACCGAGCACGCCGCATTCGGGAAAGCGCTGGGCCAGGCCGGCCGTGCTGGCACCGGTACCGCAGCCGCTGTCCAGAATCAGCTGACGGCCCGGATGTGCCGCCAGCCACTGCTGCAGGCGCTCGAAGGCCGCCAGTGAATGTTCGGCGTGAGGCCGCTGATAGGCATGGCGGCGATGCCGCTCGACCACCTCCAGCAGGCGCGGATGCGGCCCGGATTGCGGCGTCTGGATCCTTGCTGAGTTGGCATACATCGCTGTCCGGGCTCTGATCCGTGACGGTTCTGGTTATGATGCCCGCCCCAGACCGCAATGTTGCCTATGTCCGGTGCCGCTCAATTTGTCGCCCTGCCCTCGCCGATGCCGCTGCTGCGTGGCGGCGAGTTGCGCGAGGCAGTCATCGCCTACGAGACCTGGGGCACGCTGTCGCCGGCGCGGGACAACGCCATTCTGATCGTCACCGGCATGTCGCCCAGCGCCCACGCCGCCTCGAACCCCAAGGATCCGACCCCGGGCTGGTGGGAGCCGATGATCGGTCGCGATCGCAGCTTCGATACCGAACGCTACTTCATCATCTGCGTCAATTCCCTGGGCAGCTGCAAGGGCTCTACCGGCCCGGCCTCGCCGCATCCGGATGACGGCCTGCCCTATCGCTTGCGCTTCCCGTCGATCAGCATCGAGGATGTGGCCGATGGCGCCGCCGCGGTGGCCCGGGCACTGGGCATCGAACGTCTGCTGGCCGTGGTCGGCCCGAGCATGGGCGGCATGACCGCGCAGGCGATGGCGCTGCGGCATCCACCGCTGGTGCCGAATCTGATCATCATGTCCTGCGCCGCGCGCTCATCGGCCTTTGCGATCGCACTGCGCTCCCTGCAGCGCCAGATCGTGCGCGCCGATCCCGGCTTTGCCAACGGCAATTATGACCACGCCGCCGATGTCTCCAGCGGCATGGGGCTGGCGCGCAAACTGGGCGTGGCCACCTACCGCTCGCCGCTGGAATGGCGCGAACGCTTCGGCCGCGAACGCCTGAGCGAGCGCGACGCCGATCCCTTCGCCAGCGAGTTCCAGATCGAATCCTATCTCGACGCCCACGCCCGGCGCTGGTCCGGCGGCTTCGATCCGCTGAGCTATCTGTACCTGTCGCGAGCCATGGACTGGTTCGATCTGGCCGACTACGGCGGTAGCGTGGAGGCCGGCTGCAGACGCATGGCGGTCGAGAAGGCGCTGGTCATCGGCGTCTCCACCGACATCCTGTTCCCGGTGGAGCAACAGGAGGAGATCGCCGAGGCCCTGACCGAAGCCGGCGCCGAAGTCGATTACCAGGCCCTGCCCTCGATCCAGGGCCACGACGCCTTCCTGGTCGACATCCCCCGCTTCGCGCCGGTGATTTCGCGTTTTCTGGATCGCCTGTAGGGCTGTCTGCTGCCCACGTCAGCGCGGGTGGTCCGTGGCGTAGGCCGGGTCCTTCGCGTCAGCAGGCCTTGATCGAGCCACGATCCATACACGCGAGGCGCCCGGCGCTCTGCCGTCCCCCGGCGCCGCGGCTGCCGGCGCGACGACCGGTTGGCGCTTGAGCGGGTCCACGCGCGCCGGAGCCGCGCTACGGCCATTTCCATGTACCCATATCGTAAGTTGCTGACGCGTCATTGCGAGGAGCGCAGCGACGAAGCAATCCAGTGCCTGTGCAGATCTGCGTCTGGATTGCTTCCCCCGGATCAAGTCCAGGGTCGCAATGACGCCGAGGGTTCATTGCCTTGTCTGCCTCTCCGCGTTCTCCGCGTCTCCGCGTGAGACCTTCGACGGGAAGCTACAGATCGCATCCGTGGAGGATGCGACGCTGCGGCCCCGCGCTGCCTTGCCTGCAAATCAGGAGCGGCCGCGCAGGCGCGCGTCCCTCCTCAAGGCCGCTCCGGGCCGGCCTCCACGCGCCCCGTTTTCGGCCAGCGCTGGCCCTGCCGAGCTGTACCCCTAGGCTGCCTTCGAGCTCATCAATACCTGGCCCTCGCAGCCCGGCAAGCGCAGCAGATGGAAGGGTCCGCGACCGCTGGCGGCGGTGATCAGGCCGAGCACGCGGGAAGGCTCGGGGCCGACCATGTCCCAGCGGAAGCGCCAGCTCCAGTTGTGGGCGCCGACGGTACCCGGGATGTTCATGCGATGGGCGCTGTCCAGCCCCAGCACGTCCTGAAACTGGCACACGGCGATGTTGGCCACCGAGTTGCAGCAGGCGCGGATCATGGCCCAGTGCACATCGTGCTCTCCGGCTGCCAGATAGCTGCCGGCGTAGGCGCGCTCGCGCTCGCTGGCCTGGTTCCACCAGCCGCGCACGGTGTCATTGTCGTGGGTGCCGGTATAGGCGACGAAATGGCGATCCCAGTTGTGCGGCAGGAACTCGTCCCTGGCATCGCTGCCAAAGCCGAACTGCAGGATCTTCATGCCGGGGAAGCCACAACCATCGCGCAGTTCCACCACATCCGGCGTGATCAGACCCAAGTCCTCGGCCACGATCGGCAACTCGCCGAGCTCGGCACCGATGGCATCGAACAGCGCCTTGCCCGGACCCGCCACCCAGACGCCCTCCTCGGCGGTCGGACAACTGGCGGGAATCTCGTAGTAGCCGGCAAAGCCCCGGAAATGGTCGATGCGGAAGACATCGGCCTGGTGCAGGGCCCGGCGCAGGCGCGCGGTCCACCAGCGGTAATTCTCGGCCGCCATGCGATCCCAGCGATACAACGGATTGCCCCAGCGCTGGCCGGTCGGTGCCATCGCATCGGGAGGGCATCCGGCAACCACCGTGGGCTGGAAGTCCTGATCCAGGAAATACAGATCCGGTCGCGCCCAGCAATCCGAGCTGTGATGGGCGATGAAGATCGGCAGATCGCCCATCAGCGCGACATCGCGGGCGTTGGCATAGGCCTTGAGCGCCATCGCCTGAGTATCAAAACACCATTGCACGAACTGCCAGAAGCGCACTTCCGGCGCGTGTGTCTTGCGCGCGGCGGCCAGTGCGGCGGGCTCGCGATCGCGCAGTTCGGCCGCCCAGAACCACCAGGCACTGCCCTGGTGCGCGGCTTCCAGCGCCATGAACAGGCTGTAGTCATCCAGCCAGTGGGCCTGCTCTGCGCACCAGCGCTGGAAGGCAGCGCGATCGGCAGCGCCCGCCCTGGCCTCGAAGCCGGCGGCGGCCAGGCGCAACTGCGCCAGGCGCCAGGGCACCACCCGGGAATAATCCACCCGCTGCGGATCGAATCCGCCTTCGGGCGGCGTCGGCGCCGGCAGCCAGCTCGATTGCACCAGCGGTTCCAGCGCCACCATCAGCGGACTGCCGGCGAAAGCACTGACGCTCTGGTAGGGCGAATCGCCGGGGCCGATGGGATTGATCGGCAGCCATTGCCACAGACGCTGCCCGGAGGCCGCCAGCCAGTCGACGAAGCGAAAGGCATCGGGCCCGAAATCACCGATGCCGTGGGGACCGGGCAATGAACTCAGGTGCAGGAGCACGCCGGAACTGCGTTGGTGTAGATCGATCATTGCAGACCCTCGGGCACATCAATACGAGCCAGCACCAGCAGCGCATGCGCGGGCACCAGCAGGGTGGAAACAAAGACCGGGACCGGGTTCAGCGCGGGCCCCTCTGATGGCAGCGGCAGGCGCTCGCCGCTGCTGTCCAGACACAGCCACCAGCCCTCGGTGGACAGCGCAAATTCGTGTTCGACGGGTGCCGGATTGAACATCAGACAAAGCTCGGCCTGATCAGCGCCCGCGGGCAGCATCTCGCAGGCGAAGGCACGCTGATCAGTGTCGTGCCAGTCACTCACGCTCATGTCGCGACCGCTGGGTGTCAGCCAGCGCACGCGCGCCTGCTGCTTGTCGGCGGCGTCGGCAAACCAGTGTGGATGCCGCAGCAATGCATGGCGCCGCCTCAGTGCCAGCAATGCGCCAACCAGGGCAGAATCGTCGTCATCGGCGTTCCAGTCCAGCCAGGCCAGCGGATTGTCCTGACAGTAGGCGTTGTTGTTGCCGCGCTGACTGTTGCCGTGCTCGTCACCGGCCAGCAACATCGGCGTGCCCTGCGCCAACAGCAGCGTCGCCAGCAGTGCGCGGCGCACGCGACGGCGCTGCAAGCTCACCAGCGGATCGGTGGTGTAGCCTTCAATACCGAAATTGTCGGCTGGCTCGTCATTGCGACCATCGCGGTTGTCCTCGCCATTGGCCTGGTTGTACTTGGCCGCGTAGGAAACCACATCGGCCAGGGTTCGACCGTCGTGCGCGCTGACGAAATTGACGCTGGCCTGCGGCTGCCGCAGACCGTGATGGAAGAGATCGCTGGAACCGCAGAAGCGCCGCGCGAACTCACCGCGACTGCTGCGGCGGCCGCTGCTGCGGGGCAGCCAGTAACGGCGCACACTGTCGCGGAAGCGATCGTTCCAGTCGAGGAAGCGGCCGGGGAATCGCCCCAGCTGATAGCCGTTCGGGCCGCAATCCCAGGGCTCGGCAATCAGATGAACGCCGGCCAGCAGCGGGTCCTGCTGCAGGGCAACGAAGAAGGCAGCGTGGGTGTCGAAGCCGTGGTCGTTGCGACCGAGCACCGTGGCCAGATCGAAGCGGAAGCCGTCCACGCCCATGGTTTCCACCCAGTAGCGCAGCGAATCCAGCACGAACTGGGTGACCCGCGGGTGGGCCAGGTTCAGCGTGTTGCCACAGCCACTCCAGTTCTCGCAGCGGCTGCGATCATCGGCCAGCGTGCGGTACCAGTGCGCATTGTCCAGGCCACGAAAGCTCAAGGTCGGTCCCAGCTCATCGCTCTCGGCGGTGTGGTTGTAGACCACGTCCAGAATGACTTCGATGCCGGCCGCGTGCAGGGCTGTCACCATCTCGCGAAATTCGGCGATCAGGGCGGTCGGATCAGCCGCGGCAGCGCCCAGGCGCGGATCCGGACTGAAGAATCCCAGGGTGTTGTAGCCCCAGTAGTTGACTCGGCCGCCACGACTGAGCGCCGCCTCGCTGATGGCGTAGTGCACCGGCATCAGCGCCAGCGCGTTGACGCCGAGCCGATGGAAGTGGGCGATTGCCAGCGGGTGCGCCAGAGCCGCATAGCGACCGCGCAGATCGTCAGGCATGCCCGGAAACTGCATCGAGAAGCCCTTGACGTGGACTTCGTACAGCACCAGATCGGTCACCCGGTGGCGCGGACGCGCGCCGGCCAGCGCAGCGATGGGCTCGGCCACCCGCGCCTTCAGGGCATGGATGGCATTGTCCTGGGTATCGAAGGAGCGGGCGCCATCCGGATGACCGAGCGTGTAGCCGTAGTGGCTGTCGCGCCAGCGAAAGCGGCCGACGATCTCGCGGGCCCAGGGATCCAGCAGCAATTTGTTCGGGTTGAAGCGATGGCCTTGTTCCGGGGCAAAAGCGCCATGGGCTCTATAGCCATAGACCAGTCCGGCACCGATACCCGGCAGGAAGCCGCAGTGCACGCCAGCTTCCTCGGCCTGCAGCGGATAGCGGCGAAGCTCACGAGTGCCGCTGCTGTCGAACACGCAGAGCTCGACCCGTGTCGCATTCTCCGACCACAGCGAGAAATTCACGCCCTCGGCGCAGACCCTTGCCCCGAAAGGTTCGGCCCGGCCGCGCAACAGGGTATCTGGCAGTCTCACGTTCATGCCGGCAGCAGGAACAGCGTGGCCAGCGGCGGCAGACTCAGGCTCAGGGAATGGCTGCGGCCATGGCTGGCCACCGGCTCGGCGGCAAGCACCTGGCCAGCGTTGCCACAGTCACTGCCACCGTAATGGGCCGAGTCGGTGTTCAGCACTTCGCGCCAGTGGTGCAGGCCTTCGGGCAGCGGCAAGCGGTAATCATGGCGCGGCACCGGCGTGAAATTGCAGACCACGATGACCACGGCACCGGCGCCGTCAAGACGGGCCCAGGCATAGACCGACAAGGCGCTGTCGTCGGCAATCAACCACTGGAATCCGGCCGCCTCACAATCCAGTCGATGCAGCGCCGGCTGCGCCCGATAGAGGCGATTGAGATCGCCGATCAGACGCTGCACCTGGGCATGGCGCGGATCTTCGAGCAGATGCCAGGGCAGCGCCTGGTCGTGATTCCATTCCTGCGGCTGGGCAAACTCCTGGCCCATGAACAGCAGCTTCTTGCCCGGATGGCCCCACATGAAGCCGTAGTAGGCGCGCAGATTGGCAAAACGCTGCCATTCGTCGCCGGGCATCTTCGCCAGCATCGAGCCCTTGCCGTGCACCACCTCGTCGTGCGAAATCGGCAGTACGAAGTTCTCGCTGAAGGCATAGACCAGGCCGAAGCTGAGCTTGTCGTGGTGCCAGCGCCGGTGCACCGGATCTTCGGCAATGTAGCGCAGCGTGTCGTTCATCCAGCCCATGTTCCATTTGAAATGGAAACCCAGACCGCCGGCGTAGGTGGGCGCCGTCACTTGCGGAAAAGCCGTGGATTCCTCGGCCAGCGTGATGCTGCCCGGGCATTCCGTGCCCAGCTGCACATGCAGATTGCGCAGCAGCGCGATCGCTTCCAGGTTTTCGCGGCCGCCGTGCTGGTTCGGTATCCACTCGCCGGCCTGACGCGAGTAGTCGCGATAGAGCATCGACGCCACCGCATCCACGCGCAGGCCGTCGACGGCAAAGCTCTCCAGCCAGTACAGCGCGCTGCCCCCCAGAAAGCTGGCCACCTCGGTGCGACCGAAGTTGTAGATCAGCGTGTTCCAGTCGCGGTGGAAGCCCTCACGCGGATCGGCGTATTCGTAGAGCGCGCTGCCATCGAACTGGGCCAGACCATGAGCATCGGCGGGGAAATGCGCCGGCACCCAGTCCAGCAGCAGTCCCAGTCCCCGGGCATGACAGGCCTCGACAAAGCGGACCAGACCGTCAGGATCGCCGAAGCGCGAGCTCGGCGCGTACATCCCCAGCGGCTGATAGCCCCAGGAGCCATCGAAAGGATATTCGCTGACCGGCAACAGCTCGATATGGGTAAATCCCAGATCCGCGGCATAAGCCGGCAGCGTGGCCGCCAGTTCATCCCAGCTCGGGAAAGCCCCCGCGCCATGGCGCCAGGACGGCGCATGTACTTCGTAGATACTGATCGGCGCCAGCCGCTGGTTGGCTTCGGCCCGGCCTGCCGGCAAAGTCCGCGGCTCGGGCAGGCCACTGACCCGACTGGCAGTGTCCGGGCGCAGCTGCGCGGCGAAGGCATAGGGATCGGCCTTCAGTGGCAACAGCTGGCCGTCAGCGCCGACGATCTCGTATTTGTACAGATCGCCTGCAGCGACATGCGGAATGAAGATCTCCCAGATGCCGGCATCATGGCGCAGACGCATCGGGTGACGCCTGCCGTCCCAGCCATTGAAACTGCCGACCACGCTGACCCGCCGGGCATTTGGTGCCCACACGGCGAAGCGCACGCCATCGACCTCAGCGACCTGCAGCGGATGCGCCCCCAGCACCTGATAGGGCCGCAGATGTTCGCCGCTGCGCAGCGCCCGCAGTTCCTCATCGGAAATCAGCGCACCATAGGCATAGGCATCGGCATGGACACCGGCACTGCCATCCTGCCACTGCACCGCCAGCCGGTAGTCGAAGCGCTTGCGGCGACGCGGGATCCGGCCTTCGAACCAGCCGCCCTCGCCAGCGCTCAGTTCAACCAGAGTCTGGCCACTGGCTGCCAACTGCACCGCTACACGGCTGGCACCCGGCAACAGAGCCCGCAGCCACCACTGGCCACGCCCGTCAGCGTGCAGCCCGAGCACCGCGAAGGGATCGCGATGGCGGGCGCCCAGCAGGGCCTGGCGCTGGTCCTGATCAAGCATGGTGCGGCATGGCCCGCAACAGACCGCTGCGATTCAGGGCCGCGGGCGACCAGACCTGCTCGATGTAGTCGCGCACGCTGCGATCGGCGGAGAACCGGCCCATGCCGGCGATATTGCGCAGCGCGCAGGCCGCCCAGGCCTGCGGATCGGCATACAGCGCATCGACGCGCGCCTGCGCCTGCAGATAGTCATCGAAGTCGGCCAGCAGAAAATAGCGGTCGCGCTGCCGCAGACTGTCCACCAGATCGCGATGGCGGGCCGGCTCGCCGGGCGAGAAACTGCCGCCGGCGATGGCATCGAGCACCCGTCGCAGGCGCAGATCCTGCTCGACGTTCAGGCTGGGGTCGTAGCCGGTCGCGCGCAATCCTGCCAGCTGTTCGACGCGCAGACCGAACTCGAAGACGTCGCCAACGCCGATGGCCTCGGCCATTTCGATGTTGGCGCCGTCCCAGGTGCCGATGGTCAGCGCGCCGTTCATGGTGAACTTCATGTTGCCGGTGCCCGAGGCCTCGGTGCCCGCGGTGGATATCTGCTCGGACAGATCGGTGGCCGGAATGATCGTTTCGGCCAGGCTGACCCCGTAGTTGGGCAGAAACACCAGCTTCAGCCGACCGGCCACGCGCGGATCGCTGTTGACGACGCGGGCGATGTCATGGGCGAGCTGGATGATCTGCTTGGCGATGCGATAGGCCGACGCCGCCTTGCCGGCGATGATCACCGTGCGCGGCACCCAGGGCTGGCCATCGATACCGGCGGGCTGCTCCAGAATGGCCTGATAGCGCGACACCACATGCAGCAGGTTCAGCAGCTGCCGCTTGTACTCGTGGATGCGCTTGATCTGCACGTCGTACAGGCTGTCGGCCTGGACGAAGGGGCCGAGGTCGCGTCGAATCAGCCTCGACAGGCGCTGCTTGTTGGCCTGCTTGACCGCCAGAAAACGGGCTTGCAGCTGGGCATCGCCGGCCAGCGGGCGCAGTCTGGCCAACTGTTCCAGATCGCGCCGCCAACCGTCGCCGATGGCCTCGTCGAGCAGCGCCGACAGCGAGGGATTGGCCTGCTGCAGCCAGCGCCGCGGCGTGACCCCGTTGGTCACGTTGAAGAAACGCTCGGGATAAAGCCGGGCGTAGTCGGCAAAGATGGTCTGTACCATCAACCGCGAATGCAGCGCGGCCACGCCATTGATCCTGTGCGAGGCGACGATGGCGAGGCCGGCCATGCGGATACGCCGGCCGTGGCCTTCGTCGATCAGCGAGATCCGCTGCACCAGCGCTTCGTCGCCGGGGAAGCGACGGCGCACCTCGGCCAGCAGCTGTTCGTTGATCTGGTAGATCACTTCCAGATGCCGCGGCAGCCAGCGCTCGAACAGACTCACCGGCCAGGTTTCCAGGGCCTCGGGCAACAGCGTGTGGTTGGTGTAGGACAAGGCCTGCCGGGTGATGCGCCAGGCCTCGTCCCAGTCCAGACCATGCTCATCCAGCAGCAGCCGCATCAATTCAGCCGGTGCCAGCGCCGGGTGGGTGTCGTTGAGGTGGATGGCGTTGCGCTGCCCCAGCTGGGCAATGGCCCCACCCTCCTGCAGGTGTCGCGCAATCAGATCCTGCAGCGACGCGGACACCAGGAAGGCCTCCTGCTTCAGGCGCAGTTCGCGGCCGGCTTCGGTACTGTCATCCGGATACAGCACCCAGTTGAGCACATCGGCGTCCAGCCGGTGCTGCGCCGCTGCCTGGTAGTCACCCCGGCAGAAAGCACCGAAATCGATGCTCTCGCTGGCTTCGGCATGCCATTGCCGCAGCGTGGCCACACGCTCGCTGTGGTGCGCGGGAACGATGAAATCATAGGCCCGGGCAAGGATGCGCTGCGCCGGCGTCCAGTAGCGGCCATCGCCTTCGGCATGGACCCGCCCGCCGAAACCGACCACGTACTGCAGATCCGGGCGAGGCACCTCCCAGGGATTGCCGGAGCGCAGCCAGTCGTCGGGCACTTCGATCTGACGACCGTCCTGGATACGCTGGGCAAACATGCCGTAGCGGTAGCGCAGGCCATAGCCGAAAGCCGGCAAACCGACTTCGGCGAAGGAATCCAGAAAGCAGGCCGCGAGGCGACCCAGACCACCATTGCCCAGGGCGGCATCGACCTCACCTTCCAGCACGTCGGCCAGCTCCAGACCCAGCCCCGCCAGCAACTCGCGCAGGGTCTCGACGCAGGACAAGGCTGCCATCGCGTTGCCCAGCGCACGCCCGAGCAGAAACTCCATCGACAGATAATGCACGCGTCGCGCCTGACCCGCCGCCACCGCCGCGGCGTCCTCGATCTGGGTACGCCCCCAGCGCGCCAGCAGGGCATCGCGGCAGACGTCGGCCAGGGCCCGGAACAGGGCCAGGCGATGCTGCTCGCGGGAGGCACCCGCGGCCAGGGGCTGCTGTGCCAGACGAGTCCGGAGCGCGTCGCTCAGCGAGGGCGTGATGGGAGTTTCAACAACTTCGGTCATGCAGCGCTCGCTCTCTGGCTGAGGAATGGATGTCGCGCATCTCCAGGCGCAAACGGGACCGGCAACAGCTGGCCGACAGCCGCAGGGCAACAGCCCGCGAGCCTGCCTCAGGCTGCCCCGGGCAGCTTAAAGGCCGCGCCCGAAACTGCGGCGCAGGTGCAAACGTATTCATGATCCTGCCGGCGCTGGACCAAGGTCCAGGTGTGGTCGGGGAGCGGTGGATGCCGTGTCTGCACGGGGCATCGGCGCCTCCGCACAGGCCATGGCCAAGGCGGGTCCGGACGCGTCTGGACGCTTCGGCCGCGAAAGACGAAAAGCGTCCAGACAAGTCTGGACCTACGACAGCGATGGAGGAAAAGCGTCCAGACGAGTCTGGACCTACGACAGCGAAGGACGAAAAGCGTCCAGACAAGTCTGGACCTGCGACAGCGAGAAAGGCGCGGGAGAGTCGCTGTGTGGCACCCACGCCTACTTTGACTGGCGCAGCGACAGGCCCATGTAGTGATCGGAAACCTCGCGCATCTGGCCCGCTTGCGGGGCACAGCGGCTCAGTGTGCGTTCGATGACGAAGCCCAGCTTCTGGTAGCAGGCAATCGCACGTCGATTGCGGCTGTCGACGATCAGATCGATGCGCGCCACACCGCCGCGTTTCAGTTCCTCGATCAACCCGCCCAGCACCTGCCGCGCCAGGCCCTTGCGCTGATGCCCAGGCGCCAGGGCGATGGTGCTGAGGTAGGCACTGATGCTGGCGGCGCTGACCAGCAGACTGAGATGGTGGAAGCCGACGACCACGCCGTCCAGTTCCCAGACCTGGAAACTAGGGCGCGCGCACAGATCGTCGAACAAGGGCTCGAAGTCGTGCAGCGACATCGGTACTCGTCCGAGCCAGGCGGCGATCTGCGGGTCGGCGTAGATGGCGTGTACCGCCGCCAGATCCCTCGCGGTGGCAAGACGGGTGCTCATCAGCAGGCAATGGTCGGAATTGGCATGCCCCAGTGTATAGCCCGCGCCGTGTTCAATCGCGCGTGGCGAACACCCGGTCCGGGTCATCCACGGTCAGCAGCGGCTGGGCATCCGGCTCGGCGATACAGGTGGTGCGACCATCGGGCCATTCGATTTCCAGCGCGTCCGCCCGGCTTGCCGTACCCAGCCCGAAATGGGCCTCGGTGGGGCTGGAGGACTGAAAGTGACTGCCGGCGATCAACACCCGGGTTTGCGTCTGCCCACCCAGGCGCAGCCGCAGCCGCGCGCCCACCGCCTGGGTATTGGCGCCGCCAGTGCGCAGCCTCACGCCCAGACCGTGACGGCCAGCCGGTGCATCGTTGCGATAAAGGCGGCCGTTGCCTTCATTGTTGGCGATGTAGATGTCGATGTCGCCATCGCGATCGTAGTCAAAACAGGCGATCCCGCGGCCCTGGGCGGTGTCATTGATGCCCAGTGCCAGCGCCTGCTCGACAAAGGTGCCATCGCCCTGACTGATGAACAAGCGGCTGGGATCGGCATTGAACACCGGATGGTTGCCGAAAGGCATGCCGTTGACATGAAAGATGTCCAGCCAGCCATCCTGATTGAAATCGGCAAAGCAGCTGCCCCAGCCCCAGTAGCCCTGACGCACGCCGGCGGCGGCGCTGACGTCGACGAACACGCCATTGCCATCGTTGCGATAGAGCCGGTTGCCGGTGATGCCCTGCCCCGCCACCGGCACGCCGGCCGGGTCGTAGATCGAACTGACGAACCAGTCGAGATCGCCGTCGTTGTCATAATCGCCGACATCGGCACCCATGCCGTTCTCATCATCGAACAGCAGCGGATCGAGCATCTGGAACTGACCGTTGCCCAGATTGCGGAAGGCCTTGGTGGTGCCAAAGTCACTGGCCATCAGCAGATCGACGTCACCATCGTCGTCAAAATCGATCAGGTGTGGACTGAAACTGTAATCAGGGCCGGCGTAGGCCACGCTGATGCCGCTGCTGACATCGATATCGATAAATCCGGATCCGGAATTGCGCCACAGGTGTCCGCTGGTGGGAGCAGCGCCAGTGCGGTTGTCCCAGTGGCTGACGGCCAGATCCAGCCAGCCGTCATGGTCGATATCACCCGCGGCCGCCGAATAGGCATCGATGGTTGACCCGGAAAGTCCCCAGGCAGCAGTGGCCTCGGTGTACTGGCCCGACTGGTTCAGATACAGGCGGGTACCGAAGCCGCGCAAGCCGGTCAGTACCAGATCCAGGTGGCCATTGTTGTCGAGGTCGGCCAGCAGCGCGCCTGCCGCCACATCAGCGCTGAGGTTCAGACCCACCTGGGCCGCCACCGACTGGAAGCTGCCGTTGCCGAGATTGCGCAAGACCCGCAACGGCAGGTAGTCGCCCTGCGGGATGATCAGGTCGATATCACCGTCATTGTCGATGTCACCGGCAGCAACCCCGGCCGGCATCATGTCGCGGGTTTCGGCGTAGCCAAACTGGAAGCGGAATTGCGAACTGGCCCCTGCAGCCGTGGTCACATCGACGAAACCCCAGCTGCCGCCCTGCCCGGCACCCGGAGCCGTTCCGGGTGCGAGGCAGATCAAGATCGCGGCAAGACGGGCGTAGCGCATGGTTTGCTCAGAGCTGGCGTCGAACCCCCGGCAGAACGACAACCGCTATCAACGCCAGTCCCAGCAGCAGCAAGCCGAGCCGGTTCAGCGCCGGCACCGGGATCGCGGTGACCGTGACCGAGGCCGCACCCACCGACGGCTGATCATCGACATCGCCCGAATAGCTCGCCACCAGTTGATAGACATTGAAGTCGGCGAAGACCGCCATGCACTGCACCTGGCCATTGGCATCCAGCGACATCGCCTGGCACACCGGCAGCGGCGCGCCGTTGGCAGTGATGCTGACGGTGCCGGACAGCGGCGGCACGCCTCCCGACACGGTGACCGAGAGCGTGACCGGCTCACCGACCACCACGGCCGCCGGCATCACCGTGAGCACGGTGGTGGTCGGCACCCGCTCCACCGGCAGCGCGAGCGCGCCGCTCGAAGCCAGGTTGTTGGCATCGCCGGAGTAGTTCGCGCTCAGGTTGCGGGTACCTTGCGGGGTGAAGCTGGTGCTGCAGTTGGCGGCGGCAGCACTGACCGCGACGGCGGCACACCCGGCGATCGGATTGCCTGCGTCGAGGAAGGCCACCGTGCCACCCGGATTGACACCACCAGTAATGGTCGCGGTCAGCACCACGTTCTGGCCCACGATCGCCGGATTCGGCTGGGCGCCCAGAGCGGTGGTCGTCGGTGCCGGATTCACCGTCTGCGCCCCGGTCCCGGCTGACGGCAGATTATTGACATCGCCGCCATAGTTGGCGGTGAGTGTCTTGGCGCCGGCGGTGACCGAAGTCAGGTTGCAGGACGTCGCCGGCAGCACGATGCTGCAACTCGGCCCACTGCCGTCGTCGACGATCACGGTTCCTGCAGGCGTGCCGAATCCGGTGACCGTGACGCTGACCGCGTAGGGCTGACCGACGGTGCCTGGCGCTGGCATCACGCTGACGATGGTCGTGGTCGAGGCGGCGCGATCAATCGTGTACGGCTCGGTGTCACTGCTCGGCGCATTGTCGGCATCACCACTGTAGTTGGCGGTGATGGTCTTGGCACCAGCCGTGTTCGACGTCAGATTGCAGCTGATTGCCGGCAGGACCACCGTGCAGGTGGCACCACTGCCATCGTCGATGATCACATTGCCTACCGGGGTGCCGAAGCCGGTCACGCTGACGCTGACCGCATAGGCTGTTCCGACCACGCTGCTACCCGCCGGCACAATGCCGGTGATGGTGGTCACCGATGGCGAGCGCAGCACTTCATGCGGCGCTGTCGTGCTGCTCGGCAGATTCAGCGTGTCGCCCGGATAGCTGGCTGTGATCGTGAGCGTGCCGGCGGTGCTCGAGGTCAGCATGCAACTGCTCGCCGGCAAGGTGATCGTGCACATGGCCCCGGCGCCGTCATCGACGGCCACATCGCCGGTCGGCGTGCCGAAACCGGTGACGCTGACGCTGACAGTGTAGGCCTGTCCGATGGTACTGGGCGAGGGCACGACGCTGGTGATCTGGGTGGTGCTGGGAGCGCGCTCGACGATTTGCGAGGCTATGGCACCACTGCCGGCGAAGTTGGCATCGCCGCCATAGTCGGCCACGATGGTCAAGGTGCCGACCACCGACGAGCTGAGCTGGCAACTGGTCGCCGGCAAGGTGATCAGACACTGACCGCCATTGCCGTCGTAGACCTGTACCGTGCCGGTGGGCGTGCCGCCCATCGACGTTACCGTGGCGGTGACCGTGTAGGGCTGTCCCACGATGACCGGGTTTGGTGCGATCGACAGGGTCGTCGTCGTGGATGCCAGCAGACCCTTGATCTGGTCAAACAGGCCGTTGACGATCCGGCTCGCAGCCATCGGGGCCGAACTGAAGCTGGCTGCGCCAGTGACCAGATCCAGGGACATCAGATCATGGCCGCTCATGCCCACGCGTGTGGCGATAGCGCGCAGCGCTCCTCCACTGATGGCAACCGTGTCCGGCGCGATGGCGCAGCAGTTGGCAACGGCTGGCCCTACCGGCGTCAGCGCCGCGCTCGCGGTATCGACGCTGACCAGTTGCAGGCTGTAGGTGATGGGCGCGACAGCCGTGCGCTGTTGCTGCAAGCCATACAGCACATTGGAGTCGCGATCCTTGACCAGGGCCACCAGCTCCGACGCCAGCGGCAATTGCGTCACCGTGGCCGAGTTGGCATCCAGCCCGATCAGGCTTTGGGGATTGACGCCTCCGCGAACGCGACCGACCAGATAGAAAACCCCGTTGCGCTCGGCCACGGCACCGGGCATCAGATCGCAGCAGTCGGCCAGCCCTGAATTGACGACCGTCGCGCTGGCATCGCTGGTATTGATGGCGATGAGATCGAGTTGCGTGGCTGACATCCGACGCAATGCCAGCAGGCGCTGGGTGCTCTGCTCGAAGGCGGCGCCGACGATGCGTCCGGGCAGGGACACGCTGCCCACCAGTGTGCCGGCGCCGGTGATGGCGTCAAAGCGATAGAGCACGCTGATCGACGGATCGGACGCGCTCGGCCCGAAAGCGTAGAGCTCCTGCGCGAAGGGATCGAAGGCATTGGCACTCATCGCCACTTCGCAACAGGCGGGCGCACCCGTGCCGAGGTCGGTCAGCGAGCCGTCGGCGGGATTGACCATCGCCAATGTCGTGCTGCCGGTGCTGCGGTCGTAATTCAGGGCGTACAGCTGTGCCGAGGCCGGACTGGCCACCAGCAGAGCCACGAATGCCAACGCTGTGCTGGCCACCATGGAAGCGAGGGAGCGCATGACCGCGCCCCTCAGTTCGCGGGGGCGTCAGAACGCAGTAGCGCCGCTTCCAGCCGCTCCAGGCGAGCTTCCAGTTCGGCAATACGCTGATCGCGCTTGTCGATCTCGGCGCTCAGCGCCTGACTGGCCGCCAGAGCCACACCGGCCATGTCCGCCGGCGCCAGCGAGCGTTCGCTCGTGCCAAAGCCGAAGGTGCGATAGAAATCCTCGGCCACCGGCCCGATGTGGCGATCGCCATCGCTGGTCTTGATGTAGTTCCAGCTGAAGATCGGCAACTGGCGCAGCCGCGAGAGCAGCTCAGTGCCGGCGACGGCGACAAAGTTCTCCTTGCTGTAGCGGCTGGACAGCTGGGTGATGGTGCCGCCGACGAACAAATTGCCGCTGTTGTCGAGTTCCAGGCGACGCTCCTCGGTGGCCGGATTGGAATCATCCGGCAGATCGATGCGCAGGAAGCTGCCGGCAAAAGCGCTGTTGCGACGGACCTGCAGGGCCGCCGAGGCGCCGGCCATTCCGATTCCGACTTCGCCATTGGCCGTGATGTCGATGCTGCTGGTCGGTGCGCCGGGCCGGATGCGGAAGGGCAGGCGCGAGCCGTTGGTGGCATCGCGCACGAAGAAGTTGGCTTCGTTGCCAGCAACATCCCAGACCTGGGCGGAGAATCCTGCAGAAGCATCCTGATCCAGGCGAACGCTGGGCGTATTGCCGGTATTGATGTGCACATCCAGCACGGGTGCATCGGTACCCACACCGATACGGCCGGTGCTGTCGACATAGAGCGCATTGGCCCGAGCCGCCGCTTCCACCGTGAAGGGCCGGAACCCGGTCTGCCGATCCAGGAAGGCCAGATAATTCAGGCCCCCGTTGGCAGAGTCATTCGCGGTGATTTCCCAATCGTTGGTGGGGAAACTCCCCGTGGTTGACGTGTCCTCGAAATTGATCCGGGTGTTGTTTTCCTTCAACCGCAGGGTGTCGAAACCGAAGTTCTCGTTGTTGATGCAGTCCAGACCCACGCAGGCACTGCCCTGGACAATCAGATCATCGGCAATCACTTGATCCTTGAGGCCCAGCTCGCGCTTGCCGCCGCGCTCCGGCACGGTACCGGCAGCAGCGCTCTTCGCGGACCCATTGCTGTTCACTTCCTGCAGATCCATCGGCGCAAAGCGACCGTTCTGGATCAGGAACAAGCCTGACCGGGAAGACACCGCTACCGGCCAGCCTGCCGGCAACTCGGTCGCGCCGTCCTGACGCTGCTGACTGGCCGCCTGGCGCTGGGCGCCGGTCACCTGCGGCGCAAACACCAGCGACCACTTCCAGGTGCCGTTGGCCAGATTGCCCAGACCTGGCACCGAGGCGTTGATCTTGACGGCCTGACCGGCGGCGAAGTCGACGCTGGCGCGCTGTCCATTGGGGCCCGTGAGGACCAGAGTGGCAGACGCGGTACTGGCGGGTCGCTCCCAGACATAAGTGTCACTGCTGCTCTGCGCGGACACATCGGCGCCCAGAGTCAAGGCTGCGGCGAGGATCAGAAACAGGGGCGACTGGCGCATGACTGGACTCCGGATGGATGCAAGCCTTGCATCTTAACGTCTGATCGCTGTGGACGACGGTCGTAAAGTAACCCAATGTAATGTTTAGCGCGGTTCCTCGATGCATGCCGTCACTGCGGCCACCAGCCGCGGATCCAGTTCGGCCCTGACTTCAATGACATACCAGCCGCAGTCGGGCCTCAGCTTGATCGCGTCCTTTTCCGTGGTGATGCACGGCAGCCCGTCGTTGAAATCGGGCAAACCCGATAGCGCGTAGTCATGATGATCAGGGAGGGCATGCTCGATCACTGCTATGCCCAGTGAGCGCACCGTGGCAAACACCCGCGCCGGATTGCCGGTGCCGGCAATGACGTGGGCCTGGCGCCCGCGCCAGTCGTCCAGCGATTCCGGTCGCCCCGATCCCAGTTTGCGCAAGGCCCGGACCTTGAGCGTCATGGCCAACTCACCGCTCTGCGGATCGCCACCATTGCGCACCCTGAGCTGAACTTTGCGCAATCGGCCGAGCGGCGCCCGCAGCGGTCCGGCGGGCAGCAGCCGGCCATTGCCGAAACCGCGCTGCCCATCGATGACCACGATCTCGCAGCAGCGCGGCAGCGCCATGTGTTCCAGACCATCATCGGAAATCAGCACGTCCAGCGGGACCACGCCGATCAGCCGCTGTGCCGCGGCCACCCGGTCCTCACCGACCGCCACCGGGGCCTGGCTGAGGCGGGCGATCAGCAAGGGCTCGTCGCCGACTTCGGCAGCGGTGCTGGCGCGATCAACCAATCGGACGCCGCTGCTCTTGCGGCCATAGCCGCGACTGATCACGCCGACGCCATAGCCTTTTGCACGCAGCGCCTCGACCAGGGCGATGGCCAGCGGCGTCTTGCCGGTACCGCCGACCGTGAGATTGCCGACGACGATGACCGGCACTTCCAGCTGCCGTGGCCGCCGCAAGCGCAGCCGCCAGGGCAACTGCACCAGCAGACGCAGGCCGCCGTAGACCAGGCTGCCGACCTTCAGATACCAGGGTACCGGAGCGCCCTCATACCAGATCGAGTGCAGCCGCTCAGGGGATATCGGCATCGACCGCATCCTCGCGCGAGCGATAGAGCTGGGCGTACATGCCGCCCCGGGCCAGCAACTCGGCGTGGCTGCCCTGCTCGACGATGCGCCCTTCGTCCATGACCACGATGCGATCGGCCTGCTCGACCGTACTCAGCCGGTGGGCAATGACGATGGTGGTGCGGCCACTCATGGCGCTGCGCAGTGCCTGCTGTACCTGGCGCTCGGAGGTGTTGTCGAGGGCCGATGTGGCTTCGTCCAGAATCAGGATCGGCGCGTTCTTGAGCAACGCCCGGGCTATCGCCAGACGCTGGCGCTGACCGCCGGACAGTGCTGCGCCGCGCTCGCCGATGGTGGTGTCCAGGCCCTGTGGCAGCGCTTCGATGAACTCCCAGGCATGGGCAGCACGCGCCGCTGCCTCAATGTCTGCCCGCGAACTGCGGCGCAGATCGCCATAGGCAATATTGCGGGCCACCGAGTCGTTGAACAGCACGATCTGCTGACTGACCAGTGCCAGCTGCCGGCGCAGGGCGGTCAGGCTGTAATCGTCGAGCGGCACGCCGTCGATGCTGACCTGCCCCGAATCCGGGTGCAGAAAGCGCGCCAGCAGGGCCACCAGCGAGCTCTTGCCGCTGCCGGATCGACCGACCAGCGCCACGGTTTCGCCGGCAGCCACGTGCAGGTCGATGCCGCCAAGGGCGTAGTCCTCGCGGCCGGGATAGCGCAGCCGGATGCCGTCCAGACGGATTTCGCCGCGCACGCGCTCCGGCGCATGCGTGCCCAGATCCGGTTCGGCGGCCTCATCAAGGATGGAGAACACCGATTCGGCCGCCGCCAGCCCGCGCTGAATCAGCGATTGCGCGCTGGTCAGCCGCTTCAGCGAGGGCAGGATCGCCAGCATCGCGGTCATGAAGGCGGTGAAGGCGCCGGGGGTCAAGCGTTCCAGTTCGCCCGGCCGGGTGGCCACGTAGACCACCAACGCCAGACTGCTGGCCGCCAGGATCTGCACCAGCGCCGAACTCATGGCATTGGTGGCGGACACCTTCAGATGCTGGCGCCGATTGTGTTCGTTGACCTTGGAAAAGCGCTCGGCCTCGTCCTGCTGGCCACCGTAGATCTTGATCTCGCGCTCGCCCAGGATCACGTCCTGCCCGATCTGGGTGACATCGGCCACCGAGGTCTGGATGCGCCGACTGATGGCGCGATAGCGCTTGGACACCAGCCGCACCACCAGGGCAATGGCCGGCCCGGCCAGCAGCACCGACAGCGTCAATTGTGGGCTGTACCAGGTCATCACCCCCAACAGGCCGATGATGATCAGCGAATCCAGCACCCAGATCTTCAGGCCCTCGGTACAGGCCTGGCCGATCTGCTCGACCTGAAAACTCAGGCGCGACAGCGCATCGCCGCTGGCGCGTTCGGCAAAGAAGCGCGAAGGCAGCACCAGGTAGCGCTGGAAAACCTGCGCCCGCAGATCGGCAATCATGCGCCGGCTGATCCAGGCCATGCCGTAGTCGCCGATGAAAACACCGAGGCCGCGGGCCACGAACAGCGCAATGATGGCAAAGGGCAGCCAGGCGATGACGCTGGCATTGCGCGCCCCCAGGGCGTCGTCGAGCAGCGGCTGCATCAACGCGGTGAATCCTGCGGCGACGCTGGCTTCGAGCACCATGCCAGCCAGAGCACCCAAGGCTACCGGCCAATGCGGACGGGCATAGGGCAGCAGGCGCCGATACAGGCGCGGGTTGCCCGGATCCTCGGTCACGGCGACTCGCTGGCGCGCACCGTCGCTATCGACAGATTGCGATAGCCGGTCTGTGCCAGCGCGTCCATGGCCGTCACCACCGCCTGATGCTGGGTGCGCGCATCCGCTCGCAGCACCACCGACTGCTTGGCCGGATCACCGCCCTGCTGCTGCAGCGCCGACTTCAGCGTCTCGATACGGGAATTGATGACTTCGCTGTTGTTGACGAAATAGCGCCCTTCGGAATCGATCTGCACGATCAACGCCTGATCGGCAGCCGGCGTCGCGTCGCTGCTGGCTTCGGGCAACTCCACCTTGATCCGCGAGTTCTGGTCGAAGGTTGCCGTCGCCATGAAGAAGATCAGCAGCACCAGAATCACGTCGATCAGCGGAATGACCGAGATTTCCAGGTCATCGCTCTCCGGTGCCGTGAACTTCATCGAACCGCCCTCACCGGTGTCGCCGCGCTTTCCGGCACGTGCTCCAGGCTGTCGATCAGCAAGGTGGCTTCCTGTTCCAGCTCCACCGCCAGATCACCGAGCTTGCCGCGGAAATAGCGATGGAACAGATAGGCGACGATGGCAATGCACAGACCCGCCGCGGTCGCCACCAGAGCTTCACCGATGCCGCCTGCCAGCGCGTTGGCATCGCCGATGCCGGCAGTGGTGATCACCAGGAACATGCGGATCAGACCGGACACGGTGCCGAGCAAACCCATCAGCGGTGAAATGATGGCGATGGTGCCGAGCGCGTTCAGATAGCGGCTGAGGCGATGGATGGCCAGACGCCCCGCATCCTCAGCCTTCTCGCGGATCAACTCGCGCGAGCGTTGGCGATTGCCGACGATGGCCGCCAGCACCAGGCCCAGCGGCGAGTTGTTGCGCAGTTTTTCCAGATGATCGCGTTCGATCTTCGGCGATCGCGCCCAGGCTCGCACTTCGGCACCGAGCTTGGACGGAATGACCGCACTGCGACGCAGTGTCCAGAAGCGCTCAAGGACGATGCCCAGCATGGCGATCGAGGCCGCCACCAGCGGGAACATGACCCAGCCGCCTGACTTCAGGATTTCAAACACGCCTACCTCGCATCAGCAAAGACTCCAAAGGCGGGGATCATACAAGGCCTCCACCGGCAATGCCGTGACCGGCAGCCTAATCGCCCGACGACCGGAGCACGGACTCGACGCCCGGATCGAGCGGCATTCAGGGCAAAGCGGGGGCCAGCGGCTCCTGCCACCAGCGGCGGGCCACCATCCGCTGCTCCCGCACTACCGGCGCCCTGCCCGGCACGAAGTCGAAGCCAATGGCGCCGAGATCGGCCGTGTTCCACTGCACGGCACCTACCGCGGCCACCCGCTCGACCACCTCCGGGCGCGGAAAGCCGAAGCGGTTGCGACTGCCGGCCGAGTACACCACCCACAGCGGTGACACGGCAGACAGAAACTCGGCGCTGGATGAGCCGGCGCTGCCATGATGGCCGGCCAGCAGCAGATCCACATCCAGCAGATTCGCCTGCTCGCGCACCAGCCTGGCTTCGATGACCTCGCCGATATCACCGGGAATCAGCGCGCTGGCGCCGGCACCAGCCACTCTGATCACGCAGGAACTCTCGTTGCCGAGATAGGGCAAGGTGTCGGGTGGATGCAGGATCGCGAACTCTACGCCATCCCACTGCCAACGCTCACCGGCAACGCAGAGTTCGGCATCCGGAATCTTGTCCGGCAATGAGGCCGCCACCGCGGCCACTGGCATGCGCCGCCGCAGACTGGCGGTTCCGCCGCTGTGATCGAGATCGTTGTGGCTGATGATCAGCCGATCCAGCCGAGTCACGCCTTGCTGCACCAGACTCGGCACCAGCACCCGATCGCCGAGATCGCCGCCCTCGGGAAATCCCGGGCCGGTATCGATCAGCAGCGCGTGTTCGGCGGTGCGGACCAGCACCGACTGCCCCTGCCCCACATCAAGCACCGTCAGCGTCCAACTCCCCGGATCCGGGCTTGCCCGGACCGGCAGCAGCAGCGGCAACAGGCCGAAGGCACCGAGTACCCGGCCGGGCCAGCCCCGTGGTGCGAGCAGCCACAGCGTACCCAGCAGCGCCAGCGCCCAGGCCAGCAGATCCGGCGCCGGCAGAGCCCAGCGCGCTGCCGGCCATTGCGCGGCTGTCACCAGCAGCAAATCGAAACCGCCGAGCAGCCAGGCCGCCAGATGCAGCAGTCCCTGACTCAGCCAGGCCCAGGGCCACAGCAGCAGTGCCGCCAGCAGCACCGGGATGACCACCAGGGTGACAAAGGGCACGGCAATGAGATTGACCAGCGGCGCGGCCAGACTGGCCTGCTGGAAGAAGGCCAGCCCCAGCGGCAACAGCGCCAGCGACAGACCGAGCTGCGGCAACAGCCACAGACGCCAGCGCGATTGCGCCCGCCAGCGTCCGCTGAAAGCCAGGATCAACCAGGCCACGGCGCCGAAGGACAGCCAGAATCCGGCGCTCAATGGCGCCAGCGGATCGATCAGCAGGACACCGACCGGCGCCAGCGCATAGCGCGTCCACCACCCGAGTTCCCGTCGGGTCAGCACGCCGGCCAGCAGCGCCAGCATGGTGATCAGCGTGCGCTGGGTGGGCAGGCTGAAACCGGCCAGCGCGGCATAGGCGCTGGCACTGAGCAGTGCCCCCAGGGCCATCGCCTGCGGACGCGGCAGACGCAGCCCCAGGGCCGGCCAAAACCAGTACAGCAGCCAGATCGCGCCGGCGCCGATGGCCGCCGCCAGACCCACGTGCAGACCGGAAATCGCAATCAGATGGCTGGTCCCGGTGGCGCGGAACAGATCCCAGTCGGGCTCACCCAGCTCGCGGGTGTCGCCGATGGCCAGGGCCTTGACCGTGGCGCGGATGCGTCCCGCCGGCAGTGTCTGGTCTATGCCTTCGGCGATGGCCGAGCGCAGCGCGTCCACGCGCTCACCACCCGGGCATGGGGCAGCGGGCCGTGCTGCGCTGACCACATAACCGGTAGCGCCGATATTGGCCGCGAGGGCATGGCGTTCGAAGTCGAATCCGGCCGGATTGCTGAGCCCGCGCGGGCGCTTCAGGCGCACCACCAGCGCCAGACAGTCGCCAGGGCTGAGCGGCGGCGCCTGTTCGTACCAGGACAAGCGCAGATGACTCGGCAGGCCGCGTTCGTCCGGCTCGGTGCGCAGATCAAAACGCAGTGCGCGGCCAGTCTGCTGCGGCAGGCCGATGACGCTGCCACTGAGCTCCAGATCCTGTCCCTGCAGCGCCGCTGGCAGGCGCTCGGCCAGGCGCTGCTGGGCCGTGACCGTCGCCAGCAGCAGTCCGATGAGCACTGCCGGCATGGCACTCGCCAGCAGGCGCGAGCGAAATCGCCAAACCAGCGGCAGACTCAGCACCAGCAGGCCGGCTGTCCAGAGCGGATCGGGCAGTTCCGGAAACGCGAGTACCGCGCTGGCACCCAGTGCGAAGGCCAGGCCGTGCAGCGGGTGCAGACCGAGGCGCAAGCCTGCGGCTCAGAGTTCGACCGGCGCCAGACGACCGCCGCGCAGCTCCAGCACCCGATCCATGCGCGCCGCCAGGCGACGGTCGTGGGTGACGATCACCAGACTGGTGCCGATCTCGCGATTGAGCTCCAGCATCAACTCGTAGACCTGCCCGGCCGTGCGCTCGTCCAGATTGCCGGTGGGCTCGTCGCCGAGCACGCAGGCCGGCCGTGTCACCAGCGCCCGCGCCACGGCGGCACGCTGGCGTTCGCCACCCGACAGCTCGCCCGGCTTGTGCCGCAGACGCTCACCCAGACCCACCCGCCCCAGCAGCGCCGCAGCCCGCTCACTGGCCTGGGCCACCGGCATGCCGCCGATCAGCAACGGCATGGCGACATTCTCCAGCGCGCTGAATTCAGGCAGCAGATGATGAAACTGGTAGACGAAGCCCAGGGCCTGGTTGCGCAAACGGCCGCGCTCGCGGTCCGACAGTCTGGACATGCGCTGCCCCTGGACCATGACCTCGCCACGGGTGGGCAGATCCAGACCGCCGAGGATATGCAGCAAGGTGCTCTTGCCGGCACCCGAGGTACCGATGATGGCCACGCTTTCACCCTTGGCCACCGCCAGCGAGGCATCGCTGAGCACTTCCACGCGCAGATCGCCCTCGGCATAGACCCGGGCGATGCCACTGGCTTCGATCACCGTCTCACTCATAGCGCAGTGCCTGGGCTGGTTGCGTGCGGGCGGCGCGCCAGGCCGGATACAGAGTGGCGATCACCGAGAACAGCACCGATAGCAGCCCGATCCGGGCCACGTCACCCATGCGCAGCTCGGAAGGCACACTGGAGATGTAATAGATGTCGCTGGGCATGGCCTGAAAGCCGAAAGTGCGCTCGATGAGGGGCACGATGACGTCGATGTTGCTGGCAACGGTGACGCCCAGAATCAGCCCCAGCAGGGTGCCGATGATGCCCACCGCCAGGCCCTGCACCATGAACACATTCATGATCAGCCGCGGACTCGCGCCCAGCGTGCGCAGGATGGCGATATCGGCCTGCTTGTCGGTGACCACCATGACCAGCGTGGACACCAGATTGAAGGCGGCCACGGCCACGATCAGCGACAGGATGATGAACATCACCAGCTTCTCGGTCTTCACTGCGCGGAAGAAATTGCTGTGCTGCTGGGTCCAGTCGCGCACGCTGTAGAGGCCGTCGAGCCGGGTGGTCAGATCCTGGGCCACGCGCCAGGCCAGGAACATGTCGTCGAGCTTCAGGCGCACCCCGGTCACGCCGTCGCCCTCGCGAAACAGCTTGGCGGCATCGCTCAGATGCACGAAGGCGTAGCCGCGATCGTATTCGTACATGCCGACCTCGAAGATGCCGGCCACCTTGAACCTGCGCATCTGCGGAATGACCCCGACCGGCGTCGCCCGCATCTGCGGAGCCATCAAGGTCACGTGATCGCCCAGTGTCACCCCCAGCGTGTGCGCCAGTTCGGCGCCCAGCACGATGTTGTAACTGCCCGCCTGCAACTCGGAGAAGGAGCCCTCGCGGGTGTCCCTGACCACCTCCGATACGCTGGCCTCGAGTTCCGGATCGACACCCCGGATCATCGCTCCACTGATGCGCTTGGCCTGCAGCATGCCCTCGCGTTCGATATAGGGTGCAGCGCCGATCACATGCGGCTGCTTGCGCGCTTCCGAGACGATTTCCGGCCAGTCACTGACGTTGTCGCCGTAGGCGGTGATGGTCGCGTGCGAGACCATGCCCAGAATCCGCGCCCGCAGTTCCTGCTCGAAGCCGTTCATCACCGAAATGACGACGATCAGCGCGCTGACGCCGAGGGCAATCCCCAGCATCGACACCAGCGAGATGAAGGAAATGAAGTGATTGCGGCGTTTGGCGCCGGTATAGCGCAGCCCGATGGCGGTGGACAGCGGATGAAACAGTTTCATGCGCCCGCTCCCACGTTGGAGCGAGCTTGGGTCGCGACCGCCCCCACCGAAGCCGGAAACGGTCCGCGGCGCGGGCTCGTGGCGATCGCGGAGTCCTCGGGCCGGTGCGTGGCCAACCAGACCCGCAGTCGGTGGCGACAAGCGCCGTCCAGCCGGTCCGGGAACAGCGTGCAGCTGTGGTGGCGGCCGTTGGCATCGCGCAGCTGCAGCTGTGGCAGGCCCAGATAGCTGCAGGCCTGCAGCAACTCGGCTGCGCGCAGATCCCCGGCGAGCTTCGCCTCGACCTGGCCATCGGCGTACAGCAACAGCCGCGTCGGCCGTTCTGAGGGCTGCCGCCAGCCATGCATGGCCCAGACCGAGGCCAGCACCAGCAAGCCAGCCATCTGCAAGCCGGAGAGCGCGCTCAGCCAGATACCGGACGCAGCGACCACGACCACCACGCCCAGAGCAAGGCGCTCCCAGATTCCCGGGGTCAGATCGAGTTCAAGAGGTGCCGCGTATGCGCTGGACGAGGGCATCGAGTTCCGCATCTTCAGAATGGCTACGCCCGAGGAACCAGGCCCAGAGCAGATCATCTTCGACCTTCAGCAAGCGCAGGAAGTTCTCCCGCTCCGCAGTCGAAGCGCTGCAAAAGTGTGCATCAAGATAGCGCACCAGCAGGAAATCCAGCTCCTTCATGCCGCGCCGGCATTGCCAGCGTAGCTGACGTTGCAGGACTGCAACGGAGGCGTCGCCCGTATCAGTCACGATAATGCCCGAAGTGACGCAGCATCCGCTTCCACAACCATTCCGGCACACGACCGGTCCATGCCACCAATCCGAACGCCAAGCCCAGAACCAGGATCGCCAGCATCATGCCCAGGTCCTCAGCTGCCAAGGCCGACAGGGGCGACTCAGAGCGCGCTGCTGCAATGAGCTTCATGCCCAGCACCCAGGCAAACAGGGCTGCAAGCAAGCCGCCAGCGATCCGAAATGTCGAGCGCGCGACAGGCACCAACGCTTCCTGCAGTCGTGCGGTTCGCTGAGCCGATTCAGCCAGTGCGCGGTTCCCGGACGGGGATGCTTGATCAGTCATCGATTGCAGATCATGGTGGTAGGCAGCGGTCTGGAATATTCAGTCATCCGCAGGTCACCTGGTCCCGCCGCGATGAAAGAGCGCCGGAAGCTCAAACCGAACGCCGCGCAATCATCGCCTTCTTGATCTCGGCAATGGCCTTGGCCGGGTTCAAGCCCTTCGG
>JALHRS010000006.1:0-10970 GCA_022841325.1 Lysobacterales bacterium | reverse complement strand
CCTTCGGGCAGGTCTTGGTGCAGTTCATGATGGTGTGACAGCGATACAGCCGGAACGGATCTTCCAGGTCGTCCAGGCGGGCGCCGGTGTCTTCATCACGGCTGTCGGCAATCCAGCGATAGGCCTGCAGCAGAATGGCCGGACCGAGATAGCGGTCACCGTTCCACCAGTAACTGGGGCATGAGGTGCTGCAGCAGGCGCACAGGATGCATTCGTACAGACCGTCGAGCCGGGCGCGATCTTCCGGCGACTGACGCCGCTCCACATCGGGCGGCGGCGAGCTCTGGGTGCGGATCCAGGGCTTGATCGAGGCGTACTGGGCATAGAACTGGGTCAGATCCGGCACCAGATCCTTTACCACCGGCATGTGCGGCAAGGGATAGATCTTGACCTCGCCCTTCACCTCGCTGATGGCCTTGGTACAGGCCAGCGTATTGGTGCCGTCGATGTTCATCGCGCAGGAGCCGCAGATACCCTCGCGGCAGGACCGCCGGAAGGTCAGGGTCTGGTCGATCTCGTTCTTGATCTTGATCAGCGCATCCAGAACCATCGGCCCGCAGCTGGCCAGATCGACTTCGTAGGTGTCGGTGCGCGGATTCTCGGTGCCGTCCGGGTCATAGCGATAGATCTTGAAGCGACGGATCGACTGTCCATTGCCGCCCTTGGCAGCAAAAGTCTTGCCGACCTTGATCTTGGAATTCTTCGGTAGCGTGAATTGAGCCATGATGATTGCCTCGGTGCAGCGTTAGTCTGGTCAACCGCAACTTGGGCCAGGTCCAGCACGCCCAGCGGTTCCCTGAATCCTGCGTCGGGTGCGGCCCAGGAGCCGCCCCCCGAACCGCCTTGCCTCAATAGACACGAGCCTTGGGCGGAACCATTTCGACCTCGTCGGTGAGCGTGTACAGATGCACCGGCCGGTAGTCGAAGCTGACCTTGCCGGATTCGTCGACATAGGACAGCGTGTGCTTCAGCCACTCGGTGTCGTCGCGGTCCGGATAGTCCTCGCGGGCGTGGGCGCCACGGCTCTCCTTGCGGTTTTCCGCCGAGTAGATCGAAGCTACCGCGCAACCGAGCAGATTCTGCAGTTCCAGGGTCTCGACCAGGTCGGAATTCCAGATCATCGAGCGATCCGCCACCCGCACATCGTCAAAGCTGCGGTAGATCTCGCTGACCTTCTGACAACCTTCCTGCAGCGACTCGCCGGTGCGGAAGACCGCCGCATGCGCCTGCATGGCCTTCTGCATCGACAGCCGGATATCCGCCGTCGGCGTGCTGCCCTTGGCGTGGCGCAGCTTGTCCAGATTGGCCAGCGCCTTGTCGTAGACCGAGTTCGGCAGGGTCTTGTGGGTAGCGCCGGCCTTGACCACCTCGGCAGCGCGATTGGCTGCAGCGCGCCCGAACACCACCAGATCCAGCAGTGAGTTCGAGCCCAGGCGGTTGGCGCCGTGCACGGACACGCAGGCGGCCTCGCCGATGGCAAACAGCCCCGGAACCACGCTGTCCGGGTTGCCGTCCTTGATCGTGACCACCTCGCCATGGACGTTGGTCTGCACCCCACCCATGTTGTAGTGCACCGTCGGCAGTACCGGGATCGGTTCCTTGGCGACGTCGACGCCGGCAAAGATCTTGGCCGTCTCGGCGATGCCCGGCAGGCGTTCGTTGATCACTTCCGGACCCAGATGATCCAGGTACAGGAAGATATGATCCTTTTCCGGCCCGACACCGCGACCTTCGCGGATCTCGATGGTCATGGCCCGACTGACCACATCGCGCGAGGCCAGATCCTTGGCGTTGGGCGCATAGCGCTCCATGAAACGCTCGCCCTTGGAATTCTTGAGCTGTCCGCCCTCACCACGCACGCCCTCGGTGATCAGGCAGCCGGCACCGTAGATACCGGTCGGGTGGAACTGGGTGAATTCCATGTCCTGCAGCGGCAGACCGGCGCGCAGCACCATGCCGTTGCCATCGCCGGTGCAGGTGTGCGCCGAGGTACAGGAGAAATACGAGCGCCCGTAACCGCCGGTGGCCAGCACCACGGCGTGGGCGTGGAAGACATGCATGCTGCCATCCGACAGATCCCAGGCAATGACACCCCGGCATTCACCGTTGTCCATGATCAGATCGATGGCGAAATATTCGATGTAGAAGCGGGCGTCGAAGCGCAGCGACTGCTGGTAGAGGGTATGCAGCATGGCGTGACCGGTGCGGTCGGCCGCCGCGCAGGTGCGTTGCGCCGTGCCCTTGCCATAGTGGGTGGTCATGCCACCAAAGGGCCGCTGGTAGATCTTTCCGTCCTCGGTGCGCGAGAACGGAACGCCATAGTGTTCGAGTTCGATGATGGCCGGAATCGCTTCCTTGCACATGTATTCGATGGCGTCCTGGTCACCCAGCCAGTCCGAACCCTTGATGGTGTCGTAGAAATGGAAGCGCCAGTCGTCCTCGCCCATGTTGCCCAGAGCCGCACTGATGCCGCCCTGCGCGGCCACCGTGTGGCTGCGGGTGGGAAAGACCTTGGTGATGCAGGCGGTGGACAGGCCTTTGGCGGCCATGCCCATGGTTGCCCGCAATCCGGCGCCGCCGGCACCGACGACGACCACGTCGTACTTGTGATGTATCAGCTTGTAGGAATCGGTCATGAGCGCTCAACCGCAATGAAGACGAGACGCAGAATGGCAACCGCCGCCGCCAGCACCGCCAGCACCGATCCAAACCGGATCAGCACCATCAAGGTGATCTCCAGCGCGCGCGGATGCACATAGTCCTCGATGACCACCTGCAGACCGAGGTAGGCGTGGTAGAACATCGAGCTGACGAAGGCCAGCAGCAACACCGCGTTCAGAGGCTGGCCCACCGCGCTGCTCAGCGCGCTGTAATCAGCGCCGCTGTGAGCCACCGCAAACCACACGAACCACAGGCTCAGGGGCGCCAGCGCAATGGCCGTCACCCGCTGACCCCACCAGTGTCCGGTGCCCTCACGGGCAGAGCCAAGTCCGCGTACCTCTTTCAACGGAGTACGAAAAGCAGTCATGGACATCAACTCCTCAAGTCCACATGCGCCACAGGATGATTGCGGTCAGCACGGGTGCCAGAACGACCAGCGTCCAGCCCGTCGCGTAGGCGCGTTTCAGATCCAGTCCCCAGCCGGTATCCCAGGCCAGATGCCGCAGCCCGTTCAACCAGTGGTAGACCAGAGCAAACACGAAAGCAGCCACGACCAGACGACCAACGAAGCTGTTCATGAGCTGCGCAAACTGGTTCCAGGCCTCAGCGCCTGCGGCCAGCGCCACCAGGCCCCAGACCAGCAACAGGCTGCCTGCCGACAAGGCCACGCCGGTTGCGCGGTGGGTGATCGACAGCAGCGACGTCAGTTGTGGTCGGTAGATCTGCAGATGCGGCGATAGCGGCCGTGCGCGCGTTGCCATCTCGATAACCCCCGATTCGATCGTGGAAGAGCGCCACTGCCGGGCGCAAAGTGCGGAGCAACAATAGCAGCTGAACCTCCAAGGTCCAGCCTCAGTATGTCAAAAGTCTATGCATCGGCCGTTCTTTTCCCAGTCGCCAAAGCGGGTGGGATCGGGACCCTTGCGCCCGCCGACCTCGGCAGCGGGCTGCGGCTGCGTCTCAGGCTCAGCGTCGGGGGACGGCGGCGTGGCCTTTCCCAACGGATCTTCACGTGATGCCAATGGAGAACTGCTATCAGACATTTGTATGCTCCTTGAACGGGCTGCACGCTAGCCCACACCGGATGATGATGCCGCCAAGATTTGCCGAAATCCTCGTTGACGGGCCAGACGCACTCAGCTTCGTGCATGGGCAACTGGCCAGCGACGTCAAGGCCATCGCGCCCGGACACTGGCGCCATGCGGCCTACTGCGTGCCCGACGGCAGGGTACAAGCGCTGATGATGGTAGCAGTCGAGACTGCGACACGGCTGCGCCTGCTGCTTCCCGAGGACCTCGCCGCCAGCGTCCAGCACAGACTGGGACGCTACCGCCTGCGGGCCCGCTGCGAGTTCTCGGTCCGACCGGTGCGAATCACGACCCCGGCACCGGAAGCTCCAGCCTCAGCAGCGGCTGACGACCGGATTTACCAGTGCGAGGCCTTCGAATGGCTGGTGACCGGCGCTGATTCAGAACCGCTGCCGGCAGAGCTCTGGTCAGAGCAGGTGACCCACGGCGTGCCCTGGATCGTTGCTGCCACCAGCGAGAAATTTCTTCCGCAAATGCTGGCACTGGAGCAGTTGGCCGCGTTTTCGCTGCGCAAGGGCTGTTTTCCCGGGCAGGAGGTGGTTGCCCGCACCCATTTTCTGGGCCGCAGCAAGCGTCACCTCGTAAGTTTGACGCGCAGCGGCGGCGCAGACCCACTGGAACCCGGCAATGAATTGTTGAGTTCTCTCAATGTGACGGAAATCTGTGGCTGGATCATTGCAGACGCACTGCCACAGCGGCCAATTGCACTGGCCGTCGTCACCGAATCGGCGCCTGACTCGCTGACCGCAGCCGAAGTCGACGCCGCGACCTTCGTCATTAACCGTGAATCAACTGAAACAAAGCGCGACAAGCTACTGAATGGACGCTGTTTGGCCGCTTTTCGCACATAGCGTTTTAGCCACGAAAATGGTATGAACTTATCGTCTTCCAGGGGGGGATGCATGATGATCCAGAATCAAGGCAAGAGCCCGATCCGCGCGATCGCACTCGGATTGACGTTGATGGGTTTGTCCTCCGTCGATGCACTCTCTGCTGCGGAATACAATTTTGCGGTCGAACCCACGTACACGCCCGAGCGTGCCCGCGAGGTCTATCAGCCGCTGATGGACTACCTGAGCAAGGCTACCGGCGAGCAGTTCTCCCTGGTCGTGGCGCGCAACTACGCCTTTTACTGGAATGATCTGCGCAACCGCAAGGACCTGCACTTCGTCTTCGACGAGGCGCATTTCACCGATTTCCGGATTCAGCGCTTCGGCTATGAGCCGCTGGCAAAATCGTCCATTCCCACCAGCTACTCGCTGCTGTCGCAGGACGACGTCGGCGAGGGCAATGTCCAGGCCTTCGTGGCCCGTCGCCTGGTGACCATGCCCGCACCCAATCTGGGTTTTGCGCTGATGCTGGAATACTTTCCGAATCCGATGCAGCAGCCCGATCTGCGCTCGCTGGCCACGTCCTGGCGCGATACCGTGGAGATCGTGTTCGCTGGCGAAGCCGACGCGGCACTGGTGCCGAGCTGGCTGCGCGATCTCTACCCGAACCTGATCCCGATCGTCACCACGCGAGAATTTCCTGGTCCTGCGGTGACGGCCTCACCGGACGTGCCCGACGAGGTCAAGGCCAAGGTCAAGGAAGCGCTGCTGGTGTTGCATGAGGACGCGGCGCTCTATGAAGTGCTGAGCGAAATCGGCATGCAGCAATTCGTCGAAGCGGGCAAGGAGGAGTACCAGGGCTCCGAGCAGATGTTGAAGAACTTCTACGGCTACAAGCAGCGCTGAGATCTGCGATCACGGGTGCGAACGCATCCGTGGTGCCTGCGCATCCAGATGCGCGAGCGCAGGAAATCAGCTTGCAGCCGGGCGGCGACGCAACTCGTAGACCGAAGCGGGCGGCAAATTCATCAAGGTGAAATCCACGCGTCGGGCGATCAAGCCCAGACGCCTCAGCATCGGCGCAGGAACCGGGCATTTTGGCCCATAGGTGAACTGGATCAGCACACCCTGTTCGGGCAGGCAGGCAAAGGACGCTTCGAGGATTTCCTCGACCAGCCTGGGCGGCATCGACAGGAAACCCAGCGAGCTGACCACGGCATCTACGCTGCCATCGCGAAAGCCGGCGTGCGCAGCGAGCAACTGCGGCAGTTGCCTGGCATCACCGCAGACCACGGTCGAGAGCGGGAATGCCTGGGTCAGGTCGTCGTGCAGCTCCTCGTTCAACTCAAGCACGAACAGCTGCTCAGGCCTTACCCGATAGCGCAGCAGTTCTCGGGTAATGGCACCGGTGCCCGCACCGAGTTCCACCACTCGACCCACATCGGCAGGCAAGGCCATGGCCATCGCCCGGCCCAGTCGCGGGCTGCTCGGCACGACCGAGGCAGTCGTCAGCGGCGCACGCAGCCACTGCCGGAAAAACACCCAGTTCCGGGATGCGCCGCTACGCCACCGATTGAAGGACGATTCCTGGGACGAGTGCATGGCGCGCCGAGTTGTGGTTTGACCGGAGCCTAGCAAGTACCATGTGCTGCTGCCAATGTGTCGCAGGCCATGGCCGCTGATCCACGGGTCGAACTCGCAGGCGCTGAGTCGCTCTAGTGGCGAACTCAGTGCTCGATCTTTGCCTCGGCCTTGATTGCCTTGGCCACATCCAGCGCCCGCTTGCGTTCCAGCGAAGCACGGATGGCCTCATGAACCTGCTCGAAGGGGGGCGCCGCAAAGGGCCGCTTGCCGCGCAGCAGTGCCACATGGAATCCAAACTCGGTCTGCACGGCCTGCGGCGTCCATTGTCCGGGTGTCAGCGCCGAGAGCGCCGTGGCCAGAGCCGCCGGCAACTGATTGCGGCGCACCCAGCCGAGATCCTTGGAATCGCGCACCCCGGATTGACCCACTTCCGCCGCCATCACTGCATCGAAACTGCTGCCGCCATCCAGCGACGCCAGCACCTGCGCCGCGCGCTCGGCGTTGTCGACCAGCACATGGGCCACCTGGAACTCTTCGTTGCCAGTGGTGGCCAGCTCCTGATCATAGGCCGCGCGCAGGTCCTGCTCGGTCACCGGCGCCGCACCGCGCTCGATCATCAGTCCACTCAACCGGTTGAGGCGTTCCAGTTCCAGATCGGCCTGAACCTGGGCGTCGTCCAGCAGACCCTGTTTGCGGGCCGCCATGGCCACGGCGAGCAGTTCGCCCAACTGTTCGTAAACCTGCGCCAGCTGACCCGGATCGCGCACTTCCCAGCCGCGCTTGCGTGCGTAGGCCTCGACCAGCGCCTGCGGCACCACTTCGCCGTTGACCTTGAGATCACTGTTGGCGCCCTTGAGCTGTACCAGCCCTTCGGATTTTTCCTGGCTGTCGCCACAAGCCGACAGCGACAGGGCCAACACCAGCCCAAGAACCACATTTCGAACGTTCATCCAATTTCCTCAGGTGTGAGCGCCTGAATCGACAAGGCGTGAATATCGGTATCCATCAGGGCGCCGAGCGCCGCGTAGACCATCCGGTGACGCGCCAGCGGCCTCTGCCCCCTGAAACAGGAGGCGACGATGCGCACGCTGAAGTGTCCGCGACCGTCCCGCGCCCCGGCATGTCCCACATGCTTGTGGCTGTCGTCGATCAACTCCAGCGACTCGGGGGCAAGAGCGCCTTCCAGACAGTTGCGGATTCGTTGCATGCGGTCAGTCATGAATTCCCCAGGCTGTGGACTCAGGATCAGGTCTAGAAGTTCCCGGCGCTGTGCCAGGCAAGCCCGGACGCAGGGACCGCCGGTTTTCGTCGGAGACGCCCGGGCCGGCAAGATGAACCGCGGAACATGCAAAATCGTGGTGGCGCATGGTACGGAATCGGCCTCGTCCGGTACACTCCCGCGGCTAAGAGTTTGCAGTTTGCCCGGCGCCCAGCCCGTGAATGCGCATTCCGCAACCCCGATCAGCCTGGAATTTCATGTCGCGCCGTATAGCCATCCATCCCCAATCGCCCCAGAAACGCCTGATCGATCAGGCCGTGGAGGGTCTGAAGGCCGGCCAGCTGCTGGTCTATCCGACCGACTCGGGCTATGCCTTCGGCTTCGCGCTGGATTCGCGCGACGCCCTGGAACGGGTGGTCAGGCTGCGTCAGCTCAAGCCCAGACACAATTTCACCCTCGCCTGCCGCGATCTCAAGCACATCGGGCAGTACGCGCGCGTGGACGATGCGGCCTTTCGCATGATCCGCTCGCATGTGCCCGGTGCCTACACCTTCATCCTTCCGGCCAGTTCGCTCGTACCCAAGCGGGTTGCCACCGAGAAGCGCCGCTCCATCGGTGTGCGCGTGCCCGACAATCGGGTGGCTCAGGCCCTGATCGAAGGCCTGGGCGAGCCCATCCTCAGTTCCAGCCTGCTGCTGCCGGATCGGGAGCTGCACGGCATGGAGGTGGATGAACTGTACGACGCGCTGGATGCTCATGTGGACCTGTTCATCGACGGTGGACCCTGCGGGTTTGACCCGACCACGGTGGTTTCGTTGATCGATCAACCGTACACGGTTCTGCGCTACGGCAGCGGCCCGGTGGACTGGGAATGAGCGAGCATCCGGTCATTCCCAGCGGCGAAGGCGGCAGCGCCAGACAGGGAGAAATTCCCTTTGCGCTGGTGCGCGGCGAGCCCTTCTACGAGCTGCCCAAGGATCTGTACATCCCGCCGGATGCGCTGGAAGTCATCCTGGAAGCCTTCGAGGGCCCGCTGGACCTGCTGCTGTACCTGATCCGGCGCCAGAATCTCGACATCCTCGACATTCCGATCGCGGCGATCACCCGTCAGTACGTCGGTTACATCGACATGATGCAGGAGCTGCGCTTCGAGCTTGCGGCCGAGTATCTGGTGATGGCCGCGATCCTGGCCGAGATCAAGTCCAGACTGCTGCTGCCCAGACCGCCAGCGACCGGCGACGAGGAAGAGGATCCGCGCGCTGAACTGGTGCGCCGGCTGCAGGAGTACGAACGTTTCAAGAAGGCTGCCGAAGACCTCGATGCGCTGCCGCGGATGGAACGCGACACCTGCACAGTCACCGTGCACGTGCCGGAGCGCAAGGTCAGCGTGGTGCCGCCCGAAGTGGAACTGCGCGAGCTGCTGCTGGCCTTCCGTGACGTCCTCAACCGGGCTGATCTCTTCGTCAGTCATCAGATCCGCCGCGAACCGCTGTCGGTGCGGGCCAAGATGACCGAGCTGCTGGACGCGCTGAACAGCGGCGAGTTCATCGAATTCACCACCATCTTCACGCCGGCCGAAGGCCGTCTGGGCGTGGTCGTCTGCTTCCTGGCCATGCTCGAACTGGGCAAGGCGGGATTGCTGGAAATCGTGCAGGATCGTCCGCTGGCACCCATCTACCTCAAATCACTGGCTGCGCGAGACGCTGACTGACATGCCCTACTCCGATCTCAAGCCGATCATCGAAGCGGCCATTCTTGCCGCCGGTCAGCCGCTGACCATCGCCCAGCTCAGCGAGCTCTTCGACGAAGCGGAACGCCCCAGCCACACCGAGGTCGCTCAGGTGCTGGAGTCACTTGCAGCCGACTGCGCCGAACGCGGCGTGGAGCTGGTCGAGGTCGCCAGTGGCTTTCGCTATCAGGTGAAATCCCAGGTCCACGCCCATGTCGCCAGGCTCTGGACCGAGCGTCAGAGCAAATACTCGCGCGCATTGCTGGAAACGCTGTCGCTGATTGCCTACCGGCAGCCGATCACCCGTGGCGAGATCGAGGCGGTGCGCGGCGTGGCCGTCAGCACCAATATCGTCAAGACCCTGGAGGAGCGGGAGTGGATCCGTGTCATCGGCCATCGCGATGTACCCGGCCGCCCTGCCCTCTACGGCACCACCCGGGCCTTTCTCGACTATTTCGGATTGAAGAGTCTGGATCAGCTGCCGACACTGGCAGAAATCCGCGACCTGGATTCGATGGAACCTGAATTGTCCTTTCCCGAACGAGAGACCACCACCGCGACGGCCGTCGGGATGGAGTCGGTCCCGCTTGCCCCTGTTGAAGTTCCGTCCACGGAGACGCGTCAATGAAACGCCGCAATACCCTGTCACTCAAGCGCGGCGCCGATCTGGCGGGTCCAGAACGTCTGCAGAAGCTGCTGTCCAAGGCCGGACTCGGATCCCGCCGGATGATCGAGGAACGCATCCTGCGCGGCGAGATCGAAGTCGACGGTCGGCCGGCGTCGATCGGCGATTCGCTGGGAGACGGCCAGCACATCAAACTGGACGGTCGCGAATTCGTGGTTCGGGCCGTCACCCATGAAGGCCCGCGCGTGCTCGCCTACAACAAGCCCGAGGGCGAAGTCACGACCGTCGTCGATCCGGAAGGACGGCCGACCGTCTTCGATCGGCTGCCGCGCCTCAAGGGTTTGCGCTGGATTGCCGTGGGCCGACTGGATCTGAATACGGCCGGCCTGCTGCTGTTCACCACCGACGGCGAACTGGCCAATCGCTTGATGCATCCCTCGCGTGAGGTCGATCGCGAGTATCTGTGCCGGGTCCATGGCGATGTCGAAGAATCCGCGCTGAAGCAGCTCAAGGCCGGCGTCCAGCTCGAGGACGGTCCGGGTCATTTCGACGAGATCGAGGCCCTGGGCGGCGAAGGCAGCAACAAGTGGTTCAAGGTGGTCATGCGCGAAGGCCGCCAGCGCGAAGTGCGGCGCCTGTGGGATGCGGTCGGCGCCGAAGTCAGTCGACTGAAACGCGTGCGCTACGGTGTCATCGAACTGGGCAAGGACCTCAAGCGCGGCTGGTATCGAGAACTGGAGGCCGAGGAGATCGCGCAGTTGCTGGAATCGGTGGAGATGCCGATGACCACCCGCAACGAACTGCGGGTGATGCCGGTGGAGGTTGCCCGCAAGTTCGAGCGCGGGTTGCGCGGCGACAAGCGCCCCGAAGAGCGACCGCGCTGGAAGCGTGAAGCGGATGAAACCGTGGCCGAACGAGGCTCCCAGGCGCGCCCCCCGCGTGCTGCCGGCGCTGCGCGCGACGGCGAGCAGTTCCGGGCCCGCGGCACTCAGCCGACGCGGCGCCCAGCCAGTCAACGCCCCCGTGACCGCGCCGGCACCGGGCCGCGTCCGGCCCATCCGAAACCGAGTCCTGCGGCCGAGGCCCGCGCCGCCGAAGCCGACAATGCGGGACAACGGCCGTGGCGCAGCGCTGAAGAGGGCCGCGGCCAGCGCCGCGACGAGCGCAGCCCCGGCCCACGGGGGCCCCGTAGCAGCGCTGCTGCGGGCCGGCCTGCCGAAGGCAACCGCTACGG
>JALHRS010000005.1 GCA_022841325.1 Lysobacterales bacterium | reverse complement strand
CCGGCCACGGGCCTGTCGGCCTGGTGCGGTGACCCGCAGCCCTACCTGAAGTCGGTGATCGATCTGGCGCCCTATGCCGGCCAGACCGTGCAGTTCCGCTTCCGTGCCACCTCGGACGGTTCGATCGCCCGCGCCGAGGGCTGGAACATCGACAACGTCGAGATCAAGCGCTGCAATTGATCCCTGACTGAGTCACGGTGACTTAAGGCCCCTGGGTGCAAACCCAGGGGCCTTTTTCTTGGTGCGCCCGGCAGGGCGCACCTGATCCTGACCAGAACTGAACAGCTGCGAGCGAGCGGGCAGGACATTGTCTGGTCCTGCTCAAAGCGGGAATCCTTTCATTTTCTGGAGGATCACGCCGTTGCCGAGCGCTTTTCGGAGCCTGGATTCAGCGGCCTTGTCGAGCGATTCGCGCCTTCCCTGAGACATGGATCAAGAAGCGGGCACTGGTCCTTGACCACGGTCAAGAACCTGATTTCCAGCTGCGGCAGATTCGCTCCATCTTTCAAAGCGATGGAGTTTCACGATGGACAAGACCTTGTTGTTTCTCGCCTGTTCCGCCCTCGGTCTGGCCGCAGTGTCGCAGCCAGCCGAGGCCTATCAGGCTGGCGACTGGGTAGCCCGTGTGGGTGTGGGGCAGGTCAATCCCACGTCCGACAACGGCACTCTGGCTGGCACGCTGGATCTGGAAGTCGATACCGACGTCAAGCCGACGCTGGCAGTGAGCTACTTCCTGACCGACAACGTGGCCGCGCAGGTGCTGGCTGCCTGGCCTTTCGAGCACGATTTCGATCTCAACGGCGCGCGTTCGGGTTCATTGAAGCATCTGCCGCCGACCGTGACCTTTCAGTATCACTTCAACCCCACCGGTCCGTTCAACGTCTATCTTGGTGCGGGCGTGAACTACACCTTCATCTACGACGAGAACATCGCCATTCCCGATTCCCGCCTGCGTCTGGACAACAGTTTCGGGCTGGCCGCGGAACTCGGTGCTGAATATTTCCTCGACGACAACTGGAGCCTGGGCGCGCAGTTGTGGTGGGTGGACATCGACAGCGATGCCACGCTGGATGGCGCGGATATCGGCACCGCCAATGTCGATCCGGTCGTCTTTGGTATCAATCTGGCCTACAAGTTCTGAGAGCCCACACCGGGCAGGTCGAGGGTGCCGCGCGGCGGTTCCCTCGGCCGTCTGGTCCTGGATCATCGGAGTAGGTTGGGCTTAGCGCAGCGTGCCCAACACAAGGGCAACACGTTGGGCACGCTGCGCTTAGCCCAACCTACTTGCATAGACGCCGTGCTTTGACCGGTCGCACCCGCAAGCCTCGGATGTCCTTTTCGTTGCAAACTCTCCTGCCGGCCCCAGTCAGGCCGGCGCTTTTTTGGATAGAAGCATGGCTCGCAAGACGCTCGCTCCTGCGCGCGACAGCAGCCGCAGCCGCGTTTGCCCGAAACAGGACATGCTCCGGGAGCAAAGTCCCGCGCGATCGGCCACGTGCCCCGTGTATGCTTTCGGGCTTCCTGACTGGGAGACCCACGATGCCACAGCTGGCTGAACGAATGAGCCGCGCCGTTCCGAGCGCGATCATGGCGATTGCCGAGAAGGCCAGGCGCATGAAGGCGCAGGGCCGAGACATCATCAGTTTCTCGATTGGTGTGCCGAATTTTCTGCCCGGCGATCATGTCTACGAGGCTGCGCGCAACGCACTCACGCACGATTCCGGCCAGTACGGTTCCAACCGCGGCCCGGATGCCCTGCTCGATGCTTTCCTGGTGCACCTGAAGCGCAATGGCTTCGAGCAGTTCGAGCGCAAGCACCTGTGCTACGGCGTCGGCGCCAAGCACGTCATCTTCAATCTGATGTATGCCGTCATCGAGGAAGGCGACGAGATCATTCTGCCGGCACCGTACTGGACCAGCCATATCGACATCGCCCGCATTCTCGGCGCCGAGGTCAAGATTGCCCAATGCGGTGCCGATCAGGACTACAAGCTGCGTCCCGAGCAGTTGCGTGCGCTGATCGGACCGAAGACCAAGCTGCTGATTTTCAACAACCCGAGCAACCCGACTGGCATGGTCTACAGCGAAGAGGAAGTTCGGGCGCTGGGTGATGTGCTGGTCGACAGCGATATCTGGATCATGTCGGACGACATCTACAACCAGATGATCTTCGACGGCTTGGGCTGGCACCATCTGCTGAAAACCCATCCGAGTCTGCAGGACCGCGTGATCGTGCTCGACTCGCTGTCCAAGACCTACGGCATGCCCGGATGGCGCGTGGGATTCGCCGCGGCCCCCGAGTCCATTGCCCAGGCCCTGGTCACGTTGAACTCCAACCACATCACCAACCTGCCGGAGGTCGTGTGTGCGGCCGCCGTGGCGGCGCTGACCGGTCCGCAGGATATTCCGGTGCGCATGTGCGCCGAGTTTGCGCTCAAGCGCGATGAGGTCATGGCCTGCTTCGGGCGCATCGCCGGACTCAGCTGCCCGCGCCCGCAGGGTGCTTTCTACGCATTCCCCGACATCTCCTTTGCCTTTGGCAAGCGTCATGGCGAGTCGCGGATCGCCAACGATGTCGATTTCTGCACGGCACTGCTCGAAGCCGAAGGCGTGGCCTGCGTGCCTGGCAGTGCCTTTGGCGAGCCCAATGGTCTGCGCATTTCCTACACCTGCAAGGCCAGCGAGCTGACCGAGGGTCTGCGTCGCTTCGAAGCCTTCTGCGCGGCGCTGCGCTAGGGGGCTGCGTATGTCCGGGAAAGCCTGGTTGCTGGTGCTTGCCGCCCTGTTGGGCGGGTTCTATCTCAAGTACCAGCAGCGGATTTCGCAGTACGATCCACGCAACAGCACCGGTGATGACGGTATCGTCATGCTGTCAGCCGAATGGTGCGGATACTGCAAGGCATTGCGACTGGAACTCGATCGCATGGGCGTGGACTATCGCGAACTGGACATTGAAAGCAGCGAGGAGGGCGAGTTGGCCTTCCACGCGGTGCGCGCCCGCGGCGTGCCGGTGCTGGTCGTGGGACAGGAAATCATCCGCGGCTATAACCCCGAGCGCGCCCGGGAACTGATCCGTGCTGCGGGACACACGCTGGCCGAGCGCTGAGTCCCTGCTCTTCATTCAACACTTCACAAGGAAGCCTATCCATGAAAGCCCCCGTTCGAGTCGTTGTTACTGGCGCAGCCGGACACATTGGTTATGCGCTGCTGTTCCGCATCGCCGCTGGCGACATGCTCGGCAAGGATCAGCCGGTCATTCTGCATTTGCTGGAAATCACGCCAGCGTTGCCGGCGCTGTCGGGTGTGGTCATGGAGCTCAACGATTGCGCCTTCCCGCTGCTGCACGGCATCGTTGCCACCGATGACGCCAATGTGGCTTTCAAGGACGCCGATTACGCGCTGCTGGTCGGCGCGCGTCCGCGTGGCCCGGGCATGGAGCGCAAGGATCTGCTGGAAGCCAACGCCGCCATCTTCTCGGTGCAGGGCAAGGCCATCGACGCCCACGCCAGTCGCGGCATCAAGGTGCTGGTGGTCGGCAATCCGGCCAATACCAACGCCCTGATCGCGCAGCAGAATGCGCCCGGCATTGCCGCCGGGCAGTTCACCGCCATGATGCGTCTGGACCACAATCGCGCCATCAGCCAGTTGGCCGAAAAGACCGGCAAGCACACCACCGACATCAAACGCATGATCGTGTGGGGCAATCATTCGGCGACGCAGTATCCGGATATCCACCATGCCAGCGTCGGTGGTCAACCAGCCACGGCGCAGGTCGATTCTGCCTGGTATCGCGAAACCTTCATCCCCACGGTGCAGCAGCGTGGTGCCGCCATCATCAAGGCTCGCGGCGCGTCCTCGGCGGCCAGTGCGGCCAGCGCCGCCATCGACCACATGCGCAGCTGGGCTCTGGGCACCGACGAGGGCGACTGGGTGACCATGGCGATCCCGGCCGACGGCAGCTATGGCATTGCTCCCGGCGTGATGTTCGGTTATCCGGTCACCTGCAGGAATGGCGCCTATGAAATCGTGCAGGGCCTGTCCGTGGACGAGTTCTCGCAATCACGCATCAACGCCACGGAAGCCGAACTGCGTGAGGAACGCGCGGCGGTCGAGCATCTGTTTCCGAAAGCCTGATCCAATACCACCGGCGTCCTTGCGAGGAGCGCAGCGACGAAGCAATCCAGTGACTCGGAACTGCAGCTGGATTGCTTCCCCCGGATCAAGTCCGGGGTCGCTATGACGCCCTGAGCCAGAACAGCGCAATCTTTCCTACTCAACAGCACCGCACACCATGTCCGAAAGCTATTTCATCACCCTCGAACAAGACCTCGACGAAATCGACATCATGCCCTCCGGCAAGGCGCTGGCGAAAATGATGGATCGCATCGATGACATCACCGATGAGATTGGCGTCACCCGCATGTCGGACTTCGTGGCCGGTGGCGAGAACGAGGATTTCTCGGAGATCGCCGAACAGGAAGGCTGGGATCTGGGCGGATTTGCACCCAGTCGCGGTGGCGCGGACTGGTTTGATGCCGCCGATGGGCTGGATACGGTGCGCGCGGTGGCCGGCTACATCGAGTCCGATCCGGATTCGATCAAGCGGGCGAGGGCGCTGCTGGACGAGTTGAAGGAGTTCGAGAAGGTGCTGGAGCTGGCGCAGGCGCACCATGTGCGCTTCCGCCTGGAAGCCGATTACTGACGAGCAGCGAGGTTCAGATGTCCCAGATTTCTGCCGGCGCACGCATGCGTGCGGCGATGCAAGCCGAAAAGCCGCTGCAACTGCCCGGCGCCATCAATGCCTACAGCGCCATGCAGGCCGAGCGCGCAGGTTTCAAGGCGCTGTACGTGTCGGGAGCGGGTATCGCCAATGCGAGCTACGGCCTGCCTGATCTGGGCATGACCAGCCTCGACAATGTCTGCGAGGACATCCGCCGCATCAGCGGAGCGACCGAGCTGCCACTGCTGGTGGACGCCGATACCGGCTGGGGCGCGGTGTTCAACATCCAGCGCACCATCAAGGAGTTCATTCGTGCCGGCGCCGGCGCCTGCCATATCGAGGACCAGGTACAAGCCAAGCGCTGCGGCCATCGGCCGGGCAAGGCGGTGGTGGCCAAGGAAGACTTCGCCGACCGCATCAAGGCCGCCGTGGATGGTCGCACCGATCCCGACTTCGTCATTGTCGCCCGTACCGATGCGCTGGCCGTGGAGGGCATCGACTCGGCGCTGGAGCGGGCACTGCTGGCAGAGCAGGCCGGTGCCGACGTGATCTTTGCCGAGGCCTGCACCAGCATCGACGACTATCGGCGTTTCATCGACAGCCTGAGCATCCCGGTGCTGGCCAATCTCACCGAATTCGGCAAGACGCCGTACTTCACCGTGAGCGAGCTGGCCGATGTTGGCGTCGCCATGATCATCTATCCGCTGTCGGCCTTCCGCGCCATGGCGCGGGCAGCAGAGGGCATCTACGCCGCGATACGCCAGGACGGCACCCAGAAGGCGGTCGTCGATAGCATGCAGACACGCATGGAACTGTATGAGGTGCTGGGTTACCACGACTACGAACAGAAGCTCGATCAGCTGTTCGGCAAGGGTTGACCGCAGGCAGGCGGCAGCGGCACGACCGTGGTGTCGGGCAGCGGTGGCGAAGATCGGGAACCGCGGTGAGCTGTTGGCAGAAGCGGAACGCGGAGAACACAGAGGCGCGATGAGAACGCAGAGAAGAGTGTCTCCAGATTCGTTTTGCCTTTCTCCGTGTTCTCAGCGGCCCTCAGCGTTCTCTGCGTTGATGCTGTTGCCTGCCAGCGTGCGACACGACCGTGGTGTCGGGCAGCGGTGGCGAAGATCGGGAACCGCGGTGAGCTGTTGGCAGAAGCGGAACGCGGAGAACACAGAGGCGCGCTGAGAACGCTGAGAAGAGCGTCTCCAGATTCGTTTTGCCTTTCTCCGTGTTCTCAGCGGCCCTCAGCGTTCTCTGCGTTGATGCGCTTACCTGCCAGCGTGCGACACGACCGTGGTGTCGGGCAGCGGTGGCGAAGATCTGTGATCGCGGTGAGTTGTTGGCAGAAACGGAACGCGGAGAACACAGAGGCTCGCTGAGAACGCAGAGAAGAGCGTCTCCAGATTCGTTTTGCCTTTCTCCGCGTTCTCAGCGGCCCTCAGCGTTCTCTGCGTTGATGCTGTTGCCTGCCAGCGTGCGACACGACCGTGGTGTCGGGCAGCGGTGGCGAAGATCGGGAACTGCGGTGAGCGGTTGGCAGAAGCGGAACGCGGAGAACACAGAGGCGCGCTGAGAACGCAGAGAAGAGCTCTCCAGATTCGTTTTGCCTTTCTCCGCGGTCTCAGCGGTCCTCTGCGTTCTCTGCGTTGATGCTCTTTCCCGCCAGCGAGCGACACTAGCGGCAGCTGGCTGTCCTAACACGCTTCGCAAGCACATTTAGTCGCATCCGTTGGCGCTCGTCCGGAGTTAGGCTAGAGCCAAGCCGTCGGGTCGCGGGGTGTAGTTGATGCAAAAGCTGCAGCAGATCGCGTGCGTATTCTGCTTCATGCTCTGCTTTGGCATGACTGCTTCGGCTGCGCCGGCCCTGATTGGGACGCCGCCCACGGCACGTTACGTGCCTGAGGTGGATGTCATTCCGCAGAACTTTGCCATCGTGCGGGACTCCCGCGGTCTGGTCTACGTGGGCAACACCAATGGCGTCATTGAATTCGATGGCGAACGCTGGACGCTGATTCCCATGGTCAACCGGGAGATCGTGCGCTCACTCGCGGTCGACGCCAATGACCGTGTCTACGTGGGCGGCTACAACGCCTTTGGCTACCTGGACCGGGACCAATTCGGTCAGACCACTTATGTGGACCTGACACCGCGATTCGCCGAGTTCATCACCAATCCGGAATTTGCCGATATCTGGGACACGCTGGTGACGCCGGAAGGGGTCTATTTCCGGGCCCTGCGCCAGGTCTTTCTCTGGAATCCCAAGGATGAATCCGTGCGCCACTGGCAGCACGAAGGGCGCTTTGGTGCGATTGCGAGCACTGAAGCAGGCACCTTGCTGCAGTTTCGGGGAGAAGGCTTCAGGCTGCGTCGCGGCGAGGACTTCGTGCCGCTGGCTGGAACCGGATCACTGATCACACTGATCGTCGGACTGGTTCCGTTGGTCGATGGCGGCTACCTGAGTTACGGCGTCGATGGCGCCTGGCATCGTCTGGACGTGGACCAGGGCGTCCGCCCGCTGAAGATGCCGGAAGGGATGCCACCTTCGTCGGAATTCAACGAGGCTGAGAGACTGGACGATGGCAGTCTGGCTTTTGCGTCCGGTGATGGGTTGCTCTACATCGTCGATCCACATCGTCAGGGCCTGCAGCGCTTCAAGCTGGATCCGGGCTTTCTGTCTGACATCTATCCGACCGGTGATGGCGGATTTCTGGTCTCGGCGAATTCAGCCATCTATCGGGTGTCCTGGCCTACCGAATGGGCCGTTCTGGGTGATGAACACGGCGCCGAGGGCAGTATGTTCGGCATGGCCAGCTGGGGTGGGTCCAAGTATCTGATGTCGAGCGCAGGCGCAGCCAGACTGGTTCCGCGCGTCGGCGCGCCACCGCAGTTCGAGGTGGCAGACTGGTCCCAGGGGCTCGCTTACGGGCTGGTCGAAATCGACGCCGAGCGCGCACTGTTGGCCGAGAGCCACAAGTTGATCCTGGTCGATCGCGGCCAGCGACTGGAGATCGGTGACGGTCTGATCTATCCGCGGAGCTTTCTCGCCTCCCGATTTCGTCCGGGCCGGATCTACGTCGGCACTGAGTCGGGCTTGCGCATCGTTCAGGTGAACGCGGATGAGGTGCAGATCTCGGGCCCCGATCTCGTCGGCAAGGATCTGGGAGTGATTGATCTGGCGGAAGTCTCCGATCAGGAGCTATGGCTGGGTACCCGCCGCCAGGGCGTCTGGCGCGTGCAACTGGATGCGGGCGGCAAGGTGCTCGAACAGCGCCGTCATGGACCAGAGCAGGGGCTCAAGCTGGGTGTGATCGGCGCGGCCAGCCTGCTGCAACTGCAGGATGGGCGCCTGCTGGCGAGCACCCATGAGGGTTTCTTCCAATGGGCAGCCGACAAGTTCGAGCCCACTCAACTGGACGGGTTGGCCGATCTGCGCAATCCTGAGGAATTGCTGTCCCTGGCGCAATCTCCACAGGGTGAACTCTGGGCTCTGGGGGTCGGGCGGCTGTTCCGTCAGAGCAATCCGGGCAAGTGGCAGCTGCAATCGTTAGGGTATCTGCGCCGCGGTGCCTATGAAAACGTGCATTTTGGCGTTGATGGTTCAGTGATCGTGGTGGCCAGTCAGTCACTGCTGCTGTTCAACCCAGGCATCAATGCCGAGCGGCCAGTCCGTCCCCAGGTGCTGCTGCGTTCTGTCACACGGATGCTGGCAGACGGAGTCCGCGAATCACTGCCCTTGCATCCTGAGCAGGCGGTACATCTGCCCTACGCCGACTCTGGCATCCAGTTTCAATTTGCCTTGCCGGATCTGGCTTACCCCCGCGGCCGTGTCTATCAGGGCCGACTGGTGGGCTACGAGACCGAATTCTCGGACTGGTCCAGTGCCCGCGGCTATCTGTACTCGCGACTTTCGCCCGGGTCCTATGCACTGGAGGTGCGCGCCCGTGACGGATCGGGAAACATCAGCTCGATCGAACCCTATCGGCTGGTGATTGATCCACCCTGGTACCGCACTGGCTGGGCTTATCTGCTGTGGCTGCTGTCCTTCACCGCGGCGATGGCCTGGCTGGTGCGGAGCATGATCGTGCGCCATACGCGCAAGCTGGCGGTCGAGACCCGCCGGCTCGAATCCATGATCGAAGCGCGCACGCGGGATCTGGCGGGAGCCAATCAACGCCTGGAGCTGATGGCCAATCTCGACGGTCTGACCGGAATCGCCAACCGGCGCAAGCTGGATCAGTTTCTCGAACATGCCTGGCGACAGGGGCGCGAGCAGCAGGAAAGACTGGCCTTGCTGGCCATCGACGTCGATCATTTCAAGCGCTACAACGACACCCATGGGCATCTGGCGGGTGACCAGTTCCTGCGGGATCTGATGCCAATACTGGGGAATTGCCTGCGTCGCAACCAGGATCTGCTGGCGCGCTACGGTGGCGAGGAGTTTGTCGCGGTGCTACCCGGAGCCGACGGCCAGACGGCGCTGGCCGTAGCCGAGCGCATGCGCAGCGAGGTTTTCGCCGCGGGTCTGGGGGCCAGCATTTCCGTTGGCGTGGCCAGCATGGTTCCAGGACCGGGCGAGGTCAGCGAATTGATCGAGGCGGCAGACGCCGCGCTGTATGCGGCAAAGCGCGCCGGGCGCAATTGCGTAGTCGTCTCGCCTGGAACGCGGGTGTAGCTGGACCTGCCAATCCCACGACCTTGTCAGATCTGCGAGTCAGATTGTCAGCGCTGGGGTGTTCACGCCGCCCAATTTGCCGAGGCTCGTGCAAGGCCTGAGATGGACCTGTCGAACGAGCCGAACAACCAGGAATGAGATACGGTATTTCTGGCAGGAGCGGCTATGGTGTGGATCCAATGCTCAATAGTGAGATGGCGCCCATGCCCACGTACATCGCTCTGTTGCGTGGAATCAACGTAGGCAAGGCCAGGCGGGTGCCGATGGCGCTGTTCCGGGATGTGTTGGCCGGTCTAGGCTGCACCGAGGTGGCGACGCTGCTCAACAGCGGCAATGCCGTGTTCCAGGCCGACTTGCAAGCTCCGGCGGAGCTGGCAGCCCGGATTGCTGCGGCGCTCGCGTCGAAGCTGGACTTCGAGGTTCCCGTCATCGTCAAGCGTGCCATGGATCTGGAGGCCATCGTGTCCCGATGTCCGATCGCGGTCGACGACACCGACCACTCGCGTTTTCTGGTGGCTTTTGCGCAGACGCCGCAGCACTTGCAGCAACTCACGGCCATCGAGGAGCTGGTCAGAGCCCCCGAACGCTTTGCGCTCGGCAGCGATGCCGCCTACCTGCTGTGCGCTTCCGGCATCCTCGAGAGCAAGGCGGGAGAGGCGCTGCTGGGCAAGGTCGGCAGAAAGTGGGTCACCTGCCGGAACTGGGCGACGGTGCTCAAGCTGCGGGCGCTGGCCGGAACCGCATAGAGCGTTGTAGGTCCAGACTTGTCTGGACGCTTCTCCCACCCACCGCCCTAGAGCGTTGTAGGTCCAGACTTGTCTGGACGCTTTTCCCACCCACCGCCCAAGAGCGATGTAGGTCCAGACTTGTCTGGACGCTTTTTCACCAACCACCCAAGAGCGTCCAGACAAGTCTGGACCTACGAAAGCCAAGAGCCCGTAGCCTTTTCCCCGTGCCCCGTGCCCCGTGCCCCGTGCCCCGTGCCCCGTGCCCCGTGCCCCGTGCCCCGTGCCCCGCGTCCCGTATCCACGTCGCCCAAGCCTGACTGAATCAAGACAAGTTCGGCGCATCTGAGCTTCGCATCCACGCACACTTCCGTATGCTGCCGGCCACGGCAGCAAGGGAGCACCCGCAATGAGCGAGAGCGAGTTTTACGATCGCAAGACGCGCCAGCTGCGTCTGCTCTCCGAAGCCCTGGAAAGCGGACGTCTGGCACCGGTCAAGCGCATGCTGGACACGCTCACCGCCGGTGAGATCGCGCGTGTGCTGGAGTCGCTGCGCCCGGACAAGCGCCGGGTGGTCTGGGGTCTGGTCGATCCCGACGATGATGGTGAGGTGCTGGTCCATGTGGCCGACGAGGTGCGTGACAGCCTCGTGCGGGAAATGGACAACGAGGAACTGATCTCAGCGCTGAACTCGCTGGATATCGATGACCTCGCCGATCTGGTCGAGGATCTGCCGCAGCAGCTGATCGAGGAACTGCTGCGCGGCATGGATCGTGAGAATCGCGATCGCCTGGAGCAGGTGCTGTCCTACCCGGAAGACAGCGCCGGGCGCCTGATGAACACCGACGTGATCACCGTGCGCGCCGACGTCGCCGTCGATGTGGTGCTGCGTTTCCTGCGCATGCACGACGAGATGCCCGAGCACACCGATCATCTGTTCGTCATCAACCGCAATGGTCGCTACATCGGCCGGGTGGCATTGACGGCCTTGCTGACTTCGGCGCCGGAACGCACCATCGCCGAAATCGTCGACGACTCGCATCCGGCCATCCGCGCAAGCGCCACGCTGGATAACGTGGCCGAGGAGTTCGAGAACAACCGCTATGTATCGGCGCCGGTGGTCGATGGCGACAACCGCCTGGTCGGGCGCATCACGGTCGATGACGTCATCGATCTGGTGCGCGATCGCGCCGAGCACGACCTGATGTCCATGGCCGGCCTCAACGAAGAAGAAGACATGTTTGCGCCGGTGGCGCTGGCCAGCAAGCGCCGCGCCGTGTGGCTGGGCATCAATCTGCTGACGGCCTTTCTCGCCGCCTGGGTGATCGGCAAGTTTGCCCACACGCTGGAGCAGATCGTGGCCCTGGCCGTGCTGATGCCGGTGGTGGCCAGCATGGGTGGTGTGGCCGGCACGCAGACCTTGACGCTGATCGTACGCGGATTGGCGCTGGGTCAGGTGAGTTGGGACAACGCCCGCGATCTGGTCTCGCGTGAGCTGGCCATCGGTGCCCTCAACGGCCTGCTGTGGGCGCTGGTGATCGCTCTCGTGGCCTGGGCCTGGTTCGGCGACTGGCGCATAGCCGCGGTCATTGCCGCCGCGATCATCATCAATCTGCTGTTCGCGGCCTTCTCGGGCGTACTGATACCGCTGGTGCTGAAACGCTTTGCGGTGGATCCGGCACTGGCCGGCGGCGTGGTGCTGACCACCGTGACCGACGTGATCGGTTTCCTGGCCTTTCTGGGGCTGGGGACGATGTTCCTGCTCTAGGGTTGGACGAGGGCAGGAGGGCAGGAGGGCAGGAGGGCAGGATAAGGCTCGGAGCAACGGCCTTTCCTGTGGGAGCGGGCTCTGCCCGCGAGCTTTTCCCAGATTGCCTGGAGCAGTCGCGGGCAGAGCCCGCTCCCACAGGTCGTGCCAGCGGCGGGTGCTGTTCCAGCCTCTTCGCGCCCTCGTCAGGCGCCTCAGCGTAGCCCGGTCTCGTTGCGGGCAATGACCAGGCGCTGGATTTCGCTGGTGCCTTCGTAGATCTCGGTGATCTTGGCGTCGCGGAAATAGCGCTCCAGCGGCATTTCCTTGGAGTAGCCCATGCCGCCGTGGATCTGGATGGCCTGGTGGGTCACGAACATCGCGGTTTCCGAGGCAAACAGCTTGGCGCAGGAGGCTTCGGTGGAGAAGCGTGCGCCGGTCTTCATCGACTGCTGCTTGGCCCAGGCGGCGCGCAGCGTCAGCAGCCAGGCGGCGTCGATGCGCATCTTCATGTCGGCGATCTTGGACTGGATCATCTGGAAGGAGCCGATCGGCTGGCCGAAGGCCTTGCGGTCACGGGCATAGACCAGACTGGCTTCATAGGCGGCACGGGCCAGACCCACGGCCTGCGCGGCGATGCCGATACGGCCGGCGTCGAGCACGCCCATGGAGATCTTGAAACCATCGCCTTCCTTGCTGATGCGATCCTCGGCCGGAATCTTGTAGTCGGTGAATTCGATCTCGCAGGTCGCCGAAGCGCGGATGCCGAGCTTGGGTTCGGTCTTGCCGCGGTGGAAACCTTCACGCTCGGTGTCGATGATGAAAGCGCTGATGCCCTTGGCGCCGCGGGTAGGGTCAGTCATCGCAAACAGCATGATGTATTTGGCCACCGGACCCGAGGTGATCCAGCTCTTCTTGCCATTGACGGTGTAATAGCTGCCGTCCGCCGAGGGCACGGCACGGATGCGCATGGACGAAGCATCCGAGCCCGATTGCGGCTCGGTCAGGGCGAAGGCGCCAATGGCCTTGCCGGTGGCGATGGGGGTGACATAGCGATGCTTCTGGGCTTCGTTGCCGTACTTCAGCAGACCGTTGCAGTAGAGCGTGTTGTTGACGCTCATGATCGTCGAATGGGCACAGTCGGCCGCGGCAATCTCGATCATGGCCAGGGCATAGGCAATGGAGTCCAGTCCGGCACCGCCATATTCCTGGGGCACTTCGATACCCATCAGCCCGTTTTCGCCCAGGACCTTGATGGTTTCCATCGGAAACTCGCCACTCTTGTCGAAATCGGCGGCAATCGGTGCAATGCGCTCGGCGGCGATGCGCCGGGCAATGTCCTGGATCATCAACTGCTCTTCGGTGAACGCAAAGTTCATGGTGTGCTTGACTCCGACAGGGGGAAGAGGGCGGCGCTTGTGCGCTGAATCGCCCGATTCTATCCCGTGGAGCATCACGGATCTGCAAAAAACGCCCGCGGTGCCGATGTCGGGCATCCGCAGCCGGGTCTGGTGCAGGGCGCATGCCTATACTTCGCGGCTACGAAAGGATGGGAAACACACCGATGACCTTTTGGAAATCGATCACCGTGGCCTTGCTGGCGGTCCTCGCCGGTGCCTGCGCCACTGTCCCTGCGCCGGCGCCAATCGAGACGCCGACAGCCAGCGTCAGCGGCAATCTGGTATTGGACGGCGTCCCTGAACGTTCGGCCGAGCTCGGCGAGCGTCTGGCCCGCTACCAGAACACGCGACCGGCCGACCTGCTTGGCTGGCTGCCGGATGATTCGGGCATCCTGGTATCGCTGCGCTTTGGCGACGTGCCGCAGCTGGCCAGGATCAACCAGCCTGATGGCATGCGCACGCAGCTGACTTTCTTCGATGAGCCGGTGGTGCAGGCCTGGATCAGTCCGGATCCCGGTGTCAACGGCGCCATCTTTGCCAAGGATGTGGGCGGCAACGAGTACTACCAGTTGCACTTCCTGAGTTTTTCCGACGGTCGAACGCAGCGGCTGACGGATGGCAAGTCCCGCAACGAGAGTGTTGTCATCGCCCCGGACGGCCGCCATTTCGCCTATTCCAGCACGGCCCGCAACAGCCGCGATTTCGACATCTGGGTCGGCGACATGACCGATATAGAGCCGCATCGGCTGGTGCTGAAGGAGGGTGGCTCCTGGTACCCGCTGGATTTCTCGCCGGACGGCAGCCAGCTGCTGGTGCAGCAGCGCTTCTCGATCAGCGACGCTCGCATCTTCGTGCTGGACATCGACAGCGGTCAGTTACGCCGTCTGCAGGTGGGCGGCGAGACCAGTTTCGATGGCGACGCCCGCTTTGACCGTGATGGCCGCAATGTCTTCGTCATCAGCGATGCGCTCGGTGAAACCGTGGGGCTGGTGCGCATCGAGATGGATACCGGCGTGGTGGTGCCGCTGTTCACGCGCGATATCTGGGACATCGAAGGCATCGATCTGAGCGCCGACGGGCGCTATCTTGCGGTGTTGCGCAATGTCGACGCCAGCAGCACCGTGAAGGTCTACGACCGGCACCACGGCATGCACGAAATCAGCTCGGTCGTGCTCGATCAGGGCGTCATTCCGAAGGCGCTGTTCAACCGCGCCGGCACCGAAATCGGCTTTACCATCAGCGGACCGCAGGTGCCTGGCGATGTGTTCTCGCGCATGCTCAATTCGGGAACGCTGACCCGCTGGACCCGCGGCGAAACCGGTGGGCTGGATCCGAACCAGTTCGTGATGCCGCGCATCATCCGTTATGGCGCCTTCGACACCGATCCCGACAGGATGAACACGCCGCGGCAGATTCCTGCCCATGTGTACACGCCGCTTGGCGATGGGCCGTTCCCGGTGCTGATCATGATCCATGGTGGCCCGGAATCGCAGGCGCGGCCGAGTTTCAGCGAGTTCATCCAGTTCCTGGTGCGCGAGCGCGGTGTCGCCGTGGTGGTGCCGAATGTGCGCGGGTCTTCGGGCTACGGCAAGAGCTATCTGGCGCTCGACAATGGCCGCAAGCGCGAGGATTCGGTGCTGGACATCGGCGCCCTGATCGGGTGGATCGGCACCCAGCGCGAGTTTGATTCCAAACGTGTCGCTGTCTACGGCGGCAGCTACGGCGGCTACATGGTGCTGTCATCCATGGTGCGGTACTCGGAGTTTCTGCGGGCCGGGGTCGACATCGTCGGCATCAGCAATTTCGTGACCTTCCTGGAAAACACCAATCCCTACCGCGTCGACCAGCGCCGACCCGAGTACGGCGACGAGCGCGACCCGGAAATGCGCCAGTTCCTGCACGAAATCTCGCCGTTGACCCAGGCGCACCAGATCCGCCGGCCGCTGTTCGTGATCCAGGGTGCCAACGATCCGCGCGTACCCCGCAGCGAGGCCGAGCAGATTCTGAAGGCGGTGCGCGACAACGGCGAAACCGCCTGGTTCATGCTGGCGCTGGACGAAGGACACGGCTTCCGCAAGAAGGCCAACCGTGACCGCATGACCGAAGCCGTGATCCAGTTCCTGGATCAGCATCTGCTGCCCCCGGCGCCGTGAACTTCAGGCCGCCCGAGGGTGATCCGGCAGCGCTTGGCGCCCTCGCCGCAGCCGCGGCGCTGGCGGATGGAAGCCTCAGCGCGGTCGAGCTGACCCGCGCCTATCTGGATCAGATCGCGCGTTGCAACGGCCAGATCAACGCCTATCTGCATGTGGACGAAGCCGGGGCGCTGGCCCAGGCGGCAGCCAGCGACGAACGTCGCGCCCACGGCAGCGCGCACCATCCGCTCGATGGCATTCCCTTCGGCATCAAGGACAATATTGCCGTGGCCGGCATGCCGCTCACCGCCGGCCTCGAGGTGCGGCGGCAGCGGATCGCCTCCGAGGATGCCCATTGCGTGGCCAAGCTGCGGCGCGCCGGCGCGGTCTTCCTCGGCAAACTGCACCTGCACGAGGGCGCACTCGGCGCCGACAGCGACAATCCGTTCTATGGTCGCTGCTACAACCCGCTGCGTCCGGGCTACACGCCGGGCGGTTCCAGTGGCGGCTCGGCGGCGGCGCTGGCGGCGCACCTGTGCGCGCTCAGTCTGGGCACCGACAGCATGGGTTCGGTGCGCATTCCTGCGGCCTATTGTGGCGTGGTGGCCCTGAAACCAAGCGCTGGGCGGGTTTCGCAACGCGGACTGGTGACGGTCTCGCGGCGGCTCGATCATGTCGGTCCGATGGCACGCAGCTGCGCCGATCTGGCTGCGGTGCTGCAGCAGATCTCGGGCGCCGACCTGCACGATCCGGAGTCGCGTCTGGTGCCGCTGGCCCATGCCGAACGCGCGCCCGAGCGCCTGCGCGTGGGCGTGCTCGGCGATCTGCACAGTCATGGCGTGGATGCCGATGTCATCGCCTGCTTCGAGCGGGCGCTGCTGCGGATCAAGACCTTGCTGCCCCGAACCGAGTCCGTGAGTTTTGACGATGTCGATTTCGGTCGCTCGCGCCGGGCTGGGCTGTTGCTCTGCGAGGCCGAGATGAATCTGGTGCATGCCGCCGATCTGGCGGCCCAGCCGGAACTGTTCTCCCCGGGCTTGCAGCAGATGCTGGCCTTTGCCCGATCGCGCAGCGCAGTGGATCTGGCCGCCGCACGGCAGTTGCTGGATCGCGCCGTGGTCAAGGCGCGCCAGGTTTTCGCCAGGGTCGACGTATTGCTGACACCGACCACACCACAGGCGGCGTTTGCCTTCGGAGAGGCAGTGCCGGTGAATCAGGCCGATCTGACCAGCTTTGCCAATTTCGCCGGGATTCCCGCCCTGAGTCTGCCGATGGGCCTGTCCAAGGACGGCATGCCGCTGGGCCTGCAACTGCTGGGACCCATGGGCAGTGATCTGCAGCTGATGGCGCTGGGTGAGCGGATCGAGGCGCTGCGGGGAGCGCCCTGAGCGCTCCCGCCATGTGAGTCATTGCGAGCCGCGTGTCTCGGCTCGACACTGCCCACGGGTCCTGAACCCCAAGCGTCATTGCGACCCCGGACTTGATCCGGGGGAAGCAATCCAGGGGCGTGCGGCGCTAGCCTGGATTGCTTCGTCGCTGCGCTCCTCGCAATGACGCATCAACAACTGACGACATGGGTTCATGGAGAGCCGCCTGTCTCGGACAGACACTGCCCACGCGCCATGAACCTGCAGATTGCCGGTAGGCCGAGGGTGCCGCCCAGCGGCTCCCCGGCGCTTTTTCGCATCAGCGCCCGGAGAGCGCTGCGCGCACTTCGGGCTACCACAAGCTCGCTATTGCCGCCTCCGATCTGAAGTTTCGTTACTGGCCTGTCGCCCGCATTGTCAGGCAGACTTGTATTGATCGGATTTCGATCTTGGTGTCGGGAGTCACGCATGTCCGGAAAATTCGTGGTCAGCCGTCGATCCAACGGTGAGTTTCAATTCTGCCTGTGCGCCAGCAACGGCCAGACCATCCTCGCCAGCGAGGGCTATACCTCGCGCGATGGATGCATGAATGGCATTGAATCGGTGCGCAAGAATTCGGCCGACGCCACCCGCTTCGAGAAGCGTACCGCCAAGGATGGCCGGCCCTATTTCGTGCTGAAGGCCGGCAATCATCAGATCATCGGACAAAGCCAGATGTACGCCAGTGATGCCTCCTGTGACAACGGCATGGCCTCGGTGGGCAAGCACGCGCCAGACGCGGTGGTGGTGGAGGAATAGCGCGGCCGTCGTGGTGGCCGCGGCAGAGTGGTGGCGTTGCCGCTGGCAGCGCTACTGCCCTTGATGAGGTCAGGGTGATGGTCAAGCAGCTGCCGGGGATGTTCGCGGTGGCGCTGCCTGGAGCCAGCGTGGGCTATTTGCCGGATTGGTTGCGGGCGCCCGATGCTGAAGCCGCATTCGATGCCCTGATGTCGGAAGTGCCGTTCAGCCAGCACCGGGTGCGCATGTTCGGGCGTGAGCTGCCGGCGCCGCGGCTTTCCGCCTGGATTGGCGATCCGGGTGCAGCCTATCGCTATTCGCGGGTTCGCCACGAGCCCTTGCCGTGGACTCCCACTTTGCAGGCCCTGCGCGAGCGCCTGCAGGAGGATCTCGGTTGTGCCTTCAACAGCGTGCTGGTGAATCGCTATCGCAGCGGCGCGGACAGCATGGGTTGGCACGCCGATGACGAGGCTGAACTCGGAGCGGAGCCCGTCATTGCGTCCGTCAGCCTGGGCGCAACCCGTTCGATGCGCTTTCGCTCGCGTACCCCGAACCCGATCCGGCAGTCGCTGGCCCTGGAGCATGGCAGTCTGCTGCTGATGGCGGGCCAGACTCAGGCGCTTTATCAGCATGCCGTCGACAAGACCCGGGCGCCGGTCGCCGAGCGGATCAATCTCACCTTCAGACTGATAGGACCCGTCTCGGGCGAGCGCCTGGCGGACGCAGCGCAGCCTGATCGGACTTGATCAGAAGATTTTGCGCAGGCTGCGGGTTAGCATGCGCATCGGATTTCGAATGCAAGGGCGGACACGCATGCGCTGGCTGTTGGCACTGTGGGTACTGGGATCCGCGGCGTGCACCACCTCCACGCCGGTAGTGGTCCTGCGCGACCACGTCTTCCGGGTCGAGATCGCCGACGATGAAGCCGAACGCACGCGCGGGTTGATGTATCGGGAGCACCTCGATGCCGATGCCGGCATGCTGTTCCTGTTCGAGCGTCAGGAACCGCAGGCCTTCTGGATGAAGAACACCCGCATTCCGCTGGACATCCTCTATTTCGATCAGAGCTGGTCACTGGTGGGCTGGAGCCTGAACACGCCCCCATGTTCGCTGGGCAATCAATGTCCGAGCTATCCCAGTGGCGCTCCGGCGCGCTATGTGCTCGAGTTGAATGCCGGCACGGCCAGCAGCATCGGGGCCCAATTGGGTGACAAGCTGGATGTCGGAGCGCTCAAGATCGACTGAGTTCCTGGCGCAGAACGAGACACACATCCTGTCGTCGGCTAGATCGACCCCATGGCGGATGTTCGCTTGCGGTCAGGCGGTAGGTGGACTAGCTTCACTGAACGCCGATCGGGCGATTTCTTGGGAGAGTTGCGATGCTGTTTCGTATTGCTCTGGCCACCGCTCTGGTGTTTGCTTGTGCAAGCCCTGCCACGGCGCTGACGCCGCTGGTGGCTGTCACTCATCTCGTGGCCAGTGCCCAGACCACCGTGCCGGCTACGCCGCCCGCGCCGGGCGATCAGAAGTCGGTCGACGACTGCAACAAGGCGGAAGAATGCGATCCGGGTACACCGTACACGGGCAATGATCCGCCGGCGCCCTCGGACGCTGAGCAGGAAACGTCTGACAGCGACAGCAAGAACGACACTCCGCGCTGATCCTGCAGGGCGACTACGGGTGCGCCGATAGAGAAATCGGCGCACCCGCCATAACCACGGCAAATCCTGCAGTAGTGGGAAAACCCCGTCTCGTCGCGGTGGCCCATGTTGGCGGGGCGCAATCCCTGGCAATCACCTATCATCCGGCGCCCTGACTTCAGGTGTACGGCCTGCCTCTTGCCCGCTGATGATCCTCAACCTTGCAGCTTACCGTTTCGTTGCGATCGCTGATGTCGATGCGCTGGTCGTTCAACTGCGGCTGCAGCTGTCGGCGGCAGGTGTGCGCGGTACCGTGCTGGTAGCGCCGGAGGGAATCAATCTGGTGCTGGCGGCCGAAGCCAGCGCCTTGCGCGGATTTGTCGACACCTTGCTGGCTGACCCGCGTTTTGCCGGGATGGCGTTGAAATGGAGCCAGAGCAACTTCGTGCCTTTCCGCAAGCTGCTGGTGAAAGCCAAGCGCGAGACCATCACCTTCAGACAGGCCGGGCTGGAACCGGCCAGCGCCCGGGCACCTGCCGTTGATCCGCCAACGCTGGCACGCTGGCTCGCGCAAGGCGTCGATGACAGCGGCCGCGAAATCGCGCTGGTCGACACCCGCAACCAGCAGGAATCGGCCTACGGCAGCTTCGCTGATGCCATCACACTGCCCATTTCCAGGTTCACCGAACTGCCCGAGGCGCTGGAGGCCCATCGCGAGGCGTTGCGCGGCAAGACCGTCGTCAGTTTCTGCACCGGCGGCATCCGCTGCGAGAAGGCGGCGATCTGGATGCAGCAGGCGGGATACGGAGATGTGCTGCAACTGGAAGGCGGCATCCTCGCCTATTTCGAGCAGGTCGGTGGCTATGCCTACCGTGATCGCTGCTTCGTGTTCGACGAGCGCATCGCCCTCGATCCGGCGCTGACGCCGATGGTGGATCAGCCGCACGAGGCCGGCTGAGCACAGGCGCCGGCTCGACCGAGAATCATCTCGCCAGGAAGCCTCCGGTACCCGGAGCAGGCAGCCGGATCGGTTACACTGAGGGCGGTCACGAGCACGAAGATCTGGCGCGAGCACCCACCCATGAAATCGTCTTCAGCTACAGATCTGACGGCATCGCCAGATAGGGCCGGCAACGCGCGAGCAAGAAGGGACCGCGAACTGTGGCCAGCCGACCCGAGGCCTACTGTTGGCACAGCTCCAGGCCCATGATCATCGGATCCGGGCTTCTGGCCAAGGCAATGGCGCCGCATTTCGAGGCAGATCCTTCGGTCTGCATCTATGCAGCCGGAGTTTCGAATTCGAATTGCGTGATGGACTCCGAATTTGAAAGGGAAAAAGCACGGCTGATGGCGAGCCTGGAAAGGCTGTCCGAGGTCAATTGCTTCGTGCAGTTCAGCACCTGCAGCGTGGAGGATCAGACTGCCCGCACTTCGCCCTATGTGCAGCATCGACTTGCCATGGAGTCGCTGGCTCGAAAGCACCCGCAACACCTCATCGTGCGCTTGCCTCAGGTCGCAGGGAATTCCCCGAATCCACACACGCTGCTCAACTACCTGTATGCGCGGATCAGCAGGAGCGAAGGATTCTCGATCTGGAAAGGGGCGCGACGGAACATCATCGACGTCGACGACATTGCGCGGATTGTCCGTGAGCTCGTCCGCCGGCCCGAATTTCGCGCGACTACCGTGAATGTGGCAAATCCGGAAGACCATTCGGTCATGGACATCGTGCGGATCATGGAAGAGATCGTTGGAAAGCCCGCGGTATTGGACTTGAAGTCCCGATATAGCGCCTATTCGATAAACATTGATCCAATTCGATCGGTCATCAAGGATGCAGGCGTCGTGTTTTCTGGAGATTACTTGAAAAAGACCCTGAACAAATATTATGGAAAACGATAACAAGAAATCGCCGGGGATCTCGCTGGTCGTACCGGTCTATCGCAGCGAGCCTATCCTCGAAGAACTGGTCAGCAAGGTCCTGGAAGCCATGCGCGACGCTGCCATGGGCGACGATTTCGAGTTGATCTTGGTCAATGACTGCAGCCCGGATGGCAGCTGGAAGAAGATCGAGGAACTGGCCGCACGCCATGGCTTCATTCGAGGGTTGTCACTGCGCAGGAACTTCGGTCAGCACAGCGCCACGATGGCTGGCTTGCATGTCGCCAGAGGCGGCTTGATCGTCATCATGGATGACGACCTGCAGCATGCACCCAGTGAGATCATCAAACTCGTCAACGCACTCCGGGACAATCCCGATGCTGACGTCTGTTACACCCGCTACCAGGGTCGACAGCATGCCGCCTGGAAGAAGCTGGGCAGCTGGTTCAACGATCTGGCCGCGACAATTCTGTTGAAGAAGCCGCGTGGTCTTTATCTGTCATCGTTCAAGGCGATTCGCCGATCAGTCATTCCGGACATCATCAAGTACGATGGGCCTTATGCCTATCTCGACGGGCTCATCCTGAATGTCACCCAGGCCTTCGTTGTCGTTGATATTGAGCACCAGGCCAGAGCTGTCGGTGCCGGAAATTACAACCTGCAGCGCTCCATTTCACTTTGGTTGAAGATGGCAACGAGTTTCTCAATTTTCCCCTTGCGTTTTGCCACCTTGCTCGGTTTCGGCCTCACGATTGTCAGCATCCTGATGATCGGGGTTGTTATTTATTTCAAGATCACCAGTCCGGAAACTCCAGCCGGATGGGCTTCGCTGGCCGCAACAGTGCTCTTTGTCGGTGGTATCCAGACTTTCTGTATCGGCATGGTGGGCGAATATCTGGGAAGGGCTTACCTGAAATTGAATGGCAAGCCACAGTTCGTGGTCCGCACGACAACCTGGCAGGAGCGAAAGCTGTGACCGAAAGACCGCCCGAGTTCGACGGTCACGCCGACAGCTACGATGAGGCGCTGCGTGCATGTCTGCCCAAGTCTCAGGCTGAGGATCCCTATTTCACCGAGTACAAGATCGAAGTGTTGGCGCGGCGCTGCGGGCGAGCGCCTCGGCGGATTCTTGATTTCGGCTGCGGAATCGGCAAGAGCCTGCGCCTGCTGGAGGCGCGATTTCCAACTGCAGAGGTCTGGGGCTTCGATGTTTCGGCGGTTTCTCTTGAACATGCGGCAAGAGCGGTGCCGCGGGCGCGGCTGGTAGCAGATGCATCACTGCTTCCGCTCGATCATTTCGACCTCATTCTCGCTGCCAATGTGTTTCATCACATTCCGGTGGAAGACCGGGATCGGGAGATGTCGCGTTGTGCCAGCATGCTCGAGCCCAACACCGGCAAGTTTTTCCTGTTCGAGCACAATCCGCGCAACCCGGCGACCCGTTGGGTGTTTGAGCGCTGCGTCTTCGATGCAGGCGCGAGCATGTTGACGATGGCGGAGACGCTCGGACATGCTCGGTGTGCCGGGCTGAGGATCGACGCCCGTAACTACACGCTCTTTTTTCCCAGGCAGTTGGCGTTCCTCCGCGGCCTGGAGGCGCTGCTGGGATGGCTGCCGCTCGGCGCCCAATATTGCCTGGAGATGTCTAGAGCCGCCGGTACTGGCGCTCCAGCGCTCGAATGATCCATGCCGGCTCTGTTGCTGGAATCGAGGCGATACGTGAACAGGCCGCAGGCCTTGGAAGAAAGGATGCCAATGTCAGAGGTTCGCTCCGGAATTCGCCATCTGCTCGCAAGTCCTTGGCCTTATGATCTGTTTCAACATCTGGTGGGTGCTTACCGCTGGCGCCGCAGGGTAGTCGAGGAATTGCTGCTTCCAAGCCTGGCGTCGGACTCTACCGTGGTCGACATCGGGTGCGGGACCGGCGAGATTCTCCAATACCTGCCGGAGGAAACAGCCTATGTGGGCTTCGATCGGAACCCTGATTACATCGCCGAAGCCAGCCGGCGTTTTCGCGGCAGAAAGGCCGTCTTCAGATGCGAAGAACTGACCCCTGACTATCGCCCGCGCGATGAACTGGCGGATCACGCCCTGGCTTTCGGGCTGCTGCATCATCTTGAGGATGGGTCGGCGAAGGCGCTGTTCAGCGCCGCAAGACGGGTGCTGAAGCCAGGTGGTTCATTGATTACGTTGGATCCGGTGTACACCAGCGAGCAGTCGCGCAGTGCTCGTTATGTGGTGTCCAAGGACCGCGGCACGGAAGTACGCACTGAGTTCGCGTACCGGGAGTTGGCGCAGTCCTCCTTCCAGCGCGTTGAAGTATTCATGGATCTGTCGCCCTTGCGTATTCCGTATACGGGCATCGTCATGAGGTGCTCCTGACCCAGCCCTGGTTGCGGGCGCAGCCCAGCATCGGATCACCTGGCTGCCGGGAGCTCCTCCGCCGTGCCTCGCCACATGACCCTGAATGGACCTACGTCCTCGATGTTGGGGAACTGCTCGGCGATGACTTGATACTCGGCGTCATTGATCGGGGGTGAGAACTGCGGCTCCTTGTTCAGGACCGCGAGGTCGATCCGGTGACTGGAAAAAGTCTGTTGCAGGTGCACGACGTCGACTTCCTGCGGGTCCATGAAGCGATAGGGGCTGCGCAGCACAGACCTGGCTCCGGAGAAAAACGGGACTTCCGGGCAATCCGGGTACGCCAGTATGGGTAGGCCATTTCCATGTTGCCTGACGAGCTCCGCGATACGCTGGTAGACGGTCTGGTCATATTCCGGTGCCCGCAGGCGAACTCGCGGCAAGTCCAGATACTGGGCGTTTGCAGGTGGCAGCACGGCGCTGCCCAGGGCCGCAATATTGCTGCCGTGCATGGTATGGATGCAGAAGAAGCCCAGAAAACCGGCCACGGCCCACGGGAGAATGCCTGGCTCGCGGTCGAAGTGCGTGGCAGTCACGAATATCGCGAGGACAAAGACAGGTGCAATGTAGGCAAAGTACAGCGGAAAGGAAAACGGGAACTGTATGAAGGAGCCGAAAGCTGCTGCCATCCACAGCAGATCTGGCAGGGCAGCCTTTTCCTCGTCGCCGCGCTGTGCCTGGATGCATCGCGCCAGGAAATAGCTGGATGCGGCAAGCGGAAGCAGCCAGCGGATCGTGTTCCATACCCATTGGTAGACCGTAGCCTCTCGACTCATCGCCAGGACCAGCAGAAGCAGCGCGACGATGCCCAGGTCTGCGTAGCGGCGCGCCGCGGGGGCCAATTGCGTCCGAGCCACAAAGACCGCGATGCAGACCACTGCGCCGATCGAGGTCGCCAGCGGTGGTAAGGGGCGTGTGGCGAATTCGAGTCTGCTGCTGGGCAGGACCACCATTCCGTGCCAAAGGGCTGTCAAGCCTGATTTCCATGCATACAGAGCCAGCCAGGGCAGGATCACCGCGGATACGCCGACGGTGAACGCCGCGATGAAGTTGAGCATGGGGCGCGGAGCTTGCGACGGACTCGAGACCGACCCGGGCAGGCTCACGAAGAATGTGATGGCGAGCACTGGCAGGAGTAGATAGAACACTACCGATGGCGTCAGGGCTTTGAAGGTCAACAGGCAAACGAACAGACCAGCGCACAGTGCTGCAGTCAGGCGTAAAGCCACTGGGAGTTGTCCCGGCCCCCTGCGGCTTGCCAGAAACAGCACGGCAGTGATGCAGAAATAGATACCGGTGGATTTGGCGAGGATCGAGAGGCCGCCGAAAACGCCCGCGAGGACAATCCATGCATAGCGGTTCGAGCGCCAGCCATAAATCAGGAATGCCGCACCCATGGCCATGGCACTGAGGTTGTACCAGGACGGCAGCGCGGTCATGTAGACCACGGGGCCCCACGCCAGGGCCATTGCCGCAGCAAATGCGGCCTGGGTAGCTGTGTGCCTGAATCTTGCCAATGCGAACAAGGCTGCCCCCAGCAGCAGCGCGGCCGCGAACAGCGCATAGCGGCTCGCCATGATGCTGACGCCAAAGATGCGGTACATCAGCGAGTGCAGGAACGCCGCGCCACCGGTGTAGGGGTCGACAAAGTCAATGTGGGGCCACATACCATCAAGGACATTGACGGCCGTGAGCCCGGTCAGGCCCTCGTCGTGGGCGAAGGTCCAGGGACCAGAGACAGCCAGCCAGGTCGCGATCAGCACCATTGCCAGGAGGGCGAAAGCCAACGTCGGGGGCACTAATGTCCAGGTTCGTTGCATGGAAAGGTCCGCGGCAGTTTCGGCTGATGTTACAGCGCCGATTCGACTTGGCGTGATTCAAATGAGCGACCTGGCGACCCGTGCTTGATCCATCGCAAGGTGCCGGCGGGCAGGGGGGATAGGCTTCATCAAGCCGGGAAAGCTCGACGCGTGGAGTGGTTGGACACTGCGGCGGCGCATGAACGCCTGGCTCTCACAGAGGCTGCCATGTCCGATTTTCCGATTGTTGCCCGACAGGATTTCTCCGAGGTCACCTATCTGCTGGAGGTGCTGCATCCGCTGATGTCGCGGGCGGCGCGGCCGGGGCAGTTCGTTATCGTGATGGAGCACCCGCAGGGTGAGCGCATACCGTTGACCATCGCCGACTTCGATGCCGCTCGCGGAACCATCACGCTGGTGATTCAGGCGGTGGGCAAGACCACGCGTTCGATGCAGCAGCATTGCCAGGTGGGCACCTGTCTGCATGCGATGGTGGGTCCGATGGGTATTCCCAGTCATGTCGGCAGTGCCAGGAAGGTGGTGTGCGTGGGCGGTGGTCTGGGCGTGGCGCCGGTGTATCCGCAAGCCCGGGCCTACAAGGAGAGCGGTGCCTACGTCATCGGCGTGCTCGGCTTTCGCAACCGCGAACTGATGTTCTGGGAGGACAAGTTCCGCGCCTGCTGCGATGAGCTGATCGTCTGCACCGATGACGGTTCGGCCGGGATCAAGGGTCTGGTGACGGTCGGTATCGAGCAGGCCATCAAGGCGCATCCGGATATCGACGAAGTCGTGGCCATCGGGCCGCCGATCATGATGAAGGGTTGTGCCGAAGCCACCCGGGCGCACGGCATCAGGACCATGGTCAGCCTGAATCCGGTCATGGTGGATGGCACCGGCATGTGCGGCGGCTGCCGGGTGAAGATTGGCGACAGCATCAAGTTTGCCTGCGTCGACGGACCGGATTTCGATGGCCATCAGGTCGATTTCGACGATCTGATGGCGCGGCTTTCGCGCTACAAGGCGACCGAACAAAGCGCACTTGAGGTCTACAACGAAAGCTGTCGCGCGCGTAACGCGGCGCCACCGGTGCACGGTCATTGAGCCCCAGCGGGCACAGGAGCAATTCGATGGCCAGGAAGAAGACGATCCGCAGCATTCCCCAGGCGCGCACGCCGATGCCGGAACAGGCGCCGCAGGAGCGGGTGCGCAATTTCGAGGAAGTGGCTTGTGGCTATCGTCTGGAAGATGCCTTGAACGAGGCCGAGCGCTGTCTGGATTGTGCCGATCAGCCCTGCGTGCGCGGCTGCCCGGTGGGCATCGACATTCCCGGTTTCATACTCAAGATGGCCGCGAAGAATTTTCATGGGGCCTACGACACCATCACCGACACCAATCTCTTGCCCTCGGTGTGCGGACGCGTCTGTCCGCAGGAGAACCAGTGCGAGGGCGTGTGCACCGTCGGCGAGACGCTGGAGCCGGTGGCCATCGGCCGGCTGGAGCGTTTTGTCGGTGACATGGCCATCGCCGAGGGCTGGGCCAATGTGCCCTACATCGAGCCCCAGCGTTTTCGGGTGGCCATTGTCGGCTCCGGACCGGCGGGCATGGCCTGCGCGGCCGACATGGCCAAGGCCGGTTGCGAGGTAGTGGTTTACGAGGCCTTCCACGAGCCCGGCGGCGTGCTCAAGTACGGAATTCCCGACTTTCGCCTGCCCAACAGCGTGGTCGATGTCGAGATCGAGAAACTGACGCGGCTGGGGATTCGCTTTGAGTGCAACACGCTGGTCGGGCGCTTGTTCACCATCGAGCAACTGATCACCGAGTTGGGCTTCCATGCGGTTTTCGTGGGCACCGGCGCTGGCTATCCCAGTTTCATGGGTATACCCGGCGAGTCGCTGGGCGGGGTGCTCTCGGCCAATGAATGGCTGACCCGCTGCAATCTGATGCATGGGCGCGAGTTTCCCCGCTACGACACGCCATTGCAGCCGGGCAAGCATGTGACCGTGATCGGGGCAGGCAACACCGCCATGGATGCCATGCGCGTGGCCCTGCGCGTGGGCGCCGAGAAAGTCAGCTGCATCTACCGGCGCAGCGCTGCGGAAGCGCCGGCGCGTGCCGAAGAAATCCACCACGCGCAGCAGGAAGGCATCGAGTTCCAGTGGCTGACGGCGCCGCTGGAACTGATCGGCGATGAGCACAAGGCCGTGCGGGCGATGCGCTGCGAGCGCATGCAACTGGGTGAGCCGGATGCTTCCGGTCGGCGGCGCCCCGAGCCGGTGCCGGGCAGCGCCTTCGAGATCGAAACCGATATGGTGATCTACGCGATCGGCACCAATGCCAATCCGATTCTGGGACAAACCTCGAAGCTGGCGCTGAACTCGCGCGGCTACATCGCCACCGACGAGCATCTGGCCACGTCGATCGCCGGCGTGTACGCCGGCGGCGATATCGTCACCGGTGCGGCCACGGTGATCCAGGCCATGGGCGCCGGCCGCAAGGCGGCACGCGGCATGAAAGCCTGGCTGGGCCTGCGCGACAGCGATCTGGTCTATCAGGATGAGCCCGCTGATCGGCTGTTCGGCATCGACCGCCGCCAGCGCAACTACGCGCGTCTGCAGATCGTGGGCGTATGAGGGTCTCTCTGCAGATCAGTCCCGAACGGAACTCCAGGCATGGACACCGGGCCGTGAGTGTTCCGCTGTTCACTGTGTTCGGTCAGTGCCAGGAACCTGACCAGAAGCGGGACGCGAAGGACGCAAAGGAAATGCAGAGAGAACGCAAAGAATGCCTTGATGATTTGACCTGCTCTTCTTCGCGACCTTTCTGCTTTCCCTTCGTGACCTTCGCGTCCCTGCTTTTCGGTCCCGTACCGATGTTCTTCCCTCCCATCGAGCCCCTTGCAGGCATGCCATGAACGACAGCGCCTTGTTGGTAGCACCCCCGGCCCAGCTGCGGGCACCGCGGCCGGCCACGCCGGTTTCCGAGGCCATCATCGAGGTCATCAGTGATTCCGGTGAGGGCGCGCAGCGCTGCGGGCAGTCGCTGGGCGCCATTGCCGCTCGCATGGGCAACGGCATCTGGACCACCGAGATCATTCCTGCCGAGATTCAGCCGCCCGCACGCAGCGTCGCCGGCGCCAGCGGCATCCGCATTCGCATCGGGTCCGGGCACATCAGCAATGGTGGTGACCAGACCGAACTGGTGGTGGCCTTCAATGAGCAGGTGCTGCTGGGCCGGGTCAACGCCGGTGAACTCAAGCCCGGCGCGAAGATCCTGCTGGAGAACATATGGGCGGAGCATCGCGATCCGGCCGTGGTGGCCTCCTATCGTGCCGCGGTCGAGGCGCTGCGCAAGGATGGATTTGAGGTCCACGAGATTCCGCTGGAAGAACGCTGCCGCGAATGGGTCAACGATCCGCGCAAGGGCAAGAACATGTTCGTGCTTGGCATCCTCTGCAATGTCTACGGACTGGATGCGGCGCTGGCGCGCGAACAGATCAGGCGCATCTTCGGCAAGAAGGACGCCAAGGTCATTGCCGACAACATCGCCCTGTTCAAGGCCGGCATGAGCTGGGCCGAGGAGCACCTGGCCTTCAAGTACTGCATACCGGCGCAGCGCGCCAGCGAGCCGCAGATCGTGGTCAACGGCAATACCGCGATCGCGCTCGGCGTGATGGCCTCGGGGATGGACATCTGCGCGATGTACCCGATCACGCCAGCCACCTCCGCCTCGCACTATCTGAGCGAGGCCTTCGAGAAGGTGGGCGGCCTGGTGCATCAGGCCGAGGATGAAATCGCCGCCTGTGCTTTCGCCGTCGGTGCTTCCTATGCCGGCAAGTGCGCGGTCACCATCACCTCCGGCCCGGGCTACTCGCTCAAGCAGGAAGTGCTGGGACTGGCGGTCATGGCCGAGATTCCGCTGGTGGTGGTCAACGTGCAGCGCGGCGGACCGAGTACCGGACAGCCGACCAAGGTGGAGCAGGGCGACGCGCTGGCCGCGATCTTCGGCAGTCATGGCGACGCTCCCAAGGTGGTGATGGCGCCCTGCAGCATCGAGGACTGCTTCTACTCGGTGATCACCGCCCGCAAGATCGCCGAGACCTTCGGCATGGTCGTGGTGATCCTTTCCGACGCCAGTCTGTCGACCGCCCAGCAACCCTTTCCGCGCCCGCAGTTCAGCGAGGACTGGCTGGCGCCTCCGGTAGACCTGACGCCAGTCCCGCCGGGCGCCAGGGCTTATGACTGGGATCGCGTCACTGGCCTGTCCCGACGCCTGCAGCCGGGTCGACCCGGCGGCATGCACACCGTCACCGGACTGGCGCACGATCGCGCCAGCAAGGTGGCCTACGATCCGGCCATCAACGAAGAGGGCCTGCGCGCGCGCAGCCTCAAGCTCGCGGCCTTGCAGAAGACCCTGAAGGCGCCGCCGGTGTTCGGTGGCGACGAAGGCGCGCTGTTGCTGATCGGCTGGGGCAGTACCATGGGCGCCATCGAGGAGGCTGTGACCCGACTACGCAGCGAGGGTCTGGCGGTGTCATCCATGCATCTGCGCTTCCTGCAGCCCATGCCCTCGGGCATCCGCGAGATCCTCGAGCGTTTCCCGCTGGCCATGACCATCGAGGGCAACTGGTCCGACAAGATCGAGGATGAGCTGATCGACGAGGACAACCGCCGCTATTCGGCGCTGGCGATGATGCTGCGCTCGCGCTTCCTCAAGGATATCGATTGCTGGAGTCAGGCTCGCGGCCAACCGATCAAACCCGGTGACATCGTCAAGGCTGCGCGGGCCCAACTGCAACGCAGGGGACAGAGCTCATGAGCCGCTCGCTGAATCAATGCGTGATCAAGCTGCATCAGGAACACCATGCGCTGGAGGACTTCCAGGGCGGTGTGCCGCGCTGGTGCAATGGCTGCGGCGACAACGCCATCCTGGCCGCCATGCAGCGTCTGTGCAGCGTCGAGGAGCTGGCGCCGGAGAACACCGTGTTCGTGTCCGGCATCGGCTGCTCCAGTCGCTTGCCGCACTACATGAAGACCTATGGCTTTCACAGCCTGCACGGCCGCGCCTTTCCGGTGGCCGAGGGCATCAAGATGGCGCGCCCGGATCTGAAGGTCTTCGTCAGCACCGGCGATGGCGATTGCTGCAGCATCGGCGCCGGGCACTGGATCCACGCGCTGCGCTACAACATGGACATCACCGTGGTGCTGCACGACAACCACGTCTACGGCCTGACCAAGAAACAGGCCTCACCAACGTCTCCGCGCGGCCTGAAGAGCAACACCACGCCCTACGGTGCGGCGCTGGAGCCAATGAATCCGCTGACGGTTTCGCTAGGCGTGCAGGGTGCGTCCTTCGTGGCCCAGGCGGTCGACTGGGTGCCTGAAGTGCTCTACGACATCCTGCGTGCAGCCTATCTGCATCGCGGATTTTCCTTCGTGCGCATCCTTCAGCGCTGCCCGGAGTTCATGCCCAAGGCCTTCGATCCCTGGCTGCATGATCCCCAGCGCACCCAGTTGCTGACCCATGCCAACGGGCTGCAGCTGAGTCCGGCGCTGTCGGCGGCCTATCGCAACCAGCTGGCACACGATCCGATCAACCTTGATCGCGCCCGCGAGGTCGCCTCGCAGGAGGATCCGATTCCGGTCGGCATCCTCTACCGCAATCCGGATGCGCCCTGTTACGAGGATCTGCGCCATCCGGGCCGGCTGCGCTCACCGGAGCATGTTCGTGCCGGACTGGAACTGGAGTTCGACAAGTACACCGTGTGGCCGGATGAAGAGCCCTCCGAGCAGATCAGCGCCTGAGTCTCATGCCTGTCAACGCCACCCCATCTGGACGAGAACCTGCAATGGACATGAAGACCCGGCAGCCGGCGCTGCAGATCTTCCATCTGAGTGGCAAGCACCAAGGCGAAGACCTGCAGGCGATCGAGGGCCTGCAGCTGCTTCCGGCCCTGCTGGCGCCCTATCGGGATCTGGCTGCCCTGCGCCATGATTTTCCGCTGGTGCTGCTGGATGGCATCGATGGCCCCGACAGCGTGCGCTCGCTGTCGGCGCTGGTCGACGCCATGTTGCGGGAAGTAGCGCCGCGAGGCATCGAAGGGGAACGCCTGCGCCGGCACGCGCTGCAACTGGAGACCGAGATTCGTCGTGCCCTTGCTGGCGGAGCAGCGGGGCGCCTGTCGGGACTATGGGAAGCCGCTGCCGCTCGCCTGGGCGAGCGCGAGGGCGAGACCCTGGAGCAGGTGCTGCTGCACGCGGCTTCGGCACTGCACGGCGATGGCGAGGTGCTGGCGTGCACCCAGACGATGCCGGCGCGGCTGCTGGCGCATGTCTGGCGGGCAGCGCAACGGGCCAAGGCGCGGCAGTTCCATGCCGAACTGAGCGGCCTGATGCTGAAACTCAGCGATATCCTGCGTGCCGCGCATATCCATTCCGAAGCGGGCACCCGGCCGGACAGCCTCAAGGCCGCGCTCGGCGGTTCCCACCGGGATGCCTTCGATTTTGATGTGCTCTCGCGCATCGTCGGCAAGGGCGTGCCGCAACAGGACTTGCCGCCATCGCGGCGACAACGCCTGCAACAGACCCTGGCGGTGCTGCGCTCGCAGCGCTTCTTCGCGCCGGACGGTGAAGCATCCGGCGACTATTTCAACTATGTCTACGACAACTGCGCGGAGGCCGCACAAGCCTATGGCCAGCGCGCCGCCGATGCCGCCCTGCTGGTCAAGGCGCTGTCCGTCGCCGAACTGGAAGCGGCAGGTCGTTATGTCGAGGCCGAGCACGATCCGGTGTTCGAGTCCTTTGATGTCGAATCCCTGACGGCCGCCGATCTGGCTCGCTTCCCCGAATATCTGGTCTGCATTCCGCCGGACCGGAACGATGCGCCGGAAAATGCGGGATTGCTCGATCTGCTCTCGAATGGCCTGCCGATCAAGGTGCTGGTGCAGACCTCATCGCTGCTCGAAGGCACTGCCATCGGCGGCGGCCACTTCGCCTTCGGCGTACGCAGCGCACGGCTGGCAACAGCGGCCATGGGCCTGGGTGGGATGTTCGTATTGCAGTCGAGCAGTTCCAATCTCTACGCCATGCGGGCGCGCATCGAACATGGCCTGGGCTGTGCCGGGCCAGCGCTGTTCAGCGTATATGCCTGCAAGGACGACCCCGCAGCCGCGCTGCCCTCGTATCTGAGCGCAGCGGCCGCCATGCAGTCGCGGGCCTTTCCCGCCTTCAGCTACGATGCGGCTGCCGGCAGCAACTGGGCCACGCGCTTTTCGCTGGAGAACAACCCGCAGCAGGAAGACAACTGGCCAGTGGAGTCGCTCGAATTCTGTGATGGCGAATGGCAGCGCGCGCAGCAGCCCTACGCCTTCAGCTTTGCCGATTTTGTGCTGTGCGATCGCGGTCAGGGCGGACATTTCGCGCGCGTGCCGCCATCGGCGTGGAAGCACTCGATGATGCCGGCTGCCGAGTGGCTGGCGCTCGACGAAGCCGCCGCTGCCGAGCGGGTGCCCTATGTGCTGGCGGTCGATGAGGAAGATCGGCTGCATCGCTTGATCGTCGACGCCAAGGTGATGCAGGCTGCCCGCCGTTGTCTGCTGCTGTGGCAGCGGCTGCAGGAACACGGCGGTGTCCACGATGCCTACGCCGAGCGTCTGCTGGCGAAGGAAAGAGCGGCCTGGGCGGCCAGCCAGGCGGCCGCACCGGCGCCAGCGGTTGTAGCCGTCGAGGCTCCCGGGGATGCGCCTGCCGCGGCGCCTGCACACACGCGCGACGACACCTGGATCGAAACCGCGCGCTGTCCCAGTTGCAACGAGTGTCAGCTGATCAACGATCGCATGTTCGGCTACGACGAGCGCAAGCAGGCCTACATCAAGGACCTGAGCGCCGGCAGCTACCGGCAACTGGTCGAAGCGGCCGAAAGCTGCCAGGTGGCGATCATCCATCCCGGCAAGCCGCGTGATCCCAACGAGCCCGGACTGGAGGAATTGCTGGCACGGGCCGAGCCCTTCCGTTGATGCAGCGCAGCCGCTCACCGGGGGCTTTCGCGTCACCGCCCGGACAGCGCTGCGCGCAGTTCGGGCTACAACGGCTGCGGCTCTTCCCAACAACCGGCAACCGGGAACCAGCCCTTCGTTGCCCGTTGTGCGGCGCAGCCGCTCAGCGGGGCTTTCGGGCTAGGACTCGCGCAGCAGCGGGCTGTCCGGGGCAAAGGCCTGCTCGGCGCGTCTGGATTGGCTGAAGCGGGTGAGCGCCGCCTGCATCCATTCGATCAGTTCGGCCGAGTAACTGGCGGCGCGCGCATGGGCGATGGCCTCGGTCTGCAGTTGCTGCGCTTCGGCGAAACGGCCCTGGGCGGCGCGGATCATGGCCAATGTCTCGGCCGTCTCCGGGCCGGCGTGCTGGCGATGCAACAATTCAGCCCAGCCAGTCGCCTGCTGCAAGGCCTCAGCGCCGGTGTCGGGGCAGATGGCACGCACGCGCGCCAAAGCCAGCATGGCCCAGCCGTCACGGCCCTTGGACAGTTCCAGCACGTCGGACAGGGGCCGATTGGCTGCCGCACATCGCGCTAATTGCGCATTGGCCAGTCCCAGCCAATACAGCGCGTAGCTGCGGGCTTTGGGGTCAGTGCGGGTACTGAGGGTGCCAAAGTGCTCTGCCGCCAACCCATATTGCTGCATGCGCATCGCCAGATGTGCCAGTTCGACCCGGATATCGTCGCGTGCGGGATCAAGTTCGAGGGCACTCTGGTAGCGCTCGGCGGCGGCCGAGGGCTGCCCGTCAGCCAGATCCAGACGGGCCAGCAACTGGGCAACGGTGGCGTTGTCCGGGGCAATGTTCCAGGCCTTCTGCAGGGCCGTGCGTGCCTCGGCGCCGCGCCCGAGTTCGATCAGCTGCTCGCCATAGGCACGCAGATAGCTGCTGTCCTCAGGCGCCAGTTCCACGGCCCTCGCCAGCAGCGCCAGGGCTTCGTTGCCGCGTCCGGCATTGGCCATGGCCCGGGCCTGTTCGTAAAAGGCGACGGCGTTGCGGGCCAGCGCTGCGATCCGCTCGAAGATGGGGTCAGCGATGCGCACCGGCTGGTCGCCGCGTGCCGCCAGCTGGGTTCGGGCCTGCTCGATCTGGCCCAGCGAACGATAGGCGAGGGCGAGCGCGCTGCGTAATCGGGTGGCCTGCGGCTGGGTGGCCAGTGCCGACTCGAATCGGCGGGCAGCCTCGGCGGCATCACCCGCCTGGCTGGCCAGCTGACCCAGGCCAGCATGCGCGGCGGCGCTGTCGGGTACCCGTTTCAGTGCCTGTTGATAGTCATCACGGGCCGAATCCAGTTCACCACGATTGAGATGCAGATCGCCGCGACGGATCCAGGCCGCGGAGTATTCGGGGTTGAGCGACAGCGCCGCATTCAGCTGCGCCAGGGCAGCCTCACCGGCACCGGCGCCCAATTCCAGCAGTGCCAGGGCATAGCACCATTCGAACTGGTCTGGCTGCAGCTGCAGTGCGTTCTGGTAGGCCACGCGGGCGGCGCCGATCTGTTCGTGGGCATGCAGGACATCCGCCCAGTCGGCGTAGGCCTGCGCCAGCGTCGTTTGATCGGGTGAGCTGGCTTGCGTGGTCTGAAAGCGCTCGCGGGCAGCATCCAGCACGGCCTTGACCTGGGGGTCGAGTTGCCCGGTAGCGGCTTCGGGCACCTGAACCGGTTCGGCCGCTTCCAGTGCCACGGTGCAAGCGCAAAACAGCACGAGCATGGCGATGGCGAGTCGGTGACGCATGCTATCGAGCCACCGGTGTGGGCGGGACACAGCACACGGACCATGAACTGGCGTCATTGCGACCCCGACTTGATTCGGGGGAAGCCCTCCAGACACACCGCCGCAGAAGTACTGGATTGCTTCGTCGCTGCGCTCCTCGCAATGACGCATCAGTGACCTGGGGCATGGGTTCATGGAGAGCCTTGCCCTTGGCCCTGTTGCAGTCGGTGATAGCGATCCACGGCCAGGTTCTCGTAGCGTTCGATGGCGCCATCCGGCCACTGCACTTCGATGGTCTGGGCCTGCTCGTCGCTGCCGAGGCCAAAGACAGCGCGCGGATCATTGGCCGAGGCGTAGGAGCCGTCACTGCGGGCCTGGCCGATGATGCCGCTGTCGGCACTGGTGATGCGGCGCAGCGCCAGCGGGCTCAGCCGCAGCTTGCCACTGCGGTCGTACAGTTCGAGGCCGATCCAGTGACGCCCTTTGGGCACGACACTGGTGAGTATCCGGGCCGGACCATTGATGTTCGACAGCACGATTTCGCTATCGCCATCGTTGTCCAGGTCGGCGAAGGCAGCGCCGCGGGTGATGCCGCGAGCGCGCAGGGCGGATCCGGCGCGGGCACTGGCCTCGACATAAGCGGCTTCGCGACCGGACTTGCCATTGTGCAGATAGAGCTGATCGGTCTGCGCATAGGGATAGGCCAGCTCGGCCTTCGGTGGCTCGGGCTCGCGCACGACCGCGCCGTTGGCCACGAACAGATCCAGCCATCCATCCAGATCCAGGTCGAACCAGCCGGTGCCAAAGCCGGTGTAGGCCATGCTGCTGGCGGCCAGTCCGCTGCGGGCGCTGCGGTCCTCGAACCAGCCCTCGCCAACCCCGGCATAGAGCGTGTTGCTCTCGTTGCGCATATGGGTGATGAACAGGTCCAGCTCGCCGGAGCGATCGAAATCGGCCACGGCCACACCCATGCCGGCCTCGGCGGCACCATCGGCATTGACCGCGGCGCCGGCCAGCACGGCGTCGTCGACAAAGCGGCCGTCGCCCTGATTCAGCCACAGGAAATTGGGCTTGCCATCATTGGCGACATAGAAGTCGATCTTGCCATCGCGATTGAAGTCGGCAGCGACCACGCCCAGTCCCGGCTCTTTGGCCGCGGCGATGCCGGAACGCTCGCTGACATCTTCGTAGCGCCCATCACCGAGGTTGCGATAGAGCCTGTCCGCCACCGGCGGATAGGCCGAGGGCGAGCAGTAGTCGACCTCACCGCCGCCCATGCTCTTGCAGTCCTTGTGATTGGCGAAACTGAAATCGACATAGTTGGCCACGTACAGATCGAGCTTGCCGTCGCCATCGAAGTCGGCAAAGCTGGCGCTGACGCTCCAGCGCGGATCGCCGAGGCCGGATTTGGCGGTGATGTCGGTGAAACTGCCGTCACCGTTGTTGCGCCAGAGCTGGTTGGGTCCGAAGTTCAGCAAGTAGATGTCGTCGTCGCCGTCGTTGTCGATATCGGCCACGGCCACGCCCATGCCATAGCCGCGCGCATCGATGCCGGACTTGGCCGTGACATCTTCGAAGCGCAGCTGGCCCTTGCTGCCGAGGTTGCGGAACAAACGATCGCCCGATTTGCGCTGCGTGGGTCCGATGTCCGGTCCCAGGGCGCCGCCCTGAACCAGATAGATGTCCAGTTTGCCGTCATTGTCGTAATCGAGCACGCCGACGCCGGCGCCCATGATCTCGGGAAAGTACATCTTGCCGCTCATGCCATTGTCGTAGCGGAACTGCAGGCCGCTGGCCGCAGTGAGGTCGGTCAGCAGATCAGCGGCCCGCGCCAGGGTTGGCGGGGCGGCAAGGCACAGAGCCAGGAGCAGGGAAGGCGCCAGGGGCACAGAACAGGGCATGGTTGCAGGATTCGCAGGTGTTTCGGGGGGTGGATGCACAGCAGTCGAAGACGATTTCACGAGCAAGCCCAGGCAGGCGCAGACGAGACGCTCGCATCGGCTCTGCGAGGATAGCAAAGCGGCCGGTGTAGCCGGTTCGAGCGCTGAAAACGGGCAGAATGCCTGCCCCAGTGGCGGCGCTACATCAACTCGGAGACCTTGTTGTGAGTGAAGCTGAGCCAGCCCGGAGACGGCGGATTGCGGTGGTCAGCAGTTCGCGTGCCGATTACGGTCACCTGTATTGGGTGATGCGCGAACTGCAGCAGGCAGCGGATGTGGAACTGCTGACCATCGCCATGGCCGCGCACAGTTCGCCGCGTTTTGGCGACACCCAGCGGCGTTTTGTCGAGGATGGCTTTGGTCTGGATGCCTGCATCGAATGCCTGCTGGACTCCGACTCCGATGTCGGCATGGCCAAGACCATCGGCGTGGCCACGCTGGGGCTGGCGGACACGCTGGGCCGACTGCGTCCCGATCTGCTGCTGCTGATTGCCGATCGCTACGAGATGCTGGCGCCGGCGTCGGTGGCCCTGGCTCTGCGTATTCCGATCGCCCACATCGAGGGCGGCGAAGTCAGTGAGGGGGCCATCGACGACGCCGTGCGCAATGCGCTGAGCAAACTCGCCCACGTGCATCTGGTGCCGACCGCACAGGCGCGCCGGCGGGTGCTGGCGATGGGCGAGGAGGCCTGGCGCGTGCATCAGGTCGGCGCGCCATCGCTCGATCATCTGCGCCGCAGCCAGTTGCCAGCGGCGGCCGAACTGCTGCCGCGTCTGGGTTACGGCGCCGGGCAGAGGCCGATGGTGGTGGCCTGGCATCCGGTCACGCTGCTGCGCGATCCCGCAGCGGAAGCGATGACGCTGTTTGATGCCCTGGAAGGCAGCGCCGAACCGATCGCCTTCTGTTTTCCCAATGCCGATGCCGGGCGCGAGCAGATCATCGCCATGGCCAGGGAGTTCTGTTCGCGCCATGCCCAGGCGCGACTGTTCGTCAATCTGGAACACCGTGATTACTGGGCCTTGCTGCAGGCAGCCGCCGTGCTGATCGGCAACTCCAGCAGCGGCATCATGGAAAGCCCCTCGCTGGCATTGCCCTGCGTCAACATCGGCGATCGCCAGGCCGGTCGCGAACGCGCGACGAACATCATCGATGTGGTCGCTGAAGCGGGCGCGATTCGGGGGGCGATCGAACGGGCGCTGAGCCCGGCCTTTCGAGCAAGTCTGACGGGCATGTGCAATCCCTATGGCGATGGCCGCGCTGCAGAAGCGATCGCCACCATACTGCGCCAGCTGCCACTGGATGAGCGCCTCCTGCGCAAGCGGGCGCTGCCGCTGGCCGGCGATGGCCGTGCGGGCTTCGATCATGGCGAGTGAGATTCCGCTGGCCTCGCCCGAGTGGGCGCTGGAAGAGGAACAGGCGCTGCTGGCCGTGCTGCGCAGCGGTCGCTGGAGCTTTGGCGAGCAGCTGCCGGCCTTCGAGGGCGAACTGGCGGCGCTGATCGGCACGACGGCCGCGGTCGCTACCAATTCCGGCACCATGGCTTTGCAGATCGCGCTGGAAGCGCTGGGCATCGGTGCGGGCGCCGAAGTGATCACACCGGCCTACACCTTCGTCGGTTCGGTCAATGCCATCCTCGGTGCCGGTGCGTCGCCGGTGCTGGTCGATGTCGATGCCACCGATCTGAACATCAGCCCGGCTGCCATCGAAGCAGCGATAGGGCCACGCACGCGGGCGATCCTGCCGGTGCACCTGTTCGGACGGCCGGCGCCGATGGCGCCGATCCTGGAACTGGCGCAGCGTCACCAACTGGCCGTCATTGAAGATGCCTGCGAAGCCATCGGTGCGCGCTGGCAGGGGCGGGCGGTCGGAAGTTTGGGCGATCTGGGTGCGGTGGCCTTCTATCCCAACAAGCCGGTCGCCACCGGCGAGGGTGGGGCGCTGCTGGGGAACGATCCGGAGCTGTTGCTGCGCTGCCGGCAGTTGCGCAACCAGGGCTTCGATCCGGACAGTGGCAGCCGATTGCAGGATCTGCCCGGACACAGCGCGCGCCTGTCCGAATTTCATGCGGCGCTGGGGCGGGTGCAACTGCTGCGGCTGCAGGCTTCATTGCTCAGGCGTCGAGCGCTGGCCGAAGCCTATCGGCAGCGTCTGGCCGGGGACGAGCGCCTGCAGCTACCCGCGCCGGTGGCAGCCGGTGACGAAATCGCCTGGTTCACCTATCCGATCCGGCTGCAGCGAGCGCTGGCGCCGCGTCGCGATGCGGTGATCGCCGGCCTGCGTGCGCTGGGTATCGGTTGCAATGTGTACTTCCCGCCGGTGCACCAGTTGCCCTTCCATCGCGATCGGCATCGCTGCCTCGATCTGGCGGTGACCGAAGATGCAGGCAGCCGCTGTCTGGCCTTGCCGCTGTTCCCGGCCATGAGCGAGGAGCAGGTGAACCGGGTGTGTGCGGAGCTGTTGCGGCTGTTGAAAGGTCGCTGATCGCGGGCATGGGCGGCTCGTACAGCCACAAGTGCGAGCCCTGTGGGAGCGGCTTCAGCCGCGACAAGGGTGACGGACGCTCCGCGAAGTCCGGGGTCACGACCGCTCGCCGGGACTGTCTGTCGCGGGCAGAGCCCGCTCCCACCGAGAGCGAACTGCCGGGGCTACTGACCTTGCCTGACCACCAGCATCTGATCGACCGCTGGCGGCGCCACCTCCTGCACCTGCCCATCCGGCCAGATCACGCGCAGGGATTCGATGGCGCTTGCCTCGCCCAGCCCGAAGCTCACCGGCAACTCCGTCTGCGACAGATAGCTGCGATTGCGACTGACCGGGCGGCTTTGCACCCGGCCGCCGGCGCGCAGTTCCACGCGTGCACCCAGGGCTTCGGTGTTGGGGGCGGCTCCGATCAGCTGCACCCGCAGCCAGTGACCGGCGAGCTGCTGGTCATTGCGCAGCAGTCGCGGCGCTCCGCCGATCTGGGTCAGCACCACATCCAGATCGCCGTCGCCATCGATATCGGCGTAGGCGGCGCCACGGCCAACCATCGGCTGCAGCAGATCGCCAAGCTTGTCGGCCGGTAGTTCCACCATCGGATTGGGGCAGGCGCTGCCGCAGTTCCAGTAGAGCTGCGGTGGCTGCGCATAGTGCTGGCTGGCCTGCACGCGCTGGATCTCGTTCTCGACATGGCCATTGGCCTGCAGCAGGTCCAGGCGCCCGTCCTGATCGGCATCGAAGAAGAACAGTCCAAAGCTCAGTGCCAGCCGCGACGAAGGGCCGATGCCGGAAACGATGGCTTCGTCTGCATATTGGGTGGGATCGCCCTGGCTGACATAGAAGGAGGTCATCTCGTTGGCGAAATTGCCGATGGCGATAGCGCGTGAACCATCGTCGAGCACCGATCCGGAATCGATGCCCATGGCGCCGGTGGCCAGGCCATTGCGGTCGTAGCCGAGGCCCCAGTCTTCGCCGACTTCCTCGAAGCCGCCGCGCTCGCCGAGGTTGCGGAACACGAAATTGCGCACGGTGTCGTTGGCGATGACGATATCGGTCCAGCCATCCCCATCCAGATCCTCGGTCAGCAGCGCCAGTCCCTTGCCAACCGCGGATGCGCCGTCGGCCTGGACCACGTGCAGACCGGCGGCTGCCCCGATCTCCTCGAAACGGCCGTCGCCGAGGTTGTGGTACAGATAGCTCTGGGTGCCCGGGAAATTGGTCGGTGGCCCATAGGCGCGACCGATGCCGTCCAGGCGATAGTCCACGGCAAAATCGCGCTCGCGGCTCCAGTCGACGTAGTTGACGACGATCAGATCAAGCTGGCCATCGCGGTCATGGTCGAAGAAGCCTGCACTGCTGCTCCAGCGCGTGGCCTCGCCAGCGACGCCGGCACTCGCGGTCACGTCCGTGAACCGGCCCTTGTCGTTGCGGAACAGAAGGTTGCTGCCGAGTGCACTCAGGAAGATGTCAGGCCAGCTGTCGCCATCGTAGTCGCCGATGGCCACACCCATGCCGTAGGCCTGGATACCGGCAAGACCACTCTGGGTGGTGATCTCGGTGAAACGGGCGCCGCCTTCGTTGCGATACAGGCGCAAGGCGCCCACCCAGTCGCCGGCGGCCTGATCGGGCCAGGGGCCGGAATCGACCAGCAACAGGTCCTGATCGCCGTCCTGATCGACGTCGAAGAAAGCTACGCCGCCGCCCATGGTCTCCGGCAGCAGACGCTCGCCGGTGGCGCCGTTGCGATGGCTGAAATCGATGCCGGCAGCGACGGTGATATCGGTGAACGGAATATCAGGCAGCGGGGGCAGAGCGGAGGGCTTGAGCAGGCTGTCCAGATCGGCCTTTGCACTCTGCACGGGTTCGACCGCCACCGGCTTGAGCCAGGCGCGAATGCCCAGGCCCACCGCCACCAGCAGAGCCAGCGCCAGTATCGCCAGCAGCGACCAGCGGAAAGCCGCGCCGATGATGTGGTCGTCCTGTTCCGGCTCCTGCTCGGGGGTTTCGGGGGAGTGGTTCATTCAGTGCTACCGGTTGAGATCGGAGAAAAGGCGTAGCCGGTGACCGGCGTCATTGCGACCCCGGACTTGATCCGGGGGAAGCAATCCAGATGCACCGCTGCAGAAGCACTGGATTGCTTCGTCGCTGCGCGCCTCGCAATGACGCCAGCAACGGGCTGGGTCCAGCAACTCATGGAGCCTGCTCCTGGTCTGGCGCCCACTCCACCACCTGCTGCGCATAGCCCTCGGCTCCGGCGCGCTGCAGATCGTAGATGACCACGGCATCGGCGGCGTGGCGGGCGGCGGCGTCGCGGGCGCGGGCGGCGCTGATGGCTTGATCGCGGGCGTTTTCGTCGACCTTGTAGGTGGCGTGCAGTTCGCCGTGCTGGCCGGCGAGCTCATCGTCGCCGAGCTGCCGGTAGATCTGTTCCAGGTTGTAGTGGGCACTGGCGTTTTCCGGATCCTGGAGCAGGCTGCGCTCGAACCAGTCGCGGGCCTGAATGAGGGCTGCCTTGCGCTGCCCGGCGGCGGCCTCACCGCGCGCGCTCTTCGCCAGCTCCATCCAGGTCAGTCCCAGTTCGTCGAGCAGACGGTTGTCGCGGGAGAAATCGAAACCGCGCTCGCGTGCGCCGGGAAAGCGGTTCTCGACCAGTCCGTTGAGCGCTTCCAGGGCCTGCGGCAGCTGACCCTCCTGCTTCAGCACCATGGCGCCAAACCAGGCCAGCGACCATGGCGCTGGTGCTTCCTGCGCCCGACTGGCGCGGTCCAGCGCCAGTGCCGCCTCGGGCAAGCGGCCTTCCTCCAGATACACCCGGGCCAGATTCAGGGCACCATCGCCGCGACCCAGCGCTTCGACCTGGGTGAAGGCCTCCTCGGCCTGCCGCAGCTGTCGGCGTTCGGGCTTGCGCAGCGCGCCGATGCCGAAATCGTTCCAGCGCTGCCACAGCGGGATGGCACTGTCGTCCACCCGGCGCACAGTTGCGTCAGCGCCCACCGGAAACACCAGCTGGTCCTCGGCCAGCGTGATGATCGGCAGCGGATTACTGTGATAGACCGTACTGTCGACGTAGCGCATCAGCGTGGTGTCGAACTTGCGGTAGTGCACGCGCACGCTGACCTCGATCTCACCGGTGGCATCGGCTGGCACATCCAGACGGTAGTGCAGCAGATCGGCCGCACCCGGCGGGATCTGGTGGTTGTAGAGCGGGATGAAGATGTCCTCGGCGTTGCGCCGGTCTATGCGCTGGCCGTGGCGGTCGAGCACATAGGCATTGATGAAATGCGACCAGGGATCGACCGCCTGTGTCTGCGGATCGAGGCCGCCGCTGTGGGCGATCAACTTCCCCTGATGCTCGGCCCGCACTTCCACCCAGACTTCGTTGGAGTCGGCCGTGCCTTCGGTGAAGCTGTGGCCCATGCCGGTGGTACGCACCACGACCTGTAGCAGATAGCTGCGGCCGGGGCGCAGCGGCGGAATCTCGGGGCGCAGCGGTGCGATCAGCGGATCATCGATACGCTCGCCCTCGCGGATGCCCATCAGATCCACCCGCAGCGCGGTCCGCAGCATGTCGCGGCGGCGTTCGATGGTCTGCGGATCCAGACCCAGCAGATAGGGCAAGGCGGTGTTGGCGGCGGCGAAATCATGGCGGTGGATGCTGCGCTGACCACTGCCACCGAAGTCGCGTGCGGCGAAATCGGTCGATTCCTTCAGCGGCATATGACAGTCGGCGCAATTGGCCCTGGCCTTCGGCGGGTAGTAGAAACTGGTCACGCCGTGGCCGGACACGCCGCTCAGGCGGAAGCTGTCGTAATGGTTCTGCCCGCGCAGCCATTTGTAGTGATTCAGGGTCTGCGGCAGATTGACCTTGTGGCAGCTGCCGCAGAACTCGGCGCTGCGGTGCAGCGGCTTCAGGAAGGTCTTCTTGTGGAAATCGGGATTGGCCTTGACCAGTTGCCGGCTGAGCCCGGCCAGCAGCGGGCTGTCGCTGAAGGCGAAGGGATAGTGGATCGGCTCCTCGATGGTGAAATCGGCATTGCCGCGCACGCTGTTGATATGGGTGATGGCGTGGCAGGAGGTGCAGGTGATGCCGGCATGCGCCGTGGGGTGATTGACGTCGTCGAAATCCGGGTCGTCGAAGGCGCCACTGAGCAGCGGCACCAGATCATGACAACCGGCGCAGAAGCGGGCACCGCGCACACTGCCGTCGCGCTTGAGCATCGCCTCGCGGGTGTTGCGCACCGACATCAGATACACCGGATTGTTGAAGGAGGCGAAGCGGTGCACGCTCTGGCTCCACTGCTCGTGCGCTTCGGCGTGGCATTCCTTGCAATAACCATCCCGCATCAGGGTTTGCGCCGGGATGTTGTTGCCGGTGGCCGAGCGCACCAGCGCGGGCGTGAAATCGGCAACGCCGGTGCGGCCGACCTGATTCCATTCGCGCGGGTCCTGCAGCTGCAGCAGGGCCATGCCGCCGGCAAACAGCAGACCCACCGCAGCCACGCCAAATCCGGCGCGCCAGCGGATGCGCGGACCGGCCAGACGATGCAGCACGAACAGCCACAGGCAAGCCAGTGGCGCGGCAATATGCGCCCAGTAGGCGCTCTCGCGCAGCGCCGGCAGGCCCAGATCGAAACCCTCGAAGCGCACGAGTAGCACACCGCTGATCAGCAGGATCAGCACCGCCGCAAACAGGCCGAGGCCGGCATAGACCGCCCGACGATTGGGCCGCCGCCAGGTGTTGCGCATGTGCACGCCGATGAACACCAGCGCTGGCAGCACGAACAGCAGGCCCACCAGCAGATGGAACAGGAACATCAGCTGATAGGTGTAGTCCTGATAGGTCCGGCCGTTCAGCCATTCCAGCAGCGTGATCGAGCCCAGATAGGCCGAGTTGACCGCCAGCAGCGTGAACAGTGCCAGCACGGCGATCAGCAGCCAGCGCAGACGTGGGCCTACGGCGCGCTGGGCGCGACGGACCGGTTTGGTTTCAGACATCAGCGTCCATCCTGAAAGCGGGTGTTGTACTGGCGGTTCAGATCATCACGCCGGGCTGCGTCGGGGATGCCCGGCGTGCGCGGCAGCGGGCCAATGGTCTCACCGTCGCGGGTGTACAGATCCATGTCCTTGGCATAGCCGCGGGTTTCCAGCACCAGCACGCGGCGCCAGCCCGGCGGCGGGTCGGTCAGGGCTTCGAATTCGAGGTGTATCTCGTCGCCCGGGCCGATGATGGCCAGCGCGTCGTCGGTCTGCGCCACCAGTTCCAGGGCCGGACCAAAAGCCGTGTAGTCGCCCGCCATGTAGCGCGTGTCCCAGAAGGCCGAGCGATCGTCATAGTCGTAATGCGGGCGTCGCTGCGCCAGCGTGCTGCGTTTGGGAAAGCCGATGCGCGCCACCTGGGCCTGAATCGGCTGCAGCAACTGGTGGCGAAGCTCGGTCGGCGCGGGCTGCGACTGAATCACCCGTATCCGGTCCCAGTAGACTTCCAGATTGCCGCGCAGGCGCAGGGCCTCGCTACCGACCGGAACGGCATCCAGCGGCAGGCTGAATTCGCGCGGCATGCCCGCCGGATAGCCGAACTGGGCATGGACCGGCTGCCAGCGGCCACGGACGCGGGCTTCCAGACTGAAGGGCGTGTAGTCGGCGCCCGCCTGCCAGGCGGCGAACACGGTCTGCGAGTAGGGGTATTCGACCCAGGCATCGGCCACCAGCGCCAACCCGCGGGCATTGGCGATCGGCTGCGTCAGTTCCAGCTCGATCCGTTGCTCCTGCGCCAAGCGGCCGATGAAGCGCAGGTCCAGCAGGCCCGGATCGACCGCTTTCGCATCCGCCAGCGCCAATGCCTCGTCCAGCGACTGCCCCTTGCCGTCGAGCACGCGCCGCAGCGGCAGCACATCGCTTGCGCGGAAGTAGATCGGGGTGCCGGCCGGCGCCGGGCCGCCGCCGGTGTGCATACGCTCATCCAGGCTCAGATCCCAACCTGGCGGCAGATCGTAGACATGCAGCCGCGCCGAATCGAGGTAAGCCGCTTCTTCCATCGGCTCGGTGAGCTTGAGCTGGTAGCGGCCATCGCGCGGCTGCAGGGCCCCCTGCGGGAGTTTGAAGAATTCCCACGGTCGCGGCTCGGAATAGACCCCGGGTGCGAGGTAGAAACCGATGCCGCCTACACCGAGGACATCGCTGACGAATTCGAAGCGCTCGCCATTCCAGGCGAACAGCACCGGGCAGCTGGCCAGTTGCCGCTGTTCTTCGGCGATGGTGTGCAGCTGTCCGCCGGCAAGCGCCAGCTCGGTCTGGTAGACGCCGTCACTCCACTGCAGCTCGACGAAATCCGCCTGGCTGGCACCGCCCAGCCCGATCGCCAGCGGCTGCAGGCTTTGCCCCTGCGCCGAGTCGCGATCGAGCTGGTCGACGATGCTCCAGCGATCAGCCACCCGCAGCAGCACCGTGGTGCCGAGGCCCGAGGCATTGGAGCGGGTGCCTTCACCGGCATCGGCGCGGCCGCTCGGAGCCAGCGCCAGAAAACCGTAGCGACCGGAGCCAGCCGGCCAGCGCACCAGCCTGGAACCCTGATCGGCGTAGACCACGCCCACCAGCTCCGGACCGAGGCCCGGCTCGCGCAGATAGGCGGTCAGAGCCAGCAGCGGGATCTGTGCGCTCTGCACCAGACGCAGCCTTTGCGCCTGGTCGTCAAAGCCATACAGCTCCCAGCCGTGCGCATTCCACAGCAGGATGTCGGTGCTGCCATCGCCGTCGAAATCCTGGGCGATCAGCTGCGGGCGCTCGGCTGGCGGCAGGCCGCTGGTGGCCAGCATCCGGACATTGTCCGGCGCGGTCAGATCCAGCGACTGCAGTTGGCCATTGGCGTCTACCGTGATCAACCAGGGCTTGCCGCGGGCCAGCGGATCGGCCAGCGTCGCGGCGCGCCAGTCAGTCTGCTTTATCTCTGCGATTCTCCCGTCCTCGCGGTAGTCCCAGAGCCGGTCGTTGAGCAGCAACTGCGGCGGCGGCAAGGCATGGAGCAGCAACAGATCGGCATCCCGGTCGGCATCGAAATCGGCAACCAGCAGCTGGCGGCCACTGCGCTGGTCGCCGGCGAGCACGGGTGAGGACTCGCTCAGCGCCCGGAAGCTGCCGTCCAGATTGTTGCTGTAGAGCTCGTTGCCGCCCTCGACATTGAGCACATGGATGTCCAGATCGCCATCATGATCGGCATCGATCATCGCGACATCGACACAGCTGCGGGCATCGGCCAGACCTGAGGATGTGGCGACATCTTCCCAGGTCTCCAGGCTGATCGCGCCCAGCTGATTGCTGCCGTCGCGACAGAGATACAGATCCAGCCGACCGTCATTGTCGACATCGCCCCAGGCCGCGGCGCGCACGTTCTCGACCTGGGTCAGCGGATGCCCGGCGAGACTGGCAAAACCGCTATCGATGCCGCGCCAGAGTCGGTTGCCCTGATGCTCGCCGCCCGCCAGAAACAGGTCCAGCCGGCCGTCGCCATCGAAATCGGCCGTGGTCAGACTCAGTCCCGCGCCGACCAGATCCACCGGCGCCAGCTCTGTGGCATTGGCAAACACTGGCCCTTCGGGCAGGACTGCTTGGGCGGGCTGCGGATTGCCGATGACCTGGGCTTCGGCCAGCGGTCCCATCCGGGTGTAACGGAACTCGGCCAGATGGGCGCGTGGGTTGCCCTGCAGTTTCTGATAGTCGCGCAGCATCTCGCGGGCGCCATCGCTGTCGCCGTTCTGGCGCAGCAGTTGGGCGATGCCGTAGTAGGCGCTGCGCAGATAGGGATCGATCACGAGCGCGCGTCGATACAGCATTTGTGCGCGCTCAACACGGCCCAGCTGGGACGCAGCCTGGGCGGCAAAGTAGCTGGCATGGGCATCGTCGGCGATGGCGTCCGCTACCGCGTCGAGTTCCACCGCCGCCGCTTCCACCCGACCCAGATACAGCTCCGCCAATCCCGCGACATAGCGTGCACGCAACTGCGCGGGATCCTGCTTCAGCGTGTCGCGGGCGATGGCCAGCGCCGCTTCCTCATCACCCGCGCGTTGCCGGTTCAGCGTCGCGATGGCCAGATTGACTCGCAATTCGGTCAGTTCGGGATGGGTCTGGACCAGCTCCGAGAACAGCAGCCGCGCTTCCTCGTTGCGGTATTGCCCCATCAGCCCAACCGCCTCATTGTTGACGGCGATGGTTCGGGCATCGATGGCGGGTGCCTGCGGTTCGCAGCCGCTCAGCATCAACACCAGCGGCAGCAGGCACACGCCCAAGCTCGGAAAAGTCAGCCTCAACGCAGTCGCTCCTTGCCGGTCTTGATCCGTTGCCGCAGAGACTCGATGGTGATCGCACCATCCGCCGGTGGCAGATAGTCCTGCCTCGCGTATTGATGCAGGCTCGACCGTAGATGGGCACGGGTGTCGTGTCCCTGTCGGCGGGCGCGCTCGCTGCGCAGTGCTTCGATGTTGATCGGGGCGACGACCACTTTCTCGCCCGGACCGGGATCGGCCTGCGCCAGAATGCGGCCATCGAAATCCACGACCATGCTGCCGCCTGGCCAGCTGAAGGGCGGGTAGTGCGCCATCTGCGCGCCCTGGTTGGCGGCGACCACGAAAGCGCTGTTCTCCAGCGCCCGGGTACGGTTGATCAGGGTCCACCAGTCGGTGGGTTGGGCGGTGCCCCAGGGGTCCATGTAGGCGGAGACCCGGATCAGCACCTCGGCACCACGAAAAGCCAGCTCACGCAGGGTTTCGGGAAACAGCCAGTCATAGCAGATGGCCACGCCGAGCTTGCCGAGCTCGGTATCGACCACCGGAAAGGGATCGTCTGGGTAATCGGCGTAATCGTGCGGGCTGGCGTGCACTTCCCACGGTATCCACGGATTGACCTTGCGGTAGCGCGAAAGGATGCCGCCGGGGCCGATCAGCAGGGTGGTGTTGAACACGGCGCCCGGAAAGCGATCGTCGCGCTCGAGAAAACTGCCGGTCTGGATATGACAGCCGTATTTGCGGGCGACCGCCACATAGCGCTCGGTGTGCTCGTTCGGAATCGGCAGGGCCAGTTCCGACAGCAGCTGGGCCGGCGTTTCATAGATCGGCACGGCATGCGCGAATTCCGGGAACACCAGCAGCCGCACATCGAAGAAGGGCTCGTAGCCGACGATGGTCTGCTCGATGATCTGGATCATCCGGTGCGTGCGCTGGGCAATCTCGGAACGATGCCTGGGCGCGGGGAAATCGGTCTGGCAGGCGGCGGCGTAGTACATCAACGAAGGAGTCTGGGCGGCAGGCGCGGGGGACAGCCGCTGCATGATACGGGTCGGGCGAGGCTGTTGCCTGTGCAGGCGCGAACGAGGGGAAAACGGTCGCCGTTCGGGTAGCCCGATGTACGACGAGCCGATTTGTGTAGCCCGATGTGCGGCGCAGCCGCTCAGCGTGGCTTTTGGCGGTCGCGACGCGAGGTCGCTCCCACAGCGTAACCCGCCATTCCTAGGAGCGACCTTGCGTCGCGACCGCAGTCCAAGCCCTGTGCCGAGGTGTATGGCTCGGCACAGCATCGTCACGTAGCCCCTGCGGGGCAACGTGACCTGCCAAGGCCCCTCGGACCTGCGCGAGTGCTAAGGCGCCTCGGACCTATGCGACTCGGCGCCGGCTGAGCACGCTGGTCAGCAAGGCCGGCAGGAAAGTCAGCGACACCAGCAGGCTGAACAGCAATCCGAACAGCACGATGGCGCCGACACCGCGGTAAAGCTCGACGCCGGCGCCGGGAATGAACACCAGCGGCGCCAGGCCGAACAGCGTGGTGGTGGTCGACATCAGCATCGGCCGGATGCGCGCCTGCACCGCCTGGGTGACCGCTTCGACCGCATCCACCCCGGTTTCGCGCAGATTGCGCAGGGCCTGATCGACCACCAGGATGGGATTGTTGACCACCGTGCCGACCAGAATCAGGAAGCCCAGCATGGTGATCATGTCGAAGGGCTGGCGCACGAACAGATTCATCAGCGCCAGACCGATGATGCCACCGGCCACGCCCAGCGGAACCGTGGTCAGGATCAGCAATGGATAGCCCCAGTGCACGAAGATGGCCACCAGAATCAGATAACACAGGGCCACGGCGACCAGGAAGTTGCTCGACAGCGCTTCGCGGGTGGCATCGAGCTGATCGCTGGCGCCGGAGAAATCGATGCTGATCCCAGGCGGCACCAGACCGTCGGCCTGCAGCGCCTGTACGACTTCGGTGCGCACGGTTTCCACGGCGGTTTCCAGCGGCACCGAGCGCGGCGGCACGATGTTGAGCGTGACCGTGCGCCGGCCATTGACCCGGCGCAGCGTTTCCGTGTCCACGGTTTCGACAATCTCGACCAGCGCCCGCAGCGGCAACACGGCACCACTGGGCGTATAGATCGGCAGATCGGGCACCGCAGCCAGCGACTGGGCGCTGCCGGACGGGCCATAGAGGTAGATGTCGATCTTGTCGTTGTCGAGGAAGAACTCGTCGACAAAGGCGCCGTCGCTCAAGGCAGCGACGGCAAAACCCAGCCCTTGCGGACTCATGCCGAGTTCGGCCATGCGGTCCCAATGGGGTCGCAGCTGCAGCAGCGGTTGACCCAGCACCAGGCTCGACGGTGAGGAACCGATGCGGGCGCCATCGAAAGCCGATTCGGCACGTCGGTAGGCGGCTTCGGCCACGGCATAGATCTGGGTGAGGTCCGGGCCGGAAATGTCCAGATTGACGCTGCGCGTGCCGCCGTCATTGCTGGAGATGATCGAGCCGCGCGAGGAGAAGGCCCGCATCCCTGGATAGGCACGGAAGCGCTCGTCGATGGCATCCATCAGAGCGTCGATTTCGCCCGGAACCTGGCTCTCGGAGATGATTCGCAAGGAACCCGCGGAGACGTTCAGATTCAGGGTGCGGATGCTCGGCACCGTGCTGTCGCCGCGCGCAAAGGCTTCGGGCGCCTGAGTCAGATAGGGCAGCAGATCGGCCTGGACTTCGGCGCCGATCCTGGCCATCTCCTGCAGGCTGTAACCGGGCGGGGCATTCATGACCGAAAAGGTCTTGGGCTCCTCGCCCTCGGGCAGGTATTCGGCCGCCGGCGTCAGCCACCAGGCGGCAATCACGGTGACGCCCACGCTCAGCGCTATGGTCCAGCTGCGCCGGATCGGGCTGGCAATCAGTGCCGTGACCCAATGACTGAGCGCGTCGGTGGCGCCGGTGGTGGTGGTGCCGCTGGATCTCAGTCCCAGTCGGGCGGCCAGCGCCGGCACGATGCTGATCGCCACCAGCATTGAGGCCATGATGGCGGCGGAAATGGCGATGGCCACATCCGAATACAGCTGTCCGGCCTCCTGACGGATGAACAGTACCGGCGCAAACACCAGCACCGTGGTCAGCGTGGAAGCCAGCAGCGCCGGCCAGACTTCACGGACGCCGGCCAGCGCCGCATCGAAACGCGACAGGCCCTTGCGGCGCAGCCGCTCGATGTTCTCCAGCACGACGATGGTGTTGTCCAGGGTCATGCCGATGGCAAAGGCCACGCCGGCCATGGAAATGACATTGATCGTGCGTCCGGCCATCTGCAGACCGATCAGCGCAGCGACCGTGCACAAGGGCAGGCCGATCACGGCGATCAGGGTACCGGACCACGAACGCAGGAACAGAAACAGCACCAGCGAGGCCAGGGCCGCGCCGATGGCCAGGTTCTGCCAGACATTGGCCAGCGAATCCTCGACATAGCGGACATCATCGGAGCTCAGGTGCATTTCCATGCCCACCGGCGCCAGCACGTCGCGGTTGAGTTCCGCCATCACCGGCAACATGCGCTGCTTGATGTCGATGACATTGGAGCCGCTTTCGCGCCGCACCGACAGGCTGAGGCCCGGCTGACCATTGGCGAAGGACAGCTGGCGGATCTCGGAATGATCGGAGCGCACCTCGGCGACATCGGCCAGCCGGATCAGCGTGCCGCCGCGCTCGTCGATGATCAGCTGCTGCAGCTCGGCCACGTTCTCGAAGCGGCCGACGGTGCGCAGCAGATAGCGGCGCTTGCCGGAATCGACATCGCCACCGGAGACATCGCGGTTGCGCTGGCGCACGGCCTCACGCACATCGAGCAGGCTGAGGCCGCGTTCAGCCAGTCGCGCCGGATCGACGATGATCTGGATCTGGCGCTCGGCGCCGCCACCGACCGAAACCTGCGACACCCCCGGCACCCGCTCCATCCGGGTGCGCACGAAGTCGTCGACGAAATCGCGCATCAGGTCGACATCGACGCTCAGCGGATTGCCTTCCAGTGGTACCACCCGGAAGTACATGAAGGCGTTGTCGGAAAAGGAGCTGGAGGACAGCTGCGGCTCGTCCACATTCTCCGGGTAGGCCGGCACCTGGCTGAGCGCATTGCTGACCCGGATCAGGGCCTGGTTGATGTCGGTGCCGAAAGGGAACTCCAGTTCGATGTCGGCGCGCCCGGTGGATGCCGACGAGACCATGCGGATCAGGTTGGGCACGGCGCGCAGATATTCTTCCTGCTCGACCAGGATTTCCTTCTCGACATCCTGCGGCGTGGCGCCGGGCCAGCGTGTCTCCACCGAAATGGTGCGCACTTCCAGATCGGGGATCATCTGCACCGGAATGCGCAAGGCAGCCATCAAACCGAGAACGGCAACGATCAGCACGATCACGGCCATCAGTGTTCCGCGGCGGAGCATGGCTTCAAACATGGTGGCCTCCCTCAGCGCGCGTCGTCGAGCACGCGCACCGGCGCGCCATCCCGCAGTCGCTCATTGCCGCGCTCGACCACCTGCTCGCCGCCCTTGATGCCGGCGCGGATCTCGCGACGGTCACCCAGCTCCAGCCCCAGCTCCACCTGGCGTGCCCGCGCCACTGGCCCGTTGCTGCCGGTTTCGATCACCCAGATGCCGTGAGTACCATCCGGATAGCGCACCAGCGCGTCGCGGGACAGGGTCCAGGCCTGGGCCCGTCGTGCCAGCGCCAGTTCGGCTCGCCCGGACATGCCGGGCTGCAACCGTGAGTCGGGATCGTCGACCTCGATGCGTACCAGAAAAGTGCGCGCGGCCGGGTCCTTGACCGGGACCACGGCGGCAACGCTGCCGGCAAAGCCGATGCCAGGAAAAGCGTCGATCTGCAGTTGCACGGCATCGCCGCTGGCGATGGCGCCGTGCAGTTCCTGCGGCACTTGCAGATCGAAGCGCAGATTCGAGGTATCGACCAGTTCGAACACCGGGGAGGCCGCATCCACCCACTCGCCGGCATCGACAAGGCGCTGGACGATGACCCCGTCGAAGGGGGCTTTCAGCGTGTGCCGTCGCACTCGCTCGTCCGCCAGATCGGCTTCGGCCTTGGCGCTGGCCATGGCTGCCGCCTGGATTCGCGCTTCGGCTTCGGCGGCGCGGGCCTGGGTGCGGGCGATGTTGCGCTGGTCTGCCAGTTTGGCCGATTCATCACGCACGCGCTCGGCCTCGGCCAGGCGCACTCTAGACTCAGCCAGCGAAGCCTTGACTCGGGCAGCCTGCAAGCGCGCCAGCGTGGCATCCAGCACCAGCAGCGTGTCGCCGGTCTTGACCTGCTGCCCGGCATCAGCGGCGATACGTTCGACCACCCCCGATTCCCGCGGCGACAGCGAGGCCGCGCTCAATGAGGTCAGGCTGCCACTGAGTGCACGCTTTTCGACCACCGCTTCCTGCGTCGGCATCACCACACGCACTGGAACGGCGTCCTGGGCCGGTGCAAGGCTCGGCAGCCCCAGAAAGAACCCTAGCGCCAGAGCGGCTCGGCAGGTGTTGCGCATCAGCATGGCATTGAAAACCTCAGCGTCCGTAGCCGCCTACAATGACGAGGTCTGCAAAAAGATCATGTGATGGCTGAGGGCCTGGGCAAGTCCCCGCTACCGCCCAGGCCGGAATCGACATTCCCGCGAAAGCGGGAATCCAGGCTCAAGCCATTGCTCTAAACAAGTCGGTATCGCCGCGCAGTCGGAATCGTCATTCCCGCCTGCGCGGGAATGACGGTTACCGTGACTGCGGTTTGCCCATGGGCGATCAGTGGCGATCAGTTGCCGCTGGCGCCCTCGAAGCCGTTGGCAAACACGAAACTGAGGTTTTCCAGGAAAGCCATGGATGCCGGCGACCCGGCCTTGAACAGCCTCAGGTTGTGGGTGCTGATCTGACTGGGCGGGCGATTGGCATCAAACCAGAAGTTGTACATCGTGGCCCAGCGCAGGGCATTGGCGTTGTTCGGCGCCGACGGGAATGGCGGTGTCGTCCACTGCACGGTGTCCGCCGACGTCGCGGGCGTCCAGTCCGTGGTGTCAAAAGGCTCGTTGGAGTGGGCGTCGATATCCTTGAAGCCTACACCGGAGAAAATCGTGTTGCCGGCGAAGACGATCGACAACTGGTCGGCGGCGCGATCGGAATTCATGTTGTGGATGGCGTATTCGTAGTGCCAAAGCTGTCCAGGTATCACCTCGGTGACCTTGCGGGCGACATGGAAACGCTGCACAGGCACGGAAGGCACATCGACATTGATCAACTCGACCGTGTTGTCGATGGTCGGCCAGGCTTGGATGGCGGCCTTTTCCTGAACGGTGGTGCCTTGCAGGTTCAGGCCGTAGCTGCCTGCGGCGACCGTGACTTCGCGATAGGACGCGTTGTTGAGTCCGTTTCCGGTCGCTGCGTCATCGGGTGCCACGTAATGACCCTCGACGAAGAAACGCGCCCCCGGATTCTGGCTGGCTTCCATGTCTGATTCCCTCACGGCCACGCGCTGATTCCATGCGACCGACTGGGCGCCGCCCTGGGTGAAGGGGAAGGGAAACACGCCCGTGGTGGCATTGACCTCCGATTTTCGCCCCAGCGGCCAGCTGCCGTTCAGTCCGGAAGAGTAGGGGTCGGTGCAACCCACGCCCAGTTGACGGCCACCCAAGGGCGGCTGACTGCAGGTGCCCGATCCGCAACCCGAAGAAGTCTGGTTCAGCGAGGTGAAACCATGCTTCAGCCAGCCCGCGCCGATCTGGTCAAAACGCCCATTCTTGAGTCGATACATGTTCTGCGCGATCACCGGATGATCGGCGCTGGTCGTGCCGAGGCCGCATCCACCGCTCTGATTGCACCAGTTCAATGGCACGTCGCCGATGTTGCAGGAGGTGGTGCCGACCGAGTACCCGCGGATACCGTTGGCGGAACCGTAGTTGGTGATGTTGGGTAGCGAGAACACCGTGACATCCGGCCCCGCAGCAGCGGCATACGTGGCGCTGGAAAACGCGATAACGGCCAGTACGGAAATCAGATTTCCAAGCCGAGTGACAAATTTGAGCCTTGCGTGCATTGCTTGCTCCGGTACCGAGGAACGATCAGTTCGAGCGTTCCGATGAGGGCGGCAGTGATCCGCCGGAATCTTGCTCGCCGAGAATCTCAAGCATAGCGCGAGCTTGCGTGTTGCTGGGGTCGATCTGCAATGCTTCACGAAGTTCGGTTTTCGCCTCTGCGGCTTGTCCCGCTTCAACCAGAACCCTGGCCAGCAGCAATCGGGTATCGATGTCCCCCGGCTTCTGGGTCAGGGCAATCCGGAATTGCATGGCACTCTCTTTGTAGCGACCGAGACTGGCGAGCATGCCCGCAAGATTCTCCCTGGCTTCCAGATACTGCGGATTGAGCGCCAGGGCGTGTTCGAAAAACGTGATCGATTCCTCGGCTTTGCCACTGAGTGCGCGCGCCAGTCCAGCGTTGTAGCTGAGCTCCGGGGAGGTGATCTGCGCCGCCAGTCCACGGTCGAAGACCAGCTGTGCCGTGGCGACATCGCCATTGCGGGCGAGGAACAGGCCCTGGGCCAGATAGGCCTCGGGGCGGTCGGGCTCGGCTTCGATGGCCAGATTCCACTCGCTGATCGCGGCCGTGCCATCCCCTTTGGCCAGGGCCAGATGCGCCAGCAGCTGATGCATTTCTCCGGGCAGTTCGTCGCGCTCGATGGCCATTCTGGCGTAGTTCTCGGCGGCTTCGGCATTGCCGGTGAGCGCCTGCAGCCAGGCCAGTCGGGCGGCATTTCCCAGTGTGGCCGTGAGACCCCAGCGCTGAACCTTGCCCAGATGCGGCAGCGCCGATTCGATATCGGCGCGCATCTCGTCGGAAACAGCAGGCGGCTGATCCGGTGTCGCCAGCACGGAACGCCGCAGGAACTCGGTCTGGGCGTAGGCGCGATCCCCCAGCTCCTGATGAATCTGCAGATAGGCACTGTGCGCGAGAAAAACTCCCAGAAGAGCGAGGGCCAGGGCAAACGCGCGCCCAGCCGGCAACAGCCTGCCGCCCCGTTTCAGGCGCATGCCCGGGCGCTCCAGGGTGGGCTGGCGGATCAGTTGCGCTGCTGTCAGCGCCAGGAAGGCCACCACCGCCGCGGCGCCCAGCGCCATCAGGAAGGGCACGGCGCCGTAGAGCCCGCGCAGGATCAGGAACGCGAGGGCGAAACTCAGCACCATCAGGATTTCGTCAGCCCAGCGTATCGCGGCCCTGGGCTTGATGACCCGGCCCGGACGGGGTTTGGCGAAAAGCGGAATCGGACCGGCGCCGTAGTACAGCGCGCCCTTGGGGCAGACGCTGACGCAGTCCTGGCACTTCATGCAGCCGGGTGAGACCACCATGCCCCAGTCGCGCACTTCCTCGTGTACGCGGACGTTGGAGCTGCAGACCGCCGTGCAGTGGCCGCAACTCTCGCAGGCGTCGGTGACACGGATGCGCATCGGCGCCACCCGATCGGCCGCCGAGAAGATCGCGCCATAGGGACAGGCATAGGTGCAGAAGCCCTTGGCGCCGAGGAAATAGACGCAGGCGAATCCGCAGATCAGAAAGGTCAGTGCGCCGACGATCAGGCCCGGGAATGTCGCCCAGAACTCGGAGGTGGTCAGTTCGTAGCCGCGCACGCCCAGGCTGTCGCCGATCCACAGTCGGTACAGCGCTGGCCACAGGAACATGTAGAAAAACGCCAGTGCCGGCACCCACATCAGGGCCCTGGATTTCAACGGCCGTGGGGTGATGCCGAGTTTCAGCATCCAGTGCCGGCAGAGGTCCTGCAGCGCCAGCACATGGCAGCCCCAGCCGCAGAAGAAACGTCCGAAGACGGCGGTCAGCAGAATGGTGGCGGCGAAGAACAGCAAACCGGTGTTGACGATCGACGAGCGGCTGAAAGCCATCGCTTCCGAGGGTTCCACCGGCGTCAGTGATTCGCCGCTGCTGAGCCAGTGGGCGATGTGCAGACCGATCAGCACGTGCACCAGCACCAGCACCAGCGCCCGCCATTTGCCCATCTTAGACGGACGGATCTTCGGCCTGGCAGCGGCTGGCGAGTCGGAGATCAGCGTGTGCGGAATCGGCGGGCGTGCGGGCATCGGCGAAGATTAGCGCAGATCGGGGGCGGCAAAGGTGGAGGAAGACAGGATTGGGTGGATTGCCCGACTGTGGTAGCCCGCACTGCGCGCAGCGCTGTTCCGGCGGTGATGCATAGAGCCCCGGTGAGGCGCTTCGCGCCACATCGGGCTACGAGAGCAGGAGTGCCCGGCTGTTGTAGCCCGAACTGCGCGCAGCGCTGTCCGGGCGGTGACGCAAAGAGCCCCGGTGAGGCGCTTCGCGCCACATCGGGCTACAACAGCAAGAGCCCCGGTGAGGCGCTGCGCGCCACATCGGGCTACGAAGTCAGTAGCCGTTCGATGACGCCCTGGTAGGTTTGGGCGAGGGGCTCGAGATCGGCAACGCTGACCCATTCGTTGACCTTGTGGATGCTGTCGTTGATCGGGCCGAGCTCGACCACTTCAGCGCCGGCCGGCGAGATGAAACGGCCGTCGGAGGTGCCGCCGCCGGTGTCTTCGACCGGATCGATGCCCAGATGCTCACGGGAAGCAGCGCGCACGGCTTCGATCAGTGCGCGCTTTTCGGTCAGGAAGGGGGCGCTGGCCACCCGCGTGCGCAGTTCGAACTGGATGCCGTGGCGCTTGAGGATGCCCTCGACCTGCGCGCGCAGGCTGGCTTCAGTGGATGCCGTGCCATAGCGGAAGTTGAAATTGACGCTGAGTTCGCCGGGAATGATGTTGTTGGCGCCGGTGCCGGCCTTGACCTCGTAGATCTGGAAGGAGGTCGGCGGGAAATGGCTGTTGCCCTCGTCGAAGCGGGTATGCACCAGATCGACCAGCGCCGGCGCGAACTGATGGATGGGATTGCGTGCCAGATCGGGGTAGGCCACGTGGCCCTGGATACCCTTGATGGTCAGATAGCCGTGCATGGATCCGCGTCGGCCGATGCGAATTCGATCACCTTGCCTGGCACCGGAGGAGGGCTCGCCGATCAGCGCATAGTCGAGCTTGATGCCGCGCTCCGCCAGCCACGGCATGACTGCCTGGATACCGTCCTTGGCCGGGCCTTCCTCATCACTGGTGTAGAGGATGGCCAGCGTGCCCGGATGATCCGGATGGGCGGCGACGTAGCGTTCGGCGGCCAGGGTGAGCGCAGCGATGGAAGATTTCATGTCGGCCGCGCCACGGCCGTACAGGCGGCCGTCGCGATGGCTGGGCTCGAAGGGCGGGCTATGCCAGTGTTCCAGTGGCCCGGTGGGGACGACATCGGTGTGGCCGACCAGCGCCAGCACCGGCGCGCCCTGGCCATGGGTGGCCCAGAGGTTGTCGGTGTCGCCGAAACGCAGATGATGAATCTCGAAGCCGGCCGCGCCGAGGCGATCGGCGATCAGTGTCTGGCAGCCGGCATCGTCGGGCGTCACCGATGCCCGCGAGATCAGTTCTTCGGTCAGTTTCAGGACGGCATCAGTCACGCATCGGCTCCGGGTACAAAGTGTGCAGCGTAGCGGGATTCATTGAAGCCCGCGTCAAAGTGGTCGCCGTCGATCAGCAGCGGCCGGCGGATCAGGGTGGGATGGCGGGCCAGCAGTTCCAGCCATTCACGGGTCGTCGCGGTGGCCTTGTCAGCTTCCTCCAGCTGTCGCCAGGTGGTGCTGGCGCGATTGACCAGCTTGTCCCAGCCCAGCGCCGCTGCTGCCTGCTCCAGTCGTGCCGGTGCCAGCGGCTGGGCCCGATAGTCGATGAATTCATGGGCGATGCCGCGCGCCGTCAGCCAGGCACGGGCTTTCTTGCAGGTGTCGCAATGGGGGAGACCATGGAGGGTGAGGGTAGGCGGTTGTGTCATCAGCGATGTGTTCCGGATCTGGATTGGATGTTCAGCAACGGTGCGGCATCTGTGGGAGCGGATTCATCCGCGATCAATGCCCGTGACGCCGCAACAGCTCTTCGCTGCTGTAGGTCCAGACTTGTCTGGACGCTTTCCTTTCACGTCACCAAGAGCGTCCAGACAAGTCTGGACCTACGAAAGCAGCTTTATCACTCCCGCAGCAGCTCATTCAAGCTGGTCTTGGCGCGGGTGCGCTCATCGACGCGCTTGACGATGATGGCGGCGTACAGGCTGTGGCTGCCATCGGCGGCCGGCAGGCTACCCGCAACCACCACCGATCCCGCCGGCACACGGCCATAACTGACGGTCTTGCTGGCGCGGTCATAGATGCGCGTGCTCTGGCCGAGGAATACGCCCATGCCGATGACGCTGCCACGCTCGACGATCACGCCTTCGACGACTTCGGAACGGGCGCCGATGAAGCAGTCGTCCTCGATGATGGTGGGCGTTGCCTGCAACGGTTCCAGCACGCCGCCGATGCCGGCGCCGCCGGACAGGTGCACGTTGCGGCCGATCTGGGCGCAGGAACCCACCGTGGCCCAGGTGTCGACCATGGTGCCGGCGCCGACATGGGCGCCGATGTTGATGAAGCTCGGCATCACCACGACATTGCTGGCGACGTGGGCGCCGCGGCGAATCACCGCGCCCGGCACGATGCGGGCGCCGACGGCCTTGAACTGCGCATCTCCGGCCTCGGCAAAACGCAGCGGCACCTTGTCGTAGAAGTTGGCCGGACTGGCGGGCATGGCCACGGTGGGATTGATGCGGAAATACAGCAGCACCGCCTTCTTGATCCATTCATGGACCTGCCAGCCGCCAGCCACCGGCTCGGCCACTCGCAGCTGCCCCGATTCCAGGCCTTCCATCACGGTCTCAACAGCGCCCGCGACCTCGGCCGGCACCCGATCCGGGGCGTACTCGTTGCGGGCCTCGAAGGCGCGGTTGATCAGTTCGGACAAATCCGGGTTGGATGTGCTCATGAGGGGAATCCTTGAAAGTCAGCGGCCGATGCTACGAGATTGCGCCAGTGCCTGCGGGACTGTGGGAGCGGACTCAGTCCGCGATGGCTTTGTTCGGCAGAATGGAGCCACTGGTCGCGGCTGAAGCCCACAGCAGGGGGCCTTGCGTCGCGACCATGGAGTCTGGCGCCGGGGACGAAGACCGGGAACCGGGATGCGCTGTTGGCAGTAGCCGAACGCAGAGAACGCCGAGGGGCGCAAAGAACGCAGAGAGGAGCTTGCCCAGATCCACTTGGCTTTTCTCCGCGTTCTCAGCGGCCCTCAGCGTTCTCCGCGTTGATGCTCTCACCCGCCAGCGAGAGAGACGATCTGCTGGTGTCGTATTCCGATGGCTACGGTCGCGACGCGAGGTCGCTCCTACATTGACATGGGCGCGGCGCAAGGTTGTCAGCTGTCGCTGACGCGTGCCAGCAGCGCTTCGCGCAGGCGTTCGGCACCGGCGGCGTCGAGTTTCTGGCCGTCCTGGGTGGTGACGGTGAAGAAATCCTCGGCGCGCTCGCCGAAGGTGGCGATGCGTGCCGAATGCACGCGCACATCGGCGTCCTTGAAGGCGTGGGCGACGCTGGCCAGCAGACCGGGGCGATCGGCGCAGACCAGGGACAGCAGGGTGCCGCTGTCGTCGCCGCGCGATTCGAAGGCGATGCGAGGCGGAAACTTGAACAAACGCTGTTCGCGGGTGGCCCGGCGCTTGGCCAGACGCGGTTTCAGCGGTTTCTCGGCAAAAGCCATGTTCAGCGCCATCTGGATTTCCAGATTGCGGGTCATCGAATCCTGCTCTTCCTTGCGCATGTCCAGCACCTGGAAGGTGTCCAGCGTGTGTCTGGACTTGCAGGTCATGATCCGCGCCGCAATGACCGACAGATCCATGCGATCCAGCATCGAGGTGATCGTGGCAAAGATGCCGGCCTGGTCGGGAACGCGCACGAAAATCTCGCGGGTGCCACCGCCGCCCACCGCGCGGACCGCGATCAGGGGCTGGCCGGGCCGGCCGCCGCTGACGATGGCATGGGTCAGCCAGCGCAACTGATCGGGTGTGTAGCGCCAGAAGCTCTGTTCCGGGAAGTCATCCCAGAGCGCCTCGACGGCGCTGAACATGCAGCCTTCGCCGGTCAGCAACTCCAGCGCCTTGAGGCGGGTGGCGCGCACCCGGTCCTGGCGGTTGACCGGCTGATCGGTGCCGCGCCGCAGCTGGAATCGGGTGGCCTGGTAGAGATCGCTCAGCAACTTGCTCTTCCAGCCGTTCCAGAGCTTGGGATTGGTGGCGCGGATATCAGCCACGGTCAGCAGGTACAGGCATTCCAGCCGTTCCCAGTCACCGACCTTCTCGGCGAAACGGCGCACCACCTCGGGATCCTGGATGTCCTGCTTCTGCGCTGTGACCGACATCAGCAGATGATTCTCGACCAGCCAGGCCACCATCTCGATATCGGCGCGGGCGCAGCCCATGGTTCGCAGGTAGCGGCGGGCATCGCCGGCACCGAGCTGCGAGTGGTCGCCGCCGCGGCCCTTGGCGATGTCGTGAAAGATGCCGGCATAGAACAGCAGCTCCGGCTGGCGCACGCGCTGGGCCAGTTCGTGCGCCAGCTCGAACTGCTTGTCGGGCTCGGGTTCGAAGAAACGTTCCAGATTGCGGATCAGGAACAGCGTGTGCTGATCGACGGTGTAGACATGGAACAAGTCGTACTGCATGCGTCCGGAGACGCGCGCAAAGGTGGGCAGCAGCGCGCCGAGCAGGCCATGGCGATGCATTTCGCTCAAGGCGCGGAAGGGGCGGCGTGTGCGCAATATCGATTCCAGCGCCTCGTGGGCCAGGCGATCGTGGGCGAGTGCACGCCGAAACCTGGGCAGAGCCTTGGCCAGCGCCTGGGCGAGGTCAGGCCCCAGCGTGCGCGAACTGCTGTTGCGTGTCAGGCACTGGAAGGGTTCCATCAGATCCGCCGGGGCGGTGAAGCCCTGGTAGCTGTCGAGGGCTTCGATGGCCTCTTCGCGCAGGCCGAAATGCTGGCTGCCGGCAATGGTCGCCAGCGGCGTGTGCACCTGTTCGACCCGTCTGGCCATGCGCTCGATCAGCGCCTGCGAGAGCCGATCGATATCACCGGCAGCGCGGAAGTAGCGGTGCATCAGGGATTCGATCGGATGCTCGCGCGGATGTGAGCCCGGGCGATTGAACAGCGCCGCCAGCGCCGGCTGGTGATCGAAAAGCACGCGTTCCTCGTGTCTGCCGCTGATCACATGCAGCGCAAAGCGCAGGTTGCACAGCCAGGCCTCGGCCCGTGCCAGCCGGCGCGCCTCGTCGGCCTCGAGCAATCCCAGTTCCACCAGCGCCGGCCAGCGTGACACGCCGAAACAGCGCTTGGCGATCCAGCGTGTAGTCTGCAGATCGCGCAGGGCGCCACGACCGTTCTTGAGATTGGGTTCCAGATTGTGGGCGGTATCAGCATGGCGGCTGTGGCGCTCATCGCGCTCTGCCACCTTGGCCCGCAGAAAATCCGCCGGCGGCCACAGATCCGGCGCCTGCAACTGCGCTTGCATCTGCTGACTGAGGCTGCGATCGCCGCACAGGTAGCGGGCGTCAAGCAGGGCCGTGTAGCCCGCCTGATCCTCGCGGGCGAACTCGATCAGGCCGGGCAGGGTGCGTACGGCCTGGGAGAGTTCCAGACCCAGGTCCCAGGCGCCAGCCAGAAAGGCGCGGACCGCGCTGTCCAGCGCCGGGCTGCGGCCCTCGGCGCACAGGACGAGTATGTCTACATCAGAGCTGGGAAACAGTTGCCCGCGGCCGTATCCGCCGGTCGCGATCAGGCAGGCGCTGGGCGCACCCCCGGACGATTCGGCCGGGACTTTCGAGGCCACTGTCTGGGCCCAGAGGGCCCGTAATTCCTTGTCGATACGGCTGGAGATGGCCCGTACACAGGCGCTGGCATGGCCGCTGTCGCGAAAGCGCTGCTTGATCTCGGTACGGAACAGTTCCAGTTGCTCGCGACGGCGGCTCAATTCCGTGGCCGGCGCAGGCTTGTCAGCCGCGGATCGCGTCAAAAAGCTTCTCCATCTGCCAGCGTCAGCACCTCGAAACCGTCTTCGGTCACCAGTACCGTGTGCTCCCATTGGGCCGACAGCGAACGGTCCTTGGTGACCACGGTCCAGCCGTCCGGCAGCAGCCGCACGTGGCGCTGCCCGGCGTTGACCATGGGCTCGATGGTGAAGGTCATGCCCGGTTTCAGTTCCTCGCCCTTGCCGCGGGAGGGGTCGTAGTAGTGCAGCACCTGCGGTTCTTCGTGGAAGCGCTCGCCGATGCCATGGCCGCAGTATTCGCGGACCACCGAAAAGCGTTCAGCCTCGACAAAGCGCTGAATGGCTCGGCCGATTTCTCCCAGATGCTCGCCCGGCTTGACCATCTCGATGCCGAGTTTCATCGCCGCCAGCGTGGTGTCGACCAGGCGCTTGGCCAGCACCGAGGTCTCACCGACATGGAACATCCGGCTGGTGTCCCCGTGAAAGCCGTCCTTGATGACGGTGACGTCGATATTGATGATGTCGCCTTCCTTGAGCACCTTGGGCCCGGGAATGCCGTGACAGACCACGTTGTTGACCGAGGTGCAGATCGAGCGCGGGAAGCCCTTGTAGTTCAGCGGGGCAGGGATGGCCTGCTGCTGGTCGACGATGTACTGGTGACAGATCCGGTCGAGTTCGTCGGTGCTCGCGCCCGGAACCACATGCGGTCGGATCATCTGCAGCACTTCAGCCGCCAGGCGCCCGGCGACGCGCATCTTCTCGATCTGTTCCGGAGTCTTGTAGGTGATACTCATGAAAATCCTGTCATTGTTCGGGCGAACACAGTTGGCCTGCGGTCGCCAAGCCTCGCATGCACGGACGGCTTGTCAAGCCTGAGCGCGCAATCTGGGTTCTGGGCGAGTGGATTGCAAGTGGGTCGTCGGGCGGCGATAGCAGCGGCGTAGCGACAACTGTGGTGCCGGCAGCGCCGTTCGTCTGTGGGAGCGGACTCTGTCCGCGATGCTTCTGCGCCGACGCAGGCACTGTTCGCGGATGAATCCGCTCCCACCGGCGCGCGGAGCTCGACTTGCTGGCTGTGCCCGAAAAAGGCTATGCTCCCGCGGATTTTTCGACTGGCTCTGTCCGGTCAATATCCGCCGATCGCTGCAACCTTGTAGTGACAGTGACTCCACACACGCATGGTTGTCGTGGTCGGGTTGGTGCCCAGGAAGGGCTCCCGAAGCGCATGCGTGGAGGCCCAACCACGGGGATAATCCCCAAATGTATCAAGGAATTAAGTATGACCACCGTGACCATGCGGCAAATGCTCGAAGCGGGCGTCCATTTCGGACATCAGACCCGTTACTGGAACCCGAAAATGGGTCCGTACATCTTCGGCGCCCGCGGCAAGATTCATATCGTCAACCTGGAAAAGACCCTGCCGCTGTTCAATGACGCGATGAATTTCATCAGCGCGCTGGCTCAGCGTCGCAGCAACATCCTGTTTGTCGGCACCAAGCGTTCGGCCCGTCAGACCGTGAAGGAAGAAGCATCGCGTTGCGGCATGCCGCACGTGTCTGCGCGCTGGCTCGGCGGCATGCTGACCAACTTCCGCACCGTCAAGCAGTCGATCGCGCGCCTGAAAGAGCTGGAGACCCAGAGCACTGACGGCAGCTGGGAGCGTCTGGTCAAGCACGAAGCCCTGCAGCTCTCGCGCGAGATGGAGAAGCTGGACAACAGCCTGGGCGGCATCAAGAACATGAACAGCCTGCCCGACGCGCTGTTCGTGATCGACACCGGTCATGAAGAGATCGCCATCAAGGAAGCCAAGAAGCTCGGCATTCCTGTGATCGGTATCGTCGATACCAACCACAATCCGGATCATGTCGATTACGTGATCCCCGGCAATGACGACGCCATCAGCGCGATCCAGCTGTATGCGCGCGCTGCCGCCGATGCGGTGCTGGAAGGCAAGGCCGCGGCGCCGGCCGCTGCGGTGGGTGCAGCCGATGATTTCGTCGAACTCGACGCCGATGGCAATCCGCTGGCGGCAACTGCCAAGCCGGACAACAATCGTCGCAACAAGCCCAATGACCGCAAGGGACCGCCGCGTCGGCGCCCCAGCGGTGGTCCGGGTGGCGCACCGCGTCGCTCGGATGACGCCAGCGAGTAATCCTGCGCGTTGATCATGGTCCGGCGCGAGTCGCCGGACCCTGAAATTCCCCGGGGTGCGCGCCAGCCGCGTGCCCCCGACAACTTTGTACGATTTAAGGAATGACCATGGAAATCACCGCTGCCCTCGTGAAGGAACTGCGCGAGCGCTCTGGCGCCGGCATGATGGAATGCAAGAAAGCGCTGGTCGAGAATGCTGGCAACATCGAAGCTGCGGCCGACTGGTTGCGCACGCAGGGTCTGGCCAAGGCTGACAAGAAAGCCACACGCGTGGCCGCCGAGGGTCGAGTGGCTCTGGGCCAGGCAGGCGGCAAGGCGCTGCTGGTCGAGCTCAACTGTGAAACCGATTTCGTCGGCAAGGACGAGAACTTCGTCAAGTTTGCCGCCGACGTCGCCGCTGCCGCGGTGGCTGCCGGTGCTGCCGACGTCGAAGCCATCAAGTCGCTGCAGCTGGCCGACGGTCAGACCGTCGAACAGGTGCGCCAGGCGCTGGTCGCCAAGATCGGCGAGAACATGCAGGTGCGTCGTGCTGCCATGATCTCGGGCGGCAACATCGGTGCCTATATCCACAGCAACGACAAGCTGGGCGTGCTGGTGGCACTGGAAGGTGGTACGCCGGAGCTGGCCAAGGGTCTGGCCATGCACATTGCGGCCATGAATCCGCAGTACCTGGACATGAGCGAAGTGCCGGAAGAAGTGGTGGCGCGTGAGCGCAATATCGCCATGGAGCAGGCCAAGGATTCGGGCAAGCCACCGGAAATCCTGGAAAAGATGATCCAGGGCAAGATTCGCAAGACGCTGGCCGAGCAGACCCTGCTGGGTCAGGCCTATGCCGCGCCGGATGCCAATGGCATGGGTGTGGAAGAGGCGATCAAGAAGGCTGGCGCCAAGGTCACCGGCTTCGTGCGCATGAATGTGGGCGAGGGCATCGAGAAGAAAGAAGAGAACTTCGCCGAAGAAGTGATGAAACAGGTCAAGGCGAGTCAGTAAGCGGACACTGAAGGCCCCGGGTTCCGGGGCCTTCTTTTATCGGACGAAGAAACTGGCTGACGTCCGCCCGTTGATCGCATGGTATCGGCCATCTGGAATTTGGAGACCCCTTCGCATGAGTAGCGCCCCACCGGTTTTTCGCCGCATCCTGTTGAAGCTCAGCGGTGAGGCTTTGCTGGGCGCGGAGGACTACGGCATCGATCCGGAGGTGTTGCATCGCCTCGCGGCCGAGATCATCGAGGTCTCCAAGATTGGTGTGCAGATCGGTCTGGTGGTCGGCGGCGGCAACATCTTTCGCGGCGTCGGACTGGCCAAGAGCGGCATCGATCGCGCCACCGCGGATCACATGGGCATGCTGGCCACGGTGATGAACTCGCTGGCGCTGCAGGATGCCATCGAGAAACAGGGCGCAACCTGCCGGGTGATGAGCGCCATCAAGATCAACGAGGTCTGCGAGGACTACATCCGTCGCCGGGCCATCCGCCATCTGGAAAAGAACCGCATCGTGGTGTTCGCTGCCGGTACCGGCAATCCCTTCTTCACCACCGACTCGGCCGCCGCGCTGCGCGCCATCGAAATCAACGCCGATCTGATGCTGAAGGCCACCAAGGTCGATGGCCTGTACTCGGCCGATCCGAACAAGGATCCGAACGCCGTCCGTTTCGAGAAGATCAGTTACGACAGCGCTATCGAGCGCAAACTCGCGGTCATGGACACCACGGCTTTCGCGCTGTGTCGCGATTACCGCATGCCGATCCGGGTCTACGATCTGCACCGCCGCGGGGACCTGATGCGCATCGTCCAGGGCGAAACCGTCGGTACCCTGGTCGATCAGAACGGTTAGTTAGTTCTGGGACTTGGCGAATCTCGGCGGGAAACAGTCTGAGGATCGACGTCCCTGGCAGAACGGTAGGTTGCCGTGAGAGTCGTTCAGGCGAGTGCTGTCGCTCCCTCCCCGATGTTCGGGGAGGGGTTAGGCAAGAACCCCAAGCTGCTTGATATTCGTGAACGGCGAGCATCTGTAGGTCCAGACTTGTCTGGACGCTCTTGGCTGGAGCGACGGAGAAGCGTCCAGACAAGTCTGGACCCACAAGACTCAAGGCCTGCGGCTTCATCGCTCGCGGGCATTATCGTGCCAATCAATGACGTAGAGCCCAGCAACACCAGCGCTGGCCGCCTATCCCGCTATACTCCGCGGCTATTCCATGGCTGTTACAAGGAAGGACCCATGACTAGCTCACTGGCTGAAATCAAGGCGGACGCGGAAACGCGTATGCACAAGTGCATCGAAGTCCTGAAGCAGGAGTTGATGAAGCTCCGCACCGGGCGTGCCTCGGCGCAATTGCTCGATCATCTGCGCGTGGATTACTACGGCACTGCCGTGCCGATCAGCCAGGTCGCCAACGTGACCGTGGCCGATGCCCGCACGATCACCGTGCAGCCCTGGGAAAAACCCATGGTGGCCGCGGTCGAGAGGGCCATCATGACCTCCGATCTGGGGCTGACGCCGAACACGGCAGGCCAGGTGATCCGCATCGTCATTCCGCCCCTGACCGAGGAACGTCGCAGGGATCTGGCCAAGGTGGTCTCCCACGAGGGCGAGAACACCAAGGTCGCCATCCGCAACGTGCGTCGTGATGCCAACCACCACTGCAAGGAATTGCTGAAGGCCAAGATCGCGACCGAGGACGAAGATCGTCGTGCCGAGGACGATATCCAGAAGCTCACCGATCGCTTCGTCAAGGAAGTGGACGCGGTGGTGAAGCATAAAGAAGACGAGTTGATGCAGCTTTGAGCGGAACAGCCGCGCCGGCGCCGGAGGGATCGGCTGCCGGTTCCGCTGCGCGGACGCCGCGGCATGTGGCCATTGTCATGGATGGCAATGGTCGCTGGGCCAAGCACCGACATCGGCCGCGTGCCTTCGGGCATCGTGCCGGCGTGCAGGCCGTGCGCAAGGTCATCGAAGCCTGCATCCGCGCCAAGGTCGAAGTGCTCACGCTGTTCGCCTTCAGCAGCGAGAACTGGTCGCGCCCGGAGGGTGAGGTCCGCCATCTGATGGATCTGTTCCTGCGAGCCCTGCGCAAGGAGGCCCGGGAGCTTGCGGGCAATGGCGTGCGCCTGCGCTTCATCGGCGAGCGCAGCCGGTTTTCGCCGGAACTGCGTGCAGCCATGGCGGAATCCGAGTCGGCAGCCCTGGACGTGGTGCGCCTGACCGTGAACATCGCCGTCAATTACGGCGGTCGCTGGGACATCGTCAACGCCGCGCAGGCGCTGGCGCGAGCGGCGCTGGCAGGACAGATCGATCCGGACGCCATCGATCAGGCCAGTTTCGAGCAGCACCTGTCGCTGGCGCCACTGCCGGAACCGGATCTGTTCATCCGCACCGGCGGCGAGGCCCGCATCAGCAACTTCCTGCTCTGGCATCTGGCCTATACCGAGCTCTATTTCACGCCAGTGCTGTGGCCCGATTTCGACGAGACTGCCTTCCTGGCGGCACTGACCGAGTTCGCCAGGCGTGAGCGTCGCTTCGGCAAGACCAGCGACCAGGTCAGTAGCAAACCCGAGGCTGCGCATGTCTGAGAGCGAGCGGTCGGCATCACGATGGCTGGGGGACAGCGGTTTGCGAGCCCGCGTCGGTACGGCGCTGCTGCTGGCGCCGCTGGCCATACTCTCGGTGCTCTATCTGCCGAGCACGGCCTTTGCTTTCGGCTTTGGCCTGGTACTGTGCTACGCCATCTGGGAATGGACCCGGGTCATCGGCTTCCGCTTGCGCGGACTGAGGGCGGCTGCGGTGGTCGTCAACGGCGGCATCATGGCGGCCCTGATCCTGTTGCGTCCCGAGAGCTGGCTGTTGCCAATCGCCTGGATCGGAGTGATCTGGTGGTGTCTGGCCATACTCTGGCTGCGGGCTTTCGAGTTCGGGTCGGAGCCGACCCGGCGCAATCGCGAGCTGAAGATGCTGGTGGGTAGCGTCATGGTGGTGCCTGCCTGGGTGGCGGCGTGGCTGATCCATCGCGAGCCGGACACCGGTCCCTGGTGGACGCTGTTCGTGCTGATGCTGATCTGGGTGGCAGATGTGTCCGCCTATTTTGCCGGGCGGCGCTTCGGACAGCACAAGCTGGCACCGCGCATCAGCCCGGGCAAGACCCGCGAGGGCGTCTACGGCGCGCTCGGTGGCACCGTGATCTTCGCGGCGCTGGCCGGCTGGCTGCTGAAGCCGATTCCGGTCGGCCATGCGCTACTGGTCTTGCTGGCCACCGTGACCGTGCTGTTCTCGATTGTCGGCGACCTGTTCGAAAGCCTGATCAAACGCCAGTCGAACCTGAAGGACAGCGGCTCGCTGCTGCCTGGCCATGGCGGCATACTTGATCGTATCGACAGCATGCTGGCGGCCTTTCCGATCTTCGTCTGCGGTCGCTACCTGATCGGCCTATGAAGTCGATCTGCCTACTTGGCGCCACCGGATCCATCGGTCGCAGCACCCTGGATCTGATCGCACGTCATCCAGACCGCTATCGATTGCACAGCGCCGTCGCGGCTCGCGACGATCTGGCGATGGCCGAGATCTGTGAGCGCTTCCGGCCGGATGTGGCGGTGATGGCCGATGCCGAGGCCGGCCGCCGTCTCGCCGAGCGTCTGCGCCTGCGCGCGCCGGCAACGCGGGTAGACAGCGGCATGGTTGCCATCGAAGCGGTGGTGGCTGAGGCGGCCGTGGATACGGTGGTCGCGGCCATCGTTGGCGCCGCCGGATTGCCGCCGACGCTGGCAGCTGCGCATGCCGGCAAGCGTATTCTGCTCGCCAACAAGGAGGCACTGGTCTGCGCTGGCAGTCTGCTGATGCAGGCCGTGGCCAGGGGGGGAGCGCAGCTGCTCCCGATCGACAGCGAGCACAATGCCATCTTCCAATGCCTGCCTGATCCACTGCAGCGTCCGCTGGCCGGCGTGCGCCAGCTCTGGCTGACGGCGTCCGGCGGCCCCTTCCGGGGCTGGAGTCCTGCGCAACTGGAGCAGGTGACTGTCGCCCAGGCCTGCGCTCATCCGAACTGGACCATGGGCCCCAAGATCTCGGTGGACTCGGCGACCCTGATGAACAAGGGTCTGGAGGTGATCGAGGCGCATTTCCTGTTCGGGCTGGAGAGCGACCGGATCCGGGTGATCGTCCACCCACAAAGCACGATTCACTCGCTGGTCGAGTATCGCGATGGCAGCTTTCTGGCCCAGCTCGGCAGCGCCGACATGCGTATCCCGATTGCCCATGCGCTGGCCTGGCCAGACCGGATCGAGTCCGGCGCGCCCACGCTGGACCTGGCGACGCTGGCACGCCTGGATTTCTCAACACCTGACCTTGAAGCCTTTCCTTGCCTTAAACTCGCCTATCAGGCACTGGATGCGGGAGGCACGGCGCCGGCCATGCTGAACGCAGCCAATGAAGTGGCGGTTGCGGCATTCCTGAACGGCAGCCTTGGATTTACCGGGATTGCCGCCACTGTTAACGAGGCTTTAAATCGTTGTGCTCTATCGTCTGTAGAGTCGGTGGCTGACGTGCTCGAAGCCGATCGACACGCGCGCATGGTGGCCACGACGGTCATCGATTCAGGAAAGCGGAGCTGATATGGAACTGGTGCTGGGCTCGATCTTCTGGTTTCTGGTGGCGACCAGCCTGCTGGTGACCTTCCACGAGTTCGGGCACTTCTGGGTGGCTCGCCGCTGCGGGGTCAAGGTGCTGCGCTTCAGTGTGGGCCTGGGCAAGCCGCTGTGGGTCCGGCGCGGCCGCGATGGCACCGAGTACGTCATTGCGGCAGTGCCGCTCGGCGGTTACGTCAAGATGCTCGATGAGCGCGAGGCTGATGTCGAGGCCCACGAGGTCAGCCAGGCCTTCAATCGCAAGTCCATCGGACAACGCGTAGCGATCGTGGCTGCCGGCCCGATCTTCAACCTGGTGTTTGCGCTGTTTGCCTTCTGGTTGATGCTGTTGGTCGGCGTCAAGGACTACTCGCCCTACGTGGGTGAGGTCGAAGGACTTGCGGCGAGATCCGGATTGCTGCGGGGCGATCAGATTCTCTCTGTCAACGGCGATCCGGTCAGCAACTGGACTCACGTCCTCGTAGATCTGACCACCAAGGCCTATCGCGGCGAGACCGTCACCATTGATGTGCGACGTGCTGGCGGTGGCATTGCCACCCAGCGCATGAATCTGGGCGATCTCGGAGAGGCCGTCGACGAGGAGCGCTTCCTGACCCAGCTGGGCATGAAACCCTGGCACTGGGTGCCGCCAACGGAGGTAGGCGCCCTGAGTCCAGGCGACCCGGCCGAACTCGCGGGCTTGAGGGTAGGCGACACCATCATCCAGGTGGGTGACACCCCGGTTGACCGTTTTGCGAGCATGCGCGACGCCATCCAGGCTGAAGCCAACGCCCACGAGGGGCGGGTGCGATTGCTGGTCGACCGCAACGGCATTCGTGAAACCGTGGAGATCCAGGCCACCCAGCGGACGGTCGGCGAACAGACCGTCTGGCTGGTGGGCGTGGCCCCGGAAATGCGCGAGACCACCCGCCGCTACGGCCCTCTGGCGGCGATCCCGCAGGCCTTCAGCGAGACCTGGCGGCTCACCGTGGGTAGTCTGAGGGTCATTCGGCACATGATTTCCGGTGAAGCCCAGCTCAAGAACGTGTCCGGCCCCATCAGCATCGCGCAGTTCGCCAACTACTCGGCGGAGGGCGGCTTTACCCAATTCCTGCGCTTTCTTGGACTGATCAGCCTGAGCTTGTGCATCATGAACCTGTTGCCGATTCCGATTCTGGATGGCGGCCATTTGTTGTATTACCTTGTTGAGTGGGTGAAAGGTAGTCCGCTGAGTGATCGAGCCCAGGCCTTAGGCCACTATCTGGGTCTTGGAGCCTTGCTGGCACTGATGTGTCTGGCATTCTTCAACGATTTCAGCCGGATGTTGAGTTCCTAGGCACTACCTCGCCCCCATTGAGACCACGCAAGCTGATTGATAAACACAAAGCGTGGCTCTTCCTGACGATGATTTGCCCTGAGGCTTTGCGCGCATGAAAAAGTTGGTCGCGTCCATTTTGTTGGCACTTTCCGGAGGAGCGGCGCTGGCTGCCGACGACTTCGTCATCAGCGACATCCGTGTAGACGGACTGGAGCGCATTTCCGCCGGTACCGTGTTCACCTATCTGCCGGTGCAGAAGGGCGACCGACTGGATCGCTCACGCGCCTCGGACGCGCTGCGATCGCTTTACAAGACCGGCTTCTTCAAGGACGTCCGTCTTGACCGTCAGGGCGACATCCTGGTGGTGACGGTGGCCGAGCGCCCGGCAATCTCGAAGATCACACTGGTTGGCAACAAGGACATCAAGACCGAGGAGTTGACCAAGGGCCTCAACAACATCGGTCTGGCCGAGGGTGAGACCTACAACGAGCTCAACATCGAGCGCGTGACCCAGGAACTGACGCGCCAGTACAACAACCGTGGCAAGTACAATGTGCGCATCACGCCATCGGTGAAATCGCTGGATCGCAACCGCGTCGATGTCACCATCACCATTGCCGAAGGCAAGGCCGCGAAAATCCGGCATCTGAACATCGTCGGCAACACCACCTTCACCGACGAGGAAATCCGCGAGGAGTTCGAGCTCGATACCACCAACTGGCTGTCCTGGTACCGCCGCGACGACCAGTACTCGCGTGAAAAGCTCTCCGGTGACCTGGAGAAGCTGCGTGCCTATTATCTGGATCGCGGCTATGTCGATTTCGATGTGGAATCGACCCAGGTCAGCGTCGGCCCGGACCGCCGCAATGTCTACATCACCGCCAACGTCAACGAAGGCGAGGTCTATACCGTCGGTGAAGTCCGCCTGACCGGCAAGTTCGTGGTCGACGAGGCCACACTCAATCGGCTGGTCGTGTTCAAGACCGGCGAAACCTTCTCCCGCAAGAAGCTGGAGCAGACCAGCGAGTACATCGAGAAGCTGCTCGGCAACTTCGGCTACGCCTTTGCCAAGGTCTCGCCGGTGCCGAATGTCGATCGCGAGAAGCGCATCGTCGACATCACCATGCTGGTGGATCCGGGCAAGCGTGTGTACGTGCGTCGAATCAACTTCGAAGGGAATGCCAAGACGCTGGACGAGGTCTTGCGCCGTGAAATGCGCCAGTTCGAGGGTGGCTGGTACAACCAGGCCGCGATTGATCGTTCCAAGGTGCGTCTGGAACGCCTCGGCTTCTTCAAGAAGGTCGAGGTCGAGACACCCAAGGTGGCAGGCAGTGACGACCAGGTCGATGTGGTCGTGAAGGTCGAGGAGCAGCAGACCGGCAACTTCCAGTTTGGCATCGGCTACTCCGAGCTGCAGGGGGCTATCCTTTCAGTCGCGCTGAGCTTCGACAACTTCCTGGGTTCGGGCAACCGGGTCGGCTTTGCTGTCAGCAACAACCGGGTGTACAAGCGCTTCGACGCGTCCTACTACAATCCCTATTACACCGACGAGGGCGTCAGCCGCGGCTTCAACCTCAGCTACCGCGAGCTGGATTCGGCCCAGGCCAACCTCGCCAGTTACACCTCCAATGTGGCCCAGGTCGGCATGAACTATGGTCTGCCGCTGTCCGAGTACGACCGGGTGAATTTCCGCCTGGCATTGGACCAGACCCAGATCGACATCTACCCGGGTCTGACGCCGGTGGAATACATCCCCTTCGTCTACGACAACCGCACCTTCAACTCCTGGCGCCTTGAAACTTCGTGGTTCCGCGACAGCCGCAACCGTTTCTTCTCGCCCACGGCCGGTGCCTTGACCAAGCTCACGGCCGAACTGGTGTTGCCGCCCAGCGAACTGCGCTACTACAAGATCTCGGCGCAGTACCAGAAGTATTTCCCGCTGACCAAGGACTTCACGCTGATGCTCAACGGCGAAGTCGGCTACGGCGACACCTACGGCGGCAGCAAGACGAATCCTGTGCCCGACGAGAACGGCGATCCAATCGGCGGCGACCTCGGTTTCCCGTTCTGGGAGAACTTCTATTCCGGTGGCGTGCGCTCGGTGCGTGGTTTCCGCGACAACACCCTGGGCCCGCGCCTGATGTCGGGCCCGAATCTCCTCCCGGTGGGTGGTGCGCTCAGCGTGATCGGCAATGTCGAGTTCCTGTTCCCGACACCGTTTGCCAAGGGAGCGGATACCATTCGTCTGGGTCTGTTCTTTGATGTCGGCAACGTCTACAAGGACTTCAACGATTTCGACGGCGGAGAACTGCGCTATTCGACCGGATTGACGATGCAGTGGCGTGCACCGGTGGGCCCAATTGTGATCAACTTGGCGTACCCCCTGAACGACAAACCCGGAGACGACGTCGAACGCATCCAGTTCTCCTTCGGTAATCAGTTCTAGGCTGGGTGCTCAAGGCGGGGCGCCGGTGCTTAGTACCACTCGATCGCGGTTGACGCGCCCGGTCTGGGCGTTGGCCGCGGCAGGGTTGCTGTTGCTGTTTGCGCTCACTGGCTGGGCGCAGACGGGCGCCGCCAGGATTGCCTATGTCGATACCCAGCGCATCGTTCGCGAATCCGAGCTCTTCGTGGTGGGACAACAGAAGCTCAACGATGAGTTTTCGGCCCGCAACCAGCTGCTGGAACTGGAGAACGCGCGATTGCGGGAGCTGGAAGCGCGTCGTGACCGGGACATCGACACGCTCTCCACGTCCGACGCCCTGGCGCTGAGGCGCGAGATCGAAACCCTGGAACGCAGCATCAAGCGCCGGCGCGATGACACCAATCAGGCGCTGAACCGGCGCATCAACGAATTGACCGAGACCATCGACCGGCGCATCCAGGAAGAGATCGGAGCCTATGCCCGCGAACAGGGTCTCGATCTGGTGCTGACCTCGGGTGTGGGCTTTGCCCATCCACGACTCGACATCACCGATGCCATCATGACCCGGGTCAACGCCCATGCCCAGGAGCTGCGGCAGCAGTGAGCGCGCAGCGTCTGTCATCACTGGCGGAGACATTCGGCCTGACGCTGCACGGAGCGGGCGAAACTTCGATTGCTGGCGTGGGTACCCTGGAGTCTGCCAGGGCAGATCAATTGAGCTTCCTGGCCAATCCGAAGTACCGCAGCCAGTTGGCGGATACCGCTGCCGCTGCCGTGGTCGCGTCGGCCGAGGCGGTTGAGCTTGCGCCTTGCCCGGTGCTGGTCAGCCGCAACCCCTATGCCGATTTTGCCCGCATCGCTGCGCTGTTCGAGCCGCAGCCGGCGCGGCCGCCGGGGGTACACAGCAGTGCCGTGGTGTCGCCCGATGCCAGAATCGATGCCAGCGCCCACATCGGCCCATTCGCGTTCATTGCTGCCGGAGCGTCGATCGGCGCAGGAGCTGTGATCGGCAGCCATTGCAGCATCGGCGAGGATTGTCAGGTTGGCCCGGGCTGCCATCTGGTGGCGCGGGTGACCCTGGTGACACGGGTGCGTCTGGGTGCCCGGGTGCTGATCCATCCTGGCGCCGTGCTCGGTGCTGATGGTTTTGGCCTGGCGATGGATCAGGGCCGCTGGCTCAAGGTGCCGCAGCTGGGCGGGGTGATCGTGGGCGACGATTGCGAGATCGGCGCCAATACCACCATCGATCGTGGCGCCCTGGGCGACACCGTGATTGAAGAGGACGTGCGCCTCGACAACCAGATCCAGATCGCCCACAACGTGCGGATCGGCGCCCACAGCGCGATGGCCGGTTGTTCGGCGGTGGCCGGCAGCGCCCGCATCGGCCGCTACTGCCTGATCGGTGGCGGCGCCGGCGTGCTCGGGCACCTGGAAATCTGCGATCGCGTGACGATCACCGCCATGAGTCTGGTGACGCACAGCATTCGCGAACCCGGCGAGTATTCGTCGGGCACGCCGCTCATGGATAATCGCGACTGGCGTCGCAGTGCGGTCCGCTTCAAGCAACTGGATCAACTGTCGCGTCAGATCACACCCAAACGAGAACGCTGACGATCATGACCGAATCAAGCAAGGCCCCGGTGGAATTGCCGGTGGATGTGCGCCGCATCGCCGAGCTGCTGCCCCACCGTTATCCCTTTCTGCTGGTCGATCGCGTCATCGCCTTTGAACCGGGCAAGCGACTGACGGCCATCAAGAATGTCACCATCAACGAGCATTTCTTCCAGGGGCACTTCCCCGGAAATCCGGTGATGCCGGGCGTGCTCATCCTCGAGGCCTTGGCGCAGGCTTCCGGCATTCTGGTGCAGCTTTCCCAGGAACAGCTGCCGGATGCCAAGCCGCTCTATTACCTGGTGAAGATCGACAAGGCGCGCTTTGCCAAAATCGTTCGCCCCGGCGATCAGCTGCATCTGGAAGTGGAACAGAAACGCATGGTGATGCGCATGGGCCAGTTTGTCTGCCAGGCCAAGGTCAACGGCGAGGTGGTTGCCAGTGCCGAAATGCTGTGTGCGGAAAGGGGGCCGTGATGGCGGTTCATCCCACTGCCATCGTCGACGCCCGCGCGGTAGTCGATTCCAGTGTCGAGGTTGGACCGTACGCGATCATCGGTGCCGACGTGCGTATCGGCGCCGGTTCGCGCATCGGGGCGCATTGCGTGCTGGAAGGCCCGACGGTCATCGGCAAGAACAACCACATCCATGCCCACGCGGCGGTTGGCGGTGCGCCGCAGGACAAGAAATACGCCAACGAGCCCACCGAGCTGATCATCGGCGATGGCAACACCATCCGTGAGTTCGTGACCATCAACCGCGGTACCGTGCAGGGCGGTGGCAGCACCCGCATCGGTGACGACAACTGGATCATGGCCTATGTGCACATCGCCCACGACTGCGTGATCGGCAGCCACACGATCCTTGCCAATTCGGTCACGCTGGCCGGCCACGTGACGGTGCACGATCACGCCATCCTTGGCGGCTTCTCGCTGATCCACCAGTTCTGCAAGGTCGGCGCCCACGCCTTCACCGGCATGGGCAGCAAGATCAACTGCGATGTGCCGCCCTTCATCGTCGTCGGCAGCGAGATGAGCGTGCCGCGCGGCATCAACAGCGAAGGCCTGAAGCGACGCGGCTACAGCGCCGAGCAGATCAGCGCCGTCAAGCGCGCCTACAAGACCCTGTACCTGTCCGGGCTCAGCCTCAAGGAAGCCCGCGAGAAACTGGCCGAGCAGTCCCTGAGCGCGCCCGAGGTGAAACTGCTGGTCGAGTTCATCGACGCCAGCGAGCGCAGCATTCTCAGGTGAAGCGGGGCACGGGGCGAGGGGCAGGGGGCAGGGGAAAGGCCGCAGGGCCCGCTACTCCGCAGCTGATGTGTCGCTGGGCCTTGCATACAACCAGACTCACGAAACGGGCAGGTTCCCGGCTCCTCCCGTGCCCCGTGCCCCGTGCCCCGCGCCCCGTGCCCCTTTCTCCCGTGCCCCGTGCCCCGTCTCCCGTGCCTCCTAACCCATGACTACCATCGTCCTCTGTGCCGGCGAAGCCTCGGGCGATCAGCTCGGGGCCGGGCTGATTCATCAACTGCGGGAGAGACGATCGGATCTGCGCTTTGTCGGTATCGGTGGACCTGCCATGCGTGCGGCCGGCATGGAGATCTGGTGGGAGGCGCAGGAACTGGCGGTCATGGGGCTGGTCGAGGTGCTCCGTCATCTGCCGCGGCTGCTGCGCCTGCGGGCGGCATTCCTGCGCCGGATCGCGGACCTGGGCCCGGCGATGTACATCGGCATCGACGCCCCGGATTTCAATCTGGGTGTGGAGCGCCGGCTCAAGCGAAAGGGCCTGCGCACCGTTCACTACGTCAGTCCATCGATCTGGGCCTGGCGCCAGCAGCGGGCCCGGAAGATCGGCGACAGCGCCGATCGGGTCTTGTGCCTGTTTCCCTTCGAGCCGGCGCTGTATCAGCGCCATGGCGTTGATGCCCGATTCGTCGGACATCCCTTTGCCGACGAGATGCCGCTCGAGGTTGACGGGACACAGGCGCGCGAGTTCCTGGGAGCCATCGATGCCGACTCCACGGTGCTGGCGCTGGTGCCGGGCAGTCGTCGTGGCGAGATCGAACGTCTGGCGCCAGACTTCCTGGCCACCGCGCGACTGCTGATGCAGCGGCGTCCAGGTTTACGCACGCTGATCGCTGCCGCCAATGAAGCCATCGCCGAGCGCTTGCGCGAGTTGCTGGGCGAGGAAGCGGCGGCTGCGCGCTGGCAGATCGTGGTCGGGCAGATGCGCCGGGTGCTGGCTGCAGCCGATGTGGTCCTGGTGGCTTCGGGCACGGCCACGCTGGAGACCGCATTGAGTCAGCGGCCGATGGTGGTGGCTTACCGACTGGCGCCGCTGACCTACTGGATCGTCAAGACCTTCGGCGTGCTCAAGGTGCAGAACTACTCGCTGCCCAATGTATTGGCGGGCCGCGGGCTGGTCGAGGAAATCAGCCAAGACCAGGTGCGGGCCGAGGTGCTGGTACCCGCGCTCGAACATTGGCTGGACGATCCCGCTGCGGTCGAGCTGCTGCAGCAGGAGTTCGCGCGCATGCACCGGGAGTTGCGCCGTGATGCCTCCGCCCAGGCTGCTGCCGCGGTGCTGGAATTGTTGCCTTGAGTGATCTGATTGCCGGTATCGACGAAGCGGGCCGCGGTCCACTGGCCGGCCCGGTGGTGGTGGCGGCGGTGATTCTGGACCCCACACGTCCGATTGCAGGCCTGGGGGATTCCAAGGTGCTGAAGACCCGTCAGCGCGATGCGCTGGCGCCCCTGATCAAGGCTCAGGCACTGGCCTGGTCGGTGATCGTGGTCGATGCCGAGGAGATCGACCGGATCAACATCTTCCAGGCCACCATGGCCGGCATGACCCGTGCCGCGCTGGCACTTGGTATTGCTCCCACCGAGGTGCTGATCGACGGCAACCAGGTGCCACGCGATCTGCGACTGCCCGCGCGCGCCATCGTCAAGGGCGATGCCAGTGAAGCCTGCATCTCGGCAGCATCGATCCTGGCCAAGACCACCCGTGACGCCCTTATGTGCGCCTTCGATCTGCAATTCCCCGGCTATGGCTTCGCCCAGCATTTCGGTTATCCCACGCCCGACCATCTGCACTGCCTGCGCGAGCTCGGCCCGTGTCCCATCCACCGACGCAGCTTCGCACCGGTGCGCGAGTTGCTGCAGGGCAGCCTGTTGTAGGGACGCCCTGGTGGCGCGACCGGTGAAGCGCCTGTCCGGTGTAGGAGCGCCCTCGCGGCGCGACCGGCGATGCGCCTCTCCGGTGTAGGAGCGCCCCTCGCGGCGCGACCGGCGATGCGCCTGTCCTGGCCCGAGGCAGATCCTAGCCAGAAGCCGGACGCAAAGTACGCGAAGGAAAAGCAGAAAGGACGCGAAGAAGAGCGTTCAGGACGGGTGACACGCCGCTTGTTCGCGTTCCTGTTCCTCCACCGACACGGCCGGTCGTCTATGCGTCAACGCGACCCGCCTTTGTCGGGCCGACGCTGCCCACAGGCCAAGAACCATCGAAACGGACGTAGGCCGAGGGTGCCGCGCAGCGGCTCCCCGGCGCTTGTCGCATCACCGCCCGCAGAGCGCTACGCGCACTTCGGGCTACAAAAGCCGGCAGATTGTTGCGTCATTGCGAGGAGCGCAGCGACGAAGCAATCCAGAGCATCACCTTGTGCCCCTCGATTGCTTCGCTGCACCCGCAATGACGCGTGCATTCGGCGACGCTAGAAAAACAGCTTCTCCAGCTCGGCACCCGGATCCGGGGCGCGCATGAAGGTTTCGCCGACCAGGAAGGCGTGGATGTCGTGGGCGCGCATGCGCTCGACGTCGGCGCGGGTGGCGATGCCGCTTTCGGTCACCAGCAGGCGGTCGGCGGGTACGCGTTCCTTCAGGTTCAGCGTGGTGTCCAGGCTGGTCTCGAAAGTGCGCAGATTGCGGTTGTTGATGCCGATCAGGCTGGCGCGGGTCGCCAGGGCGCGCTCGAGTTCCTCGCCATCGTGGACTTCCATCAGCACGTCGATGCCGAGATCGAATGCCATATCGGTGAACTCCGACAGGCGCGAGTCGGGCAGGGCGGCCACGATCAGCAGGATGCAATCGGCACCGAGTTCGCGCGCTTCATGGATCTGGTATTCATCGATGGTGAAATCCTTGCGCAATATCGGCAGCACGCAGGCCCGCCGGGCCTGGGTCAGATAGCGATCGTGCCCCTGAAAGAAGTCCTCGTCGGTCAGCACCGACAGGCAGGCCGCGCCGGCCGAGGCATAGCTCTGGGCGATGGCGATGGGGTCGAAGTTGGGTCGGATCACACCCTTGCTGGGACTGGCCTTCTTGACCTCGGCGATCACCGCGGGCTGGCCGTGACGGATGCGCGCGCGCAGGCTGGCCTCGAAGCCGCGCGTGGTCGGCACTTCGGCTGTGCGGCTGCGCAACTTCTCCAGTGGCCATGCGGCACTGCGGGCGGCTACTTCCTCGCGTTTGCGGGCCAGGATGCGCTCGAGAATATCGCTCATAGGGTCTGCGTCAGCTCGGCATACTGGCGCATGCGCTCCAGCGCGGCGCCGGTCTTCAGGATCTGCTGCGCAGCGGCCACGCCATCGGCGAGCGAATCTGCGCGATCGGCGGCATACAGGGCGGCGCCGGCATTGAGGGCGACAAAGTCCGAGGCCGATCCAGTTTCGCCGCCGAGCACGCGCTCGATGATCGCCAGACTCTCGGACGGTGAATCCACCCGCATGGAATCGATCGAAGCCCGGGTGATGCCGAAGTCCTCGGGAGCGATGGAATAGACCCGCACCGAACCATCCTTGAGCTCGGCAATCTGGCTCGGCGCGGCAATCGACAACTCGTCCAGGCCATCCAGCGCGTGCACCGCCAACACATGCTTGCTGCCCAGATCGCCCAGCACCCGCGCCAGCGACTCCAGCCAGCGGCGATCGAACACGCCCAGCACCTGATGCGGTGCGTGCGCCGGATTGGTCAGGGGGCCCAGCAGATTGAACAGCGTGCGCAGTCCCAGCTCGCGTCGAACGGGCGCCGCATATTTCATGGCGCCATGGTGCATGGGTGCAAACATGAAGCCGAAGCCGAGTTCGTCCACACAGCGGCGCACCGCATCCGGTCCGAGGTCCAGCCGCGCTCCCGCCGCTTCCAGCAGATCGGCGCTGCCGGATTTGCTGGAGACCGAGCGATTACCGTGCTTGGCCATGCGCGCGCCGCCCACGGCGGCCACGAAGCTGGCTGCGGTGGAGACATTGAAGGTGCTGGCGTGATCGCCGCCGGTGCCCACCAGATCGGTCAGATGCTCGGTCGGCAGCTCCACCGGCGTCATCAGCGACCGCATGACCCGGGTGGCGGCAGCGATCTCGTCGGTGGTCTCGCCCTTCATGCGCAGCGCCACCAGAAAGGCCGAAATCTGCGCCGGCGTGGCTTCGCCGGACATGATGGTACGCATCGCACCTTCGGCTTCGGCACTGCTGAGGTCTTGACCGCTGACCAGTTTGTTCAACACTTCATTCAACATGGGGGCTCCAGACAATGGGGGCAGCGCAGGGCGCCGGGGTGTGGCGAACCTGCGCGCTCGTACCGGTGGAATCTAGGTTCTCGACGGTGCCGGGGTAAAGGGGTCTATGCCGAAGTGGCCGCTTCAGGCGGCCTTGCGCTGCGACTGGAGGATGAAATTGCCCAGTAGCTGCTTGCCGACGCGCGTCAGTATCGATTCCGGATGGAACTGCACGCCTTCGATGGCGAGTTCGCGGTGCCGCAGGCCCATGATCTCGTCGATGCTGCCGTCCTCGTTCTCGGTCCAGGCAGTCATTTCCAGCGCTGGCGGCAGGGTTTCACGCCGGACGATCAACGAATGGTAGCGGGTGGCCTCGAAGGGATCGGGCAGGCCGGCGAAAACGCCCGCGCCGCCATGACGGATCATCGAGGTCTTGCCGTGCATCACCCGTCGGGCCCGGACCACTTCGCCGCCAAAGGCCTGGCCGATGCTCTGATGACCGAGGCACACGCCCAGAATGGGAATGCGCCCGCCAAATTCGCGGATCACATCCAGCGAGACCCCGGCCTCGTTGGGCGTGCATGGCCCCGGCGAGATCACGATCCGGTGCGGCGCCAGCGCGGAAATGTCCGCCACCGTCAGCGCATCGTTGCGAAACACCCGGACATCCTCACCCAGCTCGGACAGGTACTGCACGAGGTTGTAGGTGAAGCTGTCGTAGTTGTCGATCATCAGCAGCATGTCACGATGTCCTTTGGTGTGGCCGGCCTTGCAGGTGTTGTCGCCACTGCCGCCTGAAGCAGAAACTAACCCAGAGGTGCGAGTCTAGGCTATCGCGCGAACCTGGAGTTTGGATGGAGGGGCTTGCCGGTCTGGTGGGCTTTCCATGAACCCATATCGTAAGTTGTTGACGCGTCATTGCGAGGAGCGCAGCGACGAAGCAATCCAGGGGAGCGCCGCACGCCCCTGGATTGCTTCCCCCGGATCAAGTCCGGGGTCGCAATGACGCCGGGGGTTCATGGCCTGTGGGCAGTTTCGGGACGGAACAGGTAGCTCGCAATGATGCTGGCGTCCGTGTTTGATCCGGCTCCGGGACGGGATGTTCAAGAGTTCGGAGTTCAGAGACGGATGAAGTAAGGCCCGGACATGAGCCGCGCGCCGACGATGAACGGCATCAGAGGTTTCGATGCTCAGATGGTGACTTCTGGGACTGCATCATGGGTGACGATTGAGGAAGAGTGGCTCCATGACGCCGATTGATTTCCAGACTGTGGATGAACGCGCAGCCAAGCTGTGGACCTGGCAGGCGCGACTGGCCTCGGCGCCGCTGCCGATTGGCCTCGGTGTGCTGCTGTCCGCCTGGTCACCCGCATGGGCTATCGCTGCCGCAGTGACTGTGGCCGTGGGCCTGGTCGGGCTGATCGGGTCTGTGGTGCGCCGCCGCTACCAGCATCTGCGCTATGCCCTGAATGACGACGGCTTCTTTCTGCGCCATGGAATCTGGTGGCAGTCGGAGATCTTCGTGCCTCGGGACAAGATCCAGCACGTGGATGTCACCGTCGGTCCCATCGCCCGGCGCTACGGGCTGGCTCAGTTGTCCTTCTACACCGCCGGCGCGCATGTGCCGCAGGTGCAGGTCTCGGGCCTTTCGGCAGAGCTGGCGCTGCGGCTGCGTGACTCCCTGCTGGACGCGCGCAAGCCGGATGGCGTGCCCGGAGCGGCGCCCACTTCGGCATGAAGACGGCTGAGCTGGAGCGGCAGGAAGCGGTGGCCGGAGGTTTGCCGGAAGGACCCGGGAAGCGATTGCACCCGTGGTCGGTACTGTTCGAGCTGTTTTCCGAACTGCGCGGCATGGCCGGCTGGGTGTTCCCGCTCTTGCTCGGCAGTTTCAGCGATCGCTTTGGCAGCTACGCGCTGTTCGGCATGGCCATGGCCGCCGGTTTTGTACTGGTTTCCAGCATCGCCAAGGTCTGGTTCTTCCGCTACTGGATCACCGATGCGCAGTTGGTGTTGCGCAGCGGCTGGCTGCAGAAGACGGTGCGGCGCATTCCATGGACACGGATCGAGAACCTGACCGTCACCCGCGGCCCGGCGCATCGGATGCTGGGCGTGGCCGAAGTGGCCATCGAATCAGGCGGCGGCGAAGAGGTCGAGGCGGCCATGCGGGTGCTGTCGCGGCGCGACGCCCTCGCCCTGCAGTCGGCGCTGGGTGAACGCCGTGTCGGGGTCGGGACCGGCATCGAGGTCGAGACGGCGGGCGACCGTGAGCACGCGCAGACCTTGCTGAAGCTGGACGCGGGCGAATTGCTGCGGGCCGGGCTGATCTCCAATCGTGGGTTCCTGGCGATCGCCGCAGCCTTTGCGCTGGCCTCGCAGCTGGATGACGTGCTGCCGTTCTGGGACTGGATCACGGCGCGGCCGCGGGCTCTGGCGCAGGGCATCGGCCTGGAGCACGGTCTGCTGTTCTGGGCTGCGCTCGCAGTCTTCATCATGGCCATCGCATTTGTGCTGATGCGCCTGCTCTCGGTGAGCTGGTGGTTGCTGATCTACTGGAATTTCCGCCTCAGTCTGGAAGGCGACAAGCTGCGCAGCGACTATGGGGCTCTGACTCGGGTGCATGCCAGCGCCACCCGCGATCGCGTCAGCAAGCTGTTGATTGCTGATGGGCTGGGTCATCGGTTGATGAACCGCGTTGCCATCAAGGTCGGTGTTGCCGGTCAGCGCGAGTCGCAGAGTGAGCACAGCGCATTGGTCTGGGTGGCGCCGGTACTGGCGCTGGATCGGGTGAATGACCTGGTACAGGCAGTGTTTCCCGGCTGCGAGCGGGCCGGTCTGAACTGGCAACCGCTGCATCCCAGCTGCCGCTTGCGGATATTCAGGCTGGAACTGCTGTGGCTGTTCCTGTTGATACCGGTGGCGCTCAAGTTCGGCGCCTGGTCGTTGCTGTTGGTGCCTGTGGTGTGGGTGGCGGCGCACATGACTGCGCGTAGCTACCAGCGTTATTCGGCCTATGCATTTGACGGCAGATTTCTGGCCTTCAGGTCGGGGATCATCGACCGGGACGAATGGCTGGTACCGGTGGACCGGATTGAGTCGGTAGAGCTCAGGCGCTCCCCCGGGGATCGCCGACATGGGACTTCCAGACTGTTGCTGGACCTGCGCAGTGCCGGTCCGGGCGAACACTGCGAGATCCGCTATCTGGATGTAACCGAGGCGCAGGCGCTGGCAAGGGAATTGCGGGCGATGATCGGTGGTGGTGGGCATGGGCGGAGCTGATTGCGCCATACTTTAGGATTCAGGCAGCAGGAGAGCCAGCATGATCAAATTCAGTTGCAGTGCCACCGGTGATGTGCGGATGTTGCAGCCTCATGCCGAGATGTTGCTCCAGGCGATCGGCAAGGAACTGGGTGAGCGCGGCGTGATCACCCCGGCGGAAATGCCGGCGGCCATTGCTGCATTGACAGCGGCCGGGGAGCGCGATCGGCATCAGCGTGCGGATGAAGAGTCCGACAGCAGGGATGACGACGACGAAGCTCAAGATGTGAACGCCAATCAGGTCGGCCTGTCGCAACGTGCATTTCCGCTGGTCGAGATGCTCAAGCGCGCGCTGGAGGCAGACAAGCCCGTGGTTTGGGGGCTGTAGCAGCGGCGGCGGGACGGCGGGGTCCTCGCGGCACGCCTGTTGGCCCCATGGACAGGCGCAGGAGCGGCTTTGCGGAGGGACGCGCGCCTGCGCGGCCGCTCTTGATCTCCTGGCACCGGGGAGCGCGACACCGTCCACAGACCCGCCTTGCGTAGCCCGGAAGTGCGCGCAGCGCTCTCCGGGAAGTGATGCGAAAAGCGCCGGGGAGCCGCTGCGCGGCACCCTCGACAAACGCGCGGCACGCTCGGCCTACGCGCGGCAGGCGAGTTCATGGCTCGCGGGTGGTTTCGGGCCGATACAGGGGGCTCTCCATGAACCCATATCGCAAGTTGTTGATTTGCTGTTGTAGGTCACGTTGCTCGCGTAGCGAGCTACGTGACGCAACTCGATGTCACGTAGTCCGCTGACGCGGACAACATGACCTACGACGGCGGGTTCATGGCCCGTTGGCAGTATCGCGCCGCTCTCACCACATCAGATCATCAGGCACCACGAACTGGCTGTAGTAATCGTCGTCCGGGCTTGAATCGCTCTTCTGAGGCGTGCCGGCATGATCCACCGCCAGGGTGCCGCCGCGTTCGCTGATCATGATGGCGGCGGCACGCGGCAGCAGTTCGTAGCCCTGGTCGAAGGCGACGATCACCAGGCTGCCCTTGGCCAGCTGTTTGCGCTGGGCGTCGTCGATCAGCAGCGATTTGATCTTGCCTTCGTGTTCGAAACGGTAGGCCAGCTCGCCCTCGCGCTTGAGCCGGTGGGTTTCGATGATCTGCCGGATCTGCGCCTGCAGCTCGCGGGCGCGGGCCTGGGCATTGCGTTCGGCCGCCAGGGCGCGATCGCGTTCGGCGCGTTCGGCCAGCAGCTTCTGAGCATTGACCTGCTCAGAGGGCGGTGGCGGTGGCGCCTTGCCGTCCTTCTGCCGGTTCTGTTGGCGCACGGCGGCGTCTAGCTTCTGTTTCTTGATCAGACCGGCCTTGAGCAGCTGGTCCTGGAGTGGGTTGGCCATGGATGCGGTTTGCGATGATGAAGGGTAGGGAAGAGCAGGCTTGAATCAGCGTGGCCGGGCGCGGGTCTTGCCGCGCGGTGGACCGATCTTGCTCTGCTTGCGTTGCGCGGCCTGCAGCGCCAGTTCGGCCCAGGGCTGCATCAATTGCGGCGATTCCAGAGCATCTTCGGGCACTGACCAATAGCTCATGGCGGCGCTCTTGCCCTTGCTCTGATAGATGAAAGGCTGACTGCCGGCCTGTTCGAAGCGCGGCTGGGTCAGGGCATCGACCTTGAGGTACAGCTGATCCCCGACCACGATGGCCATGAAGACTTCGTCGCAGTAGATGCCGTGGCCGCCGAACATCGCCCGTGTGCGGATATGGCCCAGGGGTGCCAACAGCTCCTGGAAATGCGCAAGCATGCTCTGGCCTCCTGTTTCAGATCGGCGCGCCGGGTGGCACGAGGGGCAAGGGTCGCAGCTTCACCGAGGCTGGATTCGCCAGATAGCGTCGCACCCGGTCGGCGGCGATGCCCAGATCCGCGTTCGCGGAAGCCGATCGCACCTGTACCTCGGTCCAGCTGGCGAAGCCCTGCAGCTGCGATCGTAGCTCAGTATCAAGCAGAGGATGCAGTTCGCCTGCATCCAGCAACGCCATCAGGGCGTCCAGCACCAGCCAACGGGTACTGCGCTGTATCTGTGCCAGCCGTGGATCATCGGCCAGCGCTGTACGCCAGGTGGCAGCCAGGAGTGCATCGATGGTGTCGCTGGCACCCGGATAGGCGCTGTCGCGCGCGTGCTGCAGCGCCAGGCGCTGCAATCGCGGCGGCGCCAGCAGGAACTGCAGGGTCAGCGTGGCGGCGGCGTCGGCGGCCGCCAGCGGATCGAACAGCGGGGTGGCGCGCGTGCTGAAGTATTCGCGATCGCGGGTGTATTCCAGCGCTGGCGGCGTCAACAGGTCCAGCAGCGTGGGCGGCAGCGCCAGAAATTCCGGGCGTAGTGTGGCGAGCAGGCGCTCGCGCGCCGCCAGCTGCGCCTGCGCGCTGACCGTTCGGGAGCCAGCCCTAGCATCACCCGCCAATCCCGACTCATGGCTGAAGCCGCCCAACAGACGCGCGACTGCCTCGGTCTGATAGCGATGCAGCAGGTACACCGGCACCAGGCGGGCTTCCAGCTCTCCGCTCTGGCGATCGGGCGGCAACACGCCGATGCTGAAATTCCGCAGCGCCTGATCGCGCACCGCCAGCAGCTGGTCGAAACCGGTGAGGGTGTCGGTGCCCCGCAGATCCCACAGCGCGCCGGCGGGGTGCGCATCGCCCGGTGCGCGGGCATCGGCGTCACCCACATATTCGTATCCGGCAGCGCGGATGTCGCTGCGCAGTCGGGCCAGTGCGCTGGCCTCGTCGGTGTATACGCCGTAAGCGTGACGGACCAGGAAGACATCCCAGGGGCCGATGCCAATGCCATAGGCCTGATCGAGATTGGGGTTGCCGTCCGCCCCCAGCGTGATCTGCGGATGCGGATAGTCCATGACCGACCCGTTGCCCTGGCGACTGGCGGCAAAGTTGTGGCCAAAGCCGAGTGCGTGTCCGACCTCATGCGCCGCCAGTTGCCGCAATCGCGCCAGGGCCATCGCCGTGGCGGCCTCGGCGCGGGCCTCGGCATCGGGCTTGTCGTAGGGCGCGAGCAGGGATTCGGCGATCAGCAGATCCTGACGCACGCGCAGGGACCCCAGATTGACCATGCCCTTGATGATCTCGCCAGTGCGCGGATCGCTGAGCCCGTAGCCGTAGGACCAGCCGCGGCTGGCGCGGTGGGTCCAGGTGATGATGTTGTAGCGGATATCCATCGGGTCGGCGCCTTCCGGCAACATTTCCACCCGAAAGGCGCCCGTCAGACCGGCCTGGTCGAAGCCGCTGGCCCACCAGTTGGCGCCTTCCAGCAGCGCCGAGCGCACCGGCTCCGGGGTGCCGCGATCAAGATGGAAAACGATGGGTTTCAGTACCTTGCCAGAGGCATCCTGCTCGATGCGAAAGCGTGGTTGCCAGCGCACGTCGATGGAACTGGACAGCGGCTGAGCGAAATCGATCTGGCCGGTGCTGAGGCCGCCCGAACCCGGGTGATAGCGCCGTGGCTGGAAGCCGGGTGGCGGCAGACGGACGAAACTGATGTGCTGGCGCAGGCTGATGGACTGCGGATCAGCGGCCACCTGTTTGACAAATTCGGCCTCGCCGGGGCCCTTGAACGTCAGCAGCGCTTCGAATTCGGCGTTGTCCGGGAAGCTGCGCGCGGCTTCGGGCAGCGCCAGACTACGCTCGGGATCAACTTGATAGTCGCCCTGGTCGGCGGCCTTCAATGCTGCTGCGATGCCGTGGCGATCGTTTGCGAGAAAGCTGCCGATATCGACGATCAGCGCGCCGCCTGCGCCCTTGTCCGCGCCGCGTCGGCGCGATCTGTCGCTGGCTGTGTCAAGCACGATCTCGCCGGCCCACAACACCGCGGGGGCGAAGGCATCGCTGGCCGCCGCGCGCTCGGCGGCGTTGTCGGAGCGCGCCACATGGCGTGCATTGTCGGCCAGCAGCAACAGCCGCGTTCCGACCCGCCGGAACCGGGCCAGGTACTGCTTGCCGCTCTGGCCACGATCGAGGCCAACATCGTTGGATCCAAGGCCGCCCGGCAAGGAGGTGATCAGCAGGAAGGGCTGGTCGAGTTCGTGCACGCCGATCAGAACCCGGCCGCCGTCGACGTCCCGATAGACATCGACAAAGCCGGATTCAAGGACGCTGCTTCGCAAAGGATCAGCTGCCGCTTTGGCCAGAGCTGCCGGCGCCAAGCAGATCAGCAGCAATAGCAATAGACGCGACGATGGCAGCATGGACGTCCCCGGGCTCGACGGATGGGGTGAGTCTAGCCGCTGCGCAGTCTGCGAGTTGGGGCGTCAACGTGCGCAAGACGAGCGCCAGCGTCTGGCAAGCTGCCAGCACAAAGGGAGTAGCGCGGCTCCGGCGTGCAGACCCTGCGGTCGTAGCGACCGGGCCCATCGCGCCGGCGGCCGCGACGCAGCCCGCCGGGCGCCGCGCGCTGGCCGGCCAATGGCTCAGTCTGATGCTGCGGGCGCGCGGACCCGGCCTACTTCAGACACCCGCGGCTACGGTAGGTCCAGACTTGTCTGGACGCTTCTGCTTCTCGGTAACGAAAGCGTCCAGACGAGTCTGGACCTACAGCATCAACAGCCGTCGCGGACCTGCCGCGCGGGAACTCAGCCGGAAATGGCGGGCGCAATCACAGCGCGGCGTTGTGATAGACCTCCTGCACATCGTCCAGGCCTTCCAGCCAGTCGATGAGATCGAGCAGGGTCTCGCGTGCCTCCTCGTCGGCGATCGCAACACGGTTGTCTGGGCGCATCACCACATCGGCGCTGAGTACGTCCAGGCCGGCTTCGGTGAGCGCCTTCTTGACGGCTTCGAAACTGGCGTAGTCACACAGCACCAGACTTTCGCCATCGGCGCTCTGCACGTCATCAGCGCCGGCGTCCAGCGCCAGCTCCATCAGGCGTTCTTCGGCGGCCGCATCAGCGGTGGTGACCCGGATTTCGCCCAGATGCTTGAACTGGAAGGCCACCGAGCCGCTGGTGCCGAGATTGCCACCGTGCTTGCTGAGCGCGTGGCGGACATCGGCCACGGTGCGGACCAGATTGTCGGTCATGGTGTCGATGATCAGCGCCACACCACCGGGACCGTAGCCCTCGTAGCGGATTTCCTGCATGTTGTCGGCGCCCTCGGCGCCGGAGCCACGCTTGATTGCGCGCTCGACCGTGTCCTTGGTCATGTTCGCCGACAGCGCCTTGTCGACGGCGATGCGCAGGCGCGGATTGGTGGCGGTATCGCCGCCGCCGCGGGCGGCCACGGTGATTTCGCGGATCAGTTTGGTGAAGACCTTGGCGCGCTTGGCATCCTCGGCGTTCTTGCGTCCTTCGATACTCGGGCCTCTGCCCATAACCTTGTCCTTCCTGGTCAGTCATGCCGGGCGCCCGGCGGCGCCCGCGCAAAGAATTGAAGGCGCGAATGCTAGCCCGAATATTTCATGAGGTCGCGGGGAAATGCTCGATGGCCTTTGTGGAGTCGGGCAGGCAGGGTGCCTGGGGCGATGTGGCACGGCCGTCCGCCGCCATTTTCCCACCACCGCGGCACTCGCTCGGTCTGCAGGCCGAGAGCATCAGGCGCTACACTGAGTCCAGCATGCAGCCAGGGAGCCACGGATGGACTTGAATGCGCTGGGATCTCAGACCGGCATCGGCCTGGCCATCGCTTTCGCGTTGGGAATGCTGCTGCTGGCACTCAAGCCCAAGGACCGTGCCGGCATACGCAACATGCTGGTGATGGCCGTGATCTTCGGGCTGCTGCTGATCACAGGACTGGCCATGGGCCGCTGGGGATCGCCAAGGGCTGCCAGTCTTGCTGCCTCGCTGGCTGCGGTCGGGGTTGGCGCTGTCATCATCCGCCTGGGCTCGGTGCTGGCTTTTCGCCTGATCATGCCGGCGCTGCGCATGGATCCGCCGCGGATCGTCGAAGATCTGGTGGTCACGGCGCTGGCGGCGGCCTGGGTGCTGTACTGGTTGCACGGCGCCGGCGTCAACCTCGGCAGTCTGCTGGCCACTTCGGCGGTGATTACCGCGGTGCTGGCCTTCTCCATGCAGGACACGCTCGGCAACGTGCTGGGTGGCGTGGTGCTGCAGCTCGACGCCTCGCTGCGCATCGGTGACTGGGTCAAGATCGACGATATCAGCGGTCAGGTGGTGGACGTGCGCTGGCGCCATACCGCCATCGAAACGCGCAACCGCGAGACCGTGATCATTCCCAATGGCTGGCTGGTCAAGAACCGTTTCACCGTGATCGGTTCGCGCAGCGATAGCCGGATGCGTTGGCGCCGCTGGCTCTGGTTCAACATCGAACTGGACGCCAGTCCCAGCCAGGTGCTGCAACTGCTCGAAGATTCAGTACGCGACTGTGAAGCGCCCAATGTGTTGCTGGAGCCGCCGCCCAGCGCCGTGCTGATGGATACCAGTGGTGGTTATGCGCGCTATGCGCTGCGTTACTGGATGGGTGACCCGCGTCCGGACGATCCCACCGATTCCGATGTGCGGCGCAATGCGTTGGCGGCACTGGCCCGGCAGAACGTGCATCTGGCCGTGGTCCAGGAAGAGCGACTGGTCATCAAGGAGAACGAGCGCCGCCGTGCCGCCTTGCAGGCGGACGAAATGGCCAGACGACAGGCCTTGCTCGCAGAAGTCGATCTGTTCAGCAATTTTGCCGCCGACGAACTGCAATCACTGGCCGAGAATCTGGTGCTGGCGCCCTTCGTCAAGGGCAGCACCATCACCCGTCAGGGGCGTGTGGCGCACTGGCTGTATCTGCTGGTGTCCGGCGAAGTGGATGTCTGGATTGAGCAGGGCAGCAAGCGCACCCATATCGCCACGCTGCAGGCCGGCAGCGTGATTGGCGAGATGGGCATGATGACCGGTGAACCGCGCAGAGCCACGATCACCGCCCGTACCGATGTCGAGGCACTGCGTCTGGGCAAGAACGGCTTCCAGAAGGTGCTGCTGGCGCGTCCGGAGATCGCCCACGAAATCTCCAAGGTGATCGCCTCACGCCAGAGCGAGCTGGATGTTGCACGCAGATCCGCGACCGCCTCGGCAGCCGATGATCCGCAACAGGATGCCATCGGCGCCCGCATCCGGGCCTTTTTTGGATTGGATCAGTAGGGTGGGGGCAGGGGGCAGGGGGCACGGGAAGAGCGCTGCGGCGCAGTCGAGGCTGCCAGCGGGATCGGGGAATGGCGGAATGTAGGTCACGTTGGCCCGCAGGGCCCAGGTGACGGCGGGTACCGGCCGGCCACCGGCTTTCCTGCAGTCCTCGCGCCTTCTTGCCCTCGTAATCAATACTGTGCGCCCCGTTCGTCCCATCAAAGGCTACAGTTGATGCGAAATTCACGATGGCGCCCCTGGCGGGTTATCGCGGCGGCGCTGCTGCTGCTTCTGGCCGGGTTGCTGATCTACGCCTGGCAGCCCGATCTCCCGGTGGATGGGCTCAAGGCGCGCTGGGCGCCGCCGCCTTCGCAGTGGATGAGTGTGGACGGCATGCAGGTGCACTGGCGCGATGAAGGGCGCCGCGACGATCCCCGGCCCATCGTCCTGATTCATGGTACCTCAGCCAGTCTGCATACCTGGGACGGCTGGGTGGCAGCCTTGATCCCAAGGCATCGGGTGATCCGCATGGATCTGCCCGGTTTCGGTCTGACCGGACCAAGCCCCGACGGCGACTACAGCCTGCAGGCCTATGTCGATCACCTGAGCCGCTTTCTCGATCAGGTGCCCGCCCAAAGGGTGGTGCTGGTCGGAAATTCGCTGGGCGGACAGATCGCGCTGGCCATGGCATTCGAGCACCCGGATCGGGTCGACGGACTGATCCTGATCGATTCGGCCGGCTATCCCTTCCAGCCCAAGTCGATTCCCCTGGGCTTCAGACTCGCCCGTTCCGACTGGACCGCGCCCATTGCCCGCTATCTGTTGCCGCGCTCATTGGTGGCGGCCAGCGTGCGCAACACCTACGGCAACCCCGATCGGGTCAGCGAGGACCTCATCGACCGCTACTTCGAACTGAACTTGCGGGCCGGCAATCGGGATGCCCTGATCCAGCGATTCCGACAGACCAACTATCACGAGGGCTCGGAGCGCATCGCCGAACTCAAGCTGCCGACGCTGATCATCTGGGGTGGAAAGGATCGGTTGATACCGCCCGAGAACGGAGAGCGCTTCCACCGCGACATCCAGGGCAGCGAGTTGCGCATGTTTCCGGATCTGGGCCATGTGCCCCAGGAAGAAGGCCCCAGCGTCACGGTGGCGGCCGCGCTGCGTTTTCTCGAATGCCTGCCGTGCGACGTACCGCAGAAAGCGGCGACTGAACCGGGTGCTGCTCCGCGACCGCAGTAAACATTGGTTCTGATCAACTTGGCATCGGGCAAAGGGTGTAACGTCGTGCATCTGGACACCGGGAAGCACCTAATGACCAACACCGATAATCCCATCCCTGCCGGCGCACAGGCTACTCAAACTGAATCCATCAGCTTGCGGGACCTAGCGGCGTGCCATGCACTGTCCGGGATGATTCCGGCGCCCAAGGTGCCGGGTGTATTGCCATTGACGCCCGACGGCATGGCGCTGGCGGCCTATGCCTATGCCGACGCCATGTTGAGGGCGCGCCTGCTGCCGCCCAAGGTCGTCAAGTAGCTGCGCGCGCGCCGGAGCCGCGCTACGTCCGGCGTAGGCCGGGTCCTCGCGTCCGCATGGATGGGTTCGGCGGGAATGCCCGATGCGCGAGGCGCCCGGCGGGGCCCCTCGCGGCCGCCGGCGCGACGTGAGCATTCGCGAAGACCGAGCACCGCGCGCGCCGGAGCCGCGCTACGTCCGGCGTAGGCCGTGTGCTCGCGTCCGCGTGGATTGGTCGGGCGGAATGCTCGATACGCGAGGCGCCCGGCGGTGCTCCTCGCGGACGCCGGCGCGACGTGAGCATTCGCGAAGACCGAGCACCGCGCGCGCCGGAGCCGCGCTACGTCCGGCGTAGGCCGGGTCCTCGCGCCCGCATGGATGGGTTCGGCGGAATGCTCGATGCGCGAGGTGCCCGGCGGGGCCTACACCGGACTCAAGGGCCACACCCACAACAACATCGGCACACTGACCAGCACGATGACCAGTTCCAGGGGCAAGCCAAGGCGCCAGTAATCGCCGAAATGAAAGCCGCCCGGGCCCAGAATGAGGGTGTTGTTCTGGTGTCCGATTGGGGTCAGAAACGCGCATGAGGCACCAACCGCCACCGCCATCAGGAAGGGATCGGTACTGACCCCGAGCTGCGCTGCCACACCGATGGCGATCGGACACATGATCGCCGCGGTGGCGGCATTGTTCATGAAGTCCGAGAGCGTCATCGTGACCACCAGGATCAGAGCCAGCGCCAGCGCCGGATGACCCTGGGCTACGCGATCCAGCAGCGTGTGCGCCAGGGTGTCGGCCGCGCCGGTGGTTTGCAGTGCACCCGCCACCGGAATCAGCGCCGCCAGCATGACGATCACCGGCCAGTCCACGGCTTCGTAGACGACCCGCGCCGGTACCGTCGACAGAAGCATCGATGCCAGTGCGCCGGCGGCGAAGGCGATATGCGCGGCCAGCAACCCGCTGGCGGCGGCGCCGATCGAGGCGGCGAGGATCAGCCCCGCTGTCCAGGCGCGACGGCGATCGGGCAGGTTGATGCTGCGCGTGGCCAGGGGCGCGCTGTCGCTGGCAGTGGCGAAGTCGGCGATGGCCTCGGCCGAACCCTGCACCAGCAGCACGTCGCCAGGCATGAAGTTCATCGTGCGCAGACGCGCGGTGGATCGACGGCCCTGGCGTGAGATGGCCAGCAGATTGATGCCGAATCGGGTACGCAGGCTGAGGTCAGTCGCGGAGCGCCTGGCATAGCTCGAGTGCGGCAGCAGCACCAGTTCGGCGAGTTGCGGCGTCTCCGAAGCACGGCTTTCGGTGGTCGACTTGGTCTCGACCACGTCCTTGGCCTTTGCCTCTGCCTTCTCTGCGGTGTCGCGGTCCGCTGCCGATGCGCCGTCGCCCTTGTCAGCCTCGACATGAGCTTCCTCCAGCGCCAGCCCGAGCTCACCCAGCACGCGCGTCAGCGCAGCCATGTCTGCTTCGATGATCAGGATGTCTCCGGCCAGCACCGAGCGCCGCATATTGGGGGCGGTCAGGCGCACCTGGTTGCGGATCAGGCCAACGATCTGGCCATCAGCTGGCTCCAGCGCAGCCTCAATGTCGCGCAGTTGCTTGCCAACCAGGTTGCTGTTGGGCAGAACCCGGGTTTCGGTCAGATAGGACCCGATCTCGAAACTGTCGGCACCCGCGCGTTCCCGTACCGGCACCAGATAGCGGGACGCAAAGATCACCAGTACCAGTCCGGTGGCGGCCACCGCCAGGCCGACCGGTGTGAAATCGAACATGGAGAAGCCACTGCCGCCGAGTTCCGCACGAAAGCCCGATACGATCAGATTGGGCGGTGTGCCCACCAGCGTGACCATGCCACCGAGGATGGAACCGAAGGCCAGTGGCATCAACAGCTGGCCCGCCGGACGCTTCTGGCGTTCCGCCATCTGCAGCGCCACCGGCATCAGCAGCGCCAATGCGCCGACATTGTTCATGAAGCCTGACAAGGCGGCGCCGAGCAGCGTCAAGGCGGCCACGCTACTGAGATAGCCGGCATCCTTGCCCGGCAGCAGATAACGCGCGATCAGGTTCACGGCGCCCGATTCCTGCAGACCCTTGCTCAGGATCAGCACGCAGGCAACGGAAATCACCGCCGGATGCCCGAACCCGCTGAATGCTGTCGCTGGCGCGACCAGCCCCAGCATCACGGCGGCCAGCAGCACCGCGATCGCCACCATGTCATGACGCCAGCGGCCCCACATGAAGAGCACGCCTGCTGCCAGCACCAGCGCGAAAATCAGGACTTGCGATGAACTCATGAGCCTTCCTGGGTGTCCACTCTTGCGATGGTGTCCGATCGGCAGACGATACAGGCCCGAGCCGATGCGGTGCGTTCAGGTCTGTCCGGGGCCAGAGGCCAATGCGCCGAATCTTGTTCGAACAGGGTCACGATCGGGCCCCGCCGGCCTTAGAATGGCCGGCTCCTGAAACAATGAGGCGATCCGATGAGTGAGTCTGCAGCCCAGGTCCTGCCCAAGGCCAAGAAGTCCGTAGCCCTGTCGGGCGTGGCCGCCGGCAATACTGCCCTGTGTACCGTCGGCAGGACCGGCAACGATCTCAGCTACCGTGGTTATGACATCCACGATCTGGCCAGGCACGCCTGTTTCGAAGAGGTGGCGCATCTGCTGGTTCATGGGCATCTGCCCAATGCGGCCGAACTGAAGGCCTACAAGACCAAGCTCAAGCGCCTGCGGGGTTTGCCGGCCATCGTCCAGGATGCTCTGGAGATGCTGCCGCCATCCACCCATCCCATGGATGTGATGCGCACCGGCGCTTCGGTGCTGGGCGCGGTGCTGCCGGAGAAGGATTCCCACCCGCTGGCCGAAGCCCGCGACATTGCCGACCGGCTGATGGCCAGTTTCGGCTCGATGCTGCTGTACTGGTATCACTTCAGCCATTCCGGCGCCCGCATCGACGTCGAAACCGACGACGACGGCATTGCCTCGCATTTCCTGCATCTGCTGCACAGCCGTCGTCCCAGCGAGCTGCATGCGCGAGCGCTGGATCAATCGCTGATCCTTTACGCCGAGCACGAGTTCAACGCCAGCACCTTCGCCGCGCGGGTGATCGCCGGTACCGGCTCGGACATGTACTCGGCCGTCACCGGTGCCATCGGCGCGCTGCGCGGCCCCAAGCATGGCGGCGCCAATGAAGTGGCCATGGAGATCATTGCCCGCTATCGCAATGCCGATGAAGCCGAGGCCGATATCCGCGAGCGCGTGGGCCGCAAGGAAATCATCATCGGCTTCGGCCACCCGGTTTACACGGTGTCGGACCCGCGCAACGTGATCATCAAGGACATCAGCCGTTCGCTGTGCGCGGACGGCGGCAACATGCGCCTGTATGAGGTATCCGAGCGCATCGAGTCGCTGATGTGGGAGCTGAAGAAGATGTTCCCGAATCTGGATTGGTACAGCGCCTCCAGCTATCACATGATGGGCGTGCCCACGGCCATGTTCACACCGCTGTTCGTGATTTCGCGCACCAGCGGCTGGACCGCGCACATCATGGAACAACGCCAGGATGGCAAGATCATTCGTCCGAGCGCGCATTACAACGGTCCCGATGATCAGGCCTGGCTGCCGATGGATCAGCGCTGAGGTGAAGGCGGCGCCGCGCTACCTCAGGGGAAACCGGCGTGCCATGAGCCCGCACCGGCGGCGTTGTGCAGGCACGGCCATGCTGATCTGGGCCTTGACGGGCATCAGTGCAGCCGTCAGCGCCAGCGATTTCGGCGTGATCGATCAGGGCTCGATCGAGATCGGCATCGGCGCCAGCGATCTCGGCGGCAGTGTGGCCGTGGATGGCAGCGCCGGCGCCCTCGGCACCGAGATCGATCTGGATCGTGATCTGGATCTGGCCGGGCGCGACCGCAGTCGTTTGTTCGCGCTGCGCTGGCAGCCCTGGGAGCGACATGGCTTTGGCCTGCGTGCGCAGCGCTTCGGGCGCAGTGCCGATCAGGTCATCCAGCGCGATATCGTGTTCGACGATGAAGTCTTCGTGGTCAATTCCAGGGTGTCGGGCGCCATCGATCTGGACCTGCTGTCCTTCAGCTATACCGGATGGTTGCTGACCCGCGATCAGCGCGCCTTCGGGTTGAGCGCCGGTGCCCTGCAATATCGCTTGCGGCTGGATCTCGCGGCCACGAACCTGCCTGGTGGGGCGCAGCCAATGCCGGTCAGTGCCGAGGTCAGTGAAGAACTGCCGGTGCTGGTACTTGGCGCCGAGTACCGCGAAGCGCTGAGCGAGCGCCTGCGTCTGGTGCTGCGCGCCGCGGTGTTCAGGGCCAGCCTGAACGACATCGACGGCACGGTTTACGATCTGGAAGCGGGCCTGGAATTCGCGCTGACGCCGAACTGGGTGCTGGCCGGTCGCTATTCGGGCACACGCCTGGATGCCGACACCGACCGGGAGGACCTCAGCGGACGCCTGCGACTGGACCTGTCCGGGGCCCAGGCCGCGCTGATCTGGCGCTGGTAGTGGTCGCGGGCCTGACCGAGCACTCCGGACGATGCTGATCATTCCCCTGCATCAGCGACTCAGTCTGGCCCGTTTCCCGTGGGTGACGGCGCTGCTGATACTGATCAATGTACTGGTCTATTTCGGCATCCAGTCGCGCGACGAACCGGCCTTCGAACGCGCCGCCGAGCATTACCAGCGCTCGCAACTGCTGAATCTGGAATGGCCGAGGCTGCTGCAACATCTGCAGGAAAACGGTCGCGCCGAACTGGTGCCGCAGCTGCAACGCTTGCCGACGTCGCAGCGGGCTCTGGTCGCAGTGCAGTTGCAGGCCTATGACGCCAGCTTCAGAGACGGCCTGATGCACCTTCCGCCGGTGCCCGGCGGAGATCCGGAAGGCCTCGCCAGTTGGCGCCACGACCGTGAACGCCTGGATGCTTTGCTGGACGACGCCGTCACGCCGCGGCATTCGCTGCAGTACCATCAGCCCAGCGTGGCCGGGCTGCTGTCCTCGATCTTCCTGCATGGTGACGCCGGGCATCTGTTCGGCAACATGCTGTTTCTGGCCTTGCTGGGCCTGATGACCGAGCTGGCATTGGGGCCGTGGCTGTTCCTCTCGGTCTACCTGCTGTCCGGCTTCGGTGGAGGCCTGTTCAGTCTGGTGCGCCATCTGGGCGAGGTCGGCAGTGCGCTCGGCGCGTCGGGGGCCATCGCCGGACTGATGGGCGCCTGCTGCGTGGTCTGGGGCCTGCGCAAGATCCGGGTGTTCTACTGGTTCTTTGTCATCTTCGACTATGTCCGCGTGCCGGCGCTGTCGCTGTTGCCGTTCTGGCTGGGCTGGGAGTTATGGCAGATGCTGGCAAACCCGGATGCGGGCATCGGCTTCGACGCCCACGCCGGCGGCATCATGACCGGGGCTCTGGCGAGTTTCGCCATTCGCAAGCTCGGCTGGGAACGCCGCGAGGTGATGGACGAGAGCGAGGTCGAGGCGGAGCGCCCGGATCTGTATGCGGCCACCCGATCGGCCCTGGGCCAGCTCGAGTTCGCCGCGGCGCGCGAATTGAGTGCGCGGTTGGTGAAGCAGCATCCGGATGAACGCGAGGCCTGGCTTCTGCGCTGGCGTGCCTGGCGCGATCGAGTCGACGATCCGGCCTTTCACGATGCTGCCCGGCGCTTGCTGATCGAAAGGCTGAAACCGGCCGTTGGCGTCGATCAGGACATTGCCACCTTCAACGACTACCTGCAGCAAAGCGGCCGCAAACCGCGCCTCGCCAGCGCCGATCTGCTCACGCTGGCCAATCGCTGGGTCGAAGCCGGGAGATTGGCTGCCGTCGAGCCCATCTGCCTGGCGCTACTGGGCGCTGCCGAGCCCGAGGAGGGCAGCCGCCGTCTGGCCATGCGGCTGGCACTGGCCCTGCATGAGGCCGGCGAGCTTGAGGCTTTCCGGCGGACCGCCGGTCGTCTGTATGCGCGCTGCCCGAACAGTGCCGAAGCCGGCAATCTGCAGCGGCTGTTCGGAGAGCTTTAGGTCCTCCGCCCAGTCGTCAGCCTGCTCGCGGGCGCGAGCAGGCTGAGCTGCAGGCTCACTCAGACACGACTGGACTGAATCTCGCCACTGGCCACGCGCCGGTCATAACTGTCGACCGCCTTGCGCAGGACCGGCAGCAGCAGATACACGCCGATCAGATTCGGGATGGCCATGATGAACAGCAGCGCGTCGGCAATGTCGACGATGCTCTTCAGGTTCATGGTGCAGCCGACCACCGCCATCGCCAGATAGAAGAATTTGAAGCCGTACAGCACCACCTTGGACTCGCGTGCCAGGAAACTCGCCGCCTTGGCGCCGTAGTAGGCCCAGGTGATCATCGTCGAGAACGCGAACAGGAAAACCACGAAGGCCAACAGGTAGGGGAACCAGGAGATGGCGCCGGCGAAAGCGTTGGAGGTCAGCTGCACGCCATCGGCGCCGCCGCCGACATATTCCTTGCTGATCACGATGACCAGCGCGGTCATGGTGCAGATCACCACGGTGTCGATGAACGGCTCCCACAGGGCCACGTAGCCCTCGGTCACTGGTTCCCGGGTCTTGACCGCCGAGTGCGCAATCGCCGCCGATCCCAGGCCGGCCTCGTTGGAGAAGGCCGCGCGGCGGAAACCGACGATCAGTGCGCCGATCAGGCCGCCAGACACCGCTTCGGGATTGAAGGCGCCGGTCATGATGGCACCAATGGCTTCCGGCAGATGACTGAAGTGGCTGCCAATCACAAACAGGCAGGCAACGATATAAATGGCGGCCATTCCCGGTACCAGCTTGGCCGTGACCGCACCAATGCGGGTGATGCCGCCAATGACCACGACGCCCGCCAGAGTGGCAATGACCAGTCCGAACAGCCAGCCACGGCCGGCCAGCGGGCCCTCGGCGCCGCCGGTGATATTGAGAAACTGCGAATAAGCCTGGTTGGCCTGGAACATCGATCCGGCACCGATGGCGCCGGCCATCGCACAGACGGCGAAAACAATGGCCAGAAACCAGCCGAACTTGCGCAGTTGCGGATAATTTTCACCGATGCCGCGACTGAGGTAGTACATCGGTCCACCCGATACCGTGCCATCAGCCTTCTCAAGACGGTACATCACGCCCAGCGTGCATTCGGCGAACTTGGTCGACATGCCGAGCACACCGGCAAGAATCATCCAGAAGGTGGCGCCAGGCCCTCCCAGGGTGATGGCCACCGCCACGCCGGCGATATTGCCCAGTCCCACGGTGCCCGATACGGCGGAGGTCAGCGCCTGGAAATGGCTGACTTCGCCCGGTCCGGTCTTTTCGGCGTAGTCGCCCCGTATCAGTCGGAATCCGTGCACGAAGCCGCGTACATTCACGAACTTGAAGTACAGGGTAATGATGACGCCGGCGGCAATCAGCCAGACCAGAATCAAGGGCAATTCAGCGCCATTGACGGTCACGGCGTAGAAGATGAAATTGGAGACCGCCTGCGAAATCGGCGCCACCGCAGCTTCGATACGCTGGTCAATGCTGGTCGCTTCCTGCGCAGATGCCGTGGCTGTGGCGAGCAGCAGGAAAATCAGGGTCATCAATCGATGCATGGTCAGGATCCAGGCCAAAAGTCGGGCGATGGTACACGTTGTTGCCGTCAAGAGCCCGCCCGCGGCGGCTGGAGAGCGTGCCGTTGTAGGTCCAGACTTGTCTGGACGCTTTCTGGCAGTCGATGGAAAAGCGTCCAGACAAGTCTGGACCTACCGAAGCCCGCAATCCGAATGCTCCGGGCCCGCGACGACACTTCGCTAGCGCACGTAACTGGCGCCGTTGATGTCGATGCAGGCGCCGGTGGCGCTGGCGCAGGCGCCGCTGGCCAGAAAGGCGCACATGGCTGCCACTTCGTCCGGGGCGGCCATGCGCCCGATCGGAATCTCGCTCTTCGCCGCAGCCAGCCCGGCGGCGTTCTGCGGCGCCATGCGGGTATCGATCCAGCCCGGTGCCAGCGCGTAGGCAAGCACGCCATCCTTGCCATAGGCACGGGCCAGGGTCTTGGTCAGCGCCAGTACCGCACCCTTGGACGCGGCGTAAGCGGTGTGATCACCATCGTCGCCACGATAGCCGGCGCGGCTGGCAATATTGATCAGGCTGCCGCCGCCACGGCTGACAAAGGCTCGCACCGCAGCCCGCGAGACATCCGCCAGGGCCAGCAGATTGACCTGCAGCACACTGGCCCAGGCCCGATGCCAGTGCTCGTCGTCAGCGCCCAGTTCGTTGGCCAGATAGATACCGGCATTGTTGACGACGATGTCCAGTCGACCGCCGGTGAGCGCATCGGCCTGCGCGAACAGCCGCGTGCCGGCACCGGCTTGCGACAGGTCGGCGGCGATGACTCCCAGCACCTGGGGCCCGATCGCCTCAGCTTCGGCCCGGGCCGCGTCCACGGCGGTATTGGCGTGCATGACCACGCGCGCCCCCTGGGCCGCAAACAATCGGGCCGCGGCCAGACCCACACCCTTGCTCGATCCGGTGATCAGAGCGTACTTGCCGACCAGTGGCAGATTCATGGCTGGGGCTTCTCCTGGGTCGAGGTTGCCGTGGATTCGGGCGTGGGCAGGTGTACACGATCGAATGGCAACTCATCGGGACCGACCGTGCCGCCGGAGATGATGAAGGTCATGGCCTGGTCGACGCTCCAGCCGGTGTCCTGTACCAGTTCCATCGGCACGATCTCCAGATAGCCCGAGGTCGGATTCGGCGTCGTCGGCACATACACGGCAGCCACTTCGCGGCCGGAGTGGCTGTCGCGGAACACCCGCGTCACCAGTCCTACCGTGAGCATCTCGGATGAAGGGAAGGGGATCAGTACCACGCGTTGCCCCGAGGTCGGCTGAGTCTGCAGCGCCGCCAGAGTCTTGCGGATGGCGCCATGCACCTGGGCGACCACCGGCAGACGTTCCATGGTCGCATCGACCCAGTTCAGCAGTCGCCGACCGAGCACATTGGAGGCGACCCAGCCGATGCAATAGACCGCAGCCACCACCAGCGCCACGCCGACGGCGCCGGTAAATACCGAGTCACGCAGCAGCACGGAAGCTTGCGGTGCCCATGGGTCCAGTAGTCGGGCCAGGCCAGCGACGATGGGTGCGCCCAAGGCCGCCAGTTGCGACCAGATCCAGGTAAACAGCAGTACCGTCAGGCCTATCGGCAAGACCGTGAGCACACCGGTCAGCAGATAACGTTTGAAGCGCGGAATGAGCATCGTCGAGAAGTTGATCCAGTTGATGGACAGGTTCCCAGCATAGACCGTGGGCCGGTCTGCAGGAGCGCCCTCGCGGCGCGACCGGCATCTGCCAGGCTATCGCGAAAACCGAAAACCGACGCAATCCGTTGCCAGGAGCAGGACGCAGAGAATGCAGAGGAAAGGCAGCGAGCACACAGAGAGCAGCCATGGAGTTTCTCTTGCCCTTCTCCGTGTTCTCTCTGCTTGTTCTCTGCGTTCTCTGCGACCTGCTCTTGGCGGCAGCGCACTGCAAGTCCCGGTCTTCGCGATGGCGGACGGGACGGCGATCGCGACGCAAGGTCGCTCCTACAGTGGGAGCGGCTTCAGCCGCGATCGGCGCCCGGTCAAGTCCGACAGGCTGCTAGAAGCGTTCTGCCTCGCTCAGGAAACGCCATTCGCCGCTGGCGAGCCTGGCCATCGAGACGCTGCCGATGCGGATGCGCTTGATCGTGCTGACCTGCAAACCTGCCTGCTGGCACTGCTCGCGTATGCTGTCGGGGTCCAGCGCCTTGCCGACCATGCGCAGGCGCGCTTCGCTCTGCAGGCTGACCTTGATGGGCGAGCGCCGGTAGGGTCCCGCGCCTGCCGGTTGGCGCAAGCGTTCCAGCGCCGCCGGCGCGGGTTCGGCGCCAAGCTCGATCAGATACTCCTGTTCGGGCCCTGGATGGGTCTGCGTGAGCTTGCGCAGCACGCCGGTCTCCTGGGTGAGCACCGTCAGGCCACAGGATTCGACATCCAGCGGCAGCGCCAGCTGCAGCTGGCGGCTGTGACGTTTCAAAAGTTTCTGGCTGCCGTGGTCCAGCGCGGATCGATTGCCGGCCTGAACCCAGGGTTCGCGGGCGTCGATCAACTGCTCGGAAGGCATGCCGGGCGGCTTGTGGGCGATCAGCGTCACCGGCCGCAGCGGCACGGCCTGTGCATCCGGGTCGAGGGTGACGTCCTGGCGGCCAACCTTGAACTGCGCCTCCTCCACGACCACGCCATCGACCCGCACCCAGCCGCCTTCGATGTACATCTCGGCGACGCTGCGGGAGCACTGGTACAGCTCGGTCACGCGCCTGGACAGGCGGGTCAGATCGGAATCGGCGGGCAGGGAATCAGTCATCGCCCATACTAGCCCGCGCTGTGCCGAGCTCGCCAATTGTGGCGGGCACTCGCGACCTGCAGTGCCCGCAAGCCAGGTTTGCAGAGTTCGCCGCCCCGATCGATCGGAGGCTGCGCGTGCGGATTTCAGACGGCTCCCGAAATCTGATGACCAGCACTTGAACTTCTCCTTCGATGCGCGAGACTCGGCCTACGTCTGCCGTCGAGATCGTCATGATTCGCTTCCTGCTGCTGTTCCTGCTCATCGCCTCCGCGCCGCTGGCGAGCGCCAGCACGGCCTACTATCGCCAGCCGGCCCTGCACGGAGATCGGCTGGTCTTCGTTGCCGAGGGTGATCTGTGGATGGTCCCGGTCAGCGGCGGCCAGGCCACTCGTCTGACCACCCATCCGGCCCAGGAATCGCAGCCGGTGATCTCGCCTGATGGTCGTGAGCTGGCCTTCGTGGCCAGTTACGGCGGCGACGAAGAGGTCTATGCGATGCCGCTCGGCGGCGGACTGCCGCGGCAGTTGAGTTTCGACGGCGGCCGCATTGCACTGCAGGGATACATGCCCAGCGGCGAACTGGTCTACGCCACCGACAGCGTGGTCGGTCCCAGTGGTCGCCGGGTGCTTAGGGTACTGAATCCGGCGACCGGTGCATCCCGGGATCTGCCGCTGGCCGATGCCAACGAGGCCAGCTTCGACAGCAGCGGCCAGCAGCTGTGGTTCACGCGTTTCGGCTTGCACGTCAGCGGCGACAACGCCCTCGACTACCGCGGCGGCGCGATGGCGCAGCTGTATCGATTCGACCTCGAGGCGCAGCGCGAAGCCACGCGCCTGGCACCCGACTGGAATGCCAACCAGTCGCGGCCGATGTGGTGGCAGGGCAGGGTCTATCTGCTGGCCGATGCCGGAGGCCGTCCCAACCTGTGGTCCTTGCCGGAGGATGGTGGTGCTCCGGTGGCGTTGACCCGCCACACCGATTTCGATGTGCGCTCACCCAGTCTGGATCAGGGGCGCATCGTCTATCAGCATGGCGCCGACCTGCGCCTGTACGACATCGCCAGCAGCGAGGACCGCAAGATCGACATCCAGCTGATCTCCGATTTCGAGCAGCGCCAGGCGCGCTGGCTGAAGAAGCCGCTCGATTTTCTGGAATCGGTGCATATGGCCGCGGCCGGCGATGCCGTGGTCGTCAGCGCGCGCGGCAGGGTCGCCATCGCCAGCACCGGCAGTCGCCGGCGTGTCGATATTGCCGGTCCGGCCGATGCCCGTCTGCGTGAGGCGGTCCTGAGTCAGGATGGCAAACAGCTGCTGACCATCCAGGATCAGGACGGCCTGAGCGAGATCTGGTCCTATCCGGCCGATGGCAGCGGCCCCGGCCAGCGGCTGGTGGCCGACAGCGGCGAACATCGCTGGCGTCTGTACCTCTCACCCGACGGCCGCTGGCTGGCGCATACGGCCAAGGGTGGCCGACTGGCGCTGCTGGAGCTAAAGACCGGCAAGAACCGGGAGCTGGAGCGGGCCGAACACGACCGCGACGACCCCTATTCGGCGGTGGTCTGGTCCGCAGACAGCCGTTATCTGGCACTGGCGCGGCCCGACAGTCCGCAGCAGCGTCAGCAGATCGTGCTGATCGAGGTTGCCAGTGGCCGCAAGACCACCCTGACCAGCAATCGCTACGAGTCCTTTGCGCCGGCTTTCTCTGCAGACGGTCAGTGGTTGTATTTCCTGTCCAACCGCAATTTCGAACCAACCCCATCCTCGCCCTGGGGTGATCGCAACACCGGACCGATGTTCGACCGGCGGGCGCGCATCTACGCGCTGGCGCTGCAGCCGGAACTGCGCTTTCCCTTCGCGCCGCGCGACGAGCTGACGCCGGCCGCCAGGGAGGATGGCGATGCCAAGGGCGACGCCGCGAAGGAGCTGCCTGCCATCGTCTTCGAAGGCCTGGTCGATCGACTGTTCGAGGTGCCGGTTCCGGCGGCGAACTATCAGCAGCTGGCGGTACATCCCGAGCGTCTGTACCTGCTGGATCAGGATGCCAGGCCGGGATCGAAGGCGCGGCTGTCGGTGTTGGCCATCAATGCCGAGGCGCCCAAGCTGGAGCCGCTGGCCGAGAACGTGGCCGATTTCAGCCTTTCGGCCGATCGCAAGCGCCTGTTCCTGGCCCGTCAGGGAGCGGACGGCAAGATCGGCGAACTGTTGCTGCTGGATGCGCCGGGCAAGCTGCCCGAGGCACTGGACCAGGCCCAGGTGCGCATTGCCGATTGGGCATTGGAAATCAACCCGGTGGCCGAATGGCGACAGATGTTCGCCGATGCCTGGCGCATGCACCGCAGCTTCTCCTTCGACCCCGGCATGCGCGGTCAGGACTGGCCGGCCATACGCCAGCGCTTCGAGACCCTGCTGCCGCGGCTGGCGGATCGTGCCGATCTGGACGATCTGCTGTCGCAGATGATGGCCGAGCACGGCATTCTGCATTCGCAGGTACGTGGCAGCGAGCTGCGCAGCGATCCGGACGCACCGGCGCCGGCCGGCCTGGGAGCAGAGCTGCGAGTCGCGGCCGACGGTGTGTTCGTCGATCACATCTATCGCACCGATCCGGAACTGCCTTCCGAGCGCGCTCCGCTGCGACAGCCCGGGGTCGATGCCCGTGAAGGCGATCGCATCGTCGCCGTCAACGGCAGGGCGATTGCGAGCATGGCGGATCTGGCGGCCGCCCTGCAGCAGCAGGCCGGGCAGCAGGTATTGCTGCAGCTGAGTCGCAAGGGCGGGGCCGCACACCGCACCGTGGTGCGTCCGGTCGATCTTGATCGCGAAGCCCAGCTGCGCTATCTGGACTGGGTGCAGGGCACCCGAGATGCGGTGGAGAAGTCCGGCCAGGGACGTATCGGCTATCTGCATCTGCGGGCGATGGGGGCCGGAGACATCGCCAGTTTCGTGCGCGATTTCTATGCCCAGTTCGATCGGGAAGGGCTGATCATCGACGTCCGCCGCAATCGCGGCGGCAACATCGACAGCTGGATCATCGAAAAACTGCTGCGCCGCACCTGGGCGTATTGGGATCCGGTGGACGCCGCGCCGTACTGGAACCAGCAGCAGAGCTTCCGCGGCCATCTGGTGGTGCTGGCGGACCAGTTCACCTACTCCGATGGTGAGACCTTCGCCGCCGGCATCAAGGCGCTGAAGCTGGGCCCGGTGATCGGCATGCGCACCGCTGGCGCCGGAATCTGGCTGTCGGATCGCAACCGGCTGCTCGACAATGGACTGGCGCGGGTCGCCGAATACGCCCAGTACGATCGTCAGGGACGCTGGCTGATCGAAGGCAAGGGCGTGGCCCCCGACATCGAGGTCGACAATCCACCCCATGCCACTGCGCTGGGCGAGGACGCCCAGCTGGCGGCGGCCTTGACGTATCTGGCCGACAAACTGAAAGCCGAGCCGGTGATCCAGCCCGAAACTCAGCCGATACCGGCACGGGGACAGGCTGCCCATGATGGCTCCTGATTGCCGGCGACGGTTTTCCTGTCTGGGCATTCATCGGCGAGCACCCGGAATCCTCCATACTCGCGGCAGCTGACCACCAGACAATTCAATGAAAACTCCCAAGGGCCTGCAGCCGCTGGTCGACGATGGTTTGATAGACGAAGTGCTCCTGCCGCTGAAGAGCGGCAAGGAAGCCTCCGTATACGTGGTGCGGGCAGGTGATGCCGTGCTCTGTGCCAAGGTCTACAAGGACATGGCGCAGCGCAGTTTCCAGGCCCGGGTGAGTTACCAGGAAGGTCGCCAGGTGCGCGGCAGCCGGCAGGCGCGGGCGATCAGCCGCGCCAGCAAGTTCGGCCGTCGCGAGCAGGAAGAGGAATGGAAGAACACCGAGGTTGACGCCCTCTACCGGCTGGCAGATGCCGGTGTCTGCGTGCCGAGGCCGCACGGTTATTTCCACGGCGTGCTGTTGATGGCGCTGGTCACTGATGCCGACGGCCACAGCGCGCCGCGCCTGGGCGAGGTGGAACTGACGCCCGATGAGGCCCGCGACTATTACCAGCGCCTGGTGCGTGATGTGGTGCGCATGCTCTGCCTGGGCCTGATCCACGGCGATCTGTCGGAGTACAACGTGCTGGTGGCACCCGATGGCCCGGTCATCATCGACCTGCCACAGGTGGTCAGCGCCGCCGGCAACAATGCCGCCCGCACGATGCTCCTGCGCGATGTCAACAATCTGCGCGCCAGCCTGTCGCGCTTTGCCCCGGAGCTGGCCCAGACCTACTACGGCGAAGAAATGTGGGCGCTGTACGAACATGGCGAGCTCAAGCCCGATACGCCGCTGACCGGCGAATTCGAGTTCGATGAGCACACCGCCGATCTGTACGCGGTGCTGGATTCGATCGAAGACGCGCGCCAGGTGGCGCTGATCCGCCAGCAGGGACGCGAGGCCGCCGCCGAAGAGCCCTGAGCCGCGACGCATGGCAGCGCCCTCGCGGAGCGACTGTCTGCATGAGGACGCGACGCCCGGTCCTTCTCGCCCCATTGCGGACAAGAACTTCAACGCGGAGAACGCAAAGTCACGCGGAGAACGCAGAGAGAAGCTCGATTCTTCTTTGCGAGGAACACAGTGACGAAGCGAACCAGCGCTCGTGAAGACACAGCACGGGCCATGAACGCGTTTGCTCCGTGTAGCCTGGTGTGCCGCGCAGCGGCTCACCGGGGCTTTTTCGCGTCACCGCCCGGAGAGCGCTGCCCGCACTTCGGGCTACAACAGCGAGCGCTTGCCGGAGCCTCTGGACTCCGATGCGCTCTGGCGCCCCGATGCCGCTGCCAGCAGCAGTGCACCCAGCACCATGAAGGCCAGGAAATGGCTGTTGAAATCGCGATACACAAAGGCGGCCAGACCAAAACCCAGATAGGTCAGTCCGATCAGCCGCAGAGCGGTCAGCGGCGCAGGCTGTGCGCGCCACACCGCGTAGGCCCCGTGCAGCGCTATCGCGGCAAAGGCCATCATGGCGGCGCTGCCGAAATACCAACCCACCCGGAGGGCGGCGATCAGCTCGGCTGGCGCATCGCTGGCAAACAGGCCGCGGGCCATCGAAGGCCAGCCCGCCAGGGCGTGGGCCAGCGCCGACAACAACAGCAGGATTCCGCTGAGACCGAGCAGCCCTGTTTGGAGACGTCTGTTCATGCTCTGGTATATCGCCGCCGGCCTTCGATCGAGCGCGCGCCATCGTGCCTGAAGATGTCACGGCGCCCAGGGGTCATAGCTGCCAAACCACCAGACAAAGCCCTCAGGGTCGCGGGCAGCATAGCCACGACCGCCATAGTCCTGATCGGCAATCGGAATGACGATCTCGGCGCCGGCCGCCAAAGCTCGCCGAAGATGAGCGTCTGGATCTCGGACGGTTACGCAGCAACCGTGCGTGGTCCTGCCTTGAATTTCCTCCGGCTGTGCGCTGAATTGGTTCCACTCGCTCTCGGCAAGAGCACTGCCCAGCATGATCATGCCGCTGCCGTGGACCAGCTGCGCGTGATGGACCTGATCGCCGTCCGCGTAGACCGCATGGCGCTCGAACCCGAAGGCCTGGCAGAGCCAGTCGATCATCGCCAGGGCATTGCTATAGCGTAGCGTGGGGATGATTGACGAGCCGGCCACTGGCTTATTGCTCATATCGACGGTCTCCGCATCACAGGCGGCGCAAAGTTTACGCCGACGCGACGACCGCGACACGGGAACAACGGCGGTATGCCGAAGAACCCATGACCGGCAGCACGGACCCGTGCCAGAGTTTACTTGCGAGCAGAAGCCGCGCTGGCGCGCCCGCCACTCACACCCGGCGCTTGATCGCCCGTATGCCTGCACCCAGCAGCGGAATATGTTCGAACAGGCCGGCGGTCGAATCCCAATAGTCCTGATGCAGCAGCACCAGACCGGCACTGTTGAAGCGGATGTGGGAGACACCGATGGTCTGCGTGTCCTGGTCACGCTTGAAACGGCGGAATCGGATCACCATGGTCCAACGCAGGAAATAGTCGCCCTGCTCGTTGGACAAGGTGTCGAGTACCTCGACCCGGCAGTTCTGCACCGCTTCGGCGCTGTGCTTGAGGTACTCGCGCAATGGTTCGCGGCCCTGGATGGTCTTCAGGGTATCGTTGAACCAGATATCGGGGGCGTAGGTCTGGTCGAGCAGGGTTTCGATCTTGTCCGGCGAGAAGTCGGCAAAGAACTTGCCGAAACGGGCCAGCGCGGCTTTTTCTTCAGCCGATCCTCGGGCGAAGGCCTGGGGCCATTGGCGTTTGCACCTTTCCAGCACATCCAGATATTCCATCATGCGTCTCCCTGAGATTGATCGAAACTGTTCTCTAGCTGATGCCAGTCCGCGTCAGTACCCGGTGAAGGAGTAGGGCATTGGCAGCACCAGGTGCATTCATGTCTCGTCAGATTCCCGCGCCGGCCGCCTGGCTCGGCGGCGCCGGACTGATTCCGTTCGCGCTCGCCGCACTGCTGGCGATGATCGCCGATGATGCCGAGTTGCGGGCGCTGGCCTTGCGCGCGTTTGTCGCCTATTCCGCCGTCATCCTGGCTTTTCTCGGTGGTGTGCGCTGGGGCGCGGCGCTCGGGGAAGTCTCGTGGCGGCCGTTGACACTGTCAGTGCTGCCCAGTCTGTTCGCCTGTGCCTGCCTGCTGATTGATCCCCTCGACGCGGTCCAGATCCTGGGGCTGCTCTATGCCGCCCTCGGCGTCTTCGATGTCATGCGCAGACCGGCGCCGGAATGGCCGGCGTGGTTCATGAAACTGCGGGCGCGATTGTCGGGCGCGGTGGTCGTCATGCATCTGGTGCTGTTCCTGGCCTGGACCGGGCAGGGCTGATGGACCTACCGATCGCGATACTGGGCGCCGGCATTGCCGGTGCCGCTGCCGCCCGCGAACTGCACCGTCGCGGCCGCTCCGTTCAGGTCTACGACAAGGGCCGCAATCCCGGTGGACGGGCCGCAACCCGTACCCGCGAGGGCGCGCATTTCGACCACGGTGCCCAGTACTTCACGGCGCGCGACCCACGCTTTCTGGATCAGGTTGAAGCCTGGCGCGCAGCTGGGGTGGTCCAGGAGTGGCAACCGCGTCTGGTCGCCATCGATGCCGAGGGCACGCGCAGGCTGGAGACTCGCGAGAGGCGTTGGGTCGGCGTGCCGGGCATGCGCGAACTGGCCACGAATCTCTTGCACGGAATCGAGCTTGAATGCAGCCAGCGGGTCGTTGGCGTCGAGCATTCAGCCGGGGCTTGGTTCCTGGACTTCAGGAACGAGGCCAGACGGGGGCCTTTCGCGGCGTTGCTGTGCACCTTGCCACCGGCACAGGCAGTGGAACTGCTGGCGAACGAAGTGGTGGTCGATCCCGCGCGTTCGGTGCAGTTCGGGCCGTGCTGGGCGCTGATGCTGGGTTTCGACCAGGCCCTGCCGATCGACTTTGATGGCGCCTTCGTCAACACCGGGCCCTTGTCATGGATTGCCAGAGACAGCAGCAAGCCGGGGCGACCGGCGGGAGAACGCTGGCTGGTCCATGCCGGGCCGGTGTTCAGTCAAGAGAGCTTCGATCTGCCACCAGCCGAGGTCGAGGCCAGGCTATTGGCGGCCTTCTACTCAATTCTGGAACTGGCGCCGATCGCCCCTGCGCAGAGCGCTTTGCACCGCTGGGGATACGCGCTGGCGCAACCACCGCTGGAACTCGGCATCATCGCCGATGACCAGCGCCGGATCGCCCTCGGCGGCGACTGGTGCCATGGATCGCGCATCGAGGGTGCCTGGCTCAGCGGCTGCCTGTTGGCCGAATGGGCGTCAAAGCTGGCTTAACGCCCCTGCGACTGTTAGTCTTCGCGCCCTTTCCGTCGGCTTGTCGCCGACTACAGCAACTGGAGTTTGATATGGGTCGTGGTGACAAGCGCAGCCGCAAAGGCAAGATTTTCCGGGGTTCCTATGGCAACAGCCGTCTGCATCATGCCAAGAAGGCTGCGGCGCCGGTCAAGGCTGCCAAGAAGGGCTGATAGTCGCCTGGTCGCCGGGCTGCGCGGTTCAATATCGTTCTGAAGTGCCGTTGGCCCTGGCCCGATGCTGGATGACGCTGCCGCCGGCGATGACTTCCCTCGCCAGCGTGCCCCCGATCCAGTAGATCAGATCTGAGGGGAGTTCCGCGTCCCAGCAGACGAAATCGGCGCGCTTGCCGACCGCGAGCGTGCCGTGGCTGTCCTGAAGTCCAAGTGCACTGGCCGCATGTTCGGTCATGCCACGCAGCGCTTCATCCACCTGCAGATCGAACAGGCTGACGGCCAGATGCGCTGCCGTCCGCAGCGACAGCAATGGCGACGTGCCCGGATTCAGATCCGTGGCCACAGCCATGGCCACGCCGGCCTCGCGCAGCGCCGACACCGGCGGCTTGCGCTTCTCCTTCAACACCAGAAAGGCGCCTGGCAGCAGCACCGCCACGGTTCCCGCGCCGGCCATGGCCTTGACCCCCCGGGCGTCGGTGTATTCGAGATGATCCGCCGACAGCGCGCCGTGGCGGGCCGCCAGCGCCGCGCCCTGCTGGTTCGACAGCTGGTCGGCGTGCAGACGCAAGGGCAGATTCAGCGCCGCTGCCTTGACATAGAGGCGTTCGACCTCCTCGGCACTGAAGGCGATGCCCTCGTGGTAGGCATCGACGGCGTCGACCAGGCCCTCGCTGGCCAGATGCGGCAGCCAGTCGTTGACCGCGGCGTCGATGTAGGCACGGCGATCGGCCGCATCGAAGGGCAGGCTGTGCAATCCGAGGTAGGTCGTCCGTACCGTGATCCCCAGGCTCCGGCCCAGCCGTCGGGCCACCTTGAGCATGTTGCGCTCGGCTTCCAGCTCGAGTCCGTAGCCGCTCTTGATCTCCAGCGTGGTCACGCCGTCGGCCACCAGTTGCCTGGCGCGCGGCAGCGCCTGGGCGTAAAGCTCGTCGACGCTGGCCGAGCGGGTCAGGCGCACGCTGCGGGCGATGCCGCCGCCTTTGGCCGCGATATCGGCATAGCTGGCACCGGCCAGCCGCTGCTGGTATTCGTCGGAGCGGTTCCCGGCAAAGACGATGTGGGTATGGCAATCGATCAGGCCCGGGGTCAGCAGGCCATCGGCATAGCGTTTGACCTCGCGCGCCAGTTGCGTGGGTGCATCGGGCAGATCCTTGACCGCGCCCACATAGGCGATCCGGTCACCCTGGACCGCCAGCGCGGCATCTTCGATCAGCGCCATCGATGCGCCGCCCATCCACAGCCTGGGAGCCATCCACAAACAATCCCACATGCGAACCTCGTTCGATCAGAATCGGCAGGTTTAGGCCATCCGCTCCCACGGCCGCCAGAGCGACGTAGCATCGACGCCCACAGACAAAGGGATAGCACATGATCCACGGTCACTGCGACCACGCGCTGCTGCCGGATGGCTGGCACGCCAATGTCAAGCTGAGGGCGGATGCCGCCGGCCGCTGGGTGGAGGTGGTTGCCGACTCACCGCGCGCCGATTTGCCCCACCTCGGTCGCTGGGTGTTGCCGGGCATGCCCAATCTGCATTCCCACGCGTTTCAGCGCGCCATGGCTGGCCGGGCGGAACGCTATTCCCGGCCGGACGACAGCTTCTGGAGCTGGCGCGAGACCATGTATCAGCACGCCGGCAGCATGAATCCGGAGCGTCTGCGCATCATCGCGCGCTGGCTGTACACCGAAATGCTGGAACAGGGCTACACGCGCGTCTGTGAGTTCCACTATGTCCATCATCAGGCCGATGGCCGGCCTTACCAGCCGCAAACCGCGATGGCCGATGCGCTGGTGGCTGCGGCCGACGAGGTCGGCATCGGCTTGACCCTGCTGCCGACGCTGTACCAGCGCGGCGGTTTTGCCGATCAGCCGCTGTCACCACGGCAACAGCGATTCCATCATGACACCGAGGCTTTCACGCGCCTTTGCGAAACACTGGCCGCTGCCCACGAAGGTACGGGCGTGCGACTGGGCGCAGCGATACACTCGCTGCGGGCAGTGGGAACGCCGGCGTTGACGGAGCTGCTGGCCGATGATTTCTGGCGCAGTCGTCCCTTGCACATCCACATCGCCGAGCAGCGTCAGGAAGTCAGCGACTGCCTGCAGCGACACGGTCGCCGCCCGATCGAGTTCCTGTTCGACACGGCTGCGGTCGATCGACGCTACTGTCTGATCCACGCCACCCACGCGCTGCCACACGAACGCGCCTTGATGGCCAACTCCGGCGCGGTGGTCGGCATCTGCACCACCACCGAGGCCAATCTTGGCGATGGTCTGTTCGATCTGGTTGATCTGCGCACGCGCGGGGGCGCCTGGGGCATAGGTTCGGACAGTCATATCGGCCTCGACCCACGTGAGGAGTTGCGCTGGCTGGAGTACCAGGCCCGCCTGGCCAGTGGCAGACGCACGGTGCTGGCGAATGCTGGCGCAGCAGACGTAGCCGTCAACCTGTGGAACGAGGCCGTGCAGGGTGGATCGCAGGCCGCCGGTGGCGGCAGCGGCGGCCTGCAGGTGGGCGCCGACGCCGACTGGCTGGTGCTGGATGATCAGGATGCCGCCTTCGCCGGGTGCACGGTCGATCAGCTGATGGGCTCTTGGATATTCGGCCCGGCGCGCCAGCCGGTGGCAGCAGTCGGTGTCCGCGGTCGGGAATGGGTGCGGTCCGGCAGGCACCGGCAGCACGAGCGCTTCGAGTCCGAGTATCGGCAGCTGATGCAATCGGCCGCCGGCCTTGCCTGAGCATTCATCTGCTGCGCCTGCCGCCGACTTGCGGTGCTGGTCAGGAAACGGCCGGCCGCTGCGGGCGGAGAGGCTTCCTCGCCTAGCCTGAACAGGGGGCTGGAATCCATGCGCATTCTCAGACAGCATTCAGCGCCCTGCTGATGTAATGCCTCCCACGAGAGAGCGGCACCCATGCCGTCACGGAGATGCTCCGATGCGCAAGTCCTATGTTTTGTTGATTGCAGTTCTGGGTCTGCCGGCCATCGCTGGCGCTCAACCGCGGGACCGCCTGCCGCCGCAGGGATATCCGGGTGACGAGAACGTGCGTCTGGTCTATGCCGACGTACTGCGTGTGGATCCGATCTACGATGTTGTACGCATCAATGAGCCGCGCGAAGAGTGTTACGACACCGAAGTGACCCGCTCCAGCGGTCGTTATGAGAACACCAACACCGGCACCATCGTCGGCGCACTGGTCGGCGGCGCCCTGGGCAACCAGGTCGGCAAGGGCGATGGCCGCAAGGCCGCCACCATTGCCGGTGCCGTCATCGGCGCAGGCGTGGGCCGCGAAGTGGACGCCAACGACAATCCTTCCCGCAGCCGCCGTGGCGTGGAGACGCGCTGCCGGGTGGTCGAGAGCGGCTATGACGAGCGCCGCATCGTCGGTTATGACGTCGAGTATCGCTATCGCGGCGAGGTGTTCTTCTCACGACTGGGCTATGACCCGGGCGAGAAGCTGCGGGTGCGGGTTTCGGTCGAGCCGGCTGATCCCTAGCCCGCAGACGGCGTGCTAATACGTTGATATGAGCTGGGGCGCTTCGCGGGCAATTTTCCGAACCTGAGTGTATTCGAATACGCAAGCCTTCCGTGGCGTGCGGGGCCTGTCATATGCTGCGGCGCATCAAGCCCTGACTGGAGCGCGCCCATGAGCCGTGCCTACAACTTCAGCGCCGGTCCCGGCGCACTTCCCGAGCCGGTGCTGCGTCAAGCACAGGAAGAAATGCTGGAATGGCGCGGCGCCCGCGCCTCGGTCATGGAGATCAGCCACCGCGACAAGGCCTTCGTCCAGCTGGCCGAAGCGGCCGAAGCCTCGCTGCGCGAGATCATGGCCATACCGGCCAACTACAAGGTGCTGTTTCTGCAGGGTGGTGCTACCGCCCAGTTCGCCCTGCTGCCGATGAATCTTGCGGCGCCGGATCAGCCTGCCGACTATGTGATCACTGGCGCCTGGGGCGAAAAAGCCCACAAGGAAGCCAAGACCCTGTGTTCGGCACGGATTGCGGCCAGCAGCGTCGAATCCAATTTCACCACCGTTCCGGACGTGTCGACCTGGGCGCTAAGTGACAATGCGGCTTACCTGCATGTCACCCCGAACGAGACCATCCACGGCGTCGAGTTCTACGACCTGCCGGCCAGCTCGGCACCGGTGCTGGCCGATGTCTCCAGCACCATCCTGTCGCGGCCTCTGGATGTCTCCCGCTATGGCGTGCTGTACGCCGGTGCGCAGAAGAACATCGGTCCTTCCGGCATCACGGTGATGATCGTCCGCGACGATCTGCTGGAACGCAAGCCGCGACCGATACCGCAGATCCTCAACTACAAGGCCCACGCCGACAACGACTCGATGCTGAACACGCCGCCGACCTTCGGCTGGTACGTGGCGGCACTGGTCTTCGACTGGGTCAAGGCCGAGGGCGGTCTGAAGGCACTGGGCGAGCGCAACGAACGCAAGGCCAGGGCGCTGTACGCCGCCATCGACGGTTCCGGTGGCTTCTATACCAACAAGGTCGATCCGCGTTACCGCTCCTGGATGAATGTGCCTTTCATCCTGGCCAATCCGGAGCTGGACGCTGCCTTCCTCAAGGGCGCCGAGGCACAGGGCCTGCTGGGCCTGAAGGGCCATCGCGCCGTGGGCGGCATGCGCGCCAGTATCTACAACGCCATTTCCGAAGAAGCCGTCGGCGTCCTCATCGGCTACATGCGCGAGTTCCAGCGCAGCCACGGCTAATCAAGGAGTCAGCTCAGATGTTCAAGATCCGCACGTTCAACAAGATCTCGACCAGCGGCACCGAGCGCCTGCCCAAGGATCTCTATCAGATTGGCGACAACATCGAGAATCCGGATGCGATTCTGGTGCGCTCAGCCGATCTGCACAGCGTTGAGGTCAATCCCGGGCTGAAGGCTGTGGCCCGCGCTGGTGCCGGCACCAACAACGTTCCTGTCACCCAGCTCAGCAAACACGGCATCGTGGTCTTCAATGCGCCCGGTGCCAACGCCAACGCGGTCAAGGAACTGGTGCTGGCCGGCATGCTGATGGCGGTGCGCAATCTGCGCGAGGCTACCGAGTTCGTGCATGGCCTGGATGCGGCCGATCCGGAGCTGGAGCACAAGGTCGAGGACGGCAAGAAGCGTTTTGTCGGCAGCGAAGTGGTCGGTCGCACGCTGGGCGTGGTTGGCCTCGGCGCCATCGGCGTGCGCGTGGCCAATGCCGCCAAGGGCATCGGCATGCGCGTCATCGGTTTCGACCCGCACATGACGGTCGAAGGCGCCTGGCAGCTGTCCAGCGATGTCGACAAGGCTGGCAGCCTGGGTGAATTGCTGGCCGCCTCGGACTTCATCTCGCTGCACGTACCGCTCAACGCTGCCACCCGCGGCACCATCAATGCGAGCGCGCTGGCCGGTGCCCGTGACGGGCTGGTGCTGATGAACTTCGCCCGCGAAGGCGTGGTCGACGAGGAAGCCGTGATCGCCGCGCTCGACAGCGGCAAGCTCGGCCACTACGTCAGCGATTTCCCGACGCCGCGCACGATCTCCCATCCCAAGGTCATCGCTTTCCCGCATCTGGGGGCATCGACCTCGGAAGCCGAGGAGAACTGCGCGATCATGGTTGCCGACCAGCTGCGCGACTATCTGGAAAACGGCAACGTGGTCAACGCCGTGAATTTCCCCAGCGTGCGACTGGCCCGTGCCGGCGCCCAGCGCCTCACCGTCGCCAACCGCAACGTGCCGAACATGATCGGCCAGCTGTCGCAGCTGCTGGGTGGATCCGGTGCCAACATCACCCAGATGCACAACGCTTCGCGCGGCGAACTGGCCTACAACATTCTCGATCTCGATCAGCCGATGACGCCGGAGCTGATCGAAGCGGTCAAGAAGATTGAAGGCATTCTGGCGGTTCGGGTGCTGTGATTGGAGCTGGGGAAGAGCGGGGCTGGGGGCTGGGGCGCAGGTACGGCAATTCGCGCGATGCGCTGGATTTCGCTGCGCAAGTGTTATCAACTCCCGTTCCCCCGTTTTCGCGCCCCAGCCCCCAACCCCCAACCCCGCCTTTCTGACCCGCGACCATGCCCAAGAAGAAAATCAAGGCGCCGACCAACCCGATCTCCCTGCCCGAACTGCGCGAGCGCATTGATGCGGTCGACCGCCAGATTCAGGAACTGATCGGCGAACGCGCCGGCTATGCCCGCCAGGTCGGAGTTGCCAAAGGCCCGCTGAAGCAGGCCATCGACTACTACCGACCGGAGCGCGAGGCCCAGGTGCTGCGGGCCATCGCCGACCGCAACCACGGCCCGCTGTCGAACGAAGAGCTGGTACGGGTGTTCCGCGAGCTGATGTCGGCCTGCCTCGCCCAGCAGAATCCGCTCAAGATCGCCTATCTCGGACCGGAAGGTACTTTCAGTCAGACCGCGGTGCAGAAGCACTTCGGGCATTCGGTCATCGCCATTCCGATGGCCAGCATCGAGGAGGTCTTCGGCGAAGTCGAGAACAGCAACGCCGATTTCGGCGTGGTGCCGGTCGAGAATTCCACCGAGGGCGCGGTGCATCACACCTTCGACATGTTCCTGACCACGCCGCTGAAGATCTGCGGCGAAATCGAGCTGCGCGTGCACCAGAATCTGCTGTCGCGCGCGTCCGATCTCGATCATGTCGAGCGCGTCTATTCGCACGCCCAGTCGCTGGCGCAGTGTCGCGGCTGGCTGCGCCGCAATCTGCCGAAGGCCGAACGCATCGCCGTCAGCAGCAACGCCGAAGCGGCACGGCGCGCACGCAATGCCGAGGACGCCGCAGCCATCGCCGGTTTGTCGGCGGCCCAGGTCTACGGGCTCAAGGTGCTGGCGCCAAGCATCGAAGATCGCGACGACAACACCACCCGTTTCATGGTGCTTGGGCGCGAGTTGTTTCCACCCAGTGGCCACGACAAGACTTCGCTGCTGCTGGCGGTCAAGGATCAGCCCGGCGCGCTGTATCAACTGCTCACGCCGCTGGCGAAACACGGCATCAGCATGACCCGGATCGAGTCGCGACCCGCCCGCGGCGCCAAGTGGGAGTATGTGTTCTTCATTGATGTCGAGGGCCATATCGAGAGCGGCGCGCTGCAGGCTGCCCTGGCCGACCTTGGTCCGGTGGCCGCGCAACTGAAAGTGCTGGGGGCCTACCCGGCAGCGATTGTCTGAGTCGGCACGACTCCCTACCTTCACCCAGATCAGGCTCATGATCCTAGAAACCTCATTTGACCGCTTTTCGAGACCCATAGACTCATGATTCCATGGCCTCTTCAGCATCTGGGGCGGCTCACCCATCAGGTGAGTGCGCTACGCGGCAGATTGCACGTTTCTGGCGGTGCATGGCTGCGTTGCAACTCGTCGAAATAGCTGGCTATTTCTCCTCATTGCGCCTTGCCCTGCACCCCCACAACCGCACACTCTGCCCCGTCCAACTGAGGTTTCTAGGATGATCCGTATCGAAGACCTCGCAGCGCCCGGAGTGCAGAAACTCACCGCCTACGATCCCGGCTACGATCCAGAAACGATCCGACAGATGCTCGGCCTGCCGCGCATGCTCGAACTGGGTTCCAACGAAAACGGCTACGGCGCCAGTCCTGCAGTCACCGAACTGCTGCGCTCGCGCGATTTCTCCGATGCCATCCGCTATCCGGATGCAGGCGCCCGCAAGCTGCGCCAGGCCATCGCCGCACGCTGGCAGGTTGACCCGTCCGCCATCACACTCGGCAATGGTTCACACGAGTTGCTGGTGCTGATCGCCGAGACCTTCGTGGCGCCCGGCGACGAAGTGGTCTTTGCCCAGCATGGCTTTGCCGTGTTCAAGCTCGCGGCCATTGCCAGTGGCGGCAAACCGGTGGAAGTGCCGGCGCTGCCGCGATCGGGTCCGCAGCCGCTGGGGGCTGATCCCGTCGCCATGACCGCCGCACTCGGTCCCGGGACCAAGCTGGTGTATCTGGCCAATCCCAACAATCCGACCGGCACCTGGTGGGATCGAGCCACGCTGGCGCAATTCCTGGCCCAGGTGCCGCGGCACGCCGTTGTGGTCATCGACGAGGCCTATCGCGAATACGTGGACGAGGCCGAAGTGCCCGATGCCTTGTCGCTGCAGGCGCTGCACCCGAATCTGGTGGTGACCCGGACCTTCTCCAAGGCCCATGGGCTGGCGGCGATGCGGGTGGGCTACGCCATCAGCAATCCCGATCTGGCGGCGGTGCTGGAACGCACCCGCCTGACCTTCAACGTCAATCTCTACGCCCAGGCGGCGGCGGCCGCGGCCATCGTCGATGTGGCCCACGTGGAAGACGTGCGCCGCAGCAATGCGGCGGAGCGGGCGGCACTCAGCGCCGGCCTGCAGGCGCTGGGTTTGTTCGTGTTCCCTTCGCAGGGCAATTTCGTGCTGGTGGATTTCGAGCGCCCGGCCAAGGTCATCGAGGAGGCTTTGCTCAAGCGTGGCGCAATTGTCCGGCCCATGGGCGGCTACGGTTTGCCCACCTGTCTGCGGATCACCGTGGGGCTGGCGCAGGAAAACACCGAGTTTCTGAGCCTGCTTGCCCGGGTGCTGCAGGAGGATCTGGCATGAGCGGCAGTTCCCGCGAGTTTCTGTGCAAGCCATCGCGGCGGGTCCAGGGTCGCTTCAGCGTGCCCGGTGACAAGTCGATCTCGCATCGTGCGGTCATGTTCGGCGCGCTCGCGCAGGGTCGAACTGAAGTCAGCGGCTTTCTGCCCGGGGCCGACACCCTGGCGACGGCGCAGATTTTGCGCGATCTGGGCGTGGCGATCGAACGCACCGCGGCCACCGGGCTGCGGATCGACGGGGTGGGGCTGCACGGCCTCAGGCCGAGCGCCACTCCGCTCGACTGCGGCAATGCCGGCACCGCGATGCGCCTGCTCACCGGCTTGCTGGCCGGTCAACGCTTTGCCAGCACCCTGATCGGTGACGAATCGCTGTCGCGCCGACCCATGCGCCGGGTCATCGACCCCTTGCTGCAGATGGGGGCGCGTATCGACTGCACCGCCGCCGGCACCGCGCCCCTGCAGATTCATGCTGTCGATGGATTGCGCGGCATCGAATATCGCTGCCCGGTGGCCAGTGCCCAGATCAAGTCCTGCGTGCTGCTCGCCGGTCTGTACGCCGATGGCCCGACCGAGGTCACTGAACCCGCCGCCACCCGCGACTACACCGAGCGGATGTTGAGCGCGCTGGGTGCCGATGTGTCCGTGGCCGGAACCCGGGTGCGCCTGAACCCCGGTCAGACCTTGCGCGCGCAGCCGATTGCGGTGCCGGGGGATTTCTCCTCGGCCGCCTTTTTTCTGGTCGCTGGCGCGATTGCGCCGGAGGGTGAGTTGATCATCGAGAACGTCGGTCTCAATCCGCGTCGCACCGGTTTGTTACTGACGCTGATAGACATGGGCGCCGACATCGAGATCCTCGATCAGCGCGAGGTCGCCGGCGAACCGGTAGGCGATCTGCGCGTGCGTTCCAGTGCCCTGCGCGCCGTGGACGTGCCGATCGAGCGCGTGCCCGATATGATCGACGAGTTTCCCGCCTTTGCGATTGCCGCCGCCTGTGCCGAGGGCACCAGCAGCGTGCGTGGCGCCCACGAGTTGCGGGTGAAGGAAAGCGACCGGATCGCGGCGATGGCCCGCGGTCTTGAGGCGCTGGGAGTGCAGGTGCAGGAATTCGACGACGGCATGGCCATAGAGGGCAGGGCGGATATGGGCGGTGGATGCATAGACAGTCAGGGTGATCACCGCATCGCCATGAGCTTCGCGGTCGCCGCGCTGCGGGCCACCGGCGTCATCCGCATACTCGACTGCGCCAACGTCGATACCAGCTTCCCTGGCTTCTCCGAACTGGCGACGCTGGCGGGGTTGTCCGTGCAGGTCCGTGAGGGTGGCCCGGAGTTGTCCGCGTGAGTCAGTCGCCGCAGGCCGCACCGGTCATCACCATCGACGGGCCTAGCGGCTCGGGCAAGGGCACCATCAGTCGTGCCGTGGCGCGCGCGCTGGGCTGGCATTTCCTGGATTCGGGGGCGCTTTACCGGGCCGTCGGCGTGGCTGCAGTGCGCGGCGGTGCTGATCTTGCCGATGAGCAGGCGCTGGCCAGGCTGGCGCTGGACGCCGATATCCGCTTCGAGGATCGTATCGACTCTGAACCCCACGTTTGGCTGGGCGACGAGGACATCTCTGCCGACATCCGCACGGAAGAGGCCGGCCAGGCCGCGTCCAAAGTGGCCGCGCAGCCGGCCGTGCGGGCGGCGCTGCTGGCCAAGCAACGGGCTTTTCAGGTCGCGCCCGGTCTGGTGGCCGATGGCCGCGACATGGGGACCATCGTCTTTCCCGAGGCCGAATTGAAAGTTTTCCTGACTGCCAGTGCCGAAGAGCGTGCCCGGCGCCGCCATAAACAGTTGAGCGAAAAGGGAATAACGGCTATTCTACCGGCCCTCCTGCGCGAGATTGAAGAACGCGACCTGCGCGACCGAACCCGGTCCGTGGCGCCTCTGGTTCCCGCGCACGATGCCCGCACCATCGATTCGACCACCCAGTCCATCGATGCTGTCGTTGCCATCGTGCTCGCCTGGGCGGCGCCGTTGAAGCGCTGACTTTGGCCTCGCAATTGAGGAACGGGCCTGAGAATTTCTCTCAGGATTCATAAACATACGCGGAGCAATCCGCACACTCGAAAGAGGGTGGAATCACGCTGAAGTGGACCCGGAACAAAGGGCCACGGGCGTCTTTCCGATTTTCTGGAATCAACCATGACTGAAAGTTTTGCCGAACTGTTTGAACAGAGCGAGCGCATCAGCAAGCTCAAGCCCGGCGCCATTGTCACTGGCACGGTGGTGGAAATCCGCAGCGATGTCGTCATCGTCAATGCGGGTCTGAAGTCCGAGGGCGTGGTGCCCATCGAGCAATTCCGCAATGAGGCGGGTGAGCTCGAAGTGAGCGTTGGCGACGAAGTCAAGGTCGCCCTGGACGCACTGGAAGATGGTTTCGGCGAAACGCGGCTGTCGCGCGAGAAAGCCAAGCGCGCGATGGTCTGGGATGAGCTCGAAGAAGCTCAGACCAAGGATGAGACCGTGGTCGGTCGCATCAGTGGCAAGGTCAAGGGCGGCTTCACGGTCGACATCAAGGACATCCGCGCATTCCTGCCGGGTTCCCTGGTCGACGTGCGTCCGGTCCGTGATCCGGTGTACCTGGAAGGCAAGGATCTCGAGTTCAAGATCATCAAGCTCGATCGCAAGCGCAACAATGTCGTGGTCTCCCGCCGTGCGGTGGTCGAGAGCGAATTCAGCGTCGAGCGCGAGCAGCTGATGGAGAAGCTCAAGGAAGGCGCGGTGCTGAAGGGTGTGGTCAAGAACCTCACCGACTACGGCGCATTCGTCGACCTCGGCGGCATCGATGGCCTGCTGCACATCACCGACATGGCGTGGAAGCGCGTGCGTCATCCGTCCGAAGTGGTCAACGTCGGCGACGAGATCGATGTGCGCGTGCTGCGCTTCGACCGTGAGCGCAATCGCGTTTCGCTGGGTCTGAAGCAGCTGGGCGACGATCCGTGGGTGAACATCTCGCGTCGTTATCCGCAGGGCACCCGTCTGTTCGGCAAGGTTTCCAATGTCACCGAATACGGTGCTTTCGTGGAACTGGAGCCGGGCGTCGAAGGCCTGGTGCACGTGTCCGAGATGGACTGGACCAACAAGAACGTCAATCCGGCGAAGATCGTGGCCATCGGCGACGAAACCGAAGTCACCGTGCTCGACATCGACGAAGAGCGTCGCCGCATTTCGCTCGGCATGAAGCAGTGCACGAGCAATCCGTGGGAAGCTTTCGCCGGCACCTTCAAGAAGGGCGACAAGGTTTCGGGCTCGATCAAGTCGATCACCGATTTCGGCATCTTCGTCGGCCTGGATGGCGGCATCGACGGTCTGGTCCATCTGTCCGACATTTCCTGGAACGGCACCGGCGAAGACCTGGTCCGCAACTTCAAGAAGGGCGAAGAGCTGGAGGCCGTGGTGCTGGCCGTGGATCCCGAGCGTGAGCGCATTTCGCTTGGCATCAAGCAGCTCGAGCAGGATCCGTTTGGCAGCTTCATGGCCAACAATCCGAAGGGCAGTATCGTTCACGGCACCGTTCGTGAAGTGGATGCCCGTGGCGTGACCGTGGATCTGGACGAGGGCGTCGAGGGCTATCTGCGCGCATCGGACATCGCCAAGGAGCGCGTCGACGACGCCACGCAGCATTACGCCGTGGGCGACAAGATCGAAGCCAAGTTCACTGGCCTTGATCGTCGCGGCCGCATCCTGCAGCTGTCGATCCGCGCCAAGGAAGACGACGAACTGGCCGATGCCCTGGAGGAGTACCACAACACCTCCATCGGCACCACCAAGCTCGGCGCCTTGCTCAAGGAACAGCTGAGTCGCTGATTTCTTTGTTATTTGTGGGGGCAGCCGTGCGCTGCCCTCACTTTCAAAGTAGTCTTGAAACACCCCCGCGCTAGCTGGAGCATAGATCGTGACCAAGTCGGAACTGATCCTGGCCTTGTCGGGTCGACAGACGCATCTGGCACAGCCCGATGTGGAGCTTGCGGTGAAATCGGTCATCGACCAGATGGCAGATTCCCTGGCCAGCGGCGAACGTATCGAAGTCCGTGGCTTTGGCAGCTTCTCGCTGCATTTCAGGCCGCCGCGCATGGGTCGAAACCCGAAAACGGGTGACGTCGTGGCCCTGTCCGGCAAATATGTACCGCATTTCAAGCCCGGCAAGGAATTGCGCGAGCGGGTGAACGCCAGTGCGCAGAGCGTACCGGTGGCGACACCCAAAACCGTACGCTCCTGACGACGAGGCAGAGGTTCTTGAAACTTGCGGCGCGAATCCTCCTTGGCGTGGTACTCACCGCAATTGTCGTGTTTGCGGCTTTTAATCCCGCGCTGACCCAAATCGATGCCGTGATCGGCGAATTCACCTTGCCGCTGGGCGTGGCTCTGGTGGCCTTCTTCGCGCTCGGCAGTCTGGCCGGAGCGCTCGGCCTGTATCTGGCCGTAGTTCTGCGGCTCAAGCGCGAACTACGTCGCCAACGTCGCTCGGGAAGCTGAACCATCATGGGCTGGGAAGTGCTGTGGCTGCTCTTGCCGATTGCAGCCTGGTCTGGCTATCTGGTGGGGCGCCGCGGCAGCGAACGTAGCAGCGGTGAGCGTTTTTCCAAGTTCTCCCAAACCTATTTCAGCGGCCTCAACTATCTGCTCAACGAACAGCCCGACAAGGCACTCGAGGTCTTCCTCAAGATCGCCGAGCTCGACAGTGACACCTTCGAGACGCAACTGGCCCTGGGTAATCTGTTTCGACGGCGCGGCGAGACCGATCGCGCCATCCGCCTGCATCAGGATCTCTACAGCCGTCCCAAGCTCTCCGCGGATCAGCGCACCATCGCCTTGCTGGAGCTCGGCGAGGATTACATGCGTGCCGGTCTGCTGGACCGCGCCGAAGCCCTGTACACCGATCTGCTGGCAATCGACCAGCATGCGCCGGCCGCGCTGCGGCATCTGATTTCCATCTATCAGCAGGAACGCGACTGGAACCGCGCCATCGAGATGGCGCAGCGCCTGCGCGCCGCGACCGGCGACGGCACCACGCCACTGGTCGCGCAGTTCTACTGCGAACTGGCGGAACAGGCACGAGGCCGCGGCGAACCCGAGGAATCCCGCAAGTTGGCGCGTGAGGCCGTCGCCGTGGACCCCCGCTGCGTGCGCGCACACATGTTGCTGGGGCGACTGGCGCTGGCTGACGGTGCCGATGAAGCCGCGATCCGGCATTTCGAGAAGGCCGCGGAGATCGATCCGGACTTTCTGTCGGAAATTCTCAGCGAGCTGCTGGCCACCTACGAGAAGCTGGGACGCAGCGATCGCGCCCAGGCTTTTCTGGACCTGATGATGCAGCGCGACCGTGGCGTGGCCGCCTTGCTGGCGCGCAGTGCCATGATCGAGCGCAGCGATGGCCGCAGCGAGGCCGTGGGCTTCCTGGCCGACCGCCTGCATCAGCGACCATCCGTGCGCGGTGTGCTCAAGGTCGTCGACCTGTCCTTCCCCTCCGAATCCGGCGAGCGCGCCGAGGCCATCGGTCTCATTCGCGAATTGCTGCACCGTCTGCTGGAACGCAAGGCCGGCTATCGCTGCAGCCGCTGTGGGTTCAGTCCGCGCGCGCTGCACTGGCAATGTCCCAGCTGCAAGAGCTGGGGCAGCATCAAGCCGGTACACGGCGTACCGGGCGAGTGACCCTCACTTGAGCGCCGTATTTGCCGCGCTGTTCGCTGCCGCCGCAGCCTGGGTCATGACCCGTCTGGCACTGGCCTACGCGCAAGGCGCAGCCATGCATGATCAGCCCGGAGTCCGGCGCATGCATACAGCGCCCACGGTACGCGGTGCTGGCCTGGGATTCGTCCTCGTCGTCATCGCGGTCTGGTCCGGCCTGGGGCTGGTCTTGGGGCTGCAGCATCCGCTCGGTCGCTGGGCCCTCGGCGGTGCTGCGGGCCTGAGCCTGGTTGCCCTGATCAGCTGGCTGGACGATCGCCGCGGTCTGCCGGTGTGGCCGCGACTGCTGGCGCATGCCCTGGCGGCTACGCTGCTGATTCTGGGTGCCTGGCCGGGGCTGGCTGCGCAACTGCCGCTGGCTCTGGTGCTGATGCTCCCGCTGATCCTGATCATTCCGGCCATCAACTTCTGGAATTTCATGGATGGCATCAATGGCATGGCCGCCCTCCAGGCAGTGCTGGTGGCGACGGGAGTCGCCGCACTGGCCTGGCAGGCTGGCGACTATCCGGCCGCCTGGTTTGCAGCGGTGATGGCCGGTGCCGTGTGTGCCTTCGTGCCCTTCAACTTTCCAGCTGCCCGGGCCTTCATGGGTGATGTCGGCAGCGCCAGTCTGGGATACCTCGTTGCCGCGCTGGCCCTGATGCCCGTCGCCGAGAGTGGGCCCATGTTGCCGGCGACGGCGCTGCTGGCAGCCGCGGTATTTCTCGATACCGGACTGACGCTGGCCTGGCGGATGCTTCGACGGCCCCCGCGCCGATGGTACACTGCGCACCGCGAGCATCTGTATCAATGGCTTACGCGTTCTGGCTGGAGCCACCCCCGGACCACTCTGAGCTATCTGGGCTTCAGCACCGGAATTGCGGCCCTGGTACTGCTCATCGGCCCTTTGCGACCCTTGCCCATGCTGATTGCTGCCGTTGTTGTCTATCTGTCAGGCGCCGTGCTCTGGCGCATCGGGCGTGATTACGCCTTGCGCAGGGCGAGGGCGCGCGCATGAGCCGGGCCTTGCGTGCCTTTGTCGCCCTTATCCACCCTCGCAGCGCGGTGGTGGCGCACGATCTGGCGATGATTCTGATCGCCTGGTATATGGCCAAGTCGATACGGCTCAGTTTCGAGACCGACAGCTCCTTCAGCGTGCTGACGCTGACCGAAGTGCTGCTGGTGCTGAGCATTCAGGGCAGCATTTTCTGGTGGACCGGCCTGTACAAGGGGCTGTGGCGCTTCGCCAGCCTGCCGGATCTGTGGAATATCGTCCGTGGCTCGATTCTCGGTGCGCTCACCGTGGGCCTGGCGCTGTTCCTCTACGATCGCCTGGGGAATGTGCCGCGCAGCGTCCTGGTTCTGTACCCGGTGCTGATGTCGGTGCTGCTAGGCTTGCCGCGTCTGGCCTACCGGTTCTGGAAGGACAGTCGGCTCGATTTCTATGAGCGCAGCTCGCGCAAGCGCGTGCTGGTGCTGGGCGCCGAGCGCGCCGGCGAGATGCTGGTGCGGGATCTGCGCGCCGAAGGGCAGTACCTGCCGGTCGGCTTCCTGGACGACAACCGATTGCTGCGCGGTGCCCGGGTCCACGGCGTGCCGGTGCTGGGCCGCATCGAGGAGTTGCGCGATCTGGCTCGTGAAGTGGCCGCAGACATGCTGTTGATCGCCATGCCCAGCGCCACCACGGCCGAGATGCGCCGGGTCGTCGAGCTGTGCGAAGAGACCGGCTTGCCGTTCCGAACCGTTCCGCGGCTGCAGGATGTGGTCGCCGGACGCTCGGCCTTCAATGAACTCAAGGAAGTCGCCATCGAGGATCTGCTCGGTCGCGAACCGGTGCAACTGGACTGGACGGCCATCCGTCAGGCCCTGTCGGGCAAACGCGTGCTGGTCACCGGCGGCGGTGGCTCCATTGGTGCCGAGCTGTGCCGCCAGGTGGCGCGCCTCGGCGCTTCGGCGCTGGGCATCCTGGAACAGTCCGAATACAACCTGTATCAGATCGAGCGGCAACTTCGGCGCGAGTTCCCGGATATGGAGCTGGACGCTGCGCTGGGCGATGTCTGCGATCCCGCCACCTGCAGGCATGTGCTGGAGACGCTGCGCCCGCAGGTGGTCTTTCACGCTGCCGCCTACAAGCACGTGCCGCTGCTGCAGCAGCAGTTGCGGGAAGCCTTCCGCAACAATGTGCTCGGTACTCGGGCGATCGCGCTGGCCGCAGATGAGGCCGGCGTCGAGACCTTCGTGCTGATCTCCACCGACAAGGCGGTCAATCCGGCCAATGTCATGGGCGCGACCAAGCGCATCGCCGAGATCTTCTGCCAGAACCTGGCCAAGCGCTCGCGCACCTGTTACCTGACGGTGCGTTTTGGCAATGTGCTGGATTCCGCCGGCAGCGTGGTGCCACTGTTCCGCGAGCAGATTCGTCAGGGCGGGCCGGTGACGGTCACGCATCCGGAGATCAGCCGCTACTTCATGACCATCCCCGAGGCCTGCCAGCTGATCCTGCAGGCGGCCACGCTGGGGCAGGGCGGTGAGATCTTTGCGCTGGACATGGGTGAGCCGATCCAGATCCGCTATCTGGCCGAGCAGATGATCCGCCTGGCCGGAAAGCTGCCAGGACAGGACATCCAGATCGTATACACCGGTCTGCGCGAGGGCGAGAAGCTGTTCGAGGAGTTGTTCCACGAACATGAGAGCTACCAGCAGACCCGTCACCAGAAGATCTTTCTGGCGCAACATCGCGCGGTCAATCTCGACGAACTGACCCAGGCCCTGCATCAGGGCGATGCCGCCGTGCGGCGTTATGGCGTCGACGAGTTGCGCGAGATCCTGAACCGCTTTGTGCCGGAATTCTCCGGTCGAGTATCGTCCGAAGACGAGAATGTGCTGCCGCTGCGGCGAGCCTGACAAGGGGGCTGTTGAATGTCTGAGCGATTGAAGACGGTGGTGTTTCCGGTCGCGGGTCTGGGTACCCGTTTCCTGCCGGCGACCAAGGTGGTGCCCAAGGAAATGCTGCCAGTGATGGACAAGCCGCTGATCCAGTGGGCTTCGGACGAGGCTGTGGAAGCCGGCGCCGATACGCTGGTGTTCGTGGTGAATCGCAACAAGCGCGCCATCAGTGATCACTACGACCAGGCTTTCGAGCTGGAGCAGCGCCTGGAACGCAGCAACAAGCTGGAACTGCTGCAGATCGTTCACGACGTGCTGCCTTCGCATGTGCGCCCGGTCTTTGTGCTGCAATCGGAAGCGCGCGGTCTGGGGCATGCGGTGCTGTGCGCCCAGCCAGCGGTGGCCTCGGGCGCTTTCGGCGTGATTCTGCCGGATGACTTCATCATCAATCGTCAGGGTCCGGGGGCGCTGGCGCAGATGGCGGCCGTGCAGGCACGTCAGGGTGGCAGCGTGATTGCCGTGGAACCGGTGGACTGGAAGGACACCGGCAAGTACGGCATCGTCTCGGGCACGGAACTGTCGCAGGGCCTGATGCGCATCGACAGCATCGTCGAGAAGCCGCGGCCCGATGTGGCCCCGTCGAATCTCGCCGTGGTCGGACGCTATGTCCTCGACACCCGGATTTTCGAACTGCTCGAACAGACCCGTCCCGGTGCCGGCGGCGAAATCCAGCTCACCGATGCGATCGCCGCGCTGTTGGGTGAGCAATCGGTCTGCGCCTACCGCTTCGAGGGCGTGCGCTATGACTGTGGCACCAAATTCGGTTATGTCCACGCCACGCTGAAACTGGCGCTGGACGATGCCGAGATCGGCGATGACATGCGCCGCTTGCTGGCCGAACTGCACGAGGGTGCCACCAGCGACTGAGTTCAGCGCTGCACGGTGCTACTGCGGCCAGGGGATCTGCGCGTGTTCGCAGAGTCGCTGCCCCCACTGGGTCAGCTCGCTCGCCAATTCGGGATGTTGCGCCGAGATTCCACGGACAGCGGACAGATATGGAGCCAGAGTTCCGGCCTGGCCGTCCAGTCGATCCCGGCAATGCCGCCGCCAGAGCTTGCGCTCCGGTTCGGAAAGGCTGTCCTCGTGGTGTCGTGCCCGATAGCGGAATGCCAGCGTCTGCAGTCGCTGATCAGTGAACTTCCTCGACAGCGCATCCAGCCCATCAGCCCGCTCGCCGCGCCAGCGCGTGCAGAGAGCGCGGTCACCGTCGGCAACGAAACCCGCATACAAGGCTTCGTCGGGGTCCAGCGCCGGACGTTCGCCGCGATCGAGCAGGGCATAGATCTGCTGCAGTTTCTGGTCCAGCCCCGCCGCATCCTGCAGCCTGCGCGTGTGCAGATCCACGCGCTCACGATCAAAAGCGATACGTCCAAGGTCCACGCCCTCCAGCACCGACAAGGGCGCCAGAAAGGGCGCTCGGTTGGCGTGCACGACCTTGAGACCCAGGGCTACGCGGTCTGGATCGCTGGCCGGCGTCAGCAACATCTCCGCCAGCTTTTCGGCGCTCCATTCCAGCAGCGGCGTCGGCTCCTGACTGGCGTCGACCACGATCACCTTGCCGCTCTGACTCGGATGCATGGCGATGGGAACCACCTGGGCCAGGCAGCCACGTTCGGCCGGAAAACGTTGCGATACATGGATCACGGGCTTGCGTGCTCGCCAGTCGAGCAGTTCCAGCACTCGCGCCTTGCGCCTCAGCCCCAGGGCGAAGCTCATCAGCCGGGGCTGCGAAGCGCGAAGCAGTCTGGCCAGCGCCAGTGTCGCCTCCACATCGGACAGAGCTGCGTGTGCATGCCGATGGGGCAGGGCATTGGCCGCACTCAGATCACTCAGTTTGAAGCTCGGATGACCATCCTCGCGCCGCGGCCAATGAATACCCTGCGGCCGCAGGGCCTGGGCGGCACGGGCGAGATCGATCAGGTCGAATCTCGAGTTGCCGCGTGCCCATTCGCGTTCATAGGGGTCGATGAAATTGCGCCAGAACAGATAGCGGGTGATCTCGTCATCGAAACGCATGCTGTTGTAACCCAGCACACAGGTTTGCGGTGTACCCATTTCGGCCAGCACGCGCTCGGCGAACTCCGGTTCCGGCAGGCCCTCACGCCAGGCGCTCTCGGGGCCGATACCGGTGATGACACAGGCCTCCGGCTGCGGCAGATAGTCCAGTGTCGGCCGGCAGCGGAAGGCCACCGGCTCGGCGATGGGCTCGAAAGCCTCGTTGGTGCGCCAGCAGGCAAATTCTGCCGGGCGATCCACCCGCACATTGGCCCCGAAGGTCTCGTAGTCGTGCCAGAGAAAACTCGGCGTTGTCGCGGCCGTCATCCAGTGGCGGCCAATGGGGGCAGGGCACGTTCATGTCTGACGCTACGCGCGCGCAGATAACCCGCTCGCAGATCCCTGGTCGGGCGACCGACGTAGTAACCCTGAATGAAATCCACGCCGCAGGCGAGCAGGGCAGAGAGCACGTCGGGACGATCCACGTATTCGGCCACGGTGCGCTTGCCGACCGAATGGGCGATATCGTTGATGGCGGCGATCACGGCACGATCGACCGGATCTTCGAGCAGGCCCTGGATGAACGCGCCATCGATCTTGAGGAAATCCACATCCAGATGCTTGAGGTGGGTGAACGACGAGAATCCGCAGCCGAAATCGTCGAGGGCAAAACGGCATCCCAGTCCGCGCAATTGCTGGATCAGTTCGCGCGCGGCATCGAGATTGGTCACGGCCTTGGTTTCGGTGATCTCGAAAGTCACCAGCGAGGGGTCGACATTGAACTCCACCAGCTTGTCCATGACATAGCGACCAATGCCGTTGGCACCCAGCGACTGCGCCGAGAGATTGATCGACAGACCCACCAGATGATCCGGATCGGCCACCTGGCTTTCACGCAGCGCCTTGAGCGCGTGATGTATCACCCAGCGGTCGATGTCGAGCATCATGTTGTAACGCTCGGCGGTGGGCAGAAAGGCGTTGGGCGCCACCAGTTCGCCACTGGGTCCGCGCATGCGCAGCAGCACTTCGTAATAGATGCGACGCGGCTTTGGCCCTTGAAAATGGCGCATCCACAGCTCGCCCTCGGCGTCCGGCAGATCCTTCAGATCTACGCTGGGCAGCGGCAGAATGGGCTGGAAACAGAGCACGAACAAATTGTCGCGAATCGCTTCCTCCAGCCGCGCCGACCAGTTCAGTTCGACGTCCATCGAGGCGCGCTGATCGGTGTCGTAGGAATACACATGGACCTGGTTGCGGCCATGGTTCTTGGCGATATGGCAGGCGATGTCGGCATTGGCCATGGCTTCGGACGGCGACATCACATGCCGGTCGAGTACCGCCACGCCAATGCTGGCGGAGAGCCGATAGTGCTTGTCGCCATAGGAAAACAGCTGCCCGGACAAGGCCTTGCGAAACTCGTCGGCGACAATCTCCGGATCCTGATGGGAATTGCGCAGGATCAGCGCATATTCGTCGCCGCCCATGCGGGCGAGGGTATCGTTCACCCGCAGACGATTGCGCAAGCGATGGCTGGCTTCCACCAGCAACTGATCGCCGGCGGCATGGCCGAGCGTGTCATTGATGTACTTGAAGCGGTCCACGTCGACGAACAGCAGCAGGCTCGACTGATCCGAACGCCGCAGCCTGGCCACTTCCTGTTGCAGTTGCTGCTCGAAATGGGCGCGGTTGTGCAGTTTGGTCAGCGCATCGTGACTGGCCTGCCAGCGCAGTTCTTCCTCCAGCAGGCGGCGCTGCGAGACATCGCGGAAAGCCACCACGGCGCCTTCGCGCTTGCCGTCGATATCGAGCGGATACACCGTGCATTCGACCGGGACCGAGCGGCCGCTTTCATGCCAGAACACCGTCTGCCAGCCGCTGACCTGATTGCCGTTCTCGTAGCACTGGCTGAGGAAGCAGGCCTGCCGTGGAATCCGGGTCTTGTCTTCAAAGGCGTAGTGGAAGCGATCGGCGGCCATCTCGCCGACAAAATCGACCTCGTGCGAGTAGCCCAGGATATCCAGCGCAGCCGGGTTGATGAACTGGATGACACCTCTGGAATCGACCCCGTAAACGCCTTCACCCACCGAGGTGAGAATGCCCTGCAGACGGCGCCGCTCGTTGTCGATGGCCTTGCGGTCGAGCACCGTGCGCGACAGCGAGCGCATGCGCGCCAGAAACAACTCGCGGGCTTCGGACTTGAACATGCATTCCACAGCCCCGGCGCCCAGCGATTCGGTGATCACGCGATCGGAGTAGGTGCCGGTGATGATGGCCGCAAGGATGCTGGCGGTCTCGGGCGCATCGCGCAGTTTCTTGACCAGCATGGCGCCGTTGTCACCCGGCATGAAGTAGTCGACGATGGCGATGTCGTAGTCCCTGGCCTGGGCCTTGACCAGGCCATCCTCGGCGCTGACTGCGGTATCGACCTGATAGCCCTCGGCTGCCAGCAGGCGTTTGAAAGCGATCCGGACCGTCGGCGAATCGTCGACGAACAGCACGCGCAACTGGCTGCTGTCGGAACGGTCATCGGTCGCCGGCGCCCGTTGTATCGGATGGATCAACTTGTTCAGCGCATCGGGTGCGTCGGAATAATCAGACCAGAGCAGCAGCGCCGTACTCGGCCGCTTCATCAGCCAGTTCACGGCGCCAGCGTCGGTGGAGTCGGCCATGACCAGCACCGGCAGCGCCACCCAGTCGCGCGCGCGCAGCAAGGCAAAGACATCATCGGCGCGATGATCCGAGTACTCGGGCCAGCTCACGACCATGGCGGCATAGGCTTCGGGCTCGATGCTGCTCAGTGTGGACAAGCCTTCGGCGTAGGTAGCGATGATCGCCACCTCGAAGCCTTTCTGCGCGAGCATGGACGACAGCGCCCGACGGCGCGTCGCCGATGCCTCGATCAACAGGACACGGTCCATCCCCCTGGTCCTCGATCTCTACCGATTACGCTAAGCGTAGCCGCAAATGGCCTCGGGGAGAATCGCTGTCTGTGTGGTGGCGTGTTTCCTGCCGATCGCCGCACCGCAGAGTCTGCTACAAAACTGCGCCTAATGTGTATTATGTCAATTCAAGTGGTGGGTTCGAAACAGGCAACCGTCCCTTCCCGCCATCCTGCAGCGCACGACTCATCTTCAACCCAGTCGTGACTTGATGCGTCATTGCGAGGAGCGCAGCGACGAAGCAATCCAGGACAGGCTACTGACCGACGGCGGCGTCGGAGCGATGACGTAGATGCCATGAGGGCCGTGGACGCGAGATCCTCTGCGGTGCCTAAACCTGAAGGAGCTACGCTGATGTCCACGACCCTCGCTGCAAACGCTACCACTTTCAACATCACGCTTCCGG
>JALHRS010000004.1:85020-137273 GCA_022841325.1 Lysobacterales bacterium | reverse complement strand
CGTGATGTTGAAAGTGGTAGCGTTTGCAGCGAGGGTCGTGGACATCAGCGTAGCTCCTTCAGGTTTAGGCACCGCAGAGGATCTCGCGTCCACGGCCCTCATGGCATCTACTTCAGCGCCCCGAAGTAGGCTCTTGTGGGTCCAGACTTCGCGTCCTTTCTGCTTTTCCTTCGCGTCCTTCGCGTCCTGCTTTTACTCCAGCCTTGCAGTGAAGCGAGGCATGGCAAAGACTTGTCCCCCTCAAAGTGGCACTTCCAGCCCCCCGAACTTTCCCCCGCGCCCGTTTTGCTCTCTACTCCGGTTTCTGATCCCTGCCGGAACCATTGCATGCTGCTGCGTATCGCCACCCGCAAGAGTCAACTCGCCCTGTGGCAGACCGAGCATGTGGCCGCGCGCCTGCGCGCGCTGGATGCGTCTCTGGATGTGGAACTGGTGCCGCTGTCCACCCGCGGCGACGAGGTGCTGGACCGCTCGCTTTCAGCGATTGGCGGCAAAGGCCTGTTCCTGAAGGAGCTGGAACTGGCGCTGGAACGGGGTGAGGCCGACATCGCGGTGCATTCGCTCAAGGATGTCCCGGTCGAACTGGATGCCGGCTTCGAACTGGCGGCGATCCTCGAACGCGAGGATCCGGCCGACGCCTTCGTCAGCAACAGCCATGCCGATCTGGATGCGCTGCCTGAGCGCGCCATTGTCGGCACCTCGTCCCTGCGCCGGCACGCCCAGATCAAGGCGCGACGACCGGACCTGCAGGTGCGCGATCTGCGTGGCAACGTCAACACCCGCCTGGCCAAGCTCGACGCCGGCGACTACGACGCCATCATTCTGGCGGTGGCCGGGCTGAAGCGACTGGGCTTCGATGCCCGCATCCGCGCCAGCCTGAGCGTGCCGGACTGGCTACCCGCTGCCGCCCAGGGCGCCATCTGCATCGAGACCCGCTCCGGCGACCGCGCCACGATCAACCGGGTCCGCGCTCTGCACCACGAAGCCACGGCGGCACGCATCGATGCCGAACGCGCGCTCAACCGGCGTCTGGGCGGCAGCTGCCAGGTGCCGATCGGCGCATTGGCGACCATCGCCGGCAAGCAGCTGCATCTGCAGGGACTGGTCGGACACGCCACCAGCGGCCGCGTGGTCCGCGCCCAGGGCACCGGGCCGCTCGGTGAACCAGTCGCGCTGGGCGAAACCGTCGCCGACGCCCTGCTCGCTGCCGGTGCCGGCGAACTGCTGGGGCTGTAGTCCAGCGTCAAGGTAGGTCACGTTGCCCCGCAGGGGCTACGTGACGATCGCCAGCCCGCGCACTTGCCCCACAGGAGCGGGACGCGAAGGACACGAAGTGAATCCACCAGCCGCTCTGGCGCTCCTTCGCGTTCTTTCTGCTTCTCCTTTGCGTCCTTTGCGTCCTGTTTCTGATCCAGCCCGCCCCAGTGGGCGTTCTTCGCCATCGAGGAGCAGCGCTGACACAACTGGCTTTGGACCTCCTCTGCGTTCTCCGCGTCTCCGCGTGAGCGGGCTTCTTCCGACACCGACAACCGACAACCAACCCTAATGGCGCTCCTGCAGCAGCTGGGTACGGCTGAGGCGATCGTGGGCGCTCTGGCCTTCGGGGTCGATCAGGCACCAGAGCAGGCCTAGGCCGCCCAGACCCACCGAGAGCACGGCCAGCAGGGCGCGCAGGCTGGCGCGAGCCAGACTGGGATAGTTGCCTTCCAGGTCACGGACCTCCATCTTCCAGGCGCGCGCCGCGACGGTCTGACCGCCGCGCCACCAGGACAGCGCAAAATAGGCCCAGCTCACCAGCAACAGCAGCAACTGATACCACAGCGTGCTCGGCGGCACAGCCTTGCCGCCATTGGCCAGCAGCACGGCGAAGCCGACCACCATCAGCAGACCCGCAAGGATCAGCGTGTCGTATACGATGGCCAGCAGGCGTTTCCACCAACGGGCCGATTCCAGAGTACGCATGCGCAGCATCTTGGACCGAGATTCCGACAACGATAGCAGTGAGGCCAGCGCTTCCGATCAGAAACTGATCGCGCGCTTTCTCGATCAGGCCTGGGCCGAGCGCGGTCTGGCCAAGGCCTCCTTGTCCAGTTACGGCGCCGATCTGCGTGGTCTGGCCGGCTGGCTGGTCTCGCGCAGGAACGCGCTGGCTACGGCCGATCGCGGTCTGTTGTTCGACTATCTGTCGGTACGCCACGGCGCCGGCATGAAGCCGCGCTCGGGCGCGCGGCTGGTGTCGACGCTCAAGCAGTTCTACCTGTGGGCGGTCGAACAGGGCTTGCGCAGCGATGATCCGGCGCTGGATCTGGCCACGCCCAAGCTGCCGCGCTCGCTGCCCAAGGCGATCACCGAATCGGAAGTGGAAGCGCTGCTGAAGGCCCCTGACCTCGATACCGCCCTCGGCCTGCGCGACAAGGCCATGCTGGAACTGCTTTACGCGACGGGTCTGCGCGTCAGTGAGCTGGTGGGACTGCGTGGCGAACAGATCAGTCTGGCCCAGGGCGTGCTGCGGGTGCGCGGCAAGGGCAGCAAGGAACGCCTGGTGCCGCTGGGCGATGAGGCCCAGCACTGGATCGAGAACTATCTGCGCGAGGCCCGGCCGCAACTGCATCCGCGCCCGGAACCGGCGCTGTTCATCACCCAACGCGGCACGGCGATGACCCGTCAGGGCTTCTGGCTGCTGATCAAGCGCTACGCCATGCTCGCCGGGATACGCGGCACGCTGTCACCGCATACCCTGCGCCACAGCTTCGCCACCCATCTGCTCAACCACGGCGCCGATCTGCGCGTGGTCCAGCTGCTGCTCGGTCACAGCGATCTGTCGACCACCCAGATCTACACCCACGTCGCCCGCGAGGGACTGAAAGCCATGCACCGCAAGCATCATCCGCGGGCGTGAGTTAAGGGGCACGGGGCACGGGGCACGGGGAAAGGCTGCGCTGCCAGGGTCCAGCCAGGTAGGTCACGTTGGCCGCGCAGCGGGCTACGTGACGCACGCTGCCCCACTACGGCAACCAGCCACCACGGAGGCGCGCTGTGACCAGAAGCGGGACGCAGAGTACGCAGAGGAAAAGCAGAAAGAACGCGAAGGAGAGCAAAACCATCCATGGGATTCTCTTCCTGGACTTTCTCCGCGTCCTCCGCGTCTCCGCGTGAGTCCAATGGTCTTGGATCTCGCTGTCCGAAGAGACTCGTCACGGAGCCCTTCGGACAAACTGGTCTACGCTTCGTTCGCGGCTTCCATGCCCAGGGCCGCCACCACCGGCACCATGCGCCCGACTTCCACCGCACGGGTGTTCGATGCATTGCCCTGGGTGGCGCGTTTGGCCACGCCCTGGGCGATGGCGGCGAGGCGGAAGAAATTGAAGGCCAGGATGAAGGGCCAATGATGGGCCTGACGGCCGCTGAGCTCGGCGTAACGGGCAATGATCGCGGACTCGCTCGGTATCCCGAGTGCAGCGCAATCGAGGCCGGCCAGACCGGGAATCACCGGATTGCGCGGCAGCCGCAGCGCCATACAGAAATAACCCAGGTCCGACAGCGGATGCCCCAGCGTGGACAGCTCCCAGTCAACCACGGCGCGGATGATCGGGGCCTGAGCGTCGAAGATCAGATTGTCGATGCGCCAGTCGCCATGCACCAGCGCCACGGCGCCGTCATCGGCCGGCACGTGCGCCTCCAGCCAGCCGATCAGCGCCTCCATGGCCGGGATAGCTTCGATTTCGCTGGCGCGGTACTGCTCGGTCCAGCGCTTGAGCTGGCGGGCGAAGTAATTGCCCGGTCTGCCGTATTCCCCCAGACCCACGGCCTGCACATCGACCGCGTGCAGCGCCGCCAGCACCCGCAGGATTTCGTCAAAGATGGCGCCGCGCTGCGCCGGCGTCATCTCCGGCAGTGACGGATCCCAGTAGATCTGCCCCGGCACATGGCTCATCAGGTAGAACATCGAGCCGATCACGCTGTCGTCGCTGCACAGATGCAGCGGCCGGGCGACCGGCACCGGCGTGTCGGCCAGCGCGCTCAGCACCCGGAATTCGCGATCGACCGCATGCGCCGAGGCCAGCAAGGTGCCCGGCGGTTTGCGCCGCAGCACGTAATGGCCGGAGGCGGCTTCGATCAGATAGGTGGGATTGGACTGCCCGCCCTTGAACTTGCTGGCGCGCAGCGGACCGGCGAAACCGGGCACCTGCCGCGACAGATAATCGGCCAGCGCGGATTCGGGCAGAGCAAAGGGATCAGTCATCGTGGATGCCGGACAGAGACCAGCGCCGAGCATAGCCGCGGTTGTCGGTTGTCGGTTGGTGGTTGGAGGTTCCGGCCGCGCGAGCCCTATCGGGCGATGCGCACACCTGTGGGAGCGGCTTCAGCCGCGAATGCCAGCTACGGCCTTTCACCGGCCCGATCGCGGGCGGAGCCCGCAGGAGTACGAGACGCTGCCGTGGAGGGCGCCGCGCTGCGGCGCCGCTTTGCCGTGTCTGGAAATCAACAGCGGCCGCGCAGGCGCGCGTCCCTCCTCAAAGCCACTGCGGCCAGCCACGTCGCTGTTGCCGGGCGGACACTCCTGGCCCCAAAACGACGGCTTGACCAAGCCGCCATTGAACAACGAATCCGACCTTGGCTGCCCCGTGCCCCGTGCCCCGACAACCCACAACCCACAACCCACAACCCACAACCCACAACCTACAACCGACAACCGACAACCCACAACCGACAACCAAGAAAGATGCCCGCAACTGGCGCATGGCTGCTTCCGCTGCACCGCCATTGTGCACTGCAGCAAATGCACTTTCATGGACAACTGAATCCAATCAATGCCTTATCGACGATCCGGCCGCTGGCACAGGCCTTGCGACAGCGATCCCGCAGTTCTGGGCCTGGGGGCCGTTGCTGCTGGGGAAAGACTCCCGCGCGTCGCACCGGGGCCGGCGCGCGGGGGTCTTGTTTTTCGGAGCATCGCTGGCAAACCCAGAAAATGCGTCCGGACAAGTCCGGACCTACCAGAGCCTGCTGTCGTCGGTCCAGACTTGTCTGGACGCTCCTGCTGGAGACTCCTCGGTCAGTCTTCCACCACCGCCGCACTGCCGGCAAATTCCAGCTGGCGCCAGGCCTCATAGACGACCACCGCCACCGCATTCGACAGATTCAGGCTGCGCGAGTCGGGTCGCATCGGCAGCCGCAACAGGCACTCGGGCGCGAAGCGGGCACGTACCTCGGCGGGCAGGCCACGGGTCTCGCAGCCAAACAGCAGCGCATCGCCGTCGGCAAAGCGGGTCTGATAGGGCGAGGCCCGGCCGAATTTGCTCAGGGCAAAGCAGCGTGGCTGGCCCAGATGCGCCATGCAGGCGTCCAGATCCGGCCAGCTGCGCACGCTGGCGTACTCGTGATAGTCGAGCCCGGCGCGGCGCAGCCGGGCATCGTCCAGCGCGAAGCCCAGCGGCTCGATCAGATGCAGCGAGGCGCCGGTATTGGCCGCCAGCCGGATGACGTTGCCGGTATTCGGCGGTATTTCGGGCTGGTGGAGAATGATGTGCAGCATCGTTGGCCTTCGGTGCGCGGCAGCGGTAGCGGGGCGACGAATGCTACCTCCTGCCCGGGATTTGCCGCGAAAACCCGCATCCTTGCCCGCTGTCTCCCTTGAGCGCTCCACAGATTGCGGGGTACGCTCGCAGCCACCTTCACGAATTGCCGACCCATGCTTCGCCCGATCCCTCATAACGAGCGTTTGGCCGATGTCCGCTACGACATTCGCGGCCCCTTGCACGCCCGCGCGCTCGAACTTGAGCTGCAGGGCAAACCCATCATTCGCCTGAACATCGGCAATCCTGGCCGATTCGGTTTCGATGCGCCCGACCACATCCGCGAGGCCATCGCCCATCATCTGCGCGACAGCGAGGCCTATTGCCACCAGCAGGGCCTGACCGAAGCCCGCGAAGCGATCGCCGAGAGCATGCAGGCGCGCGGCTGTGCCGGTGTCGACATCAGCCACGTCTTTGTCGGCAACGGGGTCAGCGAGCTGATCGATCTGTCGCTGCGTGGACTGCTGAATCCGGGCGACGAAGTGCTGGTGCCGGCACCCGACTATCCGCTCTGGACCGCTGCCGTGATCCTCAACGATGGCCGGCCGGTGCACTACCCCTGCCCGCCGGAGCGTCAGGGTCTGCCCGATCCCATCGAGATCGAGCGCATGATCACGCCGCGCACGCGCGCCATCGTCATCATCAATCCGAACAACCCCAACGGCGCGGTCTATCCGAAACCGCTGTTGCAGCAGATCGCGGCGTTGGCGGAGAAACACCGCCTGGTGGTGTTCAGCGATGAAATCTACGAGGGACTGCTCTACGACGGCGCCCAGTTCCACCCGATGGCACCGCTGGTCAAGGACACGCTGTGCGTGACCATGAGTGGCTTGTCGAAGGTACATCGAGCCTGCGGCTACCGGGTGGGCTGGATGGTCACCAGCGGCCGCGTGCAGGCCGCACGCGAGTATCTGCGCAGCCTCGATCTGCTGGCCGCCTTGCGCCTGTGCAGCAATGTGCAGGGCCAATGGGCCATTCCAGCAGCGCTACGCGGTCCGGATACGCACTCGGCCCTGTGCCAGCCGGGCGGACGTCTGTATGAAACCCGTGCCGCCATGTTGCGGTCGGTGGCACGCAGTGCGCATCTGCGGGTAGTGGCGCCGATGGGCGCGCTGTACGGCTTCGTCGGCGTCGATACCAGCGCCATGCCGGAGTTCGACGACCAGCAGTTCGCGCTGGATCTGCTCGATCAGCGCCAGATCCTGATCGTGCCGGGCTCATCCTTCAATGTGCCCTACCGCAATCATTTCCGGATCACGCTGCTGCCCGAGGCAGCCGTGATGGAGCGCGTCATCGACAGCATCGACGCCTTTGCCGGCACGCTGGCCAAAGGTGCCAAGCCGCGCGTGGCCCAGGTGGCTTGAGCAGACGCCCGAGGCCATGAATCCGGCTGCCATTCTGGCCTTGTCCATGCTGGCCGACGACCCGGAACCACCGCTGCGCTATCTGGCGCTGGGCGATTCCTACAGCATCGGCGAGAGCGTGGAGGCGGCCGCGCGCTGGCCCAATCGCCTGGTCGAGGAACTGCGTCTGCGCGGTTTTAGCCTGCTGCCAGCGCAGATCTTCGCGCGCACGGGCTGGACCACCAGCGAACTTGAAGCAGCCTTGATCGAGGCTGAGCGTGGCGCCAGCGTGGAGCTGGCCGAGGGCGAAATCGGCCAGAGGCCAGGACCGCCCTATGCTCTGGTGACTCTGCTGATCGGCGTCAATGATCAGTACCGTGGACACCCGATAGCCAGCTACCGCCAGGGCTTTGCCGCCCTGCTGGCGCGCGCCATCGACTACGCCGGCGGCCATGCCCAGCGTGTCGTGGTGTTGTCCATACCCGACTGGGGGCGCACGCCCTTCGCTCGGGCGCAGCAGCGTGATGCAGCCCGGATCAGCCGTGAGATCGACGCCTGCAACGCCGCTGCACTGGAATTGACGCGAAGCGCCGGCGCCAGCTTCATTGATATCACCGACCTGACCCGCGAAGCCGAGAGCCGTCCCGAATTGCTGGCGGCCGATGGCCTGCATCCCAGCGCCATCGACCATGACCGCTGGGCCAGGCGGGCGCTGCCGGCCGCAGAACGCGCACTGGGCGGGGTGCAGGCAGACCACTAGCAAGTGTCGCAGCAACGAGCCAAAGCCAGCATCCGCAGATGACGCCGATGACCGCAGATGTTCGAGCTGGGGTGTTGGCCGATGCAGACACAGCGCGCGAAGACCCCGAAAAACCCAGCAGAGGGAGAGGCCGAGGGTGCGCGCATCAGACGAATTCATCTGTAGGTCCGGCGCGGGTGGCTTTCCATGAACCGAAATCCGGGTCGCTCTTGCCGCTGCTGTGGAGGGCGCCGCGCTGCGGCGCCGCTTTGCCTTGCCCGGAGATCAAGAGCGGCCGCGCAGGCGCGCGTCCCTCCTCAAAGCCGCTCGGTGCTGGTCAGGATTCATGGCCCAGGGGCAGCGTCGGGCCGATACAGGTGGCTAGCCATGACGCCACCTGCAAGCTCCTGACCCTGACCTCGTCCGCTTTCATCCGCCTTGATCGGCGACATCTGCGGACAGAAAGCGCTTGTTCGCGGTGCCATGGCCCTGCGGCACCCGGCGCCGGTCAGCCTTTCCGCACACCGAGCCGCGGCCGCCGGCGCCAATGCCCGCTGGCACTCACCCGGGCTCACGCGCGCCGGAACTGCGCTACAGCCTCTGTGGAGGGCGCCGCGCTGCGGCGCCGCTTTGCCTGGCTCGGAGATCAAGAGCGGCCGCGCAGGCGCGCGGCCGTCCTCACAGCCGCTCGATCGGGCGCCGGTCAAGCAACCGGCTTGACCGACACTTCCTCACTGTCATCGATGGCTTCGCCGCGACTCCAGGCCAGCAGCAGGGTGTAGCCCACGGCCAGCAGCACCGGCCCCAGGAACACGCCCAGGAATCCGAAGGCGAGCACCCCGCCGATCACGCCGAGGAACACCAGCACAAAGGGCATCCGCGAGCCGCGGCTGATCAGATAGGGCTTGATGATGTTGTCGATACCGCTGACCACGAAGAACCCCCAGATGGCCATGAACACGGCGGCACCGATATGGTTGTTGGTGCTCAGCCACACAACGACCGGCACCCAGACCAGTGGCGGGCCCATCGGCACCAGCGACAGGAAGAAGGTCAGCAGGCCCAGGAACACGGCGCCGGGCACGCTGACGATCAGGAAACCGAAGCCGGCCAGCAATCCCTGCACCAGGGCCGTGCCGAGAATGCCGTAGACCACACCCTGGATGGTGCCACCGGCGACGTCGATGAACTGGCGTGCGCGTGATCCGATCAGCCGGGTCAGCGATTGCTGCAGACCCTGCGCCAGTTCATTGCCCCTCCGGAACACGAAGAAGGCGATGAACACCGACAGGCCGAGTTCGAGGGAGCCGCGCCCGAGCATGGCGCCGCCGCTGAGTGCGGCGTCGCGTACCGGATTGATGATCAAGCGCACCAGATCGGCCAGGGCCGCTTCACTGTTCAAGGCCTGCCAGCGCGCGGCGAGCTCGGCGCCGAACATCGGCAGCTCCGAAACCCAGGCCGGTGGCGGTGGCAGTCCCCGGCCCACCCATTCCTTGACTGCCGTGACCCAGTCGCTGACGTTCTCGGCGAGGGTGAATCCGACAATGACGAAAGGCAGCACCAGGATCGCCGCCACCCCACAGGTCATCAGGATGGCCGTGAGCGAACGCCGGCCACCGAGCTTGCGTTCCAGCCAGCGATAGAAGGGCCAACTGGCGTAGCAGAGGATGACCGCCCACATCAGCGCCGACAGGAAGGGCCGCAACACCAGGAAGCAGCCCACCACCAGAAAGCTCACCGCAGCGGCGGCAAACAGCAGCTCGATCAGTCGCTGGCGTTCCAAGGATCAGTTCCTCAGGGGCTCTTTTCCATCTCGTACTCGATACCACCGAAGCGCTTTGCCACCCAATTGTAGATGTAGGCCAGGATGCCGCCGGAAATCACGCCGACCAGCCCGAAGCCCAGCGGCGTCCAGAACAGCAGCGTGATCGTGGTGGCGCCGGGCAAGGGCGTGAACGGCAGGGGCAGATCGAGGCCGGACAGTTTCAGCACGAAGGCCAGGGCTCCGACCACAAAGCCCTGCACGAACAGCAGCAAGGCCAGCACGCGCGAAGCAGACAGCGGATCAACCTGGGTGATACGACGGCGCATGACGCTTCCCCAACATGATGGTGGAAGCTGCAATCTAGCCCGGAATGCATGGAGGGAGCTAGCAGCCGCTCGAAGCAGGCCCAAGTCGCTCGTTTTGGCGGTGGATTGATGACCTCAGACAGGCTGGGTGAATTGCGACCAATCGGATATTGTGCGAATGCTGGGTTAGGTAAACCCTAAGGCCCCGAGTAGCCCCGCTGATCGACTTGCTGGAGACCGAGCATGAATCACCCGAATACCGCGCGCCGTCGCGCCCGCGCCCTGCCGCAGAAGCGCAGTCTGGCGCTGGCCCTGTCGGCAGTGCTGACCCAGGGCGCGCTGCTGAGCAGCGCCCCGGCCCTGGCTCAAGCCGTGGACGAGGCGGCGCAACTCGACACCATCACCGTCACCGCCACCCGCCGCGCCGCCAGCGTCCAGGACGTGCCGATCAACATCACCGCACTGTCCGGGGACACGCTGAGCGAAGAGGGCGTTGGCAGTCTGGCCGAGCTCGGTCGCACCGTGCCTGGCCTGTATGTACTCGATCAGGGCGGACGCACCAGCAATCAGATCATCGTCCGCGGCCTCAACGCCGACCCGGTCGCCGCTTCCGAAGCGCTGGGCAATGGCGGCGGCGGCACGGTCGCCACCTATGTCGGTGAAATCCCGCTGTATGTGGACCTGCGTCTGAACGACATGGAGCGCGTCGAGGTGCTGCTCGGTCCTCAGGGCACGCTCTACGGAGCCGGCACGCTCGGCGGCGCCATTCGCTACATCCCCAAGCGCCCCACTTTCGATGGCAAGGAACTGCAGCTGCGCGGCAGTGGCTACGGCCTGGGCGAGAGCGACGGCGTCGGCTACACCAGCGGTTTCACCGCCAATCTGCCGCTGTCCGACAGCTTCGCGCTGCGCGCCAGCGTCGACTATCTGGATGACCCCGGCTTCATCGACTACAACTATCTGGTGCGCGAACCCGGAGTCTCCACCCCCAATCCGGACTTCAGCGACCCGGCCGATGTGGCCGCCAACCTGCGTCGCAAGAAGGACGCCGACTTCCAGCAGACCCTGAGCGGACGCGTGGGCCTGCGCTGGCAGCCCAACGAAGCCATCGACGCCAACCTGACCTACTACTATCAGAATCAGGAAGTCGGCGGCCGTACCCAGAACCATCAGGTGGCTTTTGGCACCGGACGCTATGAGTCGGCGCACCGCTATGAAGAGCCGAACGATCGCAGCAATGATCTGGCCGCACTGGAAATCACCGCGGATCTCGGTTTCGCCGAACTGACCAGCGCCACCGGCTACTCCACCTACGACGAGCGCGGCCAGCGCGACCAGACCGATCTGCTGATCACGCTGGAATACAGCTACGAGGCCTTCCCGAGCTTCAGCGCCTTCACCCGCGAGGATCAGAACGAAGACACCTTCAATCAGGAGCTGCGTCTGGTCTCCACCGACGACGGCCCGCTGAACTGGATTGTCGGCGCCTTCTACAACCGGCTGAATTCCTATGCGGCCAGCCGCGAATTCACGCCCGGATATCCCGAATACCTCGGCGGCAACCGGCCGGACAATCTCGAGTATTTCTCGGTCAACAAGACCAAGCTGGAAGAGCAGGCGATCTATGGCGAAATCGGCTATGAATTCACCGACCAGTGGCAGGTGACGGTGGGCGCGCGCTGGTACGACTACAAGCTGAAGACCCAGGACGCCATCGATCTGCCACTGTTCAACTCGATCTTTGGCAATGCCGGCCCCAACGACATCACGCTGGATTTCGAGAACGGTGGCCAGTCCGATACGGGCTCACTGTTCAAGATCAACACCTCGTATCAGTTCACCCCCGACCTGCTGGGCTACGCCACCATCAGCGAGGGCTACCGCATCGGCAACTCCAACGGCGTGGCGCCGTGCCCGGATCCCTTGCCGCCCAATCAGATCGCCTGTGCGCTGCCGGACGAGTTGCAGTACTTCCCGGACAAGACCACCAATTACGAGCTCGGCATCCGCAGTCAGTGGCTGGACCGCCGCCTGACCCTGAATGGCGCGGTCTATTACATCCAGTGGGAAGACCCGCAGCTGGCCGGCACCACTGACAACGCCGCGCTGCCGATCACGCGCAACGGCAAGGGCGCCGAGAGTCGCGGCCTGGAGCTGTCCTTCGACGCCCTGCTCAGCGATCAGCTGACCCTGCGCGGCAGCATGGCTTTCACCAATGCCGAACTCAGCAAGGATGCCCCGGCACTGCTCAGCACCATCGCTGGTCCGGGCTTCAGCCCGCGCATCGATGTCGACGGCCGCGCCGGCGACCGCCTGCCCGGCTCGCCGGAACGGCAGGCCAACCTGGTGCTGAGCTACGACACCACGGTCATGGACGCCTGGGATCTGCGACTGAACTACGGCGTCTCGGCGATCGGTGACATCCTGACCCGCACCGGCAACCGCGCCGACGGCGAGAAGCTGGGCGGATTTGCCCTGCACAATGCCTCGGCGATCATCAGGAACGGCCAGTGGACCGTGCAGCTGTACGCCGAGAACCTGTGGAACAAGTACGCTGTCACCGGCGTGCGCTCCTCACGTCCCTATGTGCAGACCGTCAGCGACGAGAACGGCGATCCGGTGGTCGTGCGTCGCTACTATCAGGACGTGCTCAGGCCGCGTGAGTTCGGCCTGCGGGTCAGTTACGACTTCGAGCTGTAATCGACGTCGCGCGATTGCCTTTGAGAGGCGATCGCGGACGGAGTCCGCTCCCACAGGGGCCTGAGCTTCCTGTGGGAGCGCATTCATGCGCGATTCGGGGCTGGACATTGAAGCGTGCCCACATCCGTGCCCACTGAGCACAAGGAAAAGCTGCAGCAGGCCGAACAGGCGCTGGCAGCCCGTGATTTCCGGGGCCTGCACGCCCTGTGTACCGAGGTGTTGCTCGCCAACCCGCGTTCGGCCCATGCCCTGTTTCTGCTGGCACTGCTGGCGGCCGAGCATCAAAACCACGCCAAGGCGGTCGAGGTGCTCGATCGGGCCCTGTCGCTGGCCCCGGATCGAGCCGATTACCTCGCCCAGAAGGGCCGCTGCCTGCTGGCCCTGAGTCGGCCACGCGAGGCGCTGGAAGCAGCACGGCTCGGCCTTGCCGCCCGGGTCGACGGCGCCTGGACCTGGGACACCCTCGGCGTGGTCCTGACCCGGGCCGGCGCCCATGCCGAGGCGGTGCCGGCCTTCAGACGTGCGGTCGAACTGGACCCGGGCAAGCCGGCCTATTTCTACAATCTAGCCGCTGCCCTGCAGTTCATTGGCGAGTTCGGCGATGCCGAAAGCGCCTACCGTGCAGCGCTGAAGCTGGACCCGGAGCAGCCGCGTATCTGGTCAGCCCTGGCGCAGCTGCGCAAGGCGCCCTTCAGCGAAACCGAAGTCGGGCTGATGACCGAGCGTATCGCCCAGCCACCGGCCGATGCCGATGCGCTGCTGCACTGGTGCCATGCCCTGGCCAAACAGCGCGAAGATCAGGGCGATCACTCTGCAGCCTGGCAGCTGCTGGGTATGGGCAAGGCGGCCAAGCGGGCGACGCTGGACTATCGGTTTGCCGACGACGCCCGGCTCTTCGAACGCGCCGCCGAGATCTGCACCCGCCCCTTCTGCGAGGCAGGCGGTGGCCATGCCAGTGGCGAGCCGATCTTCATCGTCGGCATGCCGCGCACCGGCACCACGCTGGTCGAACGCATCCTCTCCAGCCATCCGCAGGTCTATGCCGCCGGCGAGCTCAGCCATTTCTCGCTGGCGCTCAAGCGCGTCAGCCGCACCCACGGCGCCCGCGTGCTCGATGCCGATACCCTGGCGGCCGCGGCACAGGTCGATCTGGCCGAAGTCGGCCGGATGTATCTGGACAGCACCCGACCGCGCACCGGACACACGCCGCGCTTCATCGACAAGATGCCGCTGAACTTCTTCTACGCCGGCATCATCCGTCGGGCCCTGCCCGGGGCTCGCATCCTCTGCCTGCGACGGCATCCGCTGGACACCATCGCCAGCAACTACCGGCAACTGTTCGCCACCGGCTTTGCCTACTACAACTACGCCTACGATCTGCTCGACACGGCGCGCTACTGGCAAGCCTTCGACAGCCTGTGCCGGCACTGGTCACAGACCCTGGGCGAGGCCTGGCTGGAGATCGGCTACGAGCAGGTGGTGGACGATCTGGAGACCCAGGCGCGGCGCATCCTGGCGCACTGCGGTCTGCCCTGGGATCCGGCCGTGCTCGATTTCCACAGCAATCAGGCGCCGGTGGCCACGGCCAGTTCGGTCCAGGTGCGCCAGCCGCTGTACCGCAGTTCGCTGGCGCGCTGGCGGCGACTGGAAAAGGAACTGGCGCCGGTGATCGAGTTGCTGGACGAGGATGTCGACCTACGCTAACGCCCTCGCGGCGCGACCGCGGCCATCGCGAAAACCGTGAACCGGGGCGAGTTGCTGCCAGAAGCAGGACGCAGAGGGCGCAAAGGAAAAGCAGAAAGAACGCGAAGGAGAGCCAGAGCAGTCCTGACCCTAGAAACCTCAGTTGACCGCTGTCAGGCGCACCGTGATCCTTGATGTCCGAAGCGTTTTCGCCGCGGTGGGCTAGCCCCCATCGGGTGCGTCTTGCTACGGCGCAGATTGCACGGTTCTGGCGACGCATGGCGGCGTTCCCACTCGTTGGGATAGCTCGGCCATTCCGCCTCGTTGCGCCTTGCCCTGCACCCCCAGAACCGCACACTCTGCGCCGTCCAACTGAGGTTTCTGGGCTGAATCAGCTCTTCTCTGCGTTCTCAGCGATTCTCTGCGTTCTCTGCGTTGAGAATCTTGCTCGGTCACTGCCATTCTGCTCGGGCCATGAGCGCGGGGCCACAAACACAAAACCCGCCTTTCGGCGGGTCTTGGTTGTCGTTCTGCAGGGCGCGACGACTCTCATCCTGGGTGCCTCGCCTCCAGGGCAAAGCAGGCGCCGCACTTACTTGATCTTGTATTCCTTGTAGGCCACATGCTTGCGGACTACCGGATCGTACTTCTTGAATTCCAGCTTGTTGGGCGTGGTCTTCTTGTTCTTGGTGGTGGTGTAGAAGTGGCCGGTATTGGCCGTCGACACCAGCTTGATCTTGTCACGCATGACTGAAGCTCCTGATCAGACCTTTTCGCCGCGGGCGCGCAAATCGGCGATGACTGCCTCAATGCCGTTCTTGTCGATCGTACGCAAGGCCGCCATCGACAGGCGCAGACGCACGAAACGGTTCTCGCCAGCGACCCAGAAACGGTGCCACTGCAGATTCGGCAAGTAGCGACGACGCGTCTTGTTGTTCGCGTGCGATACGTTGTTGCCCGCCAGGGGGCGCTTCCCGGTAATTGCACATACGCGCGCCATGGTTCACCTCGTCCAAGTTGAGCTTCGCCCCGGCGGGGCGACAAAGAGCCGTGCTTTATAGCGGATCACGCCTTCGATATCAAGTGCAGGCGCAAACGCAATCCACCGGGCACAGCCAGTCCGGCTTCAGCGGACGCGCATGATGCCACGGTTGGCATCGACAAATCTGAACGGGTGTCCACCAAAGTCGAATTGTGGTGGTGCCCCGCTGGCGACAAGCTGCACCCGACGCGATGGCGTGGTCGTCGCGCAACTGTTCAGCGAGGGGAGGAATTGCTCATGGCAGCGGGAACTGAGCGCGCATTGGCCTATTGGCGCGCAAACATCAGGCTGATGGCGGTGTTGCTGGCCATCTGGTTCGTGGTTTCGTTCGGATTCGGAATCCTGTTCGTGGATGCGCTCAACAACATCCGCTTCTTCGGATTCAAGCTCGGATTCTTCTTCGCCCAGCAGGGCGCCATCTATGTGTTCGTCATCCTGATCTTCGTCTACGGCAAGGTCATGAACAGCTACGAGCGCAAGTACGACGTACACGAGGACTGATGGCCATGAGCGTTCAAACCTGGACTTATCTGATGGTCGGACTGACCTTCGCGCTGTACATCGGCATCGCCTTCTGGGCGCGCGTGGGCTCGACCAAGGACTTCTACGTCGCCGGCGGCGGCGTGCATCCGATCGCCAATGGCATGGCCACGGCTGCCGACTGGATGAGCGCTGCCTCGTTCATCTCGATGGCCGGCCTGATTTCTTTCATGGGTTATGACGGTGCCGTCTACCTGCTCGGCTGGACCGGCGGCTATGTGCTGCTGGCCTTGCTGCTGGCGCCCTATTTGCGCAAGTTCGGCAAATTCACCGTGCCCGACTTTGTCGGTGATCGTTACTACTCCGACGCCGCCCGTCTGGTGGCCGTGGTCTGTGCCGTGTTCATCTCTTTCACCTATGTGGCCGGTCAGATGCGGGGCGTCGGCATTGTCTTCAGCCGCTTCCTGGAAGTGGATATCACCACCGGCGTCATTCTCGGCATGTGCATCGTGTTCTTCTACGCCGTGGTCGGCGGGATGAAGGGCATCACCTACACCCAGGTGGCGCAGTACTGCGTATTGATCTTCGCCTACCTGGTGCCGGCGATCTTCATCTCGATCCTGGTCACCGGTCACTTCCTGCCGCAGCTCGGATTTGGCGGCACCGTCAGCGACGGTAGTGGCATGTATCTGCTCGACAAGCTCGATGGACTGAGCACGCAACTCGGCTTCGCGCCCTACACCGATGGCAGCAAATCGATGGCCGATGTGTTCTGCATCACCCTGGCACTGATGGTCGGCACCGCCGGTCTGCCGCACGTGATCGTGCGCTTCTTCACCGTACCCAAGGTCAAGGATGCACGCACCAGCGCCGGCTGGGCGCTGTTGTTCATCTCCTTCCTGTACCTGACCGCGCCGGCAGTGGCCGCCTTTGCCCGCGTCAACATGATCGAGACCATCAACGGCAAGGACATGCAGGGCACCGAGTACGTCAACTCGCCGCAATGGATCAAGAGCTGGGAAAAGACCGGCTTGATCAAGTGGGAGGACAAGAATGGCGACGGCCGCATGTTCTACGCCAAGGACGATCGCAACGAGATGACCATCGACCGCGACATCATGGTGCTGGCCAATCCGGAGATTGCGCAGTTGCCCAATTGGGTGATCGCGCTGATCGCGGCCGGTGCGCTGGCTGCGGCGCTGTCGACGGCAGCCGGCCTGCTGATGGTGATTTCCTCCGCCCTTTCCCACGATTTGCTGAAGAAGGTGGTGATGCCCAACATCACCGAGAAACAGGAGCTGCTGTACGCCCGTATCGGCGCCGCTGGCGCAGTGATCGTGGCCGGGCTCCTCGGCATCTATCCACCGGGATTCGTCGCCGAGGTGGTGGCTTTTGCCTTCGGCCTGGCGGCGGCATCGTTCTTCCCGATCATCATCATGGGCGTATTCAACAAGCGCATGAACAAGGAAGGGGCGATCGCCGGCATGGTGGCAGGACTGGCCTTCACCATGGGCTACATCCTGTACTTCAAGGGTGTGTTCATCACGCCACTCGCCGAGAACAAGCCCGAGAACTGGCTGTTCGGGATCTCGCCGGAGGGCATAGGCTCGGTCGGCATGCTGATCAACTTCGTGGTCGCCTGGGCGGTATCGAAGATGACCCCGGCACCGCCGGAGCACGTGCAGCATCTGGTCGAGGAGATCCGGGTGCCACGCGGGGCCGGCGCCGCCAGCGCTCACTGAGGTCTGTGCGGGGCGGCGCTGGTGCGCCGCCCCGTCTTGCTGGTCGCAGTAGCGACCTGATGTCGCGGCCCGCAGTTTGCGCAAAGAACCAGCGCCGGTTGCGCCGCAACCGTGTTCCTGCCACGACGGACGGCTGCTACCCGACCTCATTCATGCCAGCATCCAGGCGTGCCGACTTGAGGCCCAGCCATGACCGACACTGCCGTCCAGGTTGAACTCGACACCACGCTGCCACCCTTCGATCTGCTGCCTGAGGCCGCCCGTGGCCGATTGCGGGCTGCGGTCGATCTGCACTATCTGGCCACCGGCGACTGCCTGCTGGAAGCCGGCCAGCCCTCGGAAAAGGTCTACGTGATTCTCAAGGGTCGGGTGCAGGCGGTGCAGATGCGGGCCGATGCCGAGCAGCATTTTGCCGACTTCGGCCCCGGCGATGTGCTGGGAGCGCTGGCGGTGATCATGGGCCGCGCCCGCTATCGCTATGTGGCGCTGGAAGACACGCTCTGCCACGTCATCCCGGCCGTCGAGTTCAAGGCACTGATCGAGGCCCATCCGCGCTTTGCCGCATGGTTCCATGCCGGACTCAGCGCCAAGCGCAAGCTGCTGGCCGAGCAGCAGGCCCCGGAAGAACTCGGCCGTCTGATGCTGACGCGAGCGGGGCAGGCACAGCTGGCGCCAGCGCTGTTTGTCGATCCGGCCACCTCCCTGGCTGAATGCGTGCGGCTGATGCGCTCGCGCCATGTCAGCTGCCTGCTGGTGGGCGAACGGGCAGATCCCGCCATCGCCACGCGCACCGACATCCTCTACGCGCTGGCACTTGCCGGCGCCGGACCCGACTCTCCGGTAGGCCCATTGGCGCGCAGGCCACTGATTGCCGTCGAGGCCCAGGCGGTGCTGTTCCAGGCGCTGGTGCGCATGACCCGTCACCGAGTGGAGCGCGTGGTCGTGCGTGAAAACGGCCACATCCTCGGCACCCTCGGCCTGAGCGAAGTGCTGAGCCACTACTCCAGTCATTCGCACCTGATCGGCCTGCGTCTGGAGCGGGCCGAGAGCATCAAGGAGATTGCCGAGGCCGGCCGCGGCCTGAGCGAGCTGGTGGCTACCCTGCATGCGCAGGGTGCCAAGATGAGCTATCTGATGGAGCTGGTCAGCGCCCTCAATTCACGGCTGATGGCCAAGGTCTTTGACAGCTTGCTGCCAGGCGCGCTGCATTCCAGGGTCTGTCTGCTGGTGCTCGGCAGTGAGGGCCGCAGCGAACAGTTGCTGAAGACCGATCAGGACAATGCACTGATCCTGGCCGATGATCTGGAGTGGCCGGATCTGGATGAGTTCGCCGAGCAGTTCTCGGCTGCCCTGGCACAGCTCGGCTATCCACCCTGCGCCGGCAAGGTCATGGTCAGCAATCCCAAGTGGCGGCTACGGCAGACACAATGGCGCGAACGCCTGATCCGGGCTGCCGACAACTACGATCCCCAGGCGATGCTGGAGCTGGCCATCACCGTCGATGCAAGGCCCATTGCCGGTAACGCCGCTCTGTTCGAGCCGGTTGCCGAGCAGATTCACGCCCTGGGGCGCAATGACGCACTGATGCGCCAGTTCGCCGCGCCAGCACTGAATTTTCATACGCCCCTGACCCTGTTCGGCAAGGTCAAGGCCGACGAGCAGGGCCTGGACATCAAGAAGGGCGGCATCTTCCCGATCGTCCAGGGTCTGCGTGCGCTGGCGCTGAAATCGGGCATTGCCGAAACCAACAGCTTCCGCCGCGCCGATCTGCTGGTGGCCGCCGGCGTGCTGCACCCCAGCGACGCCAGCGATGTGCAGCAGGCCCTGAGCGTGTTCATGCGCCTGCGCCTGGGCGATCAGCTGCGGCGCCTGCGCCAGGACCAGGCCATCGACAACCACATCGACGTGCGTGCACTGCGCACGCTGGACCGCGAATTGCTGCGCGACGCGCTGCGCATCGTCAACCAGTTCAAGGACAGCCTCAGCGAGCGCTTCAAGCTGGGCGGACTCTGATTCCAGAAAAAACGCCGGGGCTGTCGATGCCGGACCTGCAGGGCATCGGCGCAGCGGCTCATACCAGCACGACGATCTTGCCCAGCGCTTGATTCTCCTCCATGCAGCGATGCGCCTCGACGATGTCATCCAGAGCGAAGGTCCTGCCGATCTGCGGCGAGAACTCGCCAGCTTCGATCAGGTGCACGAATTCCTGCAGAGGCGTGCGCATGAAGTCCTCCGAGCCACCCGAATAGGTGGTCAGATTCACCGCCGTGGGAATCGCGCCCATGGGGCTGAATTCCGCAAACGACCAGCGGTTGCCGACCATGCCGGTCATGCAGACCACGCCACCAGCCCGGGCCGACTGCAGCGAGTCGAGCAGCGTGCTGGTCCCGATCAGCTCGAGCACCTTGTTCACCCCGCAGGGAAAGATCTCCCTCACCTGCGGAGCAAGCTCCCCGTTGTCGATGAAGACCTGATCGGCGCCATTTTTTCGCAGCGCCTCCTCTCGTGCCGGATTGCGCGTGGTCGCAGCCACGATGGCGCCGTGGCGCTTCGCCAGCACCGCAGCAGCGAGCCCCACCGAGGTGGTGCCGCCGCGTATCAGCAGGGTGTCGCCCTGCTGCAGTCGAAGCGACTTGAACAGGGAGCCCCAGGCCGTCTGCAGCATTTCCGGGATCGCGCCCAGCACCTCCCAGGAAAGTCTGGTCTCCAGCTTCTGCACCTGTGCCGCCGGCACCCGCGTGTATTCCGCATAAGCGCCATCGAAGGCCCGACCCAGCCCACCCATTGCCGTGACCACGACGTCGCCGGGCTCGAATTCTCCGCCCGGCGCCGCCTCCACCAGTCCCGTCGCCTCGATGCCGAGTACTCGCGGAAACTGCACGTTCGGAGAGTGACCCTGGCGCGTGAACAGCTCCGAGCGGTTCAGGCCGAAGGCCTTGACCCGAATCAGGACTTCCCCTCGTCTGGGCACCGGAACCGGAAGGCGCTCCAGCCTGAGCACCTCGGGCCCGCCGGCCTCGCGAATGACCACGGCTTTCATGGTGCGTGCCATCCGTGTTCTCCCCTGGTTTTCGAGAGCATCCTGTCGACGCTCAGTGCAGGTGCCCCGGTTTTGGCCAGCAGCAGCAGGCCGCCTGCCATCGCCGCTCGCGCCGGCAGATCGGCCAGCCGCGTGATTTTCTCGAACATGGTCGTTCTCCCTGCCGCAGGCTATGGCCGCGGCGGATTGGTGGTGGAAAAGATGTAGCGCGCGATCCGCCAGTCGCCAGCCGGCGACCTGTGGAACACGAACAGCTCCTGGTTGGCCTCAGGTGCGCGCTCGCCGTTGGCGTGCACACTGACGAAACCCTGCGAGCGCGTGCGTGCGAATGCCCAGGTCGGCGCCAGCTGCACCACTTCGTCGACCGTGAACGCGATCTCCAGGGAAATCGCCTTGAACACGTTTTCGTAAGCCGCCCGAACCGCTTCCTTGCCCACGCTGGGAAGGCTGTGTTGCGGCATGAACACGCCGTCATCGGCATACAGCGACAGCGCCGACTCCACGTCGGCGTGGTTCAGGGCCGCTTCGTAGGTGGACAGCACCGACTCGATCGCGGCGCGATCGCCCGGCGGAAATTCGGCGGCAAAGCCCGTCGGTGCGGACGCCGCGCCGGCGACCAGCAGTGCCGTGGTCAGGAATTGCTTCATGGTCATCCCCTTTTCGATCGCGGTCGAATCGCCGCCAGCACAAAGTAGGACTTTTCCACTGAAGGGATTAGTAGGAGACTTCGAGAAAGATCATTCCAGATCTGGAAAAGTGCATGACCGATTTGAACGCCCTGATCGTCTTCGCCCGAGTGGCCGAGGTGCACAGCTTTTCTGAAGCGGCGCGGCGTCTGAACATGCCCATCTCCACGGTGTCGCGGAAGGTCGCGGAACTTGAAGATGCGCTCGGTGTGCGCCTGCTCGAACGTTCGACGCGTAGCCTGCGTGTGACCGACATCGGCCAGGACATCCTGGTCGAGGCGCAACGCGGTGTCGAGCTTGAGGAAGCGGTGGAGAGCATCGTCTCCAATCAGCTGTCGGAGGCGCGGGGCCTGTTGCGCATTTCAGCGCCACCCAGTATCGGCGACAGCCTGCTGGCGCCGATCATCACCGCCTTTCAGTCCTCGTATCCCGGGGTTCGGGTGCACGCCCTGGTCACCGATCGCTTCGTCGACCCTATTTCAGAAGGCATCGATCTGGCCTTCAGGGTGGGCAAGCTCAAGGACTCGTCACTGGTCGCCAGAACCCTGCTCAGCTACCGCCGGCAACTGGTCGCCAGTCCCGAATACCTCGACGCCAATCCAGCGCCCAAGCACCCGAGGGAGCTGGACCAGCACCGGCTGCTGGCGTTCTCCCACAGCAGCGATGAGCGCAGCTGGTCCTTCAGTCGGGGCAAGCGCAGGGAAACGCTCAAGTACCTGCCTTTTCTGGCCATGAACGACTACGCCGCACTCGCGCAGGCGCTGCTGTCCGGCAGCGGGATTGGCGATCTGCCGCCCATCGTGCGGCCGAAACTGATCCGGGAGGGACGCCTGGTGGAGGTCATGCCGGGCTGGCGCCTGGCACCGGAATCGCTGTCGATGATCCACCTCGGCAAGCGCCATCTGCCGCGGACGCTGAGACTGTTCAAGGAGTTTGCAACGCAGATGGCGCCAACAATGTTCCCCGACCTGCCGGTCTGACCAGATCCGACCGAGCGAGACCCCGGCCCAAAAAAAACCGCCCCGAATCGGGGCGGTTTTGGTGTTACCGGTAGCGCGCGATCAACGCACCGGTCGCAACCGCGTTTGCGGCAAGCCGGCAGCCGGGGCAGACCAGTCCAGGCTCAGGCCGCGGGCCTGATCCATTTCGCTCCAGGCGGAGACGCTCCATAGCCCCGGAGCGTTGATCTGCAGCAGTCGCGCCTGGGCCACGCCGCCGAAGCTGCGGGTCTGGACCACGACCAGGCTGTCCTGAACCTGGAAGCGAATGACTTCGGTCGGCTCCACGCCCACGGCCAGGCCGCGGACCTCATCCAGCGGCAGCGCCAGTCCGGACCATGCGCCATTCGGATTGCCACCGAGCTTGATGGGCTCTGGTGCCGACGGTGGTACGTCCTCGAAGCCGTTGGCGAACAACAGGATGACCGTGGTCACGGCGGCGCTGTTGTTGCCGAGGTTGGGATCGGTCGTGCCCGCCGGCACCGCGACGGTGGCCGTGTTGCTGATCGAAGCCGGCAAGGGCAGCACGATACTGGCGGTGATCGAGAAGACCACGCTGCCTCCCACCGGCAGGTTCACCGACTGACTGATGTTGCCGCTGCCGCTGGCAGTGCAGCTGCCGCCGAGCAGACCGCTGCACGTCCAGGTCGCGCCGCTGAGTTGGGCCGGGAAGGTGTCGGTGACGGTGGCGCCGGTCACCGGACTCGGGCCTGCGTTCGCGGCCGTCACGGTGTACTGGATCATCCCGGATCCGATCAGTGCTTCATTGACCGTCTTGGTGATGGACAGATCGGCAGACGGCGTGCCGGTGCCAGAGAGCGCGATGGCGCCGCTGCCCGGTGCATTGGCGGTCACCGTCAAGGTCTGATTGGCCGCACCCGATGCGGTCGGCGCAAAGGTGTAGGTCAGCGTGCAGCTGCCGCCAGCGGCGATGGTGATCGGCACCGCGCTGCAGGTTCCACCGAGGCGGGCAAAGGGCGCAGCCGCAGCCGTCAATGCAGTCACATCCAGTGATGCGTTGCCGGTATTGGCCAGGGTCACGGTGCTGGCAGCGCTGGTCGTGCCCACGTTCTGGTTGCCGAAGGCAATCGAGGTCGGCGTGATCGTCAGATTGCCCTGCACACCGCTACCGCTGAGCGCGATCGTGCCGCTACCCGGTGCATTCGCGGTCACCGTCAGGGTCTGGTTGGCAGCACCCGTGGCTGTCGGCGCGAAGGTGTAGGTCAGCGTGCAATTGGCGCCGGCCGCGATCGTGATCGGCACGGCGCTGCAGCTGCCACCGGCACGGGCAAAGGGCGTGGCGGCAGCCGTCAATGCGGTCACGTCGAGCGCGGCCGTACCGGTGTTGGCCAGGGTCACGGTGCTCGCGGCACTGGTGGTGCCGACGGTCTGGTTGCCGAAGGCCACGGCCGAGGGCGTGATGGTCAGCGCACCCTGGGTGCCGGTGCCGTTCAGGACCAGCGACACCGGTCCACCGACACTGTTGGTGATGACGATGCTGAGCGAAGCCGGCCCGGCTGCCGTCGGACTGAAGGTATACAGCACCGTACAGCTGGCACCGGAATTCAACGTGAACGGGGCCGCAGCGCAGCTGCCGCCAGTGCGGGCAAAGGGTGCGCTCGGAGCCGGCAGGGCGGTGACGTCGACGCTGCCCGCACCCGGATTGCTGAGGGTCGCGGTCAGTGCGCCGCTGGTGGTACCCACAAGCTGATTGCCGAATTCCAGCGGGTTGGGTGACACCGCAAGCGCGCCAGCGACGCCGGTGCCCTGCAGCGTGATGGTGGTGCTGCCCGGGGCCGCGGACTGCACCTGCAGGACCTGGTTGAACGGACCTGCGGCAGCCGGCGTGAAGGTGTAGGTCACGGTACAGCTGCCGCCGGCAGCGATGCTGATCGGCACGGCGCTGCAACTGCCACCGGCACGGGCAAAGGGCACGGCTGCAGCCGTCAGCGTGGTGACGGTGAGCGCGGCATTGCCGGTGTTGCCGAGCGTGATCGTGCTCTCGGCACTGGTGCTGCCCACGTTCTGGTTGCCGAAATCGATCGAGGTCGGCGCCACCGTCAACACACCCTGGGTACCGTTGCCGGACAGGGCGATCGTGCCACTGCCGGGTGCGTTCGCGGTCACCGTCAGGTTCTGGCTGGCCGGACCCGCTGCCGTGGGCGAGTAGGTGAAAGTCAGCGTACAGCTGGCGCCAGCGCCCAGGGCGATCGGCAGTCCGGCAGAGCAGCTGCCGGTGGCGGTGCGCGCAAAGGGCGCGGCCGCTGCAGTCAGCGCTGTGACGTCGAGACCGATGTTGCCGGTATTGGCCAGCGTGACCGTCAGTTCCGCGCTGCTGCTGCCCACCGCCTGGGCACCGAAGTTCAGGGCAGCCGGCGTGATCGTCAGGTTAGCGCCGAACTCGTAGGCACCGATGGTCGGCAGCGTGGCGCTGCGCGGCGCACCGGTAATGTCGACGGTCACTGGCACGGGCGTGCCGGCATAGGACAGGGGCGAACCCAGCGTCGGCAACAGCACCGTGCTGGACGTGTACAGCGGGTCAGCCGAGATGGAATTGGCATCCTTGCCGGTGGCCGTCCGCCAGGCCGCCAGCGTGAGCTGGTCGCCCACGATATTGGTCAGCGAACCGAGCATGGCGAAATGCGAGGCCGCACCGCTGCTGTAAAGGTCATTGTGGTTGCTGGTGAACTTGGTCAGCGGCAGCGTCGAGCTCAGGCCGATGGCGTAACTGCCGGCCGTGGTGGCGCCATTGGTCGGTGCCGTCGAGGTGTTGACCAGCGAGTTGTTGCGCAGATCGACCAGGGGATTGGCGCCCAGGATGGCCAGGGCGAATGCCGGCTGGTTGGTCACCGCAGACTGGTCCCGGTTGCCGGTAATCGACACCGAGTTGTACCAGACCTCGGTCAATGCCGTGGTGGAGCCGGAGTTGCCGATGAAGATGCCGGCGCAGAAGTCACCGGCGGTACCGCTGCCGCGGACGCTGTGGACGACATTGTTGGCGATCCGCGTGGTGCCATAGTTGTTGTTGGCCAGCGAGATTCCGATCGTCGCAAAATCGCTGTCGTCGATGACCGGGCCAATGACATTGCCCCTGATGATGGCGTTGGCCACATCGTTGTTGGTGCCGAAGCCGGTATTGCTGACCGCGATACTGCCGAGCGCGATGCCGAAGGCATCGGCCGAAGCCACGGAGCCCGACACGCCGTTGATCATGTTGTTGGTGATCTGCACGCCGTCATCGAAACCGACGTAGATACCGGTGCGACCCAGGCCGAGCGCCCCGGCGCCGCCCAGTTCATTGGCGGAGATGACGATGCCGGTGTTCTTGATGTTGGTGCTGGCGCCCTGGCTGTAAACGCCAATCTGCACGCTGGTGATCAGATTGTTTTCGACGCGGTTGTTGTTGTTGCGCGTTCCCAGGCTGGCGGTGCCGATGGTGCTGCTGCCAAAACCGATACCCGCCAGCGTCGTGTTGCCGGCATTTCCGGCGATGATCAGGTTGCGCAGCGTGTTGTTGCTGGCCGGATCATTGGCACCGACGGTCTGACCCCAGATCACCGCACTGGAGGTGCCGACATTGGTGTTGGTGAAACTCAGGTTGCGACCGCTTCCACCGGGGACGTTGGAGCCGTCGATGGTGACGTAATCAGCGCCGTTCATGATCAGCAATGCGCTGCTCGCCGAACCGCTGAAGGCCGGGGTCGCGCCCGGAGCGGGCTTGATCGTCAGCGTGTTGACCGCGCTGGCGCCGGCATTGGCATTGATCGTGATCGGGTAGGTTTCACCGGCGTACAGGTTGTCGGTCAGCGTGAAGCTGACCGCACAGGTCATCTCGCGCGAATTCAGCGCTGCAACGGCAGCGGTCAGGGTGGTGAAATCCCCGCCAGCGCCGACATTGAAATTGCCGCAGATCGGGGTCGTGCCGGTCAGCGTACCGACCGCGAAGAAGCCCAATGTGGTCACCACCGAGCTGGGACCGATCACCGGTGCGACCACGGCACCGCCGATGCTGTTGTAGGCGCCGCCGAGGGTGGCTGACTGGCCGATGGCGCTGACGGTGGGCGTGGCCGCTTCGGTCAGGCGCACGGTCGCATTGGTGAAATTGGCAGCACCGGAAGTGATCTCGGCAGACCAGTAGCGATTGCCGTTGATGGCGGACAGTCCGGTGCCGGCGGTGCCGCCGGAGCCGGCATCGAAGACCTCGGCCTGGACCACGACCGTGCCGCCGGCATTGGTGGTCGGGTTGACCAGTTCCAGCATCTTGAAGGCGTTCTTGCCCAGCGGGAAGGTATAGGTGGCAGCACTCGCCAGACTGGCCGGCAGCGCGCGCGCCAAAGGACCATCGACATAGCTGGTGCCGGAACCACCGTTGACCGCCGTCGTCGCCGTATTGCTCAGCGTCAGCAGATTGGTGGCACTGGTGGTGAGTACGCCTGAACCCAGGACCAGTCCGGTGGTGGCACCGGTCGTGGTCAGAGGACCACCCGCCAGCGTGACGCCGGTTGCATTCAGCATCTGGATGCTGAGGGCGCTGCGCGATACCGGGACTTCCGGGCCGGTGACGATATTGGTGGCCGATTGCGAATAGACCAGGGCCAGGCCACCGCTACCGACGTTGGCCGTCGGCGCCACGTCCAGGGTACCAGCCGAGAAGGCACCACTGGCACCGCGCTGGATGACCATGGCGGTGGCGTCACCGTTGCCGTTGGCGAGCTTGTCGGCATTGGTGATCGAACCATAGAAGGCGTTGATGCGGTAGATGTTCAGATTGTTGACGCTGGTGAGCGCGACCCCCAGGGGGCTCTGCACCGAGAAACTGGCGATACGCAGAGCCGCCGCACCGAGCGTGCCGGTGCCGGTGTAGGTCTGGGCGTAGGGCGCGCCCACAGTCTGCAGGCCACCGGCGAAGTTCACGGTCGAGGTGTTGTTGGTGTTGACGATGATGGCGCCGTTGTTGGTGATCGTCGGACCGATCATCAGCAGGGTCTGCGCGGTGCCCGGATTGAGGTTCAGCGTGGTTCCGGTGTTGATGGTCAGATTGCCCCAGACATTGCCCTGGCCGCTGAGATTGGCGGTCTTGTTGTTGCTGCTGTTGTCGATGACCACATTGGGCATCTGGCCTTGCACGCGGAACACGAAATTGGTCGCCGTGGCGGCCGTGCCCACATTCAGCGTGCCGCCGGTGAAATTCATGGTGCCGGCCTGGTTGTAATCGACCGGCGTGGCGGCGGTGCTGGCCTGGACCAGATTGATGGCGCCACCGGACATGTTCATCACCACGCCGGTGGTGCCGGTGAAACCGAAGGACGGACTGGTCGAGGTGTTGCCGACGGTGTTGACATTGACCACGCCGGCCGACTGCGTGTACGTCACGAAGGTGCTGGCGGAGGTCATTCGGCTGGCGAGGTTGATCGTGCCGCCATCAATCGTGAAGATCGCGGCGGTGCCCGCACCCATGCTGTTGCCGCTGCCGGTGCCGATGTTGTAGGTGCCGCTGCTGACTCGCAGCAAACCGTTGTTGGTGGGCGATCCAGCCTGGCCGGATACCGTGAAGTTCGGGTTGTTGAGCCAGAAGCCGGCGGTCGCCGGGATCGTGTAGCCAGCGGCGCCCGCGAACACGCGACCCGCCAGCGTGAACGTGCCCGACACCTTCAGCGTGCCGTTGGTCAGCGTCAGGAAGGCCATCGGCGCACCATCGACACTCGTACCCTGGACGGTGAAGTTGCTGGTCGACAGCTCCAGCACGTTGCCGGAGGACGTGCCCTTGTTGATGGTCAGCGTGCGCAGGTTGGTGGTCGCGCCGGTGCCGCTGAAGCTGTTGCTGCCCGGGTTGGTGAAGACCAGTCCGGCACCGGCGGTGTTGCCATTGGTGCTGAGGTCGAGCGTGCCGTTGTTGCTGAGATCACCGCCAATCGAGAGCACGTGCGCGGTGATGGCGCCGGTGGCCGCAGTGCTCAGGCTGCCACCTGTAGCAATCGTCGCCGAGCCGCTGATGGTGAGCGTTCTGGCCACCGCGGAATCGAATTCCAGCGCGCCGGTATTGGCGATGTTCAAGCTCAGGGCGGCGGCAGCGGTGTCGACCACCACATTGCATCCGGCACTGATGGTGACGTCGTCGGCGGCAGTCGGCGGGCCACTCGGAGACCAGGTACCCGGCGCACTCCACGGACCGCCGGCGCCATTGCAGGTGAAGGTCGCGCTCGGCGCGCGTTGCAGCGGCGCCGACTGTGGCGCGCTGCGCAAACGATACTCGGCCAGCAGCGCGGCATCAGCCGCGGACAGCGTCTGCTCAGGTTGAGCGACCGACAGATGGGCTTCAATGCCCTGCTGGGCTTGCGCCCATGCCGACATGACCGGGACCACACTGGCAAGGACGAAGCCCAGCACCATGGCATACCGACGGGTGGGCAGCGGCGTCTGCGCGACAGCACGCGGGAGGTTAGTGGGCGTACAGGTGGGCCCGCGCAACAGTGTCATCATCTTGCTCCAGTAAAGGTCTAACGTCGGTAGTTGGGCGCACGCCGAAAAGCGCGCAAGCAACAGGCTTGCCCGAGAAAGTTCTCCGGGAATGAGCAATTGCCGGCACGCTCACCCGTGGGTTCGGTGAGAGCCGGGATCAGAATATTCCTAAGCCGTGGCGTCCGCTATGTACGTACAAGTTCTTGCGAAAGCCAGAGTGGGACTGGATTTCGCGAGACAATTATCTCGGCGAGGGCGTGCATACGCGCTAATCCCCCGATTTCGCGCACGCCGGCGTCACCCCGGCAAGAGTGTTAAGCATTCGTAAAATTTTGCCTGTCCCTACCGTTGGTCGGCTTTGCGCCGCGGTACCCGGAACCTGGGTCAGAGATCGCGCAGAAAACGCCGCAGCTGCGGCAGGTTGCGACGACTCACTTCGAGGTTTTCCGGACGCCCGCGCAGCCGCAAGGTGGTCTCGCCCGAGGGCAGTTTGCCGAGCGCATCGATACGCTCGCGCGCCACCAGACAGTTGCGGTGCACGCGCACGAAGCGCTCGCCGAATTCCTCTTCCAGCGAGACCAGTGAGTCCTCGATCAGCACCTCGCCGCCGTCGTAATGCACCTCGACGTACTTGGCATCCGCCAGGAAATAGGCGATGGCGCTGATCGGCACCAGCTTCATTTCGCCGCGCACCCGGGCACAGATATGACTGCGGTGTCGGCCACTGCCACTCTCACCGGTGCTGGCGCTCGCCGCAAGCTCACCGTTGAAGCGCCGCACCCGCTCCAGGGCCGCCAGCAGACGTTCGCGACGCACGGGTTTGAGCAGATAATCCACGGCGTCGGCATCGAAGGCCGCCACCGCGTGTTCATCGTAGGCGGTGCAGAAGACGATGGCCGGAGGCGAGGATCGCAGCGACAGCCGTCGGGCCACTTCCAGACCGTCGATGCCGGGCATGCGGATATCGAGCAGCACCAGATCCGGATCGTGACGATCGACTGCCACCAGCGCGCTCTGGCCGTCGGCTGCCTCACCGACCAGTTCCACACCATCCACGCCCGCCAGCAGACTCGCCATACGGCGGCGGGCCAGAGGTTCGTCGTCGACGATGAGCACTTTCATGTGCGGCTCTCGCGTGACGTGGTCATGGGCAGGATCACGGTGACTGCATAGTATCCACCCGGCTGCTCCAGTGCCAGACGCGCCGCACCACGATAGGCGTAATGCAGGCGCCGGCGCACGTTCTCCTGGGCCATGCCGTGGCCTCTGGCGATGCTCGGCGTTGCGCTGTCGGTGCTCGCCGGCAGCGGATTCTCGATGCGGATTTCCAGCTGTTTCCCGCTGATGCGGGCGGCGATACTCACCAGCCCGCCTTGCGGTAGCGGCTGGATACCGTGGTAGACCGCGTTCTCCACCAGCGGTTGCAACAGCAGTGGTGGTACCTGCAGATCGCCCGGTGCCGCATCCACATCCCAGTGCACCTGCAGGCGTTTGCCCAGGCGCAGCTGCTCGATCGCCAGATAGTGGCGACAGAGTTCGAACTCGCGCTGCAGCGAGTGATCGGCGGCACCGGCATTCAGCGCAGCCCGGAACAGCTCCGACAGATCCTCGATCATCTGCTCGGCCAGATCGGCATCCACCCGGACCAGTCCGGCGATGGTGTTCATGCTGTTGAACAGGAAGTGCGGCCGGATGCGTGCGGTCAGGGCCTCGACCTCTACCCGCGCCTGGGTTTCGACCTGACGCCGCCACTGCAGGTGCACGTAGGAATAGCGCAAACCCAGCACCGCCATCAGCAGGGCGATCGCCGCGATGCCAGGCGCAAACTGATCCAGCGTCTGGGCGCTGGCCATGAAGCCGAAATTGAGCGCCCTATCGACAATGAAAGCCAGCCAGGCCATGGAATAGGCCGTCACCAGCAGCAGGCCCAGCATCAGCGCCAGGGCGAGCCCACCGGGCAGGCGCAGCAGATGGCGCCTGAGCAGGCACAGCAGCGCCACATTGCAGAGCGCTATCCATTGCGCCAGCACCGTGCCGGTGGTCAGGGCCGAGAACCAGTCCGTGCCGCTGGTCCCCGGCGCCAGAACCGCGATGATGACCACGATCTGGGCCAGCAGCATCGCCGAATAGACGGTGGGCGCCTGACAGAACTCCGGCAGCCAGACCTCGGTGGCCGGCAGTCGCAAGGCGTCTAGGTAGCGCCGCCCGGCCATCGATCGGACTCAGGGCTGCGCCAGGTAGGCCTGGCGCAGCGCTTCCACGCGCTTGCGGTTGACCCCGAGATCGGAGTAACCGACGCGGGAGCCCGAACGCACCTGAATCTGGCCGGCCGCATCGTCGAAGCGCAGTTCGATGTCGTCGATGAAACGGAACAGACCGCTGATCTGCATGGCATGCCAGTAGTCGCCCTGACGGCGCTTGATCTCGGTACGCGGCAGAGTCGCCAGGGCCTGGACCATGGCCACCTCACTGGCGGCGCGGTCCCCGCGATAGGGCAAGGGCGCGACCGCATGCTCGGCGTCGGCGCCTTCGCTGCTGACACAATTGGGACTGGCCGGGCAGGGCCGGAGTTTGCCCGCCACCAGATCCAGCGTGGGCGGCGAACTGCGTGACAGGTAGCTGCGGGTGGCAAACAACCCGACCATCAGCAGAATCAGGGCGAGCACGATCAGAACAGCAATTTTCATTGAAGGTGTTTTCCTGGTCAGCAGCTTGCGATCATGCGCCGATAGCCCGCGGGCGTCACGATGGGCACGGGGCACGGGGCACGGGGCACGGGGCACGGGGCACGGGGCACGGGGCACGGGGCACGGGGCACGGGGCACGGGGCACGGGCGTGATTTTGGCTATGGTGACAACAATGTCCAGATTTGAACGGCTTGGATGATGCGCAATTCCGAAATTCCGGCACGACCCGCGCCCGAACCCGGCCACGCCGAGCTCTGGTGGTGGCGGCTGCCCGCTGCGGTGAAGCACTCGGGCGCGCCCGCGCGCTCGCGCTGGGCCTGGATCCAGGTGCGCCGGCGGCTGGCCGAATACGCCGGCCTGGCCGAAGACCAGCTGCAGATCCTTCGCAGCGCCAACGGCAAGCCCGAGGCGCCGCAGCTGAACCTGGCTTTCAGCCTGTCCCACGATGACGATGCCGCGCTGCTGGCGGTGGCAGCGGTGGACCAGCTGGGCGTGGACCTGATCGGCGATCGGCCCTTTGCCGATCCGCAACGGCTGGCGCGCAAGCTCTATGGCGACCATGAGTACGCCTGCTGGAGTCGCAGCGCGCCGGCACAGCAACTGCAGCAACTGCGCACCCGCTTCTGCTGCACCGAGGCGGTGGTCAAGGCGCTGGACTGGCGCCTGTGGCCGGCGCTGGGCGCCATCCATTTTCTGCGTCAGGGGCAGCTGGCGCGGGTGCCGATCAAGCGCGCCCAGCTGCATCTGCTCGACGGACGGCGCGGACCGATAAGCTACGCCCTCGCCAGCGAATCACCGCTGGCCGCCGTCATTCACCTGGAGAACGCCGCCTGAGCCCGGCGCGCGCCTGCAGAGCGCTGTAGATCAGCCCCACGCTGACGGCATCTCCCAGCGCCGTATGCCGGCCCATCAGCGGCACTCCCACGTGTTTGGCAATGGTCTCGAGGCGCAGGTCCTGATCGGCGTGGCCCTCCCGTACCGGCAGGCTGCGCCGGTAACGATCGGCCAGTTCAACGCTGCGGTTGGGCAAGGCAAAGCCATGGCGGCGGCGGATTTCGCGACTCAGCAGGCCGCGGTCAAAGGCAATGAAGTAACCCAGGATGGGCCGATTGCCCAGCCACAACAGGAACTCGTCCAGCGCCGCATCCAGACTGACGCCCTGGGCCGATTCTCCCGGCAGGATGCGGTGCACGCGGATGGAGTCGATACCGAAATCGCTGCGACCACGCACGCTGCGAACGAAGCGCCCTGAAAGACGCACGCCGTGGGCGTCGACCGGGACCGCAGCGATGCTGAGAATTTCGGCCTGCGCCGGGTCCAGCGAAGTGGTTTCCAGATCCAGCGACACCAGCTCGCCGCCCGACCAGGGCTCGAACAGCGGCAGAAAGCGTGGGTCACGCAGGCGGCGGCGATCCAGCAAGCGGGTCAGCGCCGAGAACACCGGGCCAGCTAGATGACGAGGCGATTGCGGCCGGCCTCCTTGGCCGCCTTGAGCTTTTGCTCGGCTCCTTCAAGCGTGGCCGCAGCCGTCTTGTAGTCCGGGCTCCAGAGCACGGCACCGATGCTGACACTGGCGCTACGGCTTTCGCCCTGGATGAAGAACTCGACATTGGCAATGGCCGAGCGCACCGCATTGAGCAGCTTCTCGGCCTCTTCCTTGCCGGTTTCGGGCAACAGCGCGGCGAACTCTTCTCCGCCGAAACGGCAGAGCAGGTCCTCGTCGCGCAATCCGGCCTTGAGTGCCCGCGCGACCTGCTTGAGCACATCGTCGCCCGCGGCCTTGCCCCATTCACGGTTGATTCTGGACAGCTCGTCGACATCGATCAGGGCCAGCACGAACTCGCGGCCACGCCGCACGCTGCGGGCGATCTCCTGCTCCAGCGATTGCTCGAACACGCGCCGCTGCGACAGACCGGTCAACTGATCGTGCGTCACCAGATCGAAGAACTCGCTCTGGGCGGCGTGATCGACATCCTTTTCCTGGGTGAACTGCACCACGGTGCCGCCGACGGTGATGAAGTCGCCGTCCTTGAGTCGCGCCTCCACCACCGGCCGATCATTCAGATAGGTCTTGTTGGTGGAATTCAGATCACGCACCCAGAAGCCCGAATTGTCCCGCCAGACCCGGCAGTGCAAGCGCGAGATGGCGCGATTGAGCAGACGGAAATCGCAGTCGGCCGAGCGCCCCATGGTCACCGGCACATCACCCAGCTTCAGCCTGCGCCCCTGACTCTCGCCCTGGGTCACGGTGAGGAATGCACTCTGCTTGGTTGCGATCGCCTCGGCCAGCTTGGCCAGACTGCCACGCTGAGTGGTCAATGTGTCGAATTCACGTTCCGCCATGGGCCGATCACACTCGGGGGCGATTCCTATAGAACGTCATTGTAGTCCGCGAGGGGACACCCACGGCAAGCGAACATAAGTATCCTCGGGAGATCGGCCCGTCTGCCGATCAGGCGAAACGCCGGTTTCGCGCCTGCAGGCCTTGCAGCTGACGGTCAGCTCGACCGCCGATCAGCCGCTCGCAACACGCCTGCAGATCAGCCAGCACGGCGGCCGCGGTCACCCGCACGCCAGCCCCTGAACCTGAGATCACGATCGGCGTCGGTTCCTGGAATACGCTGCGCAACACCACCCGGTTTTCGGTGCCGCGCGCCGCGGCCAGCGGATCGCTCTGCGGCAGGCGGACCAGCGCCACCGAGGCGCCATCAGCCGGGCTCCAGTGGGCGCGGTAGACCCAGCGCTCGGAGGCATTCGCAGCCGCCTGCATCTGCGCCGCCCAGGTGTCTTCGTGTTCGGCCAGCGCCTGCTGCCATGGCAACTGCCCGTTCAGAGCCAGCAGGGGTGCCAGACCAATGTTCTCCGGTTCAATCGCAACACCGGCTTCGCGCAGCATGATGGCGAGTTTGCGACGGACATCGGCACCGCAAAGATCGGCGCGCGGATCGGGCTCGGCCAGTCCCTGCTGCACCGCCTCGGTCAGCGCCTGGTGCAGGCTGGCGCCTTCCTGGGTGCGGGTCAGCACATGGCCGAGCGTGCCCGAGAGACCGGCATCGATGGACAGCAGGCGATCGCCCGCTGCGCGCAAGCGTCGGATGGTCGACAGGATCGGCAAGCCGGCGCCCACGGTCGCCGACCAGCCGGCCGGCGTGGCGCTGGCGGCCTGGCGCAGACGGGTGTAGTCGGACAGCGAACCCGAGGGGGCGATCTTGTTGGGGGTGACCACGGCGACGCCGGCCTCCAGTAGTTCGACGGCTCGCGCCGCGATCTGTGCGCTGGCAGTGCAATCCACCAGCAGCGCCGGCCGCGGGCCGTCGAGCAGCTGATCGATGACCGCATCGGCGTGTCCGCCATGTTGCGCACGCAGACGCTCGCCGGCGAGTCCAGGCGGCAGTCCCTCCGCCTGCCAGACAGCGGCGCGGGAGTTGGCCACGGCCACCAGGCGCAGTGGCAAATCGACCTGAGCCGATGCCAGCAGTTGCAGCAGATCGGCCCCGACCCGGCCGGTGGCGCCAATCACCGCCAGGGCGATCTCGCCCTGATCGTCCGCCCGTTTGCTGCGGCCGGCCTTCGGCCAGCTGGCCACCACCGATTCGAGTACCGGTTCGTCACGGAAAGCCGCCAGTAGCGGATCCAGACGCTCGGCGTCCACCAGAAAGCCGTCATGGCCGTAGGCTGTGGTGAATCCCAGCAGCCGGCCTTGCGGCAGCGCCCGCGCCAGGCGTTCCTGTTCGGCCGGGTAATAGAGCTGATCGGAATCCAGCGACACCACCAGCGCCGGTTGCTGGATGCTTGCCAGCGCCGCCTCGGGCGTCGTATCCGCCGCAAAGTCAAAGCGGTTCATGGCCTCGGTCAGCCGCAGATAGCTCAGCGCATCGAAACGCCGCACCAGCTTCTCGCCCTGATGATCGAGATAGGACAGCACCTGAAAATGGCCATCGGCGCGGCGTTCGCGACCGAAGCGCTGGTCCAGCTCGGCCGCCGACCGATAGGTCAGATGGCCGAGCTGGCGCGCCAGCGCCAGGCCTTCGGCCGGCGGATCATCGGCCGGGTAGTCACCGCCCCGGAACTTCGGGTCCCTGCGGATGAATTCACACTGCAGTCGGGCCTGCGCCAGTGCCTGCGGCGGCTGCCGCCAGCTGGTGGCGATCAGGGCAATGCGACGCACCCGAACCGGCTCCAGTCGAGCCCATTCGAGCACCTGAAAGCCGCCCATGGAAGCGCCCACCACCAGTTGTATGCGCCGGATTCCGAGGTGATTGGCCAGCAGACGCTGATGCTCGACCAGATCGCTCACGCTCAGCTCCGGAAAGGCCGCCGCGTAGCGCTGCCCGGTCTGCGGATCGGGCGAGGTCGGGCCGGCGCTGCCGTAGCAGCTGCCGAGCACATTGGCGCAAACGATGTAATGGCGCGAAGGGTCGAGCGTTCGACCCGGACCAAAGGTGCCCGCCCACCAGCTGGCGACGTCGCTGGAGGCGGTCAGCGCATGGCAGACCCAGATCACATTGTCGCCGGCCGCGTTGAGCTCCCCCCAGGTCTGAAAACCGACCGTGGCCGCGGACAGCATCGCCCCGCTGGCCAGACGCAGCGGAGCGGCGGGTGTCCAGGTCTGCAAGGCGGGCGGGAGCGGCGGAGTCGAGGTCATGGCGGCTTGGGAGAATGGGAAAGGGGAATAGGAAAAAGGAAAAAGGAAAAGGGAAAATGGAAGAGCGGGTTTGCGTCGGTGCCGGCGTCAGCGCTCCGAGGAGGAGGCATTGCTTCCCCCGGATCTGATCCGGGGAAGCAATCCAGACGTACAGCTACAAAAAGCGTTGGATTGCTTCGTCGCTTCGCTCCTCTCCATGAACCCCTATCGTCAGTTATTGACTTGCCGTTGTAGGTCACGTTGCTCGCGTAGCGAGCTACGTGACGCAACTCGATGTCACGTAGTCCGCTGACGCGGACAACATGACCTACGTCGGCGAGTTCATGGCCCGCGGGCGGGGATCAGGCAGTCGAAGCGGGGACAGGCTCTTCCCCTTTTCCATTTTCCTTCTCCCCTTTTCCCGCTTTACGCAGACTTGCGCACCCCCACCGTCTCCAGCGCCTGGGCAAAGTCGGCAATGATGTCTTCGATGTGCTCGATGCCCACCGAGACCCGAACCAGACCCGGCGTGACCCCGGCGCTGCGCTGCTCGGCATCGGTCAGCTGCTGGTGCGTGGTCGAGGCCGGGTGGATCACCAGGGTCTTGGCATCGCCGACATTGGCCAGATGGCTGGCCAGCTTCAGGCCGTTGATGAAACCCTCGGCCGCGTCCTTGCCACCGAGTACCTCGAAGGTGAAGACCGAGCCGAAGCCATGACGCAGATAGCGCTTGGCCCGCAGATGGCTGGGGTGCTCGGTGAAACCGAGGTAATTGACGTTGCTGATCTGCGGATGCGAACGCAGCCAGTGCGCCAGGGCGTTGGCGTTCTGGTTGTGGCGCTCGACCCTCAAGGACAGCGTTTCCAGCCCCTGCAGCAACAGGAAGCTGTTGAAGGGCGAAGCCGCCGGACCAATGTCGCGCAGGCCTTCGACGCGGGCGCGGATCGCAAAGGCGATGTTGCCGAAAGGACCGTCCTTGCCGAAGACCTCCCAGAACTTCAGGCCGTGATAGGCCGGAGACGGCTCGGTGAACAGCGGGAACTTGCCGTTGCCCCAGTCGAACTTGCCGGAATCGATGATGACGCCGCCGATGCTGGTGCCATGGCCGCCGATCCACTTGGTGGCCGAGGCGACGACGATGTCGGCGCCGAAGTCGATCGGACGGGCCAGATAGCCACCGGCACCAAAGGTGTTGTCGACGATCAGCGGGATGCCGTTCTCGTGGGCGATCCTGGCGATCTTCTCGAAATCGGGGACATTGGAGCCCGGGTTGCCGATGGTCTCGACATACAGCGCCTTGGTATTGGCATCGATCAGCGCGCGGAACGCTTCCGGATCATCGCCATCGACGAATTTCACCTGGATGCCCAGCCGCGGCAGGGTCACCTTGAACTGGTTGTAGGTGCCGCCGTAGAGCAGGCTGGTGGAGACGATGTTGTCGCCGGCCTGGCACAGGGTGGTGATGGCCAGGAACTGGGCAGCCTGACCCGAGGCCGTCGCCACTGCAGCCACGCCGCCTTCCAGTGCCGCGATGCGCTGTTCGAACACATCGGTGGTCGGATTCATGATCCGGGTGTAGATGTTGCCGAACTGCTGCAGCGCAAACAGCTTGGCGCCGTGCTCGGCCGAATCGAAGGTGTAACTGGTGGTCTGGTAGATCGGCACCGCCCGGGCATTGGTGCCCGGCGCCGGCGTCTGCCCGGCATGCAGTTGCAGGGTCTCGAAGCGATGTTCCGGTTGCTGGCTCATGGCGATACTCTCGTGGCAGTCTGGAAGTTCAGATGTATAGACGTCTAGACGTCTGTTGGTGGGAATCGTAGGCGAGCCGGCAAAGCCCGTCAAGTGGCAGCGACCTCGCGTCGCGACCGCCGTGTTTCACTGCGCCCGCGAAGACCGGGAACCACCGAGCCTTGTGGCCAGAAGCCGATCGCGGAGAACGCAGAGTGGCGCAGAGAACGCAGAGGAAAGCCTCTTAAATGACGCTGTGCTTCTCTCCGCGTTCTCCGCGATCCTCCGCGTTCTCCGCGTTGAAGCTCTTCCCCGCCAGCAAACGCAAGGGCTTGGGTGTGCCCTGTGACTGCCCCGCCCCCGCCACGCCCTGGATCGCCTCGCCGCTGGACCGCAGCCGCGCAAGCCAGTAGCCTTCGGCGCGAATGGAGGGTGGAATGGCCAAGAACAAGTTCGTCAATCCGTACATCGAGCGCGGCAAGCGCGCCGAGGCGACGAAGAAGATCACCGTGACCATCCCGGTGCACGTGCTCAAGATCCTCACGGACGAGCGCACTCGTCGGCAAATCAAGAAGTTGCGTCATGGAACCATCTCGGAATTGCTGACCGAGGCCTTTCTGCACGCCTACACCGGTCAGCCACTGCCCACGGACGAGGAACTGGCACGACCGGAGTAAGCCTCATGCGGGACTCGGCGCACGAGACTCGCGATGCGACCGGGACTGGATACTCCGAGCTGGAGACCGTGGCGGTGGTCATTCCGGTAGGCCCGGGTGATCGCAGCTGGCGCGAACTGCTGGGAGTGCTGGATCGACTGGCCCCGAAGCTGGAACGCCGTCTGGTCTTCGCGCACGGCGATCTGCAAGCGCGCCCGCGAGCACTGAACGAACGCTGGACTGAATCCAGTCGCGGGAGAGCACGTCAGCAGAATGCCGGCGCCGCCGGCATCGACAGCGACTGGCTCTGGTTCATGCACGCCGACAGCCGACCTGAGGCCGCCACGCTTCAGGCCCTGGCCGAGTTTGTCGCCCGCGGCGAGGACGCCATCGGCTACTTCGATCTGAAATTCCTCAACGACGGACCGGCGCTGATGGGGCTGACAGCCGCCGCGGCCAACTGGCGCAGCCGCAAGCTCGGATTGCCCTTCGGCGATCAGGGGCTGGTATTGCGGCGCCATTGCTTTTACGAACTCGGTTGCTTCGACGAGTCGCGTTCCTATGGCGAAGATCACGCCTTGATCTGGCAAGCCCGCCGCAGCGGTATTCCAATCAGACGCATTCCGGCGCCGCTCGGCACCAGCGCCCGCAAATACCGTGATCAGGGCTGGTTGCTGACCACCTTGCGGCACCAGCGGCTGACCTGGACGCAAGCCTGGCAGGAGTCCAGATCGCGATGAGCATCGGCCTGGCGGTATTCGTGAAGACCTCGGCCCTGAGTCCGGTCAAGACCCGATTGGCAGCTACGATCGGCGCTGATGCGGCATTGGCCGTCTACCGCGCCAGCGTCGCCTGCGTGCGCGAGAGCGTCAGCCAGGCCTCCATGCGCTGCTCGTTGCAACCCTACTGGGCCGTAGCCGAAGCCGAAGGCGCAGCCGCATGGGGCGAGTGGCCGGTGCTGGTGCAGCCCGACGCTGATCTCGGCGCCCGCATGAGCGCGGTCTACGAGGCCCTGCTGCAAAGGCACCAGGGCGCCATCCTGCTGGGTGCCGATGCGCCGGCCATCAATGCCTGGCAGATTGCCGACGCCTGCCATGCGCTGGAACACGATCTTGCCCGCGTGATCTCGCTGGCCGAGGATGGCGGCTTCGTGCTGTTCGGCAGCAATGCCGATCTGTCCCACTACGACTGGTCCGGCGTGCCCTACGGCGCCCCGGATACCGCCATGCGCTTCCTCGATCAGGTCGGCCAGGGACTGCCGCTGATCCAGCTGGAAAGCCATTGCGATCTCGATACCGTGGACGATCTGCAGCGCCTGGCACAACGACCACCGGCCAAGCCCACACCGGCCCAGCAACGCTTCTGGCAGCAGATCCCGGCCTGGCTGGCGTAGCTGCGCTGACCCGTGGGAGCGGACTTTGTCCGCGACGCTTCGCAAGCGCCGCGCGCCATCGATCGCAGGCAATCGCCGCCCTCACCAAAAATGCCGCACGTCTTTGATTTTCATGTAGGTGCCATCTTGGCCGCGTAGCGGCCGACGTGACTGACGCAGCTGTCACGTAGACCCTTCGGGTCAACGTGACCTACTTCCACGGTTTGATGCGCGAATGAGCGCACCGCCAGGGGCGACCGGGACCCCCACCGGCCTCGCCCGTCAGGATTCCCCAAACAGATTGCCCTGCTTCAGCGGAATCGCGCCCTCGCCATCAAACACGCGCTTGAACTCGGCCCGCGACACCGAGACATAACGCTCGTTGCCGCCGATCTCGACCTGCGCGCCCTGGGTCACGGCGCGGCCGCTGTCGTCCACACGCACCACCATCGTGGCCTTGCGCCCGGTGTGGCAGATGGTCTTGATCTCGCTGATCGAATCGGCCCAGGCCAGCAGGTACTGGCTGCCCTCGAACAGCTCGCCCTGAAAATCGGTGCGCAGACCGTAGGCCAGCACCGGAATGTTGAGCTTGTCGACGATATCGGTCAGCTGCCAGACCTGCGCCTTGCTCAGAAACTGGGCCTCGTCGACCAGCACGCAGTGCAGCTCGCCGTGTTCGGCGATATCAGCCTGCGCGCGCTTCAGCAGATCGTCCTCAGCATCGAACACATGGCCCTCAGCCACCAGGCCGATGCGCGAACGCACCTGACCCACGCCGAAGCGGTTGTCCAGACGCGGCGTGTAGATGCGCGTACGCATCCCGCGCTCGGTGTAATTGTGGGCGCTTTGCAGCAAGACCGTGGTCTTACCGGCGTTCATCGCCGAGTAGTAGAAATAGAGTTTGGCCATGAGCAGCGATGGGGGCGGACAACAAGAGCCCTGAAGTATGGCGTGCCCGCGCTTCAGTGTCTTTCCGGGCCCCGTCGCCATCACCGGGGAAAGCCAGGCTCAGCCGCGCCGGCGCGTGCGCCGCCTCAGTACGCGTCAGGGCAAAACAAGACCGAACTACGCAGATACACTGATTTACATCATGAACCGCGACAAAACCTGCGCGCGACCCTCCTTTTCGCGACGAAAGGGCAAACCGGAGCCGCTCATGTGGATATATGTGCAGGAAACGGGCGCGATGTTCGATCCGCAGGGCGCCCAGTTGGAGACGGGATACGCGGGCAAGGACCCGCACAAGAACAATCCGGCCTCTCAATGCGTGAAGGACCTGGGACCTTTACCGCGCGGCGGCTATCGCATCCGCGCCCAAAGAAACAATCCCACGCCGGTCACGCTGCCGCTCGATCCTGATCCCGGCAACTTCATGTGCAAGCCACTGCGGAGTGGCTTCCTGATCCACGGTGACAGCATCGCGGCACCGGGAACAGCTTCGAATGGCTGCATCATTCTGTCGAGGGCGGCCCGAATCAGGATTCGCGACAGCGGCGACGATCTGCTCCGTGTGGTGCGCGATGACACTGAGCGTCTCGCAATGGCCAAGCCAGCTGCAGCCATCGTGCCGGCAACGACGCCAGCGCTGGCCGCTGTTGCGGGTACTGGCTCATCGGCGTCGGCTTATGAACTTCACCCCGATGCTCAAGCGCTCATTCTCGAGCACGAAGGGGTCAATCAGCCCGGCAAATGGCCTGGCGGTCGTTCGGGCATCACCATTGGCTACGGCTATGACCTCGGCTATCGCACGCGCGATCAGTTCGAGAGTGCCTGGCAGGCCCATCTGGCGACAGATGAGATGCAGCGTCTCAGCGTGGCTATCGGACGCATTGGCCCAGACGCACAGGCTCTGGCGCTGTCGCTGAAGTCGATTCGGATCAGCCAATCGGCATCGCTGGCGGTGTTCGTCGAAGTCATGATCGATGCCGCATGGAGCGATACCTTGCGCGCTTTTCCCAAGGCGCGGCGGCTGCCGCCACGCGCGCAGGGCGCGCTGCTGTCGCTGGTGCTCAATCGCGGCGCCTCGTTGGTCGACAAGCCTGGCGAAGATCGGCGGCGCGAGATGCGCGAGATTCGCGCGCTCTGTGATGCGGACATGGAGGCCGCAGAACGCCTGCGCGGCATTGCCGCACAGTTGCGCTCAATGAAGCGGATCTGGCAGGGCAAAGGTCTGGGCGGCCTGCTGCGACGCCGTGAAGACGAAGCACGTCTGGTTGAACGCGCCATTGCCGACCTTTGAGCGAGGAAGTTTGCCATGAGTGGACAAGTCATTGTTTATGCAGGGAAGACGCCAGTCACGCACGGATTCCAGATCAGTGGTGGCCGCCTGGTTCCGCTGGATGGCGCCCCGACCAAACTCGGCAACCTGCGTCGATTGGAGTTCTACACGACGGGCAATATCCTCGCGCTGGCCATTGAACCGTATTTCGGCAAGGAGGATGCGTCCGACTCCACGCTCGCACTGGTCGATGGCGTACTGCAGCTCAAGCTTTGGTCATTGCTGCGTTTTGCCAGCGACACAAACAGACATCCCCTGCTGGCAACCCTGGGTCGCACCAGCGAAACCGACAGCACTCGCATCGCGGCGAGCAGTCTGCTGAGCGTCGACAACCTGGCCAGCGCATTCGGGTTGACGAAGGGCGAAGGCGCGGATTGGCGGGGCGGCGAAGCTGACGTCTATCGTCCTCCGGGCGGCGTTGCCCGGCAATTGACTCCTGCACTGTGTGGAGCAGATCCCTTTGACAAGACTGAATACGACGGCAGCTGGCAAACGCCGCAGGGCGATCCCAATACCAAGATTCAACTGATCGCAAGATCCGTCAGGCGCGACAATGAGAGCGACGCGCTGTTGCTCGGCCTGCAGGCGCCGCTGCTGAGGAAAAAGACGGTATTCGTCGCCGGGATCGAGGATCGTTTCGATCGTTTGCGCAACATCAGGAGCCGCACGATCGCGCAAATCCAGTCGGCGGAGCTGTTCGAGTACCACCAGAAGCGTCTGGGGCTGGCGACGGAGTGGATCGAAATCGAGTCGGAAGCCGGCGCAGCGGACATTGTCGAACAGACGATCATCTCACCGCTGTCGCTGGCACTGAATGCTCTGCGCGGGTCCAGCGGCCTGTCGTGCGTCACTGCGCATCAAACCGCGAAGACCCGACTTCGCTGGCGCTGCCGGCCGCGGCGATGGCTGAGCCTGGGCACCGAACTCGAGAGGAACGAGTTTGAATGCGAGCCCGGCTTTGCGCTGCGCCAGCCTTATCTGAAGCAAGAGAAAACGGGTGACGGTCGATTTCCGTTGATTCGAGCGCACGACGGCACGGAGGTCAGTTACCAGGGCCGCATCGTCAACCCAGCGGCGGCGGTTCCGTCGAGCACTCTGCTGTCGACCTCGCCGGAAGACGCCCTGCGCGCCCTGCTTTCCGTTGACGACTATTCGGCCAAGGCACAGACCTTGAATCTGGCCATCACGGCAACAACGCTGCCCAGGCAAACCGTGCGCATTGGCAGCATGGACCTGCGCCTGGGTTCGATCGAGAAATCAGCGATCTCCAGAAAGGCTGCCGCCGTGGTGCGCCTCGATTTTCAGGGTTATCGGATCGGCTCCCAGGCCACCGAGCCTCTCGCGCTGCGGGCTGGGCGCGTCGTGTTGTTCAACTGGCCGGTGCTGGCGATCACACCCGGCACCTCCGATCCGCTGCCCGATGAAGATCGCGCCGGCGCAGGCGAGGAAGATCCCGTTCTGTTGTTTCCCAGCGGGGCAATCAGCGACGATCAGGTGGTCGCCTTGCTGCAATCCGAGGAGAACTGGGAGCAGGGCAAGGACCGACGCTTCGAGATTTCCCTGACGCCAGTCGCCGCGCCGACGGGGCCAGCCAAACCCATGCTGTTGATCGATCCGTCGCGGCTGTTCATTGCCGAGTTGCCGGCGAGCGAATTGGCCAGCAGCAGAAGCGGCCGAGCCGACGGCGAACTCGCGTACTACAGCGAATCCGTCGAGGGACCACGATGGCGCATGGTCTTCGACAATCAGGAACTTGCGCGCAGCCTGAGATTGCCCCCGCAGGTGCTGGGCGAGGAAATGGAGAAAGGCGGCACGCCGCCAACGATCGCCCCCGGTGCCTTGCTTGACTATCGACTGAGCCCGCCAGCGCAGGTAGCGCTGACCCTCGGCAACAATCAGAACCTGCAAGACGCGATCTGGAACTGGCGGCAGGTATTCGGTTATCCGGGTCAGCGTGCGCCTGGAGCCACCCTCGTTTCGAGTCGCTTCGAACTGCTATACGGAATGCAGGTCACCATCGATGGCGGCCTGACGCCAGGCAGCGTTCGTTGGGTGGAGGCTTTCGCGCGGCGCGGCGATTTCAACCCGCCCATCGACAGGGACCTCATCGAGCACGGCGCCAGCAACGATCCGCGGCGCGCGGCACGGCGTCGGCGCGCGGATTCCTGGCTTTCCGGCAGTTCGCTGCTGGCGCAGCGGCCGGCGGCCCTTGAGCTCGCTATCGATGACGCACGCGCTGCCGACGGTGAGTCCTTGCCGCGCGCAGTCCTCGACAGGGGCGTCCGCTTCACTCTGCGCAGCAGCGCTGATCTCAAGTATCCGGTGGGCGAAAGGCCCGCAGGTAGTCACGCGCCCGATGGCGCGCTCAAGGGCGGTGTCGCCTGGCCCTTCGAAAGTCGCGCCGTCTATGAGGAAGTCTGGGCGCGGCCAAACCCGGCCTCGACCTCAGCCTCACTCGCCGAACCGGTGCTGACGGCGCTCGGCGGCTTTGGCGAGTTCAAGGCGGGGTTCGCGCTCGACAAGACCATCATCCGAGGTCGCACCGCGCTCGGTCGCAACGAGATCGTCGCGGTTGAGCGCATTGGGCGGATCGCGGTGTACTGGCATCGTGCCAAGCATGTCATCGTCTATGAGCGCTCGACCCTGCCGAGCGAGCAGATGCGCTGCGAGCAGCCACGCCATGAAGGACGTCCCGTACTCAGAAAGGTGGCCGAATACATCGAGATCCTGCAGCCGGAGCGGCTATATCCGGAAGACCCGGAAACCGATCTGCGCACGATCGGGCCGTTCAGGGGGGTGCGCTTTGTTTCCACGCGCATCAATGTGCAGGGTCGCTGGGGTCAGGATGATGCGCAAGGCGTGTTGATTCCACTCTGGAACGAGCATGCTGATCCCAGGCTTTTCCCGAAGCCCGAGGTGCTGGCCCTGCTCGCCGGTCCGCCTGACGCCGACCTCCCCGAGGTCAGCGCGGGTTTCACCGAACCTCAGAACCTGTACTTCTTCAGCGCGACGGATCCGCAACTGGACGCCGATACCGATCGCTGGCCAGCCTTCAGCGGCATTGACTACATCGATCGTCCCGTACCCCTGCCGGACACGCTGCCCAACATGGGCGAGAACGGCGACGAGTCGCTGCCGAATGCGCCGCTCGTTCCGGCTGGATTCGAGCGTGTCACGCACCGCATCGATGCCCAGCGCGCCACCAATCTGCTGGCTGAACGCAGCGCAGCGACACTCGCCGCGCCGCTGCAGACGCTCACCGTGACGCGAGGGCGTCTGCGGCCTTCGGCGGCAGACCCGACGCCAACAACCCTGGCTCGCATGACCGACTTGTGTCGCCAGTCGCATGAACTGGCAAGCGAGATCGCGAGTGCGGCGCGCGACCGATCGACTCAGCTCCGGGAGTCCTTTGAGCAGAAGAAGAAATCGTTGATCGGGCTTCTGGACCAAAGCGCACAACCGATCGCTGAGGCCCTGGCGAAACTGCGCACGATTGCCGGAAACTCCGGCGGACAGACCCTCTGTGCGCCGCTCAAGCGCCATTGCACGGATTATCTGGAGCGGCAGCGGCTGGGGTTGCGCACAGCCCTGGCTTCGCGCATCCAGGCCATTCTTCAGCTCTTCGACGGCGAGGCCAGCATTGCGGTTGAGAGCATCGATCGCGAAATTCGACAAGCCATCGCCGCACTGCATGAAGCGCGCAGCGTGCAATTGCAAATGCCGCTTGAACGCGCGGTGGGTCACGGACTTGAGGCCATCGAAACGGCCGTCGTCGACGCGAACACCGCGATTATTGCGCTGCAGAAGGAAGCGCTGGCGACCTACGACGCCGGAGAAAAGGCAATCCTCGCCGTGATTGGCGACATCGCGCAGCGTACGGCTGAGATCGCCCGCTTTCAGGCAGCGGTGCACAACCAGCTGCAGCAGTTGAGCCAGGCATTGCCCACACCGCCTCCGATCGCCGGGCGCGCCATCGCCGGCCTCCAGCAAATGCTGGCGGCCGTGCGCCGGGAACTGGACAAGCTGGATCCCGCAGGCTCTGAAGCGAGCATTCGCCAGACGCTCCAGGACGGACGGGCTGTTTGGTTCGGAGCACAGGGGCCTTTCGCCGTCGCGCAGCTCGCAACGGAGCGCTTCGAGTCCATCGCAACGGCCTGGATGGCGGCTGCGGTTGCGCCGGGATTTGAGTTGAACGCCTGGGCGGCCCGCTGCATCGAGCGCATCAGCGAGCACGTGACTGCGGTTGCGCAAGGTGGCCAGGTCCAGATGGCGGACCTGCGCGCAGCGATGAACGCGGCAAGTGCAAGTCTGATGCAGGCTATCGATCAGGCCTTTGCCGCCGGCACTACCGATCTATTGGTGCGGATCGAATCGCTGTGCAGCGACTTTGCACAGTTGCTCGCGCCGCTCGGCCAACTCAAGGATGCAGCCGACCGCCTGCTGGGAAGCGCCATCGCGAAACTCCGCGGGCAACTGGATGCCATCGACTTTGACCAGCCGGCTCAGGAAATCGAACGCGTCGCTGCCATCGCTGAACGCTGGCTCAGCGATCAGGCCACCGGCGCGCGCGAACTGATCGAAGCCTTCGACGAGAAATTGCGGCGCTTGGGCCAAGCGCCGAGTTTCGCCGATCCCGACAGCACACTGCGCTTGATCCGGGCCGTCGGCGCTGGACCCTTGCTGCCCGAGATGCGCTTCAACCGCGAGCGGATCGCCTACTTCTTCGACGACGCACGCAATGCGATCAAGTCGAGTCCGATGGCGGCACTGATCAACCGCGCAGGCGCGGATCTGAAAGCCTTCGGTGTGCGCCTGCCAACCTCGGAGCTGGCCGATCAACTGATCCCTGGCGCGCTTTCCAAGTTCGATCTGGACAAGATCCTGCCGGATTTCGCCGGCGTTCGCGAGGTGTTCAGGGCGATTTCGATGCCGGATATCCTTCCGGAGGACTTGATCGTCAAGCACGGCTTCGACAAGGAATCGCAGAGCGCGTGGCTTGACGCATCGATCGATATCGAGCTGGCCAGCAAGGGCACGATGTTCGAGTTCCAGCCGCTGAAACTCGCACTGCTGGAGCGCGCACGATTCGAAGCGCATTCGCGGCTCCGCATCGCCCTCGACGGCAGTAGCCAGAAGAGCGTTTCGGCAGCCATCACCGCCGATTGGCAGCTGGAAATCAGTGGTCAACCGCTGGTGACCTTCAGGCAAACCGCGTTGCGCTTCGAGAACGGCCGGCTGCGCTTTGACTTGAAACCCGAACAGATCGAACTGAACCAGCTGATTGCCTGGATGGGCGATGCAGTGCGCGCTTTCGGCAGCGAGGAAGACGGGTTCAGACTCGAACTGCTGACCGAATCGGGCCGCCCGGTGGGTTTGCGGGCGCTGCTCGACTTGCCGATCCCGGCCACCGGCGCGGGTGCGGTCAGTATCGTCGGATTGTCCCTGGGGGCACGTTTCGAGCTCCGGGTGCATCCTGAATTCAGGATCGGCGTGGGCTTGAACCTCGCCCGAGAATCAATGCCCTTTGCGATCTTCGTCGCCTTTCTCGGCGGCGGCGGCTGGCTCGAAGTTGATGTCGACTACGTTCCCAGCAGCCAGCAGCTGGCGAGCACCGTGTCACTCGGGATCAGCGCAGGTGCTGGCGCGGCGTTGAACCTCGGCCCGATGCGGGGTTCGGTGGTTCTGTTGCTGAGCGTGCGCGGCAGCTATCGCTCGAACCAGGGCGGGCTCACGCTGGCCCTCAGCTTACTGCTACGCGGTCATGCCACCGTGTGGGGCTGGCTGCACATCGATGTTGCGGTGATGTTGGTGTTGACCTACGGCGCCAACCGCTCGCTGGTCGGCACCGGCCAGATCAGCGTCACCGTGCGCATCTCGCGCTTCTTCAAGGTCAGGTTCTCTACCGGGGTGAAGTACACCTTCGCCAAAGGCAGTGGCCAACGAGCAATGTCGAAATCAGATGCGCGCGCCAAGCTGGCGCGTGCAGCATAGGAGCGCGAACCATGGAAATCGAAATCACCACCGACGTGGTTCGCATGCCGGAGCTGGATGCCGGAGCAGAGCTGGGTTTTGCGGTCTTCATCGGCGTGCAGGCAACCAGTGCTGCTGATGATCCCAGATGGCAGGCGCTGGCTGCGCAGGGGATCGATCATGTCGGGATCTTCGCGCCGTGGCGTTTCCAGAATCTGTCGCTGGCCATCGGAGCACCGGGCGACATTCCGACCCCGGCTCAGCGGATCACTGGCCCGGCGATTGCTGCCGCAGCGTCGATACGAGCGCAGCTCGATGCGCTGCTGGTCGAGCGCGGCCGCCTGGGCAACACGACCTTCGCCCTCACCGGCGCTGACGATATCGACGATCAGGATCGCTTCGCCGTGCCGCGCTTTCTGGCCGGTCTGGCGGTGCAACCCGCGCCATTCAATCGGGTGGTGTACCACACCGTGCTGCTGGCGCGGGCGGCGGTAACCGGCGACGACGGCATCGCCAGTATTGCCTTCGACCTCGCTGGCCTGAGGGTCGATCATCCGGCCAGCGCTGGCGATGATGTCAGCGCCGACGGCATTGTCGCCCGCCGCTGGGACCTGGGTGTGAGTTTCGAAGGGGCGGATGTCTTTCTGCTCTCGCGCATCGGCGCGCGGCAGGATTCGGCCTGGATCACGCCTGCGCTGGACCACGCATCCTTGTACTCGCGGCAACTCGACACGGTCGACGGACAGGATCCCCACAACGCCGTCACGGCGGCGGCCGGGCCGGTTTTCGTCAGCGGCGTCGCGACCGAGGAACAAGCCCAAGCCAGCGCTGGCGCACTCCTGTTCCTGCGCACCAACGGCCCCGGCGAGACCCGTCCATGGCGGTGTCTGAGCGAGGCCGTGAGTCACCAGACGCGGAGTCTGGCGCCCTCTCCATTGACCTTGACCGAGGTGAGTCGCGGCCAGGAGAAGCACGCGCATGACGGGGTGGAAATCGCCTATCAGGGCGACAGCCTGTTTGCCTCAAGCGACTATGCAGGCGAGTCCGAAGGTTCGGACAGCGATCGCGAGGCCTTGCTGCCGCTGGCCGATTCAGATTCGCCCTGGAGCTTCGAGCCGACGCTCGGCTTCGGATTCGACGTTCAGGCGGCGCTGCTGCTGGTCGGCAATGCTGGCGTGTTGCCGGCCGACCTGCAGGAACCTGGCGACCCCACGGCCTTGCGTGCGCACGTCGACGCTGGCGGCGCCGCCTTTGATCCGCCGGTCTTCGCCACCCAGCGCTACTATCGGCGTTCACCCGTCGCAGCCTGTCTGCTCGACACCGCGCTGCATACGGCATGGCCCACCCAGGGCCTGACAGCGCCGAAGCCAGACGAGGATCCGGTGTTGCTGGCAGAAGCCGCCGCTCTGGCGATTCACGAGCTGCCGCCATCCCACTTTCCGGCGAGGATCGACCGTGAGCCGAGCACTTCCTTGCTGCTGCTCGACGGCCGAGCGCCAAATCGCAGCCTGATACTGCGCGCGCCAGCCACCAGCTACTCGGTGCTGGATCGGTGGCTGGCTGCCGACGAGCGTTCAACCGGTCCCATCGCGGCGCGCGCCGACTATCGCGTTGCCTTCGAGCGTCTGCGGGATTTCGATCTCGAGCAACTGCCCCAGCGCGAGCGCAGCCAGCTCAGTTTCTGCGACCCTGCCGTCGACTCGCTGCAGATCGAGCTTCACGAGGTATGGCCGGCAACCCGGCGCATCGACAGCCGACGAATCTCGCTCCAGCGCGCAGGGCAACACAGCGATCTTGCAGACGCTGCCAGCCTGGCCGAACAGACCCGCAACTCCTGGTCGGAGGCGGTGATCCTGGCTGTCGAGATGGGCGCTTCGCAGTTGTCGATGGAGCAAGATGGCAACCGCCTAACCATCCGCGTACCGGCCAATTCCTGCGCACAGCTGCGGGTTTACGCCGGCGTCGAGCGACAGCTGTGGACGCAGCGCTGCGTGGCGGATCTGCAATCCACCTATGCTCCCGCCGGTGCTGATCCCGATCACGTCTGGTTGAGCCCGCGCTCGTTGTTGATCGAATCGGCTGACCAGTTTCTGCCGGACGCAGCTGATTTATTGCAGGCGCTCGAGCTGAATGATGAAGACGAAAGCGTGGCTGTGAAATACACCGCGCCGATCGGCCCGAACGCAAATCTCGCCAAGAACGTTCGCGAGATCGCCGTATCCCGCCAGCACTGGCGCTGGGATGGTCGCGGCGTCGAGACGCTGCCGCGAGCAACAGAGCCCAATTGGAATCGGCGGCCGAAGCAGACCGACAGCGCCGAAACCAGCGGCATGCTGTGGGAAACATCGAACTTCATCGAACGCCTGAACACCTCACCGGTCAGCGAGCGCTGCCCGGTGCCGGCAGGTGTGGCAAGCATCACCCTGCACCGATGGCCGAAGCCACATCGCCACGAGGACGTCGTGCGTGCGACTTTCGTTGCCCATCATCGTTATGCGAGACAGCTGCGGGTGGAGCCGGTAGAGATCGTCGACGACTACGACCGCTATCGTCGTCTGCGACTTCCCGCCATCAGCGAAGTGGCCCTCCCACAGCCGGCCTTCGGCTTGATGCTGCCCTTGCTCGATGGCGAGGGCGACAGCACGGCGGGCGACATATTGCTGGTACTGCAGGAGCCCTGGTATCAGCGAGGACTGGCCGAGGGCCTGCACGTGGAAGTCGAGCCCATCGCCCGCGATCTATGCCCGATCGATGGTGATGGGATGCCAACCTGCACCGAAATCGCTGGCGAGCCGAGGTGCGAGATCACTGAACGGATCGCCCGCGCCGAAATCGGCGCCGATCCGATCTTGTCTGCGGATGTCAGGATCCCGAGTGGCGAGTTGCCACCCCTGCGAGTTGCCGGTCCCTTCGGCTTGACCTTCGATCGCGACATCAACAATCGCCGTCAGCTTGGAGCGGTTTTCACGGTGGGCGGAGCAGGCGCCTTCGACTTTGCCAAGCTACGCATGCGGCGAGTGCTGGAGCCAAGCGCTTTTGCCGGCTATTTACGTGAACCGATCGATCGGCGCGTGCTTTCCGCGGCGCAGATCAGCGCTTTCGCCAGCAGCGGCAATCTGATCATCGATGTTCGACCCGCCGATCAACACCCCACCGGGTTGCCGCTGACCATCGAACTCGATGCCACCGAGATCAAGATCGAAGACCACAACCCGCAGATCGTCATCTCCGTCGGCGGACATCAGATCGCGGCGTTGACGCGGGCGCCGCTGCCGACGCAGCTTCATCGGCTGACGCTGGTGCGTCAGTTCGACCTGCGCCCGGATGCCAGGCCGGGCGTCTGGAGCCTTCGACTCGAAGCGATTGTCGAGCATCGCTACGTCACGCTCGCTTCCGCTGAACTCATGCTCCCTGCGCGAGCCGATTCGGTAACCATCATTCTGCCGCCAGGCACTGAGTCGGCCATCACCGTGGCGCCGCGCTACTCGCGCTGGAGCCAGGGTCGCTGGACCCAGTTCTGGCCGCGACGTGATCATCTGATGCCGGATGGCACGAAGCTCGCGTGCCTCGATCAGCCGCTCCGTCTGGTTCACGATGCAGGGGCATGGCAGCTGAGGCATGACGACGGCGAGGTGCAGCCTCATGGACTGCTCGCCGAGCTTGATGATCAAGGTCAGGGCAGACGGCTCTTTCATTGGCTGCTGGTGACGCGACGCGTGCAGAGCAGCGCGGGGTCGATCGTCAGCGAGCTGCCGAAATCCATTCTCGAAATCGCCGACGCCACGTCCTTCAAGGTCGCAAGGGGAGCCGAAGCGCTGGATCCCGGTGAGTCCGATCTCATCGCGCGCGTCGTGCTGGTGCAACGCTCCCCCATGGCATCAGCCGCCACAGACATCTGGGAGCGTCTTTTCCCGAGGTCGAAACCAGACGGTGTGGAAGTCGACGCCGAGCTGCGCATCATTGGCATCAGTCCGAAGCTGCGTCGCAAATGACGGGTGCACCGGCAGGAGACTGACGACCACACGGCGCACGGAATCGGGTGCCGTGCGCAGTGAAGCGCCACAGCAAGGTCACCAGAAGATGGCGCGCCCGGCGGGATTCGAACCCACGACCCCTGCCTTCGGAGACCAAAAAATACCCTTTGCAACTCAACCACTTGCAAATAGGTATCTGTTTCTTCTTCCCGTTGGTTCCAGCACTGACCGCAGACGTTTACCAACTCGCGGGAACATTGCGGGAAAGCAGGCGGAGAAGATGACCAACATAGTCCTGGCTGCTCGGATTGCTGAATCCGAACACCCGGCAAGGCGTAGCGTCAACCAGATAACGGCTTCGAATGAGAGATTCATTGGCGCAAGCCATGCGGTGACCGTGCCGAT